>CAYXOL010000041.1:0-43284 GCA_964467165.1 uncultured Clostridium sp.
TTTATCACTATTATTCATACTTTGTCATAGTTTTAAGTAGCTGTTGCTACCTCCTATTTTTCGTTAGTTATATTTAAATTACTAAAAGATAAGCTCAAGTTAGTATTCCACATTAATAAGATTTCTTGCAAAAAAAGAAGAAGTATTTAAATTTGCCACTTGCCACGTAGGCTGCACGAAATTAATGGGATATTTATGAATAAGTGCGTACCTAGATGATAAAACTATATTGTACGTACTAAAGCTTAGGAAGTGGTAGATATGTTTAAAGATAACATACTAAAAAAGTTATTGATTATTAATTTGGTTTTTTTGAGCATACTTCTTTTCGGTAAGATGTTTTTTATTCATAGGATTATAAGAATACTTGTCAAGTCCTTTTTAATCCCTTTTATATTTTCTGTATTTTTGTTTTATATTATAAAACCAATAAATACAGCTTTCATGAAAAATGGATTAAGGCCAAGCGCCTCAGCCTTGTTAACACTAATACTGGGACTATTCATTGCTACAGGGGCTATAACTTTTTTTAGTAATTATATTGCAACTCAGTTCCATGGAACAATAGAAGAACTAATCAGTATTGTTAAAAATCAAACCTCTTATAATGGATTAATGAATAAAATATATAAATATATACCTGCACGGCAGGTTAATAGAGCATTTACTAATATAGCTAATATTTATACCAAGGATTTGGTTTATAACCTTATGTTCGCAGTAAAATATGTACTACATACTTTTTCATCACTATTTCTTATGTTGCTAACACTATTTTATTTGCTTAAAGATGGCCCTAAATTTAAAGATAAAATTGTGTGCATAATTCCTGGAAAATATAAAAAAGTTGTATCAAAAAGTCTTTCTGATAGCGATGAGGTTTTGGGCGCTTATGTTACAGGTCAATCAAAAGTGGCTCTTGCTTTATCCATTATGATATTTATTGGCTATAAAATTATAGGAATTCCCAATGCTCTACTTTTCTCCTCCATAACTTTTATATTGGCGTTTATTCCTTTTGTAGGTTTCTTTATCGCAATGATTATTCCTCTTATTATTGCTTTGAGTATGGGATTTGTTATGACAGGAAAACTTGTAATTGTATTCATGATTGTGCAGACATTAAAAGGGAGGGTTGTTGTTCCTGCAATTATGTCTCATGCAATGGAAATTCACCCTTTAACGGACATCTTCTTAGTAATAGGTGCGATTGCAGTAGGAGGACCTTTAGCAGCTTTTGCTGTTGTTCCAATTTACGCCATTATTAAAGTAATATTATCTAACTTGCATGAATGCCAAATAATTAAAAAATAATCAGATATTTGGATAGATATTTAATAGGGTGGCGTCATTACAATTTTCAATGTGACAGTATTCCCCTAATTAAGCAATGTAAATGTGATAGTATAAAATTAATTAAATAATAAAGGATGGTTTCAATTCAAAAATAATACTATGGGGGGATTTTTATGCACAAGGTTTTAGTAATAGGTGGAAGTGGATTTGTAGGAAAGGCAATAATTACTGAATTAAATAAATCTAAGGGATTTGAGACTTATGCAACATATTTTGAAAGCTCAATTCTATTGAATCAAAATAGAATGTTTAAACTGAATATTGAAGATTTAGATAACATAAATAGTATAGTGAACACTTTAAAACCTGAAATTATAATATCATGTTTAAGAGGGAATTATGATAAACAGTTGATTTTACATACAAGAATTGCTGAATATCTAAAGAAAAGTAAAGGTAGATTATATTTTTGTTCTACTACAAATGTTTTTGATAATGACTTAAGCAAACCTCATTATGAAGATGATTTGCCAAGTTCTTGTACTGAATATGGACAATTTAAAATAGAATGTGAGAAAAAGATTACTGGGATTTTACATGATAGTGCTTGCATATTGAGACTCCCACAAGTTTGGGGAAAAGATTCTCAAAGAATGAAAGAACTATTAAAATCACTTAGAAATAATGAAAGAATAATTGTTTATCCAAAATTAATCTTAAATACCATTACCGATGTAGTTATAGCAAAAAAACTATCTTACATAATTGATCATAACTTAAAGGGCATTTTTCATCTAGTGACAGATGATGTAATAAGTTACAAGGACCTGTACGATGAATTAATAATGGGATTGGGTTTTAATAATGCAATTAAGGAAGAAAATTTTGAGGAAGAAGGATACTTTGCAATTTTATCAAGGCGAAATAATGAATTTCCTGAACATTTAGGATTAACAAATAAATCGGTGATTACTTATTTAATTAATTGACAATATGAAGCCCCACTCTACCAGAGATAGAGGGGGGCTTATGGAATTTGAAAAATAGTACCGTTAAAAATATGAACTTGCCACTTGCCACGTGGATGGCACTTTTATTTTCCCATTTTTGCTATGATAACTTCGGCGAACTCGCGGGTTCCTGTATTACCACCTAAATCGCAAGTTAAATGTTTACCTTCTTTTAAAACAGCTTCCACAGCGGTCTCAATAATATTCGCCGCTTCTGTTTCGCCTATATATCTTAGTAGCATAACACCAGATAAAATACAGGCAGTGGGGTTTGCTATATTTTGGCCTGCTATATCTGGAGCTGATCCATGTGCTGGTTCAAAGACAGCGCCTTCTTCTCCAATATTTGCACCTGGTACTAGACCTAGTCCACCAATTAGACCGGCTGCCATATCGGATAGAATATCTCCGTATAGGTTAGGCATTACAAGCACATCGTATTTTTCAGGATTCATCACAAGTTTCATGCTCATAGCATCAACTATAACATCGCCAAAGGCTATATCTTTGTGCAATGATGCTATATTTCTTGCACATTTCAAGAATAATCCATCGGAAAGCTTCATAATATTAGCTTTGTGAACGGCTAGTACTTCTTTTCTATTTTGCTCTTTTGCCAGTTTAAAAGCATATTCTACTATTCTATCACTAGCTTTCTTGCTTATAATCTTTATGCTCTCTGCAATATCCGGTGTAACCATATGCTCTATTCCTGCATATAAATCTTCGCTATTTTCTCTTACTATTATTAAATCTACATCTTTAAATCTTGATGGTACACCTTCATAGGTTTTTATAGGCCTTATATTAGCGTAAAGATTTAGTTCCTGTCTTAAGGTAACATTTACACTTTTAAAGCCCTTGCCAACTGGGGTAGTTACAGGTCCTTTAAGAGCGATCTTATTTTTTTTAATACTTTCTAAAACGTAGTCAGGGAAAGGTGTATGAAATTCTTCTATAACTTCTGCACCCATACGTACTATTTCCCAATTAATTTGGACCCCACTTGCTTCTATTATTTTAACTGCAGCCGAGGTTACTTCAGGGCCAATGCCATCGCCTGGTATAAGTGTAAAATTGTATTTCATGCTTTTACGCACCTGCCTTTTTCTTATTTTTCATGATATTTATTAATCCGCCGTATATAAGCATGTCACTTTCTCTTTGTGATACTTCAGGTAGAGTTTTATAAGTAATTCCCTTTGTTATATTACGTACAATAACAATACCACTTTCAAGTTGAACTCCAGCATCTTCAATGTTTAATTCATCCATCTCATCTATATTTTCATAGTCATTAGCGTTGTCGAATACCAACGGTATTATAGCATTATTAATTAAATTAGCCTTATGAATTCTTGCAAAAGATTTCGCTATAACAACCTTAATACCTAAATAAAGAGGGGCTAATGCCGCATGTTCGCGACTTGATCCTTGACCATAATTTGAACCTGCAACTATAATTCCACCGTGGTATTCTTTAGCTTTAGCAGGGAAATTTGCGTCACATGGAGTTAAACAGAATTCTGCTAAATATGGAATATTAGATCTAAAGGGAAGAAGTTTAGCATTGGATGGCATTATATCATCGGTGGTAATGTTATCCACAAGTTTGGTCAAAACTTTGCCCATTACATTTCCTTTTAATTCTGTAGCCTTAGGGAAGGGTTTAATATTAGGACCTCTTTTTACAATAATATCTTCGCCAGCGCTTGCTGGGGTTATTATTAAATTATCGTTAATTGTGAATTTTTCTGGTAGTGGCACTGTAATAGCATCTCCAAGATCTCTAGGGTCAGTTATATATCCTGTAAGTGCAGATGCAACCGCAACTTCTGGGCTCACAATATAAACATTAGCGGATACCGTTCCAGATCTTCCTTTAAAGTTTCTATTAAAGGTTCTTAGTGATACCGCATCTGTTGATGGTGATTGACCCATTCCTATACATGGGCCACATGCACTTTCTAAAATTCTTGCACCAGCATCAATCATATCAGAAAGTCCACCATTTTTAGAAAGCATACTTAAAACCTGTTTGGAACCCGGGGCAATAGAAAGGGATACTTCCTCAGGTATAGTTTTACCTTTAAGTATTTTTGATACTTTCATCATATCAACATAAGATGAATTTGTACAACTTCCTATTAACACTTGGTCAACCTTTATACCTTTTAGTGATGAGGCAAGAACTACATTGTCTGGACTATGAGGACAAGCAATAAGAGGTTCAATTAAACACAAATCTACTTCTATTATCTCGTCATATACTGCCCCTGCGTCTGCTATAAGTTTTACATAATCACGCTCTCTATCTTGTGCTTTTAAAAATTCATGGGTTATTTCATCACTGGGGAAAATTGAAGTTGTAGCTCCAAGCTCTGCACCCATGTTTGTAATGGTTGCTCTTTCTGGTACGCTTAGAGTTTTTAGCCCTTCGCCTGCATATTCAAATATTTTATTAACTCCACCCTTAACAGTTAAACGCCTTAATATTTCCAAAATAATATCCTTTGCCGAAACCCAAGGTTTAAGTTTTCCCACTAAATCTACCTTTACAATTTTAGGCATTGTTATATAATATTCTCCGCCACCCATGGCAACAGCCACATCTAGTCCACCCGCACCAATAGCAAGCATCCCAATGCCTCCACAGGTAGGGGTATGACTATCCGAACCAAGTAACGTTTCACCTGGTACTGCGAATCTTTCTAGGTGAACTTGATGACAAATACCGTTTCCCGTTTTAGAAAAATATATGCCGTGTTTTTTTGCAACTGTCTGTATATATAAATGGTCATCTGCATTTTCAGGACCCGTTTGCAAAATATTATGGTCTATATATGCAACGGATTTTTTAGTTTGGACACTATCAATACCCATGGCTTCAAATTGAAGATAGGCCATTGTTCCTGTAGAATCTTGGGTTAGGGTTTGATCTATTTTTATTGCAATTTCACTATCGAGATTCATTTCGCCCTTAACTAAATGAGCTTTTATTATTTTTTGTGCAACTGTATATGCCATAATATTCCTCCGTTTTTTTCGCATTTGATAAGTATTAACAAGCTTTAGTGTTTTGTGATTTTAAGCTGAGTTCTGGAATGACTTTTTTTGAAATTACTTCTAGTTCTTCACTTATCATAACAGTAGTCCTACCAGTCTCATATTGATTATCTACCCAGTCTTTTATAGCATTAATTCTGTGGTCTTTTTTATCTATCTTATCTATTCCTTTTAATCTAAAATAAGTATTAACCCAAGCGGCGATGCCTGCATGTCCTGAATGTTCATTAACTGCCACAACAATTGGTCTACCTAATATTTTTTCAGTATCAAAAATATTATATATTTCTTCATCTTTTAATATTCCATCCGCATGTATGCCAGCCCTCGTAACGTTGAATTCACTACCCACATATGGTGTTCTAGGGGGGATGCTATATTTAAACTCACCTTCAAAATATTTACCAATTTCACTTATAAGTTTTAGGTCCATAGCTTTTGTATTTCCTTTTAATTGACCATACTCTATAATCATTGCTTCCAGCGGGCAGTTACCTGTTCTCTCACCAATGCCAAAAAGAGAGGTATTGATAGAACTACATCCATGAAGCCATGCTGTAGTGGCATTTGAGACTACATTATAAAAGTCATTATGTCCATGCCACTCAAGACAATCAGAAGGAACACCAGCATAAACTCTAAGTCCATGTATGATATGTGCTACGCTTCTTGGTAGCTGTGTTCCAGAGTAAGGTAATCCTAGCCCTAAGGTATCACATGCCCTAATTTTTATCTTGATACCAAATTTCTTGGAAAGTTCCATAAGCTTTTGTGCTAGCGGAACTACAAATCCAAAAAAATCTGCCCTGGTTATATCTTCAAGATGACATCTTGGAATTATTCCGTTTTCTAGAGCCTCCTGTGCAAGTGACACATACAAATCCATAGCTTCTTGTCTTGTTTTATTCAATTTTTTGAATATATGATAATCTGAACAAGACATAAGCATTCCTGTTTCTTTTAGCCCCATGTCTAGAACTAACTTAAAATCTTCCTTGTTAGCTCTTATCCAAGAAGTTACCTCTGGATATTTATATCCTCTTTCTAAACATATGCGAGCAGCATTTCTATCCTTTTCAGTATATAAAAAGAATTCGGTTTGTCTAATTATTCCTGAATTGTTATCAAGTTCGTGTAGATAATCAAATATTTTAACTATTTGATCCTCAGAATATGTATCCATGGCCTGTTGCCCATCTCTAAATGTAGTATCGGTAATCCAAATGTCATCAGGTACAAACATTGGAATCTGCTGACTTCCAAAAGTTATCTTTGGAATTTCTGAGTAAGGGAATATATCTTTAAATAAATTAGGGTGATTTTCATTTTTTGCTTGTAAATTGTTTGTCCTCATCTTACTTACATCATTATCACTTTCTATTTGTACCTTTTTCATTTATTATCCTCCTTGTTTCATGTGCAATATATGCAGTTCATTTTTCCTAATGCCTAATTAAATAAAAGTTTACTCAATAATTTCACTTGGTATAATAGAATGAAGATTTTTTATTGTGGAAAGAGAAACATTAGTTTTAGTTTTTTGAACTCCTGGGATATTTTTTATTTTATTTAAAAGTCTTTCTAAACTTCCTGTACTTTCCGTAATAATTTTTAGTGCATAATCGAAATCACCAGCAAGGTAGTGACACTCTACAATTTCATCATCTAACTGAACTATATTAATAAAAGGTTCTGTAAATTTAGGTGATTCCAAGGATACAAACATTATTATCATAAGATGCTTATTCATTTTTTTAGCATTTAATATAATAGTGTACTTTTCAATAATACCGCTGGCATCGAGTTTTTTTAACCTATCACCAACTGCAGGTACAGATAGATTAATTTTGCTACTAATTTCAGAAGCAGTTACTCTAGAATTTTGCTGCAATAGTTTAATTATTTTGATATCAATGTTATCCATAATGCTCACCTCTTTATAATATTATTAAAAGAATTATAACATAGAAACAAATAAATTAAACATAATATGAAAATATACATAATAAATTAGGTGAATTATAATAAATTCTTAATTAATTAAGGGGTTGCCTTTAAAAAAATATATTTGACCTAAAAAAATTAAGTGGATTAATTATGACTTCCTAGGTAAGTTACCAAAGATATTTCTAATAATAGGTTTATAAGCTATGGTATAATGTACATGTTACCAGTCTTTAAGGAGGAAAAAAATATGATAGGAACCTTACTTTTAAATAGATATGAATTATTAGAGAAAATTGGCGAAGGTGGCATGGGAACTGTCTATAAAGCAAGGTGCCATTTGTTAAATAGATTTGTTGCTGTAAAGATATTAAAAGCAGAATTAAGTAATGATGAAGAATTCGTTGCAAGGTTTAAGAGGGAAGCTACTTCAGTTGCCAGATTGTCCCATCCAAACATAGTTAATGTCCACGATGTTGGTGTAGAAAAACAAATTAATTTTATAGTTATGGAATATATTCAGGGAAAAACATTAAAGCAAGTAATAAAGGAAAATGGTAGAATTGACGATAAGAAGACTTTAGATATTGTTTTTCAAGTAGCCAAAGCACTTGAGTGTGCCCACAAAAACAATATAATCCATAGAGATATAAAACCAGATAATATTATGATAATGGAAGACAATATGGTTAAAGTTATGGATTTTGGAATAGCTAAAGTTGCAGATTCAAGAACCGTAACCAACTCCAATAATATTATGGGCACTGTACGTTATTTTTCCCCAGAACAAGCAAAAGGGAGTTTTGTGGATTGTAGATCAGACATTTATTCCTTAGGTATTGTAATGTATGAAATGGTAACTGGGCAAGTACCTTATAATGCAGAAAGTTCTATTTCCATTGCTATGATGCATATCCAAGAATCTGTTGTTCCGCCAAAGGAAATTTTTACAGAAATACCTGAAAATATAAATGCGGTAATTCTCAGGGCTATGCAAAAGGAACCTATTGAAAGATACCAAACGGCTGGGGAAATGGCAGATATTTTAAAGACAATTAGGGAATATCCTAACTTCAAAATTAATATGAAAAATGTGCCTAGCGATGCTACAAGGATTATGAATAAAACCGAGGCTGCGGATATAGAAAATGACTTCACAACAGTTATGAGCAAAGATTTAGAAGAAGAAAAAACAATGATGAAAACAGGTAATGCGGTAGTGACTGCAAAAAATAAATTAAGTAAGAATAAAAAGGCAATGATAATTATTGCATCAATTATTTTAGTTATGTTTATTTCCGTTTTAGGGAAATTTCTGTCTAGTGCTAAGGATACTAGTATACAAGAGACAATTGTAGAAACTACCATGCCAAAGGTCATACCTGTAGTGGAAAAGAAATTTGTACCATCACTTACGGGAACTACACAAGATATTGCAAATCAGATAATTGTTAAAAATGGATTTTTGCTTGGAAATATAACAAATAGTTATAGCGATAGTATTGATAAGGGAATTGTTATTTCTCAAACACCTGGGGTAAATACATCCTATGAAAAGGATGGTAAAATAGACTTAGTTATAAGTCAAGGCAAAGAAATAATTCAGGTTCCGACTCCACCAGCCAAGGGTAAAGATAAAAAAAAGAGTAAACACTAAATTAAATTACACATATTATGTTCTAATGTCTAGAAAAAGGAGTAACAATTAAAGTAAGTGGATTTATTAAGTTAAGGAGATTTTATGATGAAAAATATTCCTTATAAATTTAGAAATAACTTTTTTAAAAAATTTAAAATTAAAAAAGTAATAATTACCCTTATTGTAATGCTAGGTATAAGTATATTCTTTCCGCATTTTTTTAGAAATACGTATGTAGTAACTATTGTAAATAAACGAGAAATAATACATGATAATGTTCATTCATATTTAATTTATACACAAATAGAAGATGGAAGTATAAAGGTATTTAAAGATATGAATAGTTTAATAGAATTTAAAATGCATTCTGATAACCTGTATTGGGCATTGGCAATTAATAGAAAATACGAAATTAAAGCCTATGGTTTGAATATACCTTTAATATCATCCTATCAAAATATTATAAAAGTTAAAGGGATAAAATAAGATAATAATATTAGGATATAGGAATATATTTTTTTCACTAGTCCATGAAACAAAGTAAATGTAGCTGGTTACAATAATGTAATCAGCTACATTTTTATTTTGATTTTTCACTATATTGAAGAAAATCCAGAAAAAATTATTCAAGTTGGAAATCAATTAAGGCCCTTGCTTTATCAAGGAACTCATGGGGCACGTATATATCAATGTTAGAAGTGCCTGTAAAACCATAAATGCCGTTAACTCCTCCGGTTTTTTTTAATGAAGGTATACCAAAAGCGGTTAATTTAGATTCGATTATTTTTGCATCAAAATCCTGAGTAACTGATGTAAGGAAGGCCTCAATACCATCTTCTATTACGTTTTCAGCTGCTTCAGCTGGAAGCACATCAACTAACTCACTTCCACAGTCGCTGCAATGTGTAAATTCTTCACGATACTCATATTTACATTTTGGACACCATGACATAGTAACATCTCCTTAAAATAATTTTAATATAACCATCTCATAAATGTATTTCTTACCTTATTATAACACATTAATCTAAAGATAAACTTAATTAGGGCGTAGTTATTTCTTATATAAATAAAATCAAAATTGAAAATAATGAATCAATTAAAGTATAAAATTGCATGAATTCAAATATGTTTAGCTTGACATTAGAAAATACTGTGGTAGAATGATTTTTAATACTTGCAAGATTCGTTCCATAAATATTCATAATTAACATTTGCAACTATGCAAGTAAAATAAAGAAGTAGAAATTATATTAACTTGTATTAATTTTAAAATAAATTTCGGGAGGAAATAACTATGGAAAACTTTATTGAAAAAGGATTATTAGTAGGACAATATTGGCTTTATCTTAGCTTTAGTTTTTATTATAACTACAGCTTTTTGTCTTACAAAAAAATAAATAATCTTTTTTTAAATGAGTATAAAGTACATAGGTATAATTTGGTGAATATATGGGTTTAGTTAAGTACAAGCCTATACAATTATTTGCATATACTGGTAGTATAAAGAAGACTCATAACTGGGTCTTCTTTTTTTTATATAAAAACCCATGAAAAAAATATAAGAGGAGGAATTATTATGATAGTTATTATGAAACCAGGAACAGAAAATGAGAAAATTGAGGAAATAATAAAATATTTTGAAGTAAGAGGAGTAGCTGTTAATAGAAGCCAAGGAGAGAAATATACTGTACTAGGACTAATAGGTGATATCAGTGATATAGAAAAAGATCATATCAGAGCATTAAGGGATGTAGAAAAAGTTATGAACGTTCAAGAACCATATAAGAAAGCAAATAGATTATTTCACCCAGATGATACCATCGTTCAAGTATTAGATAGATTCATAGGGGGAGATAATTTCACAGTTATGGCAGGTCCATGTTCTGTTGAAAGTGAAGAGCAAATTTTGAGTATAGCAGAAGATGTGAAAAGATCTGGGGCTAAATTCTTAAGAGGTGGTGCTTTTAAACCTAGAACATCACCATACAGCTTTCAGGGAATGGGTGCTCCTGGGCTTGAACTATTAAAGAAAGCGAGAGAAAAGACAGGATTACCAATAGTAAGTGAACTTATGTCAATTGATATGATCGAAAGATTTGTAGAGGATGTGGATATAATTCAGATAGGAGCAAGGAATATGCAGAACTTTGAGCTTTTAAAAGAAATTGGTAAAACAAAAAAACCAATTTTATTAAAAAGAGGTCTTTCTGCAACAATAGAAGAATTACTGATGTCTGCTGAATATATTATGTCTGGTGGAAATGAAAACATAATTTTATGCGAAAGAGGAATAAGAACCTTTGAAACATACACAAGAAACACTTTAGATTTAAGTGCAATTCCAGTAATTAAAAAATTAAGTCATCTCCCTATAATTGTGGATCCAAGCCATTCAGCAGGGATGTGGTGGTTAGTAGAATCTTTGTCAAAAGCAGCAATGGCCGTTGGTGCTGATGGGCTCATGATAGAAGTTCATAATGATCCTCAGAATGCTAAATGTGACGGACAGCAATCAATCAAACCTGATAGATTTGATTCACTTATGGTTACATTAGGAGAAATCGGGAAAATAATCGGAAAAAATATATAGCTTCTACTTTAAAGTAGGAGTATCTAAGGTGATGTCCAACCAAGTTATAGATAGTACAGGTAGGGATTTCATTTATTCCTAAAATATCTACAATAGAATAATCATCAGCCAATGCACTTAACACAAAGAATAGGTATATGTTTTCTCTATAGTTAAAGCTTCAATCATTTAAATTATCAATTAGATTTACTAATTGATTGCCTATATAATTATATAGGAAAAGATTTGAAAATAGGAGGGGAAGTATGAGAGATAAAAAATTATTTATCACGATTTTTTGTGCCATTTGTATTGCATTGAACATTGTACTTGGAATAGTTACTTCAAGTTTGAAATTGCCATTATACTTAGATACAATAGGAACAATATTTATTGCAGTATATTTTGGGCCATGGTATGGTGCTGCAGTAGGTGCATTAACTAATATAATTACCGGAATAATATTTAACCCAAAAGACATACCTTTTTTAATTGTAAATGTGGCAGTAGGATTAATAGTGGGTTTTATAGCTAGGAAATATAACTTTAATTTAGTAACAGCTATAATCACAGGTTTGATTTTAAGTGTGGTTTGTCCTTTAATTGGAACGCCTATAGGAATATGGGTGTATGGAGGGCTCACCGGTACTGGTACAGATTTCTTATTTATTTGGCTTAAAGAGGTTGGAAACAACATATTTGTAGCTTCCTTTATTGCTAAAATCACAAGTAATTTTTTAGACAAAATTGCTTCTTGTGTTTTAGTATGGGCATTAATAAAAGGCATGCCAAGGCAATTTACAAAAGAAAAGCTTTTTAGTCAAGGATTTTAAACTGTAGAAAATTTTGTGATATAACATTTAGTAGTAGCACTTTTTTTGAGAGTGCTATTTTTTTTGCATGTTCATGAAAGGGGAAGAAGTATAGCACATAGATTTTACTGTGATTTAAATTTGCATAATTGTAAAAGTAAGGAATCGATTTACAGATAATTTTGTTAAATACTCAAATACTTACATTGATATGTTGTATAATTAAATAAGCTAAACTATATATTAAAAGGAGATAGAATAATGTCACAATGTATATTTTGTGGTTACAGTGAATCAGAAATAATAGTAGAAAATAAGTTTACATATGCAATACTAGATCATTTTCCAGTAAATAACGGACATTGTCTAATTATACCAAAGAGGCATTTTGCTGATTTTTTTGAGGCAACTGAAGAAGAGATTAAAGCTATATACAGCCTTATGCATGAAGTGAAAGAAATGTTTGATGTTCAATATGAACCAGCAGGTTACAATATAGGCATAAATGTAGGAGCTTATGCTGGGCAAACCATAAACCATTTGCATGTACACTTGATTCCTAGATATGTAGGGGATGTGGAAGATCCAAGAGGTGGAGTACGAAATTTAAAAGAGGCTATGGTGGAGTATTATGAATAGACTTTCAAATACAACATGTTCTTTGAAATTATATGTTTCTGGATATGGCTTAGGTAATGTGCCATCTATCGGAATTTTTAAAATAGACAATGGGAATATTTTAGAAAGTAAGTGGATAAAGGATATTGAAAATTCATCATATTTATGTGTATATAGAGAATATATTTTTGGTATAAGTGAGTTCGAAGAGAATAGTTATATTCATATGTTTAAAAAGAACTTAGAGGAATATGATCATATTGATACAAAGATTATAAAGGCTGGCTTACTATGCCATATAACCTATTTGCCAGGGAATGGAGTATTGGCGGGAGCATGTTATGGAAGTGGTGATATTTTCACAATAAGAGTAGATGAAAATGGATTTGGGGATATTGTAAGTTTTATAAAGCAAGGTGATAATAAGGTTGAAATAACTCGTGCTCATTGTGTTGTTTCTAATAAATTAGAAACAATACTTTATAGCGCAAATATTGCTCTTGATATTATTTATAGTTATAAGATAAGACAGGGGAAATTACTTGAGAATGACTATTTAGTACTTCCTAAAGGGGAAGGTCCAAGGCATATTGTTATAAGTAATAATGAAGAAATCCTATATATTATTACAGAGTATTCGAATAAAATATTTATTGTAAAAAGTGATAATGGAAAAATGATATTAATTGACAGCATATGCACTCTTCCAGAGAATTTTCATGAAAAGAGTTATGGTTCATCTATTTGTATGTCGGCTGATGGTAAATATATTTATGCAGCAAATCGTGGTGCAAATACAATAGCAGTTTTTCATGTATTTAAATATGGAAAAATTAATAAGATTGGGGACTTTTCATGTTTTGGGGATTGGCCTAGACATATAGCACTTGTGAATAATGGCGGTTACTTGGCAATAGCAAATCAAGGCAGCAATCAGGTGGTTTTGTGCAAGATAAATTCCAAAACTGGGCTTCTAACTAATGATGTAATAAATATAGCATTTAATGAACCAAGCTATGTGTATGAAGCTCTGGACATAGGTTAAATCTTGCATAAAGGAGGCATTGAAATTAGTAGACGTAGAATTTGGAGGTGAAAACTAGCTTAATCTTTATAAGGTTAAGCTAGTTTATTATGAGATTGTTAGAAGGTATTATGTTTTTCATTGGTTTATTTATTGTGATTTTGGAATTAATAGGTAATTTAAATAGGATAAAGATAGTTAAATATCTGCCTATATTGGGATTTCTAATATTTGTATTTGATTTATTTATAGAGGGAGAGAGATGGCAATTATATCCTTTATATTTGGTGATAATTATTTATGTTATATTGTACATACTTGGATTTATAGGAGTTTTTAGTGTTGATAAGTTAAATAATCATAAGAGGGTAAAAGGAATAATAACAGGTTTAATGATATTGTTTTTAATAGTATCAACTATTTTAGCCTTAGTATTTCCAGTATATAAGATGCCTGTTCCTAAAGGTGAATACAAAATAGGCACGGTATCTTTTGATGTTGTAGACGGAAATAGAAAGGCTATATACAGTAATAATTTAGGCGAGAACAGAAAAATAAAATTCCAAGTATGGTACCCAGCAGAGGATACTAAAGGGTTTAAACAAGTTCCATGGCTACAGGATGGGGATATAGTAGCTAAAGGGGTTTCAAAATTGATGGCTCTTCCTGATTTTGTTTTAGGCCACACTAGTTTAGTAATGTCAAATTCTTATGCTAATGCACCTATAAGTAAGGTGAAAAAAATTCCATGTTTAAAGGTGAATTTTATCTAACAAGAATTGGTTTGATAGGACACTCAACTGGAGGCGGTGCAGCAGTTACTACTGCCCTACAGGATAAAAGAATAAAAGCTGTGGTTGGTATGGATGCTTGGGTGGAACCCATTAAAGAGGAAGAGATTAAGCGTGGGCTTAATGTTCCAGCACTATTCCTAAGAAGTCAGCAATGGGAAAAAGGGTTAAACAATAAAAATTTGATTTTGTTATTAGATAGTAGTAAGAAGGTTAGGGAATTGTACCAAATTAATGGTATAAACCATTTAGATTTTTCTATGGTTTATATGTATTCTCCACTAACTAAATACTTCAAGATAACAGGAAAACTTGATGGTAGAATCGCAAGTGAAATTCAGCAGGGACATATGGAGGTAATATGGATGAGTTTTCCATCCAAGTCATAATGGGATATAATCAAGGAAATTATCACCTAGGTGGTAGCAAATGGTATTTTATATGTATAGGAGGAGAGCTATGTGCCAAACAAACAAGAAGCTTTTTTTACCGTAAAACGAGGGATAGTAATATTAATTTTATACAGTATAACAATAATTGTATACTTCACATGTTTTTATAAGCCATTGGAGCTTGCAAATAATGATATTAACATTGATATAATTGAATCTTCAAATGAAATTATGAAGTCTATGAGGCGTGACGAGATAATGTTCTTTTTTATATTCTCTCTATTGGGTGTTATACTTACACTTATGATTTTAACCATTATATACGATCAGATAGTATTATGCACTAAACCTGTTATTGAAGTTAATGCTAGATTAAAATCAAAAGAATCAGTTATACAGATGAATGGAGACCATAGGGGATTTTCAAATATTGGTTATTCTTATAATTTAACGTTTGAAGTGGAAAATGAGGCTTTAATAACTTTTCCTGTTTATCCTAAATATTATTGGACAATCATTGAAGGGAATAGGGGAACATTGAAATATAAACAGGGAAAAGTTAAAGTTTTTAAAGGGTTTGATTTTACTTCAATAGATTAAAATGATCAGGTGACAGTCACTTGGGAAAAATAGTAAGTTGAAATTTGTAGTAAGCATCAGCGGCTGATATTCTATTTTCTTTGCCATTATAAAGTGTTTATAGGCGATTAAAGGATTTTTATGAATAATATAGAATGGTTATAGATATATTAAAAAATATTCAGATAGGAAGGGGAAAATTAAAATTATGCACAGAAAAACAAGGAAGTTATTAGCGGTATGCTTAACGTTTGCTGTGCTACATGTATCAGCATTCCAAAGTGTAGCATCAGCGTCAACATTATTAGAGGGTAATGATAGGTATGCCACCGCGCTTAAAATTGTACAGGCCGGTTGGGAAAAATCAGACGATGCAATTATTGCTAGGGGAGACGATTTGGCAGATGCTCTTGCTGCAGCACCACTGGCATATGCAAAGGGAAAAGCACCAATATTATTAACGTCACCAAGTAAACTTCCAGCAGGAGTGATGGAAGAACTAAAGACACTTGGAGTCAAAAATATTTACATAGTTGGAGGAGTCGGGGCTGTTTCAACAGCGGTAGAAAATGATTTAAAGGGCTTCACTATAAAACGCATAACAGGAAAAGATAGAGTTGAAACTTCATATAACTTAGCACTTGAAGCTTTCCCAGTAGCTCCAACAGAAGTAATTCTTGCAAATGGGCTAGCTTATGCAGATGCTCTTTCAATTTCAGCAATAGCAGCTGTAAAGGGAATGCCAATACTACTTGTTAATAACAATAAATTAACAGCAAACGAAAAAACTTATATTGCAGGTAAAACTGTTTATGCTGTTGGAGGGATGGGTGTTTTAAACCCAAAAATTGAAAGTGCAGCAAATGTTATACGGCTGGCAGGAGATAATAGATATGAAACAAATGCAGAAATATTAAAGCAGTTTAAACCCGACTACAGTAAAATTTACCTTGCAAATGGTACAAACCCTCATTTGGTAGATGCGCTTACTGGTTCAGCTCTTGCAGCTAAAACCAATAGCCCTGTAGTTTTGGTTGATGGAAATAGTACAATTAATACAAAATTATTAGGTGTTGTACAAGCTAGTATAAGAGAGGATAGCCAGGAGATTATACTTGGAGGAACAGTTGCACAATCAGCAGCAGATGCTATTGAAACATTAAAACCGCATTTGAGTTTAAACAAAACTACAGATAATCTAACTGTAGGGGATACAGATAATTTAATAGCAACAATTACTCCAAGTAATACAACAATTAATTCAGCAATATGGACAACCTCAAATCCAGAGGTAGCAGATGTAATTAATGGAGCAGTAACAGCAGTAGGTTTGGGAACAGCAGTAATTACAGTTTCCACAGAAGATGGGAATAAAACTGCAAAGTGTACTGTTATAGTTAGTAATAAAAAAGGATATGTATATAATCCAGAGCTTAAAATTGACCTAAAAGTAAGATCAGCGCCTAATTCAACTGCCACTATATTAGGTAATCTATATAATTATGAGAAGGTTGAAATTATGGGTACCGCAGACGCCAATGCACCTGGGTGGTATAAAATTAATTATAAAACTAGTAATGGTTATGTATCAGACGCATATATACAACTTTATAATTCACCACCAGCTGATGTAGTTAATATTGCAAAAAATATCAGTGAACAATTTGAAACTGGAAATAATAATCAAATTGCAGGGAATTTTGATAAACAAGGCTTATCGCTAGGATATCTGCAGTGGAATATAGCTATGGGAACCCTGCAGCCTTTATTAAATAGAATGGATAGACAATATCCTGATGAAATGAAAACAATTTTCGGTGCCAAATATGATGTTATAAGTGAAGTTATAACAGATTACACATTAGATAAGCAGCTTATATGGGCCAGAAGCATTAATAATTCCAAAAATGAAATTATTGAACCTTGGAATTCTGCATTTCAAAATTTATGTGATAGTAAGAACTTTAAGAGTATCGAAGCGGATTCTGAAGTATATATGATAAAACAAGCAATGAATATCTGCGAAAAATACAATTTAAAAACCATAAGGGGATTTGCGCTTGCATTTGATGTTGTTTTACAAAATGGAAGCATAAGCTCGGATGCAATAAAAAGTATTGATGCCGCTGGCAGCCAAACCACTAACATGACTGAAAAAGCTCTTCTTAGCGTTATTGCGAATGCTGTAGCGGATAGTTCAGTAAATTCAGAAGACATTCGTTCAAGGAAAATGGCCATAGTTAATGGAAAGGGAATGGTGCATGGCATAATGTTAAATCTAGATACGAATTATGGATTAAGCGATGCTAACTGGAGATAAATGATACATTAAAAGATTCTCCTATACTAAGTTCGAAAGCTGGATTTTGTGAAGTTATATTTAAAACATTAAAAAATCATCTGAGTGTCAGATGATTTTTTTTATATTCGTTGCGTTTTACTCTTGCAAATGAAGAAGTGTGGGTTAAAACTCACCGCATGGCAGCACCATTATGGGTAAAGGTATTGTAGCTGCAATTTTTGCAATATTTGGAGGCAGAACTGCTTCTTTCATAGTTCTAATGATAGTAGTATCTGTGATTTCTATTGTGCCAATAATATACTCTTATGTTATATTCAAAAAACTAAATGAAAAATAAATGCTTATAATGTATTTATTTACATGTTAAACTGAAACTATTAAGTTGAATATCATTATTATAATTATAATAATCCAAAAAAACATTATACCAGATAAAATTATTTTCATTCCATCATATTTTGTTTGTTGACTAGGATTCCTTTTTTCCTTGTAGTTTAAAATTTGCCAAATTAACAAATTAATAAAAACAAAAGGCATTAAATTTTTACTCTCAATATTACACCACCTTTGCGATTTAAAAAATCTTATAATAATTTACAACTTTTCAGTAAACTGTGGTTTGTTTAAATACTAATTATAGCATAAATTTCAAGTATAAGGAAGTGAATCATCTTAAAATAAGAACTCCTATTGGTAGACGTAATATAATAAAAATAACAGTGATATATTGTGCTTGTGAGAATCAGCAACTTGCCACTTGCCACGTGGGTGGCACCATATGATATAATGAAATTATAAATAAATTTTCTGGAGGAACAAATTGTGAGAATATCAGAAACACTTATAAAAGCGTGGTCTAATGAGATTACTTTTAAAAGAGCAAAGCAATATTATGAAGAGGGCTATGTTGAACCATTGGATATAAGAGAAAGCACCATAAATGGCGATAAAAATAGTAGAAAATTAGATATTTATGCTAAGGTAATTGCCTTCAATGGATTTAACACCAATGATGTTCACATTAAATGGGATAATAAATCTAATAGCATGCAGGGAATTTGTAATTGCGAGGAATATAAAATTTCAGTACAACATGGCAATGAAATTCTTTGCAAACATATTGCAGCAGCACTGCTTAAATATGGCATGGAATATCAAGATAATTTAAATGGCCCTGCAAGGAAGTCTGATATTGATTACTTGCTAGAAGAGCTTAAGAGCGTTTCAAAAATCAGCGATGATTTTAAAAGGGAACTAAATTTGGAAATTAAGTTCCTTGAAGGCACGTCTTATGAAAAGCCTTATGTTGAACTTAAGCTGGGTGTGGAAAAAAACTATGTTGTAAAAAGCATGAAGAATTTTTTAAGTTCGTTAATGAAAGAGGAAGTTATTGAGTTTGGAAAGGGGTTTACATACGACCCTGATTTACATAGATTTAATACAGTTGACGCGCAAATAATAGAGATGTTTATGGAAATAAGAGATATAGATGGAGACCGTACTAATTCCTATGATTATTACAATTCATATAATCCAATGTTTTCAGGAAAAAAACTTTTTTTAACGGATAAAATATTATATAAATTGTTTACATTGCTAAGGGAAAGAACAATAGATGTGGTTATAAATGGAGCAGAACATAAGGCTATTAATATAGTAAAAGGTGCTATGCCTTTAAAATTCAAGATGGGCATGAAAAAAGAGGCTATTGAACTTGAGCAATTGGGCACACTACCAAACCCTTTAGATAATTTATATAAAGTATTTTGGTATAACGACAATATATATATCCCACCAGATGAGCAGTGCAGAGTCTATGTGCCAATCTATAAATTAATTACAAGTAAAAGGGGTAAGAAGGCGATTTTCAATGTAAAAGAAGGGGAAAAGATAGCTTCTTACCTTTTACCTAAGCTTAAAACTGTAGCAGAGGAGATAACTTTTGACAAAAATATTAATGCGAAATTTTACGAAGCACCTCTTGTTATAAAGGTTTATCTAGACAAGGCAGATGAGGTTATAACGGCTACAATAAAATTTAACTATGGTGAAATAGATATAAATCCCCTTGAAAAAAAGGAAAGACAAAAGGGTGAGAAAATACTCATTAGAGATATTAAAAAAGAAGAAAATTGTGAGGGTATATTAAAAAGTTTTGAATTTGTTGAGGGGCAAAATAGTTATGTAATGAAAAATGAAAAGAATATTGTCAGCTTTCTTATAGGTGGAATGAATAAGCTACAAGAGCTTGGCGAAGTTTATTATTCACAAAGCTTTAAAAATATTAAGGTTTATGGAAAGTCTAACTTTAAAGGCGGAATAAGGGTTAATGAAGATGATTTATTAGAATTTTCCTTTGAAATTGAAGGGGTAAACAGGGAGGAACTAAAAAATATCTTCACTGCTTTAAGGGAGAAGAAGAAGTATTACAAACTTAAAGAAGGTGGATTTGTATCACTTGAAGATAAGGCAATGGAAGACCTTGGCGAGATGATTGACTTTTTGGACATAAAAGACAAGGACTTAAGTAAAGAAAAGATATTGATTTCAAAATATAATGCATTATATCTTGATCAAAAGATCAAAGATACAGAAATGGATTATGTAAAAAGGAGTAAAAACTTTAGAGAGCTTACTAACAATGTACGTGATGTAAGGGACATGGATTATGTAATTCCAGATTCGCTAGATAGCATTATGCGTAACTATCAGAAAATAGGGTTTAAGTGGTTTAAGACCTTGGCAGAATATGGATTTGGTGGAATACTTGCAGACGAAATGGGACTTGGCAAAACCCTGGAGGCCATAGCTTTTCTACTATCAGAAAGAGGAGGCAAACCTTCTATAGTTATAGCTCCTACTTCACTAGTATATAATTGGCAAAGTGAGATAGAAAAATTTGCGCCAGAGCTTAAGTCATTGGTGATATCTGGCTCTAAAAAAAGGCGAGAAGAGCTTATGGATGAGATAAGTGATTGTGACGTGGTTATTACTTCATATCCACTTATAAGGCGAGATATAGAAGAATATAAGGAAATTAACTTTAATTACTGTATTTTAGATGAGGCACAACAAATAAAAAATCCAGTTTCTATAAATGCCACTTCAGTTAAAGAAATTAAGGCAAAGGGTTATTTTGCATTAACGGGTACTCCAATTGAAAATTCACTAACGGAACTTTGGTCAATTTTTGATTTTATTATGCCAGGTTATTTGCTGACTCATGCTAAATTTACAAAAAGGTATGAAACACCAATTATAAAAAATAATGATAAAATTGCATTAAAGGAATTAAATAGGCACATAAATCCTTTTATCTTAAGAAGGCTTAAAAAGGACGTTATTAAAGAACTGCCACCTAAAATAGAGCATAATCTGGTGGTGGATATGACGCAAAAGCAGAAAAAACTTTATGCTGCGTATCTTGATAAGGCTAAGGGCGAGATTGATGAAGAAATAAGAGAAAATGGCTTTGGCAAAAGTAAGATGAAGATTCTCTCTGTTTTAACAAGATTAAGACAAATATGCTGTGATCCTTCTGTATTTATAGAAGATTACGATGGTGACAATGGGAAAATGGAAGCCTTAGATGAGATTTTAGAGGACAGTGTAGGGCAAGGCCACAGGATACTATTATTTTCACAATTCACTTCTGTGCTTAAAAATATAAAAACTAGATTTGATAAAAATAATATAAAATATATGTATTTGGATGGAAGCACTAAAAGTGAAGATAGAATGGGCCTGGTTAAAGAATTTAATGAAGGAGATGCAAATGTATTTTTAATCTCTTTAAAAGCAGGAGGAACGGGACTAAATTTAACAGGAGCAGATGTTGTAATACATTTTGATCCATGGTGGAATCCAGCTGTGGAAGAACAAGCAACAGATAGAGCGCATAGAATTGGACAGCAAAAGACTGTAGAAGTTATAAAACTTCTTGCTAAGGGTACCATTGAAGAAAAGATATATATAATGCAGCAAAGGAAGAAAGAAATGATTAAAAGTGTAATGGATGAGAATACCAATGAGGAAAATATCATAACACAAATGACACAAGAGGATTTGGAGAGCTTGTTTGTATAGGTGGCATTCTAAAAAAAAAGGTGATAATGATATGAAATGTGTAGTAAAAATACATAAGAGCTTAAACGAAAATAAAATTCTGCAAGAGCAATTAATATGTACTGTTAATCAACTTACAGAATTGAATAAATTAAAAGACAAGTTGTTTAGAGAAGTTGCCCATGATATGCGGAGTCCTATGGCTGCAATGGTAAGTATGATGGAAATACTAAGTGATGATGAGGATGATGATAGGAGTGGCAATGGAGAAATAATATATGAGGTGGGAAAACAAGTTAAATCCACCTTCTATATGGTGGAAGACTTGCTGGAACGTTTAGACTGCCAAAAGTGTGGATTAGTTTATAGTGATATTTTTAATATTGCCAAGGAAACTATAAATGTGCTTAGTGGAAATGATAGGGGTAAGGGTATAAGAATTATGAATAATATAGATCAGGTTGTTACCCTGCTTTTAGACAAGGAAATACTGGGGATGGTTGTTTGCAATATTGTGAGCAATGCGATAAAGATAGCTAGCAGTAGAGGACTTATATCCATTCAGACTCATCAAATAGAGCAAAAGGTCATTGTCACAATAAGAGACACAGGTATAAGCATTGGTCTTGATAAAGCTAAAACACTCTTTAGCAAAGCTGATATAGGATCCACTAAACAAACAGTGGTGAAAAAAGTAACAACAACCGGGATTTTAATACTAAAGGAATTTGCATTCAGTGGGGAAATCCAGAGATTAATGGATAGCATCACTGGTGCAGATAGTACTTTTTATTTCTGTTTAGGGTCATGAATGAACAAAATATAATAACAAGATTTAGATTGCCAATGAATTTTACTATGGGGTGATAAAATGAAAGTGATTTTAGTAGATGATGAAAAATCCATGTTACTCATAATGAAAAAAATGATTTTTAAAATCCCAGAAACCGAGATTATTGGAGCCTTTCAGAGTTCTTCTGAAGCTTATAGATTCATAAAAGAAAACAGGGTGGATATTGCATTTATAGATATAAAAATGCCAGAGGAAGGCGGATTAGATCTTGCTAGGAGAATTATGTCGGATTTCCAGATAATTGATATTGTTTTTTTAACTTCCCATAAGGAATATGCACTTGATGCCTTTGGTGTGCATGCCATGGACTATATCATGAAGCCGGTTTCCCAGGAAAGATTGGAACATACAATAAAAAGGAGTAGGGAAAGAGGTATTATTGCGCTACCATATAGTTATGGAACTACACCTGTGAAGCTATCAGTGCATTGTTTAGGCGGACTGCATATTCGAGGCGTGGAGGGGGCGAGTGTAAAGGTAAATTCGTCTAAGAGCTTAGAATTATTAGCATACCTACTTTTAAATAAAGGCGAGTTTGTATCCAAATGGAGAATTATGGAGGATATTTTTAGTGAAATGTCTCCACATAATGCAGAGACCTATCTGAATACTACTATTTATAAGCTAAGAAAGGCATTGGGGCAACATGAAATGAAGGAAGCAGTTATTTCTGAAAGTGAAGGTTACAGGATAGATGTGAAAGATATATATATTGATTTCATAGACTTTGACAGAAGGGTTAAGGCTTTAAGCATTATTAATGAATCCAACGTTGAAGATGCAATAAAAACAGAAAAGATTTTCTTAGGCCAACTTTTTGGAGATAAAGGTTATCAATGGTCATTGGCTGATATAGAAAGGCTCTCCGAAGTATATTGGGACTTTGCAAAAAAACTAGGGAGCTACCTTTTGAAAAATAACAGGCTTGATATAGCATTACAAATTTTAAGAAGAATGACCAGAGAAAATGAATTGGATGAAGATGTAAACTGCATCTTAATGCGAGTTTATGCTGCTAAAAAGGATAGAATATCACTAATTAAACATTATAATAAATATACAAAAGCACTGCAAAGAGAATTGCAAATAAAACCCTCAAGTAATACTGCTAAGATATATGGTCAGCTTAGAAGGTCTCTAGAATAAAAAAATACCATTAAGCATCTAAACCTAGTGTTAGTAGTGGTTTGTTGATTAGTGGTTGTTTTTTTTGTCATAATTTTGTCATATGTAATTGATAAAATATTATTATGACGAATTTACAAATATAAAGTAAAATTTACAAATATAGTTTTAATTAATTTTAAAATATTTATTTAATATAAGAGTTTGCTTTTATAAAATAGTTAAAATTCATAGAGGTGATATGTGTGTATAATAGATATTCTAAACAAAAACAAATAGTTGTAATAATTAGTACTTTGATTTTATTATGTTTGTGTTTATCAAACTATGTATATGCAGAGAGCATCAGTGAGCAGAAAAATGTTCTGATAATTAATTCATACAATCAGGGATTCTCATGGTCTAAAGATGAAACTAATGGCATCATTGATGTTTTGAAACAAAGCAATGAAAATCTTTCCATTTGTGATGAATATATGGATTGGAAAAACTACCCTACGGATGAAAACAAACTACATTTGTTTGACTATTATAAATATAAGTATGAAAACAAGCATATAGAGGTACTAATTGTAACGGATGATGTGGCTCTGGAATTTGCATTAGAAAATAGAAAAAAAATATTTTCTAATGCACCAATTGTATTTTGTGGGGTGAATCAGAAGGGTATAGATGATATTGCACAGGGACAAGTTAATTTTACAGGTGTCCTTGAGGAAGTTGATCCCACAGACACGATGAAAATGGCTTTGCAAATTAATCCTTCTTTAAAAACTGTCTATGTGCTATTTGATAATTCTGAAAGTGGAGTATCTACTGGGGAACTAGTTATGGATAAAATCAAAAATGTGGATATGAAATTGAACATTATTCCACTTAATAACCTATCACATGATGAGTTAATTAAAAGTGTCAGTAACTATAATAAGGATAGCATTATTATTGTTACCACATATTCTAGAGATGTTAATGGAAAAACAGCAGACTTTCAAAATGTTTCTAGGATACTTAGTAAGAATAGTAGTGTTCCAATGTATCATTTATATGACTTCGGTTTAAATAATGGTGCATTTGGAGGAGCAATGATAAGTGGAAAGCTTCAAGGCATGAGCGCAGCAAATTTGGCTTTGAGGCTACTTAAGGGGGAGGACCCAGATAATATTCCCGTATTTAGAGCGAAAACTATTCGGACTGTCTTAGATTTTCAGCAGTTAAGGCGATTTAATATAGACTTAAGCAGGATTAACAAAGATTGGGAGATAATTAATAAGCCCTTTTCTTTTTTTGAAACATATAAAATACCTGTATTGATTGTTTTAGCTATATTTATGCTATTGATTATTTTTGTATATATATTGTTAATTTATATTAGAAAAATAAGAAAAATGGACAGAAAACTTTTAGATAGCCATGAGGAGCTTACACAAGTATACGAAGAATTAGAAGCTTCTGATGAAGAGTTGCGGCAACAATATGATGAAGTAATGGTAATTAATGAAAAAATCAGATTAGGTGAAGAAAGTCTAAAATATCTTGCTTTTCATGATAGGTTAACGGGACTTCCAAATAAACTATCATTGTTTGAGGAATCCAATAAAAATATTTTTATAGCTAGTGAAAATAGTGCAGCCTTATTATTTCTTGATGTAGATAATTTTAAGTATATTAATGATACTTTGGGACATGATTTTGGGGATAAATTAATAATAAAAGTAAGTGAAAGACTGACTTCACTCCTGAAGGAAGGGTATTTTATTTTTAGACTCAGTGGGGATGAATTTATCATTATAATTCAAAATATCCAAGGAGAGGGCGATGCAGAAATATTTGCTTCTCATATTATCAATAGTTTTAGAGAAGAATTTCATGTTTTGGATAGTATACTACATATTAGTGTAAGTATTGGGGTTTCTATTTGCCCGGGACATGGTAATAATTTGGAAGAATTACTTAAGTATGCTGATATTGCTATGTATAGTGCAAAAGATACAGGTAGAAATAGATATGTTATATATGAGCAGTTAATGAATGAAGTTCTTACAGAAAGAATGAATATTGAAAAGTATTTACGCACAGCACTTGAAAAAAATGAACTTGAAATATATTATCAACCACAAGTTGACGTAGAGACAAAAAAAATAACGGGGTTTGAAGCTCTTATGAGATGGAAAAGCCCAGAACTCGGCTTTATTTCTCCACTAAAGTTTATTAAAGTAGCAGAGGATTCTCGTTTGATTATACCTTTAGGCAGTTGGATATTAAGAGATTCCTGTGTTTTTTTGAAAAAACTTCACATAAAGGGTTACAGCTCTTTGACAGTATCGGTAAACGTATCTATTGTACAACTTTTACAAACTGGATTTAATGATATTGTTATAGATACCCTTAGACTCGCTAATCTAGATCCTAATTATTTAGAACTGGAGATTACAGAATCGATATTAATGGAATCTTTTGAAATTATTGGATCGAAATTAGAAAGTTTAAGGAAAATTGGAGTGAGAATTGCTCTGGATGACTTTGGTACAGGTTATTCTTCATTAAATTACTTAAAGCAGTTGCCTATATCAACTTTGAAAATAGATAAGTCATTTATAGATGAGATTACTTGTGAAAGTATAAGTGAAACCTTGACCGGTCAAATTATTATGTTAGGCAGAAGTATGGGTATGAGTATAGTAGCTGAAGGAGTAGAAACAAGGGAACAATTGGAGTATTTAATTAATCATAAATGTCATAAAATTCAGGGCTATATTTGCAGCAAACCAATCCCAGAAGAGAGAATAGAAAAATTACTGGAAATTAATTTAGCACAGGATTTATTTAGGGTAGGAGGACAAAGCAAATGAATAAAAAAATGGAGATATTAAGAGAAATCATTAATAATTTGATGATTTTAGAACCTCATGATGATCTGGTGCTGTTAAGAAAAAGCCAGGAAATGGATTTATTAATATTACAATCCATAAAGAAAAATAATTTTGCTTTGATTATCTTAGGAGAAGAGAATATAAATGAATTTGATATTATTTTAGATAAACTTGAACTATTTGGAAATGCTTATCAGTCTATGAGAATTGTTGATCCTGTGAGAAAAAAAACTCTTGAGCTGGGTGAAAGTGAATCATGTGAGACAGAAGACATTTATCATGAGTTTTGGAAAAAGGAAATCATAAGTGAAAACTGCATAGCTATGAGGGCATACAATGAGGATGATACTATTTTTAAAATAGAGCATAATGATAATGGAATTTACATGGTAATAGCAACTCCTATTGCAATTCAAGAGAAAAAAATTGTTGTAGAATTATTTAAAGATATTACCGATAGCATGCATCTAAGAGATGGAAAAACGGGACATGGAGTGAAGATTTTATCTACAGTTGAGCATATGAATCAGGCAGTAGTGAATGATGAATTGACGGAGTTATATAATAGGAGATATATAGATGAGAAGCTACCTGTGGATTTATTAAACTCTTCGTTAAGGAATGAGCCTTTATCCTTTATATTTGCTGATTTAGATTTGGTTAACACGGTTAATGATAAATATGGACATAGTTTAGGAGAGCAAGCATTGCAAGAATTTGCTAAAGCGTTAAATGGACACATGAGTTTTGGTAAAGACTGGGCAGCACGATACGCAGGTGAAGAATTCATTATATGTCTTTCTAATACGGATAGTAACGCTGCAACAGCTCTTGCAGAAAAAATCAGAAAGAGTTTTATGCAAAAGAAGTTCAATATTGGAAATAAACTAATTCAATTGACATGTAGCTTTATGGTGCATACAGTCTGTAATGAGAATAAATGTCTAACCATTGAAGAAATAATTGAACTTGCTGATAAAAAAATAAGTTTATGAAGATCCTGGAGGTGAAAATGGATAGAAGAAGCATTTCAATAAAGAGGATAATTATTAGTACATTTATTTTGCTTATGATAACTACCATTAGTATAATATGCTTTACTCTTTTTTCAAATTGGAGAGCATCTACATATAATATTATTACAGAAATTGAGAATAACACAAGCAAAAACATTTCAAATAAAATAGAAGCATTCGTTAATATTCCATTGCAAATCAATGAGGTAAATCATAATTTAATACAAAGTAGCGTGGTGGATATTTACAATAAGGCTCAGCGTGAAAAGTTTTTCGTAGGAGTTCTTAAATCAAATGCTAATGAAATATATAGTTTCAGTTATGGCACCGAAAATGGTGAATATTATGGAGCACGTAGGAATGAAAAAAATGACATTGAAATTATGATGAATAATGCTGAAACTAAAGGAAATTCCTGGTACTATTCTATAAATAAAGATTTCACAGCAGACAAGCTTTCGGTTAAGGCAGGGAAATTTGACCCACGCACAAGAGAGTGGTATAAAGTGGCAAAATTAGAAGGAAAACCTGTGTTTTCGCCTGCGTATAAACATTTTATAATGGATGATTTAACAATTTCAGCGGCTTATCCAATTTATAATAACAGCGGCATATTCCAAGGTGTACTTGGAACACATATTAATCTTTCAAAGATAAATAGTTATTTGAAAGAAATTATAAAAGACAAAGGCGATGTTTCTTATATTTTGGAAAGAGGTACAGGAAAACTTGTTGCCAATTCACTTGGTACACCTAATTTTAAAACTGTTCCAAATGGCATAGTAGAAAGAGTAGGAGTTGAAGAGATTGATAACAAATCTATAATAGAGGCTTATGAAAATTACAAAAATAATTCAAAGAGTAGTTTTACAATAAAAATTAAAAATGATAAGCTTCATATAAGTGTAAAAGAGTATAAAAAACAGGGTTTAGATTGGTTAATTATAACAGGAATTCCTGAAAGTCAGTTTACTGGGGAAATGGTAAAAAGCATTGGTATGACCATTATATTCTCAATTATTGCACTTGTTTTATCCATAATAGTATATATGAAGATTACAGGTGAAATTCTAAAACCTATATATAATTTGATAAACGACACAGAAAAATTTTCCAGGGGTGACTTATTGCAAAGGGCCAAGGTTTTTAGAAATGATGAGACGGGGAAATTAGCGCAGGCTTTTAATAAAATGGCGCAGCAGCTATATATACTCATAAACAATCTTGAAGAGAAAGTAAAAGATAGAACACTAGAACTTGAAAAAATAAATAATGCACTAAAGGAGAGCGAGGGGAATATACGACTACTTTTAGATTCTACTGCAGAAGGAATATATGGTGTTGACTTGAAAGGAAATTGTACTTTCTGTAATGTAAGCTGTCTTGAGATGCTTGGATACAAGTCTCAAGATGAGTTATTGGAAAAAAACATGCATTGGAAGATTCATTATAAGAGGTTAGATGGAACATATTACCCAATGGAGGGATCTAAAGCTTTTAATTCCATGATTAACGGCGAGGGTATTTATGCGGAGGATGAGGTATTCTGGAGGAGCGATGGAACCTGTTTTCCGGTACAATATTTTTGTCACCCTCAATATTATGATGGAAAAGTTGTTGGTGCAGTAGTAACATTTACTAACATAACTCAGCGAAAACAGCAGCAAGATGAAATGATAATGGCAAAAGAAGAAGCCGAAGATGCCAACGCTTCAAAGAGTTTATTTCTTGCAAATATGAGTCATGAAATCAGAACTCCAATGAATGGAATTATAGGATTCTTACAACTCCTTGAGAATACAGGGCTAAATAGTGAACAAGTGGAATTTGTAAGTATTATGAGAACTTCGACAGAGCTTTTACTTAAAGTTGTCAATGATATTCTTGACATCTCAAAAATTGAATCAGGTAAAATGAGACTTGAGCATATTGCATTTGATATAAAGTTAATTATAGAAAAAGTTGTAATGTTTTTTAATGCCAAGGCATCTGCAAAAGGTCTTAAACTTAAAATGTTTATTAGTCCAGACCTGCCTGAATTTGTAGTGGGGGATTCCACAAAGCTTAGCCAAGTCCTTAGTAATTTGATAAGTAATGCAGTGAAATTTACGGATAAGGGTGGGGTGTTTATTAAGGCCAGCTTAAACAAACAAAGTGATGAGACTATAGAAGTATTATTCACTGTAAAGGACACAGGCATTGGAATAACAGAGAGAGAAATCAGTAAGCTTTTTAAACCATTTATACAAGTGGATCAATCCTTTACAAGAAAATATGGTGGTACTGGACTAGGGCTTGCAATATGTAAGAGCATTGTGGAAATGATGGATGGAGAAATAAATATTGTAAGTGAGGAGGGAGTAGGAACTACTTTTACGTTTACAATAGTTTTCGGTAAAGATAAAGATAAAGATAAAGATGAAGAAGTTAAGTTGCTATCAAATTATTCAGTTATGAAGGGTCAAAAGGAAATTGTTCAGAACACCAATGTGAAAATATTACTGGTTGAAGACACTAAGATTAACAGGATGTTATTTGTTAGGTTACTAAAAATGAAAGGGTACAGTTGCGATATTGCTGTAAATGGCAAAGAGGCTGTAGCGGCATTCATTAATAGCAATTACGATATAATTTTTATGGACTGTCAGATGCCAGTGATGGATGGGTATGAAGCAACAAGACAGATTCGTAGAGCAGAGGGTGATGGAAAACATACTATCATTGTAGCTATGACCGCCTATGTTATGAAAGGTGATGTAGAAAAGTGCATAGAAGAGGGAATGGATGCATTTTTGGGTAAGCCCATTGATTTTGGAGAGGTGACAAAAATTCTTCAAAAGTATGTAGGGATTGGGGATGGTGAGACTAGGTCTATGAGTACAAATCTCTACTTAGAAACTGTACTTTTGCTTATGAAGGAGTCAGGATTTGACAGGGTAACCTGCGAAGAGCTATTGGAGGAATTTTATGTATTCGCTGAAAACATAATAAGGGATATTAAAGAAAACATGGTTAATAATAGATTTAAGGAAGTGGCTATTCTTTTGCATAAATTCAAAGGTGTGGCGGGGAACGTAAGGGCGAAAGAGCTAAGAAAATATATTATGGAAGCAGAAGAGGCACTAGGAATTTCTAACCGTGAATTGCTTGACAGATCCCTTTTAGAAATAGAGAAATCACTATCTACTTTAGGGCAAAACAGAAAGGGAGGATGCTGAAATTATGATTGGAAATATAATGATTATTGATGATTCTCCTGTAGATAGAAAATTTATCCGAAAAATTATTGAAAGAAAACTTCAAGGGATTAAATTTTTTGAGGCTGGGGATGGTGAAAATATTAATGAAAAGCTTATCCTAAACAAAATAAACATGTGTATATTGGATATTATGATGCCAGGAAAGGATGGTTTTCAGATACTTACGGGTATGAAAGAAGATCCTAATACAATGGATATTCCAGTTATTGTTTGTACAGGTCTTGAAAATAAGGAAGCTATAGAAAGAGCTTTAACTCTTGGAGCCTATGACTATTTTTCAAAGCCTTTTAGCGAGGAAGCAATAAAAATAACTTTGCCATTAAAGGCTAAAAATGCAATAGAATTAATGAAAAGGAGCGAAGAAATCATTTATTTAAGCCATAATGATAAACTAACCGGTTTATATAATAGAAGATTTTATGAAGAAATTATTAAAAATTTGGATACCAAAGAGAATCTTCCTATTTCCATCATTATGGGGGACGTCAATGGCTTAAAGCTTGCAAATGACGGATTTGGACATGATGCAGGCGACAGGCTGCTAAGGAAAATAGCAGATATACTAAAAAGCGAAGCTAGAAAAAATGATATTGTAGCCCGCGTTGGTGGAGATGAGTTTATCATTGTATTACCTCAAACGGATATTTCTGAAACTGAAAAAATAGTTGATAGAATTAAAATTAAGTGTAACAAAGAGAAAGAAGATCCTATAAAGCCAAGTGTTTCAATGGGATTTTCTACAAAGTATGATCTAGCTCAGGATATAAACAATGTTTATAAAGTGGCAGAAGATAATATGTATAATACAAAACTTATGCAAAGTAAGAGTATAAGAAGTTCCATAATATCATCCTTAAGAAAAACCTTATACGAGCGAACTCATGAAACGAAAGAACATAGTGATCGCTTAATAGACTTGTCATATAAACTTGGAAAAGAGCTTGGGTTATCAGTAGACAATATTCATAATCTACAAATTCTTGCACTACTTCATGATATAGGTATTGCAGCTATGCCAGACAATATATTACACAAAGATGGAGAAATTACAGCAGAAGAATGGAGTATTATGAAGAATCATTGCGAAATAGGATATCGGATTGTTAGCACATCCCATGAGTTAGCTCATATTGCTGAAGATGTGTTATGTCACCACGAGAAGTGGGACGGTAGTGGATATCCACAGGGACTAATAGGTGAAAGTATTCCCCTTAATGCACGTATTCTTTCAATTCTTGATACTTATGATTCCCTGATGTATGGAAGCTTTTATCAAAAGCCAGTTGCAAAGCATGAAATTATGGATTTTATAAATAAGCAGAGTGGTGTGTATTTTGAACCAAAAATTGTAGAGGCCTTTATAAAAATAATTAAGTGATTAGTAAACAGAAACTATTTTTAGTTTCTGTTATTTTTTTGATGCCTGTAAGTAATTGAAGTATAATAATATAAAGTATATAAATTCATAAAAATAGCTGTGGGGGTAATAACATATGAAAATTGTTGAGTGTAACGCTAGTAACTATAAACTATATATGAAATTTGCTAGTTCTATATATAAAGAAAATACTATTTTTAAAGATACTACCTCGTCACTTTTAAAGTCTGTTATTTTAAAGCGAGGTGAATTTGCAAAGCATTCCTTTATTTATCCCATTATAATATTTAATGATAATGAAATTGTTGCAGTTTGTATATATATACATGCAGACAATTACAAGGAAACACTTCAAATATCATACTTTGAGGCTTTGCCTAATAACGAGAAAGCTGTTGAGCTTATGATTAATTATGGAAAAGAATTATGTAAAAATAGAAATATTCCTAAAATTACTATTGGGTTAAATGGTCATGTTAATTATGGCCTTGGACTCTTAGCTGACCATTACGATGCTCCTTTAAGCTTTGGTAATAACTATAATCCAGCCTATTATTTAGATTATTTTGAGAGTTATAAAACAAATGAAGTTATTTTAATTTCATATTGTGGAAAAATGGATGAATTTAATTTAGATAAAGAGCGAAGAATTATTACCAGAACCTGTGGTGATTTTACCTTTAGAAATATTAATTTTAAGGATTTTAAAAATGAAATGAAGATTTATACGGACTTAAACAATGAGTGTTTTGAAAATCACTCATTTTATTTTAAACGAAATTATCAAGAAGATTATGAACTTTTTAAGGATTTAAAGTTATTTATAAGAGAAGAAAATATGATTTTTGTTTTGAAAAATGGACAACCGATTGGATTTATGCTTTGGTATCCTGATTTTAATGAACTTATACCCAGTGGAAAATCTATTGGTATCTCTACATTTGTAAAGAATAAAATATTTAAAGATAGAATAAATAAGTTTAAGATTGTTGAAATTGGAGTAATACCTAAATTTCACAATACTGGTGCTATACTAGGATTGTTCAATGAATGCTATAATAGAACAAAAGGAAAATATGATTTCTATGAAACAAGTTGGATTTTAGATTATAATTTTAAGTCTAAAAACTTTGGAGTAAAATGGGCAGACAGAGAATATAAACATTATAGTGTTTATGAGATTGTATTATAGGGGCATAACAATTGAGAATTGTTATGTACTCCAGCGAAAATACCAGGGGCATAACAATTGAGAATTGTTATGTACTCCAACGAAAACACCAGGGGGTAAGATGATAAGAATTTTCACAAAGGCATGTGAACTTCCATACATTTGGGATAATATATTTGAGGATAACCACTATATGCTGAAAAATCAATTAGTTATATTAGAAGACTGCAATCCATGTAATCAAAGATATATTATTGTAAACAATAGGAGTGCATTCGTTATATATAAATTGAAACTGAATATGTTTACTTTTTCAAAATTAAAATTTAATCTTTCTGTTAATATAATGGGGGTGCCTTGTTCCGTATCAAAACAAGGCTATGTGCTAGATGTTAAGGATATCTCTGAAATTGAGCAATATATAAAAAAGCAAAAGAAAAATTGTATTATACTTAATGCTGAAAAGGATTTTTCAAGCCCACTGTTTGTGAAAGGGGAAACGCTACCTACATGTAAACTAGACATATTGTGGGATTCCTTTGATGACTTTAAGTTAAGGCTTAGAAGTCATTATCGCTATAGATTAGTAAAAGCATTAAATAAAAGTAAAGATGTTTTAATTGAAAAATTACAAGATAACAATCTTTTTACTGAAAAGATTTATTCTTTATATGAAAACGTATTTAATAAGTCTGAGTATAAATTAGAAAAATTAGGTATAGATTTCTTTAAAAAATCACCTTGTTCAATTTATGTGTTTTATGCAAAGGATAAGCCAATTGCTTTTGTGCAACTTGCAAATAATGAAAAAGAGCTATATTTTGTATTTGGAGGTATGGATTATTCATTGAACCGCAAATATGATTCTTATATGAATATGATTGCCTTTATTTTAAGATATGGTATTGAGAATAAGTATTCATCCATAGATATGGGACAAACATCTGAGGTTACCAAAATGAAATTTGGATGTAGTCAGCATAAGAAATATATGCATATTTATCATCCCAGCACTATAATAAGATTTTTAATTAAATTATTATCAAATAGGCTTAGTTATAAGTCGCCAGATATAGATTTAAATTTATATAAGGAGGAATAAGCATGGATGTTGTTAAAGTTTGGGATTTTTGGGCTAACAAATATAATAAGCTCTGGGTCCAAAAATATTCTCTGTCACCTACAAGAAGAGATATTATAAAAGAAATTAAAAAAATAATACAGCTTGATAAATCTTACTGTGTTCTTGATATGGGGTGTGGTACAGGACAACTTATTGCGGATATGCAAAGGCAGTTTAAAGATTACAATATTAAGTATACAGGCGTGGATATATCTTCTAAAATGATTGAGGTAGCGAGGAGTAATAACAATACCACAACTTATTATAACTGTAGTGTAGAGGATTTTTCAATTGAAGATAAGTCTTTTGATATAATAGTATGTTCTCATTCCTTTCCCTATTATCCAAATAAAGATGCTGTGATAATGAAATTTTATAGCTTATTAAAGGACACTGGAAGCTTATTTCTTGCCCAAGCATCTGCAAATTCAACCTACGATAATATAGCTATGTTTTTTGTTAAATTCACTACAAGTAGTGCTAAATATTTGTCTGCCCAGAAAATACAAATGCTTATTCAAGATAAATTTATATTAAAAAAGCTTCATAAAATAAAAGAAAAAGGATATATGCCCACCATTTGTTTATTTGTGCTTAAAAAGGAGACTAGGGAATAATGAATGTTTTACTTGTACGTCCAAGGCCAGATAAGGAAACTATAGGACTCCAGAATGTAATGATATGTGAGCCCTTAGAACTGGAATATATAGGTGCCTATATTCAGCCCCTAGGGCATACTGTTACTATTGTAGATATGATTTTAGAAAAGCAGCCATTATCTTATTTTATAGGCAAATATAATCCAGATGTAGTAGGTTTCACTGCTTATATAGCACATGTGAATGTTGTAAAAAAATATGCTAAAGAAGTAAAAATAAAATCACCACAATGCAGAGTTATTCTGGGAGGTGTACACGCTGAAGTTGTACCAGAAGATTTTGCTGATGATAATATAGATTATATTATAAATTCCAATGGGTTAAGAACATTTGGAGCTATACTAGATGCAATAACCAAAAATGATAATTCTCAGCACATAGAAGGTACGTGGTATGAAAATTCCCAAAAGTGTCCAAAGGAAACATCCTTTAATTATCCACATCCTGATAGAAGTTTGGTAGATAGATATAGGAAAAAATATTATTATATGTTTCACAACCCTTGTGCACTAATTAAGACTTCATATGGTTGCCCTTATCAATGTAAATTTTGCTTTTGTAGGCAAATAACAGAAGGCAATTATTTTACAAGAGATTTGGAGGACGTAATAAGTGAATTAAAGTCTATTCCAGAAAAGGAAATCTACATTGTAGACGATGATTTTCTAGTAGACAAAAATAGAATTCTAGATTTCTGCACACAACTTAAAGAAAATAAATTGGATAAAAGATTTTTAATCTATGCTAGGGCAGATTTTATAGCTGCAAATGAAGATATTATAGCCCAGTTCTCATTAGTTGGTCTACGTGCGGTGATAGTAGGGCTGGAATCTAGTAGTGAAGAGGAACTTAAAAAATACAACAAGAAAAGTAGTGTGGCAATTAATGAGAAGGCTATAATCATACTAAAAAAATATAACATTGAGTGCTATGGTGCTCTTATCTTAGGGGTGGATTGGAATACTAATGACTTCAATAGATTATATAAATGGATTAAAAAAATTGATATTAAGTTTATAAATCTCCAACCCTTCACGCCTATGCCTGGTACGGAGCTTTTCCAGGAGTATAAAGATAGATTAATTATACCTAGAGAAGAATATGAAAAATGGGATTTAGCACATCTCACAGTGAAACCTACTAATATATCTGTAAGAGCATATTACTTTAATATAATAAAACTTTATTATAAAGTTACTATGAGCCCGAAAAATATTTTTAAAATGATTTCACAATATGGTCTTAAGGATAATATCAAATTATCTATTGGAGCATCTAAAATTACAATGCAATACTTTATTAAGATGTTTAGAAATTAATTGGAGGGAGCATTTATGAATGTTTTGCTAGTTAGACCAAAAACTTTAAGTATTATTGCAAATATTAATGTTATTGATCTTGAACCATTGGAGCTTGAGTATCTTTATACAGTAGCTCTCCAGGAAAAAATACATTGTGAAATATTCGACTCCATTTTTGACAAAAGAACTCTAGAAGAGGTTTTAATTAGTTTTAAACCAGACTTAGTAGTTATTTCCGGGTATATTACCCAAGAACAAATTATTATAACTTATTCGAAAATTATAAAAGATTATAATTCTTTTATAAAAATTATGGTGGGTGGCGTCCATGCCCAGATAAATTATAAAAGATTTTATAGGGATACCATAGACATTATTTGTCATTCAAGTTCATTGGAACCTTTTAGACAAATATTAAAAATCGGTACAAGCTACCAGGTTTCTGAATTAGACAATATTCATGGTATATGTTATAGAGATAATAATGGGTGGGTGGTTAATAAAAATTTGTTTATAAATCCTAATGATTTGCCTATTCCAGATAGGTCTCATTTTAATGAAAATAAACATTTATACAGGTATTTAGGGTTTAGTCCCTGTGCTATAGTTAAAACCGCCTTTAGTTGTCCATATAATTGTAGTTTTTGCTTTTGTAGAAAAATTAATGATGGAAAATATATAGCTAGGGATATTAATCTAGTAGTTGATGAGATAGAAAAGATTGATTGTGAAAATATACATATTATTGATGATACTTTTCTTATTGATAGAGAAAGGATAAGCAAGTTTATAGCACTGATAAAAGAGAGAAATATTATGAAAAATTTTATATTTTATAGTAGGGCTGATTTTGTGGCAGATAATAAAGATCTAATAAGTGAACTAAGTGGTATTGGCGCAAAAGGTATTATTGTTGGCCTTGAGGCTATAGATGATAATACTTTGAATTCCTATAGTAAACAGACCTCTGAAGATTTAAATCAGCAATGTGTAAGCATCCTTCAGGAGTATAATATTGAGTGCTTAGGCCTATTTATTATTGATATAAACGCTACTAAAGAAGATTTCAATAAATTATATGGGTGGATAAAAAAAGCAAAACTAAAATATGCTTCTGTATCAATTTTCACACCAATTCCCGGAACAGATGATTTTGAAAAATATAAAGATAAATTAACTACTGATAAAATGCAGTATTGGGATTTCTTACATTTAGTATTACAACCAACAAATATGTCAAGAAAAGCATTTTATTTAGAATATTACAAGTTATTTATGAGACTTACTATAATTGGGAAAAAGGGTGGAGTATATGATTTCGTTGATATGAAATTTATTAGAAACACTGCCAAAGAATATTTTAATAATCTAATAAGAAGTTAATGTGAAAGAGGGTGATTTTGTGAATAAGAAAATATTATTTATTCAGCCTACTCCTTATAATTCTAGCGGTAACCTGATAAAAAAGAAAAAATTGTACTTTTTAGGGCTTGGACTTCCACTACTAGCTGCAATAACTCCAAGTGATTGGGAACCTTCTATTTGTCTTGAAACCATAGAAGATGTTCCTTTTGATACTGACGCTGATGTAATAGCTATAAGTAGTATGGGGCATGCGGTTATTAGGACAATTGATATTGCTAAAGAATTTAAAAAGAGAGGTAAAATAGTTATATTAGGCGGGTATATGGTTAGTCTTATGCCAGAAGAGGCTAAAAAATATTGTGATTGTGTAGTAATTGGAGATGCAGAGGAAGTATGGCACTCTGTTTTAGAAGACATTATAAATAATGATATTAAACCTTTTTACCAAAAGACCTTAACAAAATTGGAGTATCCACTGCCTCGTTTCGACTTACTGTTAGATAAAAATATTGGTGATTTTTTACCTGTACAAGCAGGTAGGGGATGCCCTAATGTGTGTAGTTTTTGTTCTGTATATTGTCTTTATAGAGGCAAGTATTATAGAAGGGATATAGAGGATGTTATAAGAGATATTAAACACGTTAAATCTCTTGGGTTTAAGAAGTTTTTACTTTTAGATGACAACATACTGTCGGATAGAAATTATACTATTTCTCTTTGCGGCGAAATTAAAAAATTAAATATGAAATGGCTTTCTCAATGCGCAGTTAAGATAGGTGAGGATGATGAATTATTAAAGGCAGTTTCTGAAAGTGGATGTATGGCTCTTAGTTTTGGACTTGAAAGTATAACACAAGAAAGTTTAAATAGTATGAATAAAGCTTGGGCTGATCCCGCAGAGTATAGCAGACTTCTTAAAAATATTAGAAGACATGGTATAGATATTTCAACTGAGATGGTGGTGGGAGCAGAGGGTGATACCCTGGAATCCATTAAAGCTACGGCAAAATTTATTGAAGATAATAAGGTTGTAGTACCAAGATTCTATATATTAACGCCAATCCCTGGTACTGAATTTTTTAAACAGATGCAAAAGGAAAATAGAATCTGTAATAATGATATATACTCCTATAACGGAGCAGAGGCTGTACATATTCCCAAAAATATGACACCACAGCAGCTTACAGATGCTTATTGGGAGTTATACAATGATGTTTTTAAAATTAGAAGCATCATAAATCGTACGGTTTGTCATGAGGATTTCTTCAAAAGACCTCTTATTTACTTGTTTTATCTAGGTGTTAATTTATATTATCGTCATCAAATAAAGCATAAAATTACACCTAATATTATTTAAAGGGGGGTATTTATGAGTAGTAAAAGATTGAAAATATTATTAGTGAGACCACCTAGAATTAAACAAGCAGTAACACTAGGTGAATTTATGTTTGCAGAACCCATAGGTCTTGAAATACTATATGCAGTGCTTTGTGATAAGTATGATGTTAAAATTCTGGACCTAATGGTGAAGGGTGAAAATTTTCAAGCTACCTGCCAGGAATTTAATCCAGATGTAGTAGGAATAACATCTCTTTGTATAGACGTTAAAATGGTATTAGAGCTTGCAGGCAGAGCAAAGAAGATAAATGATAATATAATTATTTTCGTAGGAGGTACCCAGGCTTATTTAAATCCAAAAGCTTTTTTTGATGACAATGTTGATTATATATTTAAATATACTACTAAGCAAAACTTAACCGAATTATTTAATATTATTGCTAGTGATAAAATTCCACCTTTGATGGATGGCATATTTTGCAAAAGCCATGGTTTTACATCTACAAATGTTTTTGGTAGAAATGAATATATGGTTCCAGATAGAACTTCAACAAAAAAATATAGGCAATACTATAGTTACCTAGGTTTTAAGCCTTGTGCGATAATGCAAACCTCCCTGGGTTGTAGTAAAAATTGTGATTTTTGTCTAAGATGGAGAATCGAGGGTGATAAAGAGAGTGATATTGAATTAAATTGTATTATAGAGCAGATAGAAACCATTGAAGAAACTAATATTATGATTTTTGATAATGATTTTCTAAATAATAAAGAAAGATTAGAAAAGTTCTGTGACTTATTGGAAAGACTACAAATAAAGAAAAGTTTTATTTGTTATGCTAGTGTTAAAAGCATATTAGCTCATCCAGATACAATTAAAAGAGTAGCTAAGAATGGACTTAAAGCTGTTTTAGTAGGATATGAAACTTTCAATGAAGAAGAAATGATGCAATACAAAAAGAAATCAACAGTTTCGGATAGCTTTAAGGCAAGTAAAGTCCTTAAGGACATTGGTATTGATTGTTGGGCCTCCTTCATGTTACATCCTGATTGGGACAAAAATGATTTTAATAAATTTAGAGCATATATTAAGGAACTAAAACCTGAAATATCTACATTTAGCCCACTAACTCCATTTCCCAATTTACCACTATATGAACAGTTTAAAGATAGATTGATTTTTGATGAAACGGATTATGAATCTTGGAGTTTTGGAAAAGTTTCTATTAGACCATCAAAAATGAGTTTAAGGCAATACTACGGAGAGGTACTTAAAACAATTTTGTTTATTAATCTGCGTATGAATAGTGTTCCATATATGCTGAAGCGTTTTGGAATAGCTACATTAATTAGAATAGGTAGAGGTTCCTCAAAACTACTACCTATGTATATTAAATTGATGCTTAATAGCTAAATATCTAAGGCAGCCTATAAAGTTATAGGCTGCCTTAGATACAAATTTATATTCTATTTAAAGTGGATAACAGGACTGTTGATTGATAAGGTTTTAAACTCATAGCCTTGTTCTTTTAAGTTTTTAATTATTAATGGCAAAGCCTCAGCAGTAGTTGCCTTTGATTTTGAATCGTGAAGTAAGATTACAATAGACTTCTTACCCTTGGCCCCTCGCATAACATTATTTATAATAGCAGTTTTACTTGCTGGTGTTTTGTCTGAATCTCCGGAATAAACATTCCAATCAATATATTGGTAGCCCTTTTCTGTTTCTTCTTTGATTAATTGCTTCATTATATTTTTGCCGCCATAGTTATTGCTTATTGTATTGTTTGATCCTCCAGGAAATCTCATAAGAGTAGGCGTTGAAATCCCAATACCTTCTAAATAAGAATTTAATTTATCTACGTCTTTATTATAGCTAGTGATAGATGAATAATCAGCTTTGTAATTATGTGAATAAGTATGATTTCCTATAACATTTCCTTGATTTATAATTTCTTTGTATACAGCTTCATATTCTGGGTGCCCATTAACGAAAAAAGTTGCATTAACAGCATTAGCTTTTAAAACTTTTAATACCTTAGAAGTGTTCTGGGAAGGTCCATCATCGAATGTAAGATATGCTACCTTTTCACCTTGCTTAATTAGATTATTAGTTATAGGATTAGAACTAACTACCAATGTATCAGTAGATTTATTCAAAGTATTTGCAATTGGTTTTGACTTAATTATTGAGGATTTAAAGGTTTTTGTTTCTACTTTTGAACTATATAGTATTAAGATTGCCATGATTATTGAAGAAATTAATACAATTATAAATTTTCTTATAATGACCGCCCCCGTAAGTAATAAGATATAGTATCCTACAAACTTTTAAAGCTTGATAATGTCAATATATTCACTAATAATGATTAGGTTACAGGCATTTGGAAAAAATAGTAAGCATCAGTAAATGGAGGTGCAGTTAAACACGCGGTGCTAACCTTTATAAAATTATTTGTTTACTTATTATTTGTAATAAACATTTATAATATCCAAATAAGATGAGATAGTCCATAGGCATTTTGTGCCTATTTATTATTTTTTGTCCATTGTGAATTTGTAATAAGAACTTGCCAATTGCCAGGTGGTTGGAACCGTTTATATATAATTATGTTAAATATTGAATAATCATATGAATGTATCAGGGTGATAAAATAACACAATTTCTCCCTTTATGTTTTCCCTCATATAGCGCATTGTCTGCTTTTTTTATGGTATCACCTATCAGTTCATGATTTTCATTAACCGTTACCCCAAAGGTCATAGTAACTGACACTGGAGCACCATTATAATCCATAGCTTGTTCTTCTATAAATGCCCTAATCCGATCCGCAAGTATGCCAGCATCCTCAATTTCGGTTTCAGGAAGTAAGATAAGAAATTCTTCACCACCCCATCTACATACAGAATCTTGCCTTCTTACTATATTCTGTAGGCTTTTGGATAGTATTTTTAGCACAGTATCACCACAGTCATGTCCAAAGTTATCATTTACATTTTTAAATAAATCTATGTCTGCAATAATGATTGAAAATCTTTTATTTGTTTTAGTATATGCTACTAATTCATATTCAAGCCGTTCCATAATATATCTTCGGTTATATAGACCAGTTAAGGAATCAGTCTTTGAATCCCATTCCAATTTTTCCATATTATTTTGCAAAGATAAAATTTGAGATGCGGAGGATATGCCTTCAAATACAAGTACGTATCCCAAAATAATAAATACTAAAAGTAATATCATATCATATGTAGAATTAAAATTTGTTAGACGCCCAGGGGAGGTTGTAAAGTTAGTAATTAACATTAAAAATGCAATAACTGGGGATAAAGACATATACCTTATGGTTTTGTCAGATACTAAGTTAATAATTGTTTTGTAAGGTTTGCTTATCCAAAAATAAGCCACTAATAGTAATAAAATTTGAATACTATTTCTAAAGATATAGATTAGGTTTTGAAAATATATAATATCATCAATACTTGAAAATAATTGTGCCAACCGAATGGAAATAAGAAGAGCAATTGTAGAAAACAGCCAGATACTAACCATAGTAAATACTTTTTTTGATATGGATTCTTTAAATACTAAGCAAAAATACACTATGTACAAAAAGGCAATGGAATATACTGAGTATCTTACAATTAGTGGATTTTGTATATGTGTTAAACGTCAAATTATAACTAATTGAAACGTCATTTTATTTCTATTATTAGT
>CAYXOL010000042.1:0-42762 GCA_964467165.1 uncultured Clostridium sp.
AAGTAGGATAAATAATAAATATGAGAAATATAAAAATTGTAATAGAATATGATGGTACTAAGTATAAAGGATGGCAACGACTAGGAGATAGCGATAATACTATTCAGCACAAAATAGAAACTGTTTTAAGTAAGATGGCAGGCGAAAATATCGAAATAACTGCTTCAGGTAGAACAGATGCAGGGGTACATGCAACAAACCAAGTAGCAAATTTCAGAACAGAATCTACCATGCCTACACACAAAATGCGTAGTTATTGCTACGAATATTTACCAGAAGACATTGTAGTTAAGACAGTGGAAGAAGTAGATTTGAATTTCCATGCAAGATACAATGCCAAGGTTAAAAAATACGTATATAATATATGTAACAATAAGGCGCATAACGTATTTAATAGAAAATATGAATATCACATACCACAGCCACTAAATGTTGAAAAAATGAGAAAAGCAGCAGAATATTTAATTGGAGAGCATGATTTCCAAAGTTTTACAACGCTTAAAACAAAGAAAAAATCTACTGTAAGAGACATTTATACAATAAATATTGTAAGTGAAGACGGAAATATAGAAATTAGCATTCAAGGAAATGGATTTATGAAAAATATGGTAAGATTAATTGTTGGAACTCTTATTGAAGTAGGCCTTGGTGAAAGGCCAGCAGACGGAATCAATGATATCCTAGATAAGAAGGAAAGAAAATATTCGGGACATATTGCGCCAGCTAAGGGATTATTCCTAGAAGAAGTTAATTATTAAAAATAAGTAAAATAAAAATACCTTACCTCTAAATATGATAAATATTTAGAGGTAAGGTATTTTTGTATGTAGAAAATTAAAGTATGCCCTCAGTTTTTAATATATCTTCAATTTCATCAACTTTTTTTGAAAGAATATAAAAACTTTCCTTTAGGACATTTTTTGGAAGAGGAGTTTCTTTTATAGTTTTCTCCAAGGCCTCTATAGTTTCTAGTGCATCATCAATGCCCTTTTGTGCTAGTTTTATGTTGACATCTTTCATTTTATAATCCCCTTTAAATTTTATTTTTTTTATAAACCTTATGTTTAACATCTTTTAATATGGATTCTAGTCCCTTAAATTTTAAGTCTGGAAAAGCTTTTATAAGCCTTGAATAATCGGGACATTTTTTTATGGACAAGGAATCATATTTAATTTTCAATTCTTTTACAATAGTTTCTATTTCAGATTTTCTCTTGCCGACTTTTATTTCAGCGCTTTCTATTAATCCATCCAACTTAATCTTAAATTCAGATATATCTCTAGTACTGCCTAAATTTAATTTGAAATCAGAAAGTTTATCAGTTAAATCTGAATAGGCTGTATTTAATTGAGTTAGCAGTGATTTCAATTTGATTATTGTTATAACTGTAATGGTGAAATCTACTATGAAATATAGTAGTGCAATGTAAAAGATCATTTGGCCTATATTAGAGGGTATTAAATTAACTATATAAGTAATATAGGGATGAACTACTTTTAAAATAAACATGGAAACAAGACCCCATATTATAGAAAAAGACAAACAGATCCTTCCATTAAGATTATAAGGGTTATTACTGTAATCCCACCAAGTACTATTGAATGCAGTCTCTAGAATATACCCAGTTATGTATTCTAGAAATGAAGTTAAGAATACTGAACCTAAAAAAAGAAAGATATAGTTATTTCCTATAGGTTTTAGCAAAATAATTATTGATAGCGTACCAAAGCCATAAATTGGGCAAAAGGGACCGTGAAGGAAGCCTCTATTAATAAATTCCCTTTTGTTTATAGTAGCATATACCGTTTCAATACACCAACCCATAAATGAATAAATAATAAAATAATAAAAAAGTGTAAATACGCTAGAATTTAGCAAGGGTGTATTAATCATATAGCAACTCCTTTTTTAGTGATAATTGTATATTCAACAAGAAAATGATAACACAAAAAGTATTTTTTATATAGTGAATACAACCAATTAAATTATAACCTATGCAATTATATAGAAATAGTAACATATATATTAATGAAGTACTGATAATTTAATTTGAATTCTAGGAGGAAATACATGATAAATATCATTTGGTTTATAATTTTATCCCTTGGAATAGCTATTGGAATTTTTACAGGAAAAGGAGAGATAGTGTCAAAGGCTATTATTTTGTCCACATCTGGCGCTGTTGAACTGGTAATAGGGCTGGTTGGAATGATGTGCCTTTGGTGTGGCATAATGAGAATAGCTGAAAAAAGTGGTCTAACAGATACATTGGCCAGGATACTTAGGCCGATTTTGAAAGTTGTATTTAAAGAAACTGGAAAAAATACTGGTACCATGTCTAGTATTACTATGAATTTAACAGCGAATATGATGGGACTGTCTAATGCAGCAACTCCTTTTGGTATAAAGGCCATGGAAGAGATGCAGAAAGTTAATAAGGACAAGGATACAGCCAGTAATGATATGGCATTGTTTTTAGTTTTAAATGCAGCATGTATTCAGTTTCTCCCTACCACAGTGATATCTATAAGAGCCGCATATAATTCTCGAAATCCAGCAATTATTATATTGCCAGCTATAATTGCAACAGGCACTGCTTCAATTTTGGGTGTAGTTTATTGTAAAATCTTGCAACGTTATTTTTAATTTTAAAATACAACATATTATATTAAAATTTATATGGCAGGAGGCTAATCAGTGTGATTTTTGGTAACTTAGTATCATATCTATTAAAGGGAATAATACCAATTATTATTGGATTTGTAGTAGTTTATGGAGTTATTAAGAAAGTTAAGGTGTACGAATGCTTTGTGGAAGGGGCAAGGGATGGAATAACTATTTGTCTGAAAATTTTTCCCTATCTTTTAGCTATGATTATAGCTGTTAATGTATTTAGGGCTTCAGGGGCCTTGGATTTTTTTATATATTTAGCAAAACCTATTGTTGTTTTTATTGGACTCCCACCAGAGGTTGTCCCATTAATTTTAATAAAACCTCTCTCAGGAAGTGGAGCCCTGGGAGTATTTACTGATATAATTAAACAATATGGTGCGGATAGTTATATAGGAAATGTTTCATCTATAATAATGGGCTCAACGGAAACCATCTTTTATACTTTAACTGTATATTTTGGAGCGGTAAATATAAAAAAAATTAGACATACCTTATTGGCAGCGATGCTAGCAGATATTACAGCAATTATAATGGCTATTAACTTAGCCAAGTTTTTCTTTTAGATGAATTTGGAGTGGTTAAGCAAGTACATAACAAAGGATAAATTATAGGATATATTGTAAAAAAAGAGAAAGTATGATAGTATGTATGTGTCTTAATTTAGTGGAAAGTCAGTAAGCTACAAAATATACTTTAAGGAATACAGGAGGGTTAGAATATGATTGAAATTACGAATGTAAGTAAAAGTTACAATGGTAAGAATAAAGCTGTAGACAACATAAGTATAACTATAAGAAATGGAGAAATATTTGGCTTTTTAGGACCAAATGGAGCAGGTAAGACTACTACCATAAAGATGATTACAGGAATATTAAGTGCTGATAGCGGAAAAATTACTATCAATGGAATCGATATAGAAAAAAATGATTTAGAGGCTAAAAAACAATTTGGATTTGTACCAGATAATCCGGATATGTTTTTAAGGCTTAAAGGAATTGAATATTTAAACTTTATGGCTGATATTTATGATGTGCCAAGTACTATTAGAAAAGAAAGAATTGAAACTTTGGGAAATAGATTTGAAATGAATAATGCACTAACAGACCAGATTCAAAGTTATTCTCACGGCATGAGACAAAAGATTATAATTATGGGGGTACTCCTTCATGAGCCAGAAGTGTGGATTTTAGATGAACCAATGACGGGACTGGATCCTAAATCTTCATATGTATTGAAAGAAATGATGAGGGAACATGCAAATAATGGGAAAAGTGTATTTTTCTCAACACATGTTTTAGAAGTAGCTGAAAAACTATGTGATAGGGTTGCTGTTATAAACAAGGGTAAAATATTATTCTGTGGCACTTTAGATGAGCTAAGAGAACATTTTAAAGGCAGTGGGTCCCTTGAAAAAATCTTCTTGGAGATGACTGAAAATGAGTAAATTTATAGCGCTAACTAAGGTGCTATTAAAAACGGGAACTGGGTCTTCTAGTAGCAAGAAAAATAAAAAGAAGATAAAGGGCTTATTGCTTGGACTACTTTTAGTGGTAGCATTCACACCTATGGCTATAGGATTTGGAGAGTTTATATTTACGGCCTATGATGGATTACATCAAATTGGTCAAGAAGCAATTATATTGGGATTTGGATTATCTATTGTTTGCGTTGTTATTTTCTTTTTTGGTATTTTCTATGCTATGAGCATATTTTACTTTTCCATGGATGTAGAAAACTTATTACCACTACCTTTTAAACCATGGCATATTATGGGGGCAAAATTTACTGTAGTACTAATTTATGAATACATGACAGAGATTATATTTTTCGCACCAACGTTAATTGCTTATGGGCTAAAGAGCGGTGGAGGGGTATTGTATTATATTTATGGAGTTATTATATTTTTACTATTGCCTATAGTACCACTAGTAATTGCTTCTGTAATTAATATGATCATAATGAGATTTACTAATATTGCAAAAAACAAGGATCGTTTTAGATTAGTAGGTGGACTTCTAGCTATGGGATTTGGTGTAGGAATCAACCTATATATCCAAAAATCCGCACAAGATTTAAGTCAATCAGAAATTACTGAAATGTTTACAAAGGGGAATAACTCCCTAGTTGATTTGGCAACAAATATGTTTCCAAGTACTAAGATAGCAGTAAATAGCCTAATTAATACTAACAATATTAATGGTATTATTAATTTACTTCTATTTATAGTTATAACACTAGCTGCAGTAACCATGTTTATAATATTAGGTCAAGCATTGTATTTTAAAGGAGTTATGGGAGTATCTGAGACATCCTCAAAGAGAAAGACTCTCAGTAGTAACGAGCTTATAAAAAATACGTCGCAGAATTCTTCCCTAAAGATATATATAATAAAAGAATTAAAGATTTTATTTAGAACACCAATTTATTTTATGAATTGTGTACTTATGAATTTTTTATGGCCTATATTTTTACTTATACCAATTTTCGCTCAAAAGGGCGTTTCAGGGCAACTTAAGGAATTAACCGTTTTTTTACAAAATGGTAAAAGCACAGGTATAGTATTAGGTGTTTTTTTTGCATTTATTGTTTTTTCATCTTGTAGCAATTCAATTGCAACTACAGCAATATCAAGAGAAGGTAAAAATCTATTTATGTTAAAATATATACCTATGAAATATAAAGATCAGATTATGGCAAAAGTATTATCTGCGGTAGTACTGGGAGTAGCTGCTATGATTACAGTAAGTATAATTGGTTTAATATTACTTAAATTGCCATTGGACTTAGTTTTACTAATGATTATTGTTGGACTTCTGGGAATATTATTTACGTCATTTATAGGTATATTTGTTGATTTGAATTTTCCTAAACTTCATTGGGATACAGAGCAGGAGGTAGTTAAGAGGAATTTAAATGTTCTGATTAGTATGGTTATTTGTATTGCTTTCGCTGCACTTACGGCATTTGTGGTTATCAAGTTTGAACTAACTAAATGGATTACATTTGCCTTAATAGTAGGTTCATATGGAATGTTGGATTTAATGCTATATTATCTACTAGGTACAAAAGGAGTAAAAATGTTAAGAAAAATAGAATCATAATATATTGATTTTATAAGTATAATTTATGATTTTAGGATAAAATATTGACATGGTGATTTATTTGCAATATAATTATTATTAAACAAATGCAATGATGAGAAGAGTAATAAGTTTAAATGCTAAAAGAGAGCTGAGATAGGTGAAAATCAGCAGCAGGTCAGCTTATGAATATGGTCTTTAAGCATATTATCTGAATTTAATTATTAGGATAATACGGGTTCAACCGTTATATTGACAGGTGATGGTAGTCACCCGTGGAGGTCTTTATAGTGATGTAAAGATAAATTAGAGTGGTACAACGTTAATACGTCTCTAAACAGAAAAAAATTCTGTTTAGAGACTTTTTTATTTTCCGGGAAATTATAAAGTAATCAACATATTTCTACATGTTTTTCTAAAAAAATCAGACTACAAATAATTTTAATTTGAGAGGTAGGAGAAAATTATGATTAAAAAAACTTATTATATTACTACACCGATTTATTATCCATCCGCAAATCTGCATATCGGAAATACCTATACCACAGTTTCAGCAGATGCCATTGCTAGGTTTAAGAGGCTTACAGGCTATGATGTAATGTTCCTAGCCGGAACAGATGAACATGGTCAAAAGATTCAAAGAATAGCGCAGGAAAAAGGAGTTACTCCAAAGGCGTATGTAGATGAAATAGTAGCAGGTATAAAAGAACTGTGGAAAATAATGGACATAAGTTATGATAAGTTTATAAGAACTACAGACGACTATCATAAAAAGGCTGTCCAAAAACTATTTAAGCAGTTATACGACCAAGGAGACATATATAAAAGTGCATATGAAGGTTGGTACTGCACTCCCTGTGAATCTTTCTGGACGGAAACTCAGGCAGTAGATGGGAAATGTCCTGATTGTGGAAGACCTGTAGAGAAAGCAAAGGAAGAAGCATATTTCTTCAAAATGTCCAAATATGCAGATAGACTTATAGAGTATATTGAGTCTCATCCAGAGTTTATTCAACCAGAATCAAGAAAAAATGAAATGTTAAATAACTTCTTAAGACCAGGTCTTCAAGATCTATGCGTTTCAAGAACGACATTTAACTGGGGAATACCAGTAGAATTTGATCCAGGTCACGTTATATATGTATGGGTAGATGCACTGTCTAACTATATAACAGCCCTTGGATATAATGGAGAAGATACATCCCTTTATGAAAAATACTGGCCAGCGGATGTTCATTTAATAGGTAAGGATATACTAAGATTCCATACAATCTATTGGCCTATAATGCTTATGGCATTAGAGCTTCCTCTTCCTAAACAGGTATTTGGTCATGGCTGGCTTCTTTTTGATGGTGGAGTAAAAATGTCTAAATCTAAAGGGAATGTAGTAGATCCAGTAATACTAGTTAATCATTTTGGAGTGGATGCGGTAAGGTATTATTTGCTTCATGAAATACCATTTGGTTCTGATGGAATATTTACTAATGAAATATTCATAAAGAAAACAAATTCGGACCTTGCTAATGATTTAGGAAATTTATTATCAAGAACTGTAACGATGATAGAAAAATATTTTGGTGGATTTATTCCAGCACCAGGAGAAAGTGCAGATGTTGATAATGAACTTATAGAACTAGCGCTTGCAGCACCAGGAAAAGTAGAAAAAGCTATTGATGAGCTTAAAATTCCCGAGGCATTGGACCATGTTTGGGCACTTATTAGGAGAACTAACAAGTATGTAGATGAAACAGCGCCATGGATACTTGGAAAAGATGATAGCCAAAAGGGAAGACTAGGTACAGTATTGTATAATTTAGCAGAATCCTTAAGAATAACATCAGTATTAATATCAGCCTTTTTACCAACTACAAGTGGCAAAATAAATGCTCAATTAAATGTAGAGGTTTGTAACTGGGACAGTGTGGCATCATTCCACGGAACAATTGCTGGAACAAAGGTTAACAAGGGAGAAGTAATGTTCCCAAGAATAGATGTGGAAGCTAAAATAGAGGAGCTTAACAAAATTGTAGAAGTCCAAAGAAAACTAGCACAAAAACCTACTATGCAGAAGGTAAAAGAAGAAATTACTATAGAAGATTTTGAAAAGATAGATATGAGAGTGGTTAAAGTATTAGAATGTGAGGCTATGAAAAAATCTAAAAAACTTCTTAAGTTTAAAGTGGATTTAGGTGGAGAAGTAAGGCAAGTAATATCAGGAATAGCCCAGAACTATAAGCCAGAAGATTTAATTGGAAAGTATGTGGTATTAGTAGCTAATTTAAAGCCTGTAACACTAAGAGGGGAATTATCGCAGGGAATGATAATTTCAGCGGCTACAGATGACGACAGTAAGCTGTTTACAGTATCTATACCCGGAGAATTGCCAACAGGAAGTATTGTTAGGTAAATTCATATAAAAAGCATGGAGTTCTAGCAAATTAGACTTCATGCTTTTGTATTTAAATGTGCAATTTAAAGTAGCGTGTCTATTGAATTTTAGCAAAGATAGATTTATAATTAGTAGTTGAAACTATTATAAAAGGCGTAAGTGACAAAACAATCTATAATTGTTTTGTACTACAGAGACCTACAAGGGGGAAAAATAATATTATGAAATTTATTATAGGTTCCTTAATTGGAGCTATTATCGGGTACATAACTAATTGGCTAGCTATAAAAATGTTGTTTAAACCACACAATGAGATTAAAATCGGAAAATTCAAGGTGCCATTTACTCCAGGACTTATCCCAAAGGAAAAGTCTAGAATTGCTAAAAGTGTTGGAGAGGCTATAGGTCAGAATCTTTTGACAAAGGAAACAATTATACAGTCATTATGTAGTGAAAATATGAATGAACAATTGGATCTTTGGGTGCAAACTAAGATTGCTGCTATAGAAAATAGCAAGGTTACAATAGAAAACGAGCTAAAAGGCTTACTAGGGGATGAATATTCTAATTTTGTAGAGAATACTAACAGTAATATTTCAAAAGTATTTATTGATTATATAAGCGAAGAAGATACTAAAAAAACTATTGCCAAATATGCAAGTGACCAAATAATATTAGAACTAAATGCGTCGCCAAGAGCAATTTGTGAAAGTGACTTATATAAATCAATAAAAAATATGCTGATAACTGCTGCTATTGAGTATAAGGATACAGATGGTTTTTACGGAGAAATTCGAAATGTATTAGAAGAAAAGGTAAATGACTTAAAGGTTTTAGACAAGAAATTTGAAGAGGTTATACCAAGTGGAATAACAGATAATGTAAAAGTATATGTTTATGGCAAAAGATATGATATCGCCATGGCAATAAAGAAGATAATGAAAGAAGAAAAAAATAGCAAGAAACTTAGACAAATCGTAGGGGAAACCATAACAACTAAGCTAAACCCTATGATAGCAATGTTTGTTAATGCTGATAGTATTTATGAAAAGGTTGTTACAGGTATAAATGAATTTTTAGATGAAGACAAAAATCAAAATGATGTAGCCTTAATTATTAATGATATAATTGACAAGCTTTTAAAAAGTTCAGTATCTAGCGTGGTTTCTGAATTTTCTAAAGAGGCAATTGATGATGGGATGAAGGCGTTAATCCATCTATTTACAACAAGAGTTGTAGATGAAAAACTTATTAGAAATACCTTTGATAAGATTGAGGATAAGTTTAGCCGCTATATATCTATTGAAGCTATGATGGAAAAAAACGGAATAGATTATAAAAATGAAATAGAAAAAATTATAATGGGTCGAATAGAAGCTATGGCAGATAGTGCTTCTGTGAAAATAAAAATCACAGAAATAGTTTCAATATTGATTAATAGATTATTAAATGTAGAGATTAAATCAATATTTGTGGGAGAAGAGAATAAAGTTTCTAAATCTATATCTAAAGTAGTTAAAGATTTATACAATAAATTTATAGAAAATAAGGCAGCAGATGTAATTGAAGTGCTAGATGTAGCTAAAATAGCTGAGGATAAAATCAATGAATTTGATGTAGCGTTTACAGAGAAAATCATACTGGAAATTGCTAGTAAAGAGTTAAGTGCTATAACTTGGCTAGGAGCAATACTGGGAGCAATTATGGGGTTATTATCACCTATATTGGGTTCGCTTTAAGTATTTAATAGAATGAGAGGAAGGTGAAACTGTAATTAAACCCATGTAATTATTGGGTTTAATGCAGGATTTGTTATGATATTTGATTCACATGCACATTATGATGATGAGGCTTTTAATGAAGATAGAGAAAAAGTATTACTGGGATTAAAGGATAAAGGAGTAGTGGGGATCTTAAATTGTGGTGCATCCTTGGAAGGAGCTAGAATGTCGCAAGAATTATCTAATAAATATGATTTTATATACTCGGCAGTAGGAATTCACCCTGAACATGCAGAAATTGTTAATGAGGAAATTATTGAAGAGTTACGGAGCCTTGCAAAGAATCCAAAGGTTAGAGCTATAGGGGAGATAGGACTGGATTATTATTATGAAGAGAACCCACCTAGAGATATTCAAAGGGATGCATTTAGACTTCAAATGAAGCTAGCAAAAGAACTTAAATTACCAGTGGTTATACATGATAGGGATGCACATAGTGATACCTTAGATATAATAAAGGAATTCCCGGAGGTTATAGGCACTATTCACTGTTTTTCCGGAAGTGTTGAATTTGCGGTGGAATGTTTAAAACTTGGATATTACATAGGATTTACTGGAGTTATAACTTTTAAGAATGCAAAAAAAATAGGGGCTGTTGCAAAGGTTGTACCATTGGACAGGATACTAGTAGAAACAGATTGCCCATACATGTCACCAGAACCAAATAGGGGTAAAAGAAATCAATCTGATTATATTAAGTACATAATAGAAAAGATATCAGAAATCAAGGGTGAAACCATAGAGGAAATTGAAAATGTAACAACTTCTAACATAAAAAAATTGCTAAAAATTAACAAATAGCGTACAATAATTAGTAATTCCAATTATTGTAAAAGTTATACAAAAATATATGTGTAATTAAAATTATGTAAACAACATATAATTTTAATGGTAAACACTATTTTAATAATTTGTCCAGATGTATTGGATTAATTATTTTATTTTAAAATTATAATTTAATATTATAATTCTATGCACAACGATGCATTAACAGTCAAAACTAGGGGTAAATGGGTAGCGATTTGACATAATTTTTACTTTACGGTATAATACCCAAGTACTCTTGACTAAGGGAGGGAATCTTTATGATGAAAAACGTGAAAAATAATTTGAAGTACTATTTTTCCAATGGTCCCAAGACAGTTTTTGTAGCAATGATGTTACTAACATGTATTACAGTGACTATATTTAACATGAAAAAAGTTATATCGGTTGTCGTTGATGGTAAAGCCATAGAAGTTATAACTTTAAAAAGTAATGTTAACCAAATACTAAAAAACAATAATATAGCACTGGGGTCAAAAGACCAAATAACAGTTAGTCTAGACAGTGAAGTAAAAGACGGAGATAAAATATATATAAAAAAAGCTGTGAATGTTAAAGTAAAAGTAGATGGGAAAGAATTAAATATTCAAACTGCTGAAAATACAGTAGCAGAAATGTTAAAAGCAGAAAAAATTGTATTAGGTGCAGAGGATAAAATTACCCCATTAAAGAGTGATTCGCTAAAATCAGGGTTACAAGTACAAATAACAAGAGTAAACACTGATATTCTTCAAGAAACAAAAGCGATTAACTTTGCAACAGAAATTAAAAATAGTAACGAACTAGACAAAGGTGTAAAAAAAGTTATTCAAACAGGCAAAACGGGTGAGAAGGTTATTACTTCATCTGTTGTCTATGAAAATGGCAAAGAAATATCTAGAAATTTAGTGAGTGAAAAGATCAAATCACAGCCAGTTAAACAAATAGTTGCATTAGGTACTGTTGGTGTTCACACATCATCTCGTGGTGGTGATATCCGTTATACCGAGAAATTTAGGGTTAGGGCAACAGCATATACTGCTGATTATAATTCCACAGGTAAAAGCCCAGGAGATCCTTACTTTGGTATAACTTCCACGGGGGTACGTGCAGAAAGAAATCCTAATGGCTATAGTACTGTAGCTGTGGATCCAAGAGTTATTCCACTAGGATCAAAGCTTTGGATAGATGGATATGGATATGCCATTGCAGAAGATATAGGTGGGGCAATAAAAGGCAATCATATAGACTTGTTTTTCAGTTCCAGCGATGAAATGTGGGATTGGGGATCACGGAGTGTAGATGTTTTTATTGTAAAGTAGGAGCATTAGCTCCTTTTTTTTGCTTTATAGAACATTATATGTAAATAGTGCTCACTATATGTAAATAGTGCTCACTATATATAAATAGTGTTCACTATTAATAAGTAAAATGATATTATGAATATAGTAATAAAAACAAATACTAAAGGATATCTTTCTTTTTTATTAATATATAATAGTAAGTGCCTTAGGTTAATATATAGTATGGAGGATAATATGGATAACAATATGATTAAAGAAGTTATAGTAGTTGAAGGAAGAGATGATATTACAGCAGTTAAAAGAGCAGTAGAGGCTGAACTTATTTCTGTAGGTGGATTTGGAATCAACGAAAAGATAATTAACAAAATAAGAGAAGCTCAAAAGAGAAAAGGTGTAATAATTTTTACAGATCCGGACTTTGCTGGAGAAAAAATACGAAGGATTATTTCCAAAAGGGTGCCAAACGTAAAACATGCATATATATCTAAAAATGAAGGTACTAAAGATGGCGATATAGGTGTTGAAAATGCATCGCCTGAAACAATATTAAGAGCCCTTGAAACTGCAAAATTTGAAGTTCAAGAGAAAAGGAAAGAATTTAATGTTCAGGATATGATATTTTTCAAGCTGACAGCTGACAGTCGTGCGAAGGAAAGACGTGACGCGCTAGGAAAAGAATTAGGTATAGGATATGGTAATGCTTCACAATTTATAACTAGATTAAATAATTATGGAATTATAAAGGAAGAATTTATAGAGGCCCTTAAAAAGATAGATAAGGAGATGAACTATGGAAAATTTAACGATTAGTGAGGTTGCAAAGAAATATGATTTTAGGTTTAAAAAAGGCCTAGGACAAAATTTTTTGATAGATGATTCTGTACTTGAAGACGTGGTTGATGGAGCAGATGTTAATGAAGAAGATTTTATTATTGAAATAGGACCAGGATTTGGTACATTAACTAGAGCACTTTTAAAAAGAGCTAAAAAAGTTTGTGCTATAGAATTGGATGAAAAACTTTTTCCTATTTTGGAAGAGGAACTTAAAGATTTTGATAATTTTGAGCTTATTCATAATGATGCTCTTAAAGTAGATTTTAATGAGTTAATAGGAGATGAGAAATCTGTAAAGCTAGTGGCTAATTTACCATATTATCTTACAACTCCAATAATAGTTAATTTGCTTACTAAGGGCTACGATTTTAAGTCACTTACTATAATGATACAAAAGGAAGTGGGGCAAAGGATAGATTCTGAGCCTAATTGTAAAGCCTATGGAGCTTTTTCTATATTAGTTCAATATTACTGTGATACAAAAATTTTAAGATTAGTGCCACCCTCAGCATTTATACCTGAGCCTAAGGTAGAATCTATTGTTATACGACTAGATCGCTTAAAAGAGCCTAAAGTTAAGGTTAAAGATGAAGCCTTGTTTTTTTCTATAGTAAGGAGATCTTTTAATATGAGAAGAAAAACCTTGTGGAATGGTATTAAAGATATAGGAATTGATAAAGAAAATTTACTGAAATGTTTTGAAAGAGCTAGCATTGATCCAGGTAGAAGAGGCGAAACACTATCTCTCCAAGAGTTTGCATTACTTTCAGACGAAATAGGGGCTGTAAAATAAATTTTCAATTGTTGTTCACTTTCTATTATAAACTTCATATAGTATAATGAATAAGTTTTATATGGAGGTAAAAGAAGGTGACACCTAAAAAAAGTTATAGTAGGTACTTTATTATATTGCAAGAAGATGAAAAAGGATATTCGTTAGACGCGGATAAGATTCCGTCTGGGTATGCAAAGTTAGAAATGAAAAATAATAGGTGTAAGATTTCATACTATGTGCAGAACCTAAGGAAGGAAAAACAACCTTATTATATGATTTTGATATGTGGTAAAAAAGATGTAAACAAGATTATAAAATTGGGTAAATTGAACATAGACGATTATGGTAGGGTAGACATTTCTAATGAATATGACATGGAGAATATAGCAGACACTGGCATATCTGCTGAAAAGATCGTTGGAGCTGCAATTGTAAAATTTTTAGATGCCAATGTGGTTTCAATAATGAGTGGATTTTCAACAACAGACAAACCAATTGAATGGAGAAATTATAAATTAGCAGATTTTAACAATAAAAACAATGAAAATAATGAAAATAATGAAAACAATGAAAAAAGAGCAGATGAGATTATTAATGAATTTGATGAGTACGAACAAAATATTGAATTAATCAAAATGAAAAATGACCCAATAAACATTGATGAAATAAACATTGATGAGGCCAATGCCAATTCTAATGGAGTAAAAACTGAGGAAATAGTTAAAGTTGAAAAGGTTGAGATTACTGAGAAATTAGAAGAAACAGTTAAAACTGAAGAGTCAGATTATGTTTTTGAGAATGCAAGGCATAAGGAAAAAGAAGAAAAAGAAGAAATTTGTGGCGATAAGCACAATGAATACCCTAAAGGTACCGTAGGAGATTTCTTTAAGACTGTAGCAGAAGGTTTTGATGAAGTACCTAATTTTTCTAAAGAAATCAAGTGGTGTAGATGGTATAAGGTATCTGTAAATAGTTTGGACAATTTGTATGATTTTGGTGACTATAATAAATATACAATAGCGTATTATCCAATGATTTGTTATTATCCATATATTAAGAAATATAAATCTTTTATGCTAGGATATAAATGTGATGCCACTGGAAAAATGAAATATATTGTTTATGGGATACCTGGGGCAAGAGCTAAAGCTCATCAGCCCTATGGAGGTAAAACTGGTTTTGTAACTTGGATTGCAGATAGTGCGGATGATGAAATGGGACATTGGCTAATGTTTTATGATTTCAAAAAATCTACAATTGTTGTGCCTTTGAAAAAATAATATATACAAAGTTAAATGTGCGACTATATAATTTAGTCGCACATTTAATTTTTTAATATTATATTAATATCTATCATATAGTATATTAATATTAATATTTGGGGGTATAAATTGAGGGTTATATTTGTAAATAGAAAAAAAATTGGTATCATAGTAATACTCTTTGGGCTTATGATAACACTTTTAGGAATATCAAAGGAATTTGATAAGAAGTTAAAAAGTACCATTCTTCTTGAAAATAATATTAGTTTGTTGGATAATTATATTGCTTTGAATGGAAAAGTAAGCTATAAATTACCAGAAGGATGGACAACTAAAGAAAAAAAATTTTCTGGGGGGGAAATTATATACCACAACGATTTTCAATCATCAGATGCTGTAATTCATGGGTTTGTGGAAGCGTGGAAGTGTAAACAGGATTTAAAAACATTTTTAGATAATAGTAAAAAAATATCCCAGGAGCAAAACGTAATTAAAGATTATAAAATAGATAGTATAATTATAAATGGTAAAAAAACATATGTAGTGCAATACTTAATGAATGTGACTGATAATAATTGGTACAAGGTGTATGAATATTTTATTGATTATGGAAGTGAATTTTATAGATTTTCATTTTTCACAAGGAATGTTAATTTTAAAGAAGCTTACGGAGCTATTTATGAAAGTATAGTGGAAACGTTTAAGATTAAGGAATAAAGGTTTAAAATCAATTAAAGTTGCTTAAAACTTTTTAAAGTATTATAATTTATCTAAGAGGAGCATTATGCTTCTCTTAGTATTTTGTACAAAAGAGGATAGCGAGGAGGTAAATAAATGCATAAGAATAAGAATAGGCTCCTTATATTTTCATTTATAATTATTGCTGCATTTATATTTACAGGGTGTAAAAGCTTTGATGGAATTAAAGTAAAGCTGGGAATGAAAAATAATGATTTTGAATATATTAAGCAGGGTAGAATTAAGAAAATAATAATACAAAGTACAAGAGATAAAAGTTTTAGATTTGTAGTCACAGATGAAATTGCCATAAAAGATTTGTATGAAATTTTATCAACTTCTAAGGAAGTTAGTGAAAAGTCAACACTAGACTCTGATTACATATTTGAAATGTATGAGGGTGTAAATAAAGTTTACAAATTTAACTATATAGCGGGGTTAGATGAAAAAGATGGAGCTAACTTGTACAGTGGGGATAAGAGTTACATTGTGTCTAAAAGAATTGACAATGATATAATACAAAATTTTTGGAATATTAGAAAACCAATAGATTTTAAAACCGTATATTATGATTCAATTTCAAAGGTGCTAGATAAGCACATAAAGAATAATGTTAAAGTTGATGATAAAGGCAAAAAAATAGGCATTGATATAAGTGAAGATAGTACAGTAGCTAAATTTGTACTATCAACTGATTTAGAATCCTTTAAGAGTAAATCGCTAAATGATTATAATGCTGTATTAATAGAAGGTGAAGCAACGGATTATGATATGCTACTAAAGGTTAAAACCGAAGGGTATAAATCAACCATATACAAGTCCTCTATTACAGTTAAGAATTCTCTTAGTGATAAAGAAAAAATATATTACGTAATAGCGAAATATGATAAAGGAATATGGAACATTGAAATTTATGAAGACAAAAAACCTGATAAATTCTAAATATAGGTAAATAATAAAAAGCTGCATTTGTTTTAAAATACAGCTTTTTATTTTGAAATGGTATTAGAAAAAACTTTCCATTTTATCGTTTCTCATATTAGTAGTGCTTCCAAGGTTTAAATCAACATTGTCTCCTACTTTTGAGTTTTTAGGTAAGCGAGAAATACTTACATCCATTGTAGTTCCATCTACTAAATTAATAAAAGCATCTGTGTTGTCCATATCTATTATTTTACCAAACATTATAAAAACATCCTTTCATTGTAGACAATAGCTCTTATATAGTTTTAGCAAAGATTACTATTATATTCACGGGAATATTTTATACAATGATTAAAACATGGTATATAAGAAACCTTAAGTACATAATCCATAAGCTGAATAAACTAAAAACCACCTATCACAAAGTGATAGGTGGTTTATCTATAATTGATGTATATTATAGATTACTTTAGATTTAGAATTATAATCTAGTAACGTTTGAAGCTTGTGGGCCTCTAGCGCCAGTAGTTATCTCGAATTGAACCTGTTGTCCTTCTTCTAAAGATTTATATCCGTCTCCTTGAATAGCTGAAAAATGTACGAATACGTCCTCTTCTCCTTCTACGGATAAGAATCCAAACCCTTTTTCTGAATTAAACCATTTAACTGTACCTGTTTTCATATAACTTTCCTCCTGAATAAAAAAATTTGTAACATTTGTAACATAAAACATTTGTAACATAGCTATTATGATACTACACTTTAGTAGATTTTTAAATAGTTTTTTTGAAATAAAATAAATAATCCTGTATTTATTTAAATATTTACTTAAAATTACTATAAAACTTATATTTACTAAAGTTGTATAGCGTAATCCAAAACTCACATACTTCAGTTATTTTAAAAAGCTATTCATAATAGGTTTAATAGTGGTTACTTTATGTTCTGAATATAGTTTGGCTTTTAATGCTTTTTTTATACTGTTTTATTTTTAAAATTTTAAACCTGGGGATATTAATAAAACTAAGTTCAGATGTTAAGATATAATGTCAAGAGTGTAATATGGATAAGAAACCCAAGAATATCGAGATAACAAAACTTAAAGGGTGGTATTATATGATAGAAGTTAATTATGAAATTGATATAAAATTTTTACTAGAGTATAATAATCAAAGTACAATATATTGTGTTTAGGGAGGTCTATTTATGCTACATGTAGTCAAAAGAGATGGACGAGAGGTTCAATTTGATTCGATAAAAATTACAAATGCCATAAGAGGAGCGGCGGATGAGATAGCTTTCAATTTAAAAGAAAGTGAAATTATAGAGCTAACTCAAAAGGTGCTAGAAAAAATTGAGGATTTGGACAAGAAGCAACTTACTGTGGAGGAAATTCAGAACATTGTTGAAGATAAACTTTTAAAAAATGGTCATAAGCCTATCGGAGTAGCTTTTTCTAATTATAGGCGCGAACGCAACAAAATAAGAGAAATTAAATCAGACCTTATGAAAGCTATAGAAAAAATAGGGGTAGAGACAGATAGGGATAATGCCAATGTAGGTAATAATTTTAGTTCTAAATTACTTAGAATTGCTAGTGAATCTAATAAATGGCATAATTTATCTATGATGCCTAAGCATTTAGCAAAAGCCCATGAAAATGGCGACGTATATTACCATGATTTAGATAGTTACAATTTAACTGTAAATTGTTTGCATATACCAACAAAAGAAGTTTTAGAGCGAGGTTTTAATACTGGCTATGGATATATACGAAAAGCAAAAAGGATAGAGTCCGCAGCAGAACTTTCATGCATATTACTTCAATCAACGCAGAATGATATGTTTGGAGGTCAATCTCATCCGGATTTTGATAATGATATGGCATCATTCATAGAATATACTAGGGAAGAAATTAAGCGAGAAATTAGGGGACTTGGCGTAGATGAAAATAAGATTGATGAGTTTGCAGAGCGTAAATTAAGAAGAGCTATAGAGCAATCTATGCAGGGCATAGTGTATAACTTAAATACAATGCATAGTAGAGCAGGATCACAAGTGCCTTTTAGTTCAATGAATATTGGAATACCAGAATCTAAAGATGCAGCACTAGTATGTGAAATATTTTTAACAGAATATGAAAAAGGCCTTGGAAAAGGAGAACAACCAGTATTTCCAAATATAATCTTTAGGGTTAAAAAAGGGGTTAATAGAGAAAAGACTGATCCATATTATTACCTATATGAGCTTGCTTGTCGGGTTGCTAGCAAGAGAATGAATCCTACATTTATGAATTTAGATGCTGATTTTAATAAATTCTACTATGATCAGGGTGTTACACCAGCTACCATGGGATGCCGTACTTATATATGCTCTAATGTAAATGGAGAGGCGGGGACAAAAGGTAGAGGTAATATTGCACCTGTAACTATAAATCTTCCTAGGCTTGGCATATTAGCCAAGGGAGATGTAGAGAAATTTTATAAATTACTAAGAGTTAAGTTAGAACTTTGTAGGGAAGCACTTATGAATAGGTATGATGTGCTTAAAAAATTAAGGGTAAAAGACTTACCGTTCGTAGCAGGGCAGGGTCTAATGCTTGGTAGTGAAGGACTAGGGGATAACGATTCAATAGAACCTATTTTAAAGAATGGCTCATGGGCTATTGGTTTTATAGGCCTTGCGGAAACCGTAGCTGCAATAACTGGGAAGCATCATGGTGAAAATGAGAACTCTAGAAAATTAGGCATAGAAATAATAGGCTACATAAGAAAGTATACTGACAAGCTAATAGAGAAAGATAAGCTTAATTGGAGTACTTATGCAACACCAGCTGAAGGATTAAGCGGTAGATTTATACTTCAAGATAAGGCTGTATTTGGTGAAATACCAGGGGTTACAGATAAGGAATACTATACAAATAGTTATCATATTCCTGTAGGATACCCAATATCCATTACAGAAAAAATAGATATCGAAGCTCCTTACCATAAATTATGTAATGGTGGGCATATTAGTTATATAGAACTTGATGATTATCCCACTGGAGAAATTATAATGGATATATTAGATTATGCATATACGAAAACAAACATTAGTTATTTAGGTATAAATTTTCATATAAGATATTGTAAGGACTGTGGAACCTATCTACAAAGTGGAGTTCAAAAGTGTAGTAAATGTGGGAGCCACAATATACAAGGAATTTCAAGGGTGACGGGGTACTTAAGTTTGGATGAGAGATTTGGTAGTGGGAAAACAGCAGAGAGAGCGGATAGAATAGCTCATACTGGTAATCATATAGCTACTTATTAAAAGGTGGTGTGTACTTTAGTGAAGCTTCAAATAGGTGGATTTTTAGATAATTCATTAGTCAATGGAGATGGAATGAGGTCCGTAGTATTTGTAGCAGGATGCAAGCATAATTGCAAAAATTGCCATAATAAGGATATGCAAGATTTTAGTTATGGTGACTCTGTTTCAGTAGGAGATATATTGCAAAAGATTAAGAAGAATACTCCTATAATAAAAGGTGTTACCCTTTCTGGAGGAGAACCCTTCGACAGTCCGTTAGGTTTATCAAAACTGTCGGAGGGAATAAGAGAGCTAGGATTAAATATTTGGTGTTATAGTGGATATACCTTTGAAGAGATAATGCATAGCGGGGATAGTTGTAAAATAAACCTTCTAAGAGATATCGACGTACTTATTGATGGTAAATTTGACGAAGGGTTAAAGTTAGATGCAAGTAAGTATACTGGCTCCTCAAATCAGAGAATCATTGATACTAGGAAAAGTATTTTAGAAAATGAAATTATATTATGGAATAAATAAACATGCTAAAAAGTCATATGTTGCGTAAAATGCTAAGTGAAGTGAATTAGCATTTCTAGCAATATATGACTTTCTTTTTAAATATAATTTAATATTACAACAGACATGGACTTACTTAGTTCATCAGTAAGTGATAATTTATTACTAGCCACTTTTACGGCATTTTTCATATTCATAAGAAATGTTTCTATGCCATCTAAGGGGAAGGACACTAGTGGAGTTTTATAGTGCATAGGGATAACTATTTTTGGATTTATTTTCTTAGCAACTTCCGCAGCTTCCTTGCCGTCCAAGGTATAATTACCACCTACAGGGATAAACAATATGTCTACATTTCCAATAGCATCTATATCATCATTTGATAGACTATGGCCTAAATCTCCTAAATGACACATAGTGTAGCCATCCATTTTAAAAGTGAATATTATATTATCACCACGCTTTGCGCCTTTGTCTTTGTCGTGATAAGAAGGAGTACCTTTTATAGGTATATCACATATATAAAACGTCCCAATTTTATCTATGATTTTGTAATTACCATTTAACGCTTTAGTATAATTATGATCAAAATGCTTATGACTTATGGTTACCAAGTCCGGACTGCCGTTATAAATTTCATACCCTATGGTAGCATCAAAGGGGTCCGTTAAAAGCTTTTTACCTTTTGAATCTTGTAAAAGAAAGCATGAATGACCTAGCCAAGTAATTTCCATGTAAATTCTCCTTTTTTAAAAATTATTTTTAAATTTTTTAGACAAATAGTTAAAACTGTACGTATTGTATGGGGAGAGATTATTTTAGGGGGTGGTGTATTATTTAATTATGACACAAATCTTTGAGTAATATACTATTTTAAAAGTGAACATATTTTTAAATAAAATATTGAAAAATATTAAAAAATGTCTTTTTACTATAGAGAAGGGAATAAAATTGTAGTATAATTATCTCAAGATTAGTACCAAAATTTACAATCAGTCTTATAATTACCTAAATAATGATATAAACAATTAAATATTAAGAGTTAGGAGGGGTTATATGAAAAAAATCTTTAAAGCATTTATAATAATGATTTTATCATTTGCACTACTAATACCTATGCAAATAGTAGTTAAGGCTACCACATATGTAGATATGGGAACTAAAAACGATGTGAAGGTTGCCAAGCCTTGGGCAGTGAGTTTTAATAAACAGTTAAATAGTGATACTGTTACCACTGAAAATATTAAGGTAGTTTCAGAAAATAATAGTTACATAGACATAAATGTTACTTTATCTGATGATAAAAAAAAGGTAACCGTAAGTCCGGTTAAGAATTATGAATCAAATAAGACATATACCTTGATAGTGGTGAAAAATGTTAAGTCAACAGACGGTAAACCACTTCCTAAGGAAGTTAGAATGAGTTTTAAAACTGAAGCTATAAAATCCAGTATCCCTACAAAACCAAGTGAGTTCACAGTATGTATAGACCCTGGTCAGTTTTATAAACAAATCACTGGTATAAATGGTGCTAAGGCTAAGGATATAAATTTAAATACAGCCTTGAAACTAGGTAATATACTAACAGCAAGAGGCTTTAAGGTAGTATATACTAGAAACACTGATTCAGTATCTTGGAGTGAAAGTAATGAGGACGATGCAAAAGCTGCAATAGCAATGAATGCAAAGGCTAATGTGTTTTTAAGCATAAACACTAATAATTCTACAAACATAGACGCTAGTGGTATTGAAACGTATTACTTATCGGGTAATAGCAATAATAAGTTGCTTGCAAATTCAATGCAGTGTGAACTTGTAAAAGCAACAGATGCTAAAGATAGGTGGATAAAAGAAGGAACGTATGAAATATTAAAAAAGACAAGCTGTCCAACAGTAATGATGGAATTGGGATTTCTAAGTAATGTGGCCGAAGGAGATTTACTTAGCAGTGATAAGTTTCAAAATAATGCTGCAAAGGCTATGGCAAATGGGCTAATGAATTATGCGGGCTTTGCTAATACAGATACTAATTATGATTTATTATTTCCAGTATCTTCAGTGGAGGACATAATTGTAAATTTACAACAAAGAGACGTATATACCTTTCCTAAAACTGTACAAGTTACTTTAAGCAATAACTTAACGAAAGCTGCTCCAGTACAATGGCTTGAAAATTCAACTTTTGTAAATGAGTTAGGTACTTATACCTATGAGGGGGTTATACAAAATTATGATGAGAAAGTTAAACTCACGATTAATGTTTTAGAAAATACATACAAAGTAGTACTAGACCCGGGGCATGGAGGATTTGATCCAGGTGCAATAGGGGCAAAGGGAACACAGGAAAAGGCTATAGTATTACAGATTTCTTTAAAAATAGGGAATATATTAGTCAAGAATGGTGTTCAAACAATATATACAAGAGAAATTGATAAAACTCAAAGTCTTCAAGAAAAATGTGATGTGTCAAATAACGCTAAACCAGATTTTTTTGTAAGTATACATGCTAATGCCGCCACTCCAACTGCTAGTGGGATTGAGACTTATTATTCTAGTGGTAGTGTAGCCGGGAAAAAAATAGCCCAAGCTGTACAGACAGAATTAATCAAAGGAACCGGAAGATTGGATAGGGGGATTAAAACGGCAGGCTTTTATGTTTTAAATTGTACAGATGCTACTGCTATATTGGTAGAAACCTCATTTGTGTCAAATCTAACGGAAGAAGCATTATTAATTACGGAGGATTACCAAGATAAATTAGCTAAGGCGATTTCCACGGGTATTCTTAAGAGTTTAGGTATAACTAATATAGTATATTAACATATATTACTAAATTGACATAATAAAAAATCACCTAAATAGTATCGTTACTATTTAGGTGATTTTCTCATGAGTTGCAATATAGTTTAAATATCTAACAAATTCTTTTTATAGTTGCTATAACAAAGTCTAAGTTCTTCCATTTGTGAATCTAATTGTATTTGTAACTGGGAAAGTAACTCGTAATTTTCAACTTTTGAAGCTTCTCTTATTTTAGTAAAGAGGCTAGTTTTAGAATAAGTGTCCTTCATAAGAAAATATCTTAAGTCATTAATTTTTTGCCAATTTGCTAAATCTAAGTCTAAAGCCTTTTCAGGAGTGTGAATCATTTTAGAATATCGAATTTCTGTTGCATAATTATTTAATAACCTATTATTTATTTCTGTAATCCATCTAGTGGTTATTGCCATTTTAAAGCTATTTATGATACTAGTAGTAAATACACCGTTAGAAGTAAGAACTTCAAGTTTTTCGGGATATTCCTCTAATGCACGGAGATTTTCATAAATAGTTCTAGGTGCTTTGCCGAAATATTCCGCACGCTCCTCATCTGTGAAAAACTCAAATACATCTTCTTCGCTTCTGTAAGCTCTATGCTTTTCTAAATAGTCACTGTCGTCCCCTGGTGCCTTAGATAATTCTTTCAAAAGGTCATCTTCACATTTATTATTTTTTATGGCGTATACAATTCCATCTAGCATTGTAGTATATAAGGTAGCTAAAGCTAAATAGGTGTTAGTGTGTGGATTTGGAGCTCTAAGTTCAAATCTTGTAGCAAGTGGATTATCAAGATCTCTTATTAGAGCTAGAAGTATAGATCTATTTCTTGAAGGAATGTCTACACTGTGACCAAGAGAGGTTACTATACAAACAGGAGCTTCAAAACCAGGTTTTAATCTTCTTAAAGAATCATTTGTTGGAGCGATAAATGGATTTATTACTTCGTAATTTTTAAGGATACCCATTGCAGAGGCGTAACCTATAGTGCTTAAGAAATGCTTTTTGGTTGAAGTAAATAAGTTAATCCTCTTACCATTTTTTAGTTTTACAGTTACTCCAATATGAGTATGTTCACCACTTCCAGCTACATCTTGCACAGGTTTTGCTAGAAATGTAGCAACTAAACCATTGCGCCTGAAGGTTTCTCTTACTAAATTTCTCACAAAGAGCTCGTTATCTGCGGATTGAAGGGCATCGGCGAACTTCCAATCTATTTCAAGTTGTTCCATAATATGAGTTAGAGAACCAGCTTCACCTATTTGAGCTGTTACACCACCAACTTCCTTATGGCCCATTTCAGGTTCAAAACCATACTCTTCCATTAAACTTAGAGTTTGTTCTAGTGCAGTTCTAACATTTCCTTTAGTTTTACTCCAATATTGTTCTTTTAATACTTGGGAAGTAGATAGTTCCTCTACATCAGCCTTATCATTAGGTGTTTTTACCCAAAATTCTAACTCGGTAGCGGAAGTAAGTAGGATTTCATCAATATCTTCATAGGTGAAATTAAAAGAAGTTAAAGAGGCTGGGTATTCTTTAAATAAATTAAGAAGAGTTTTCTTGAAGGATTCCACAGACCTTTTCAGGATAGATCTTGAATCTACAGGGATACTATTGTGTAATAATAAACATGGGATTTTTAAGGTTCCTATAGGTAATTCTGTTTCAGGGTCAATGTTTTCATAATTGTAGTCGATGAACCAATTGCAGTCAGCATCTGCTAGCATATCTGTTTTAGCGTTATTTAGGGTGGCGATGCCAGGTAATACTACAGATGAACCATCAGTTTGAATGGCGCCCTTAAAGAAACCGCTGATATCATTTAAAAATATTTTTATTGGGACTCTCTCATCAGTGTCATTTCCAGATAGGTCAATACCAACTAGGGACACAAATTTCACCTCAGAGTGGGCAAGTAGAATTTCTTTAATATCTTTCTCGGAATGTTTTTCTTTAGGAATTACATAAATTAATTTTTTCAAAATAATCTTCCTCCTTCAAAATATATGTAGTTGTATTTAAAAACCATCATAGCGACTCCCTTAGTATCTCCACAAACGGAATCATATTTCCATTAAAATTATACTCTCATTTATATAAGACAAGAGATTTTTAAAAAAAGTACAAGTAAATAGAATGATTTTATTATAACAATGAAAGTATGTCAATAGAAAACATCAAAAATTATAAAAAACTATAAAATATTCATGAAAATATGCAAGTCCAGTGAAAATAACAATCATTTGTGTAAACGTATTCTATGGTTTTCTTTGTTTTCAATCTAGATAAATTTCATTTTTATCTAGTATTATATCACATATACCTATGAAAATATGCATATTTTTTGAAAAAAATTGAAATTACAGGTCCAAAACAATAGTTTTGACGTACTATTACGAAAAAAATACCATTAATGTTCGTAAAAATGAAATTTACCATATGGGTATATAGTTATTTAATATGGGAAAAATAAGAAGAATTAAAAAGAAAATTGACAACGAATTTTCATTATTATATAATTGAAAGAAGTTCATATTGATTTATATTACATTTGAATTATTATGAGTAAAAAAAGCTTTGATTAGGAAAAGTATTTAAGCAGGTAACTTGCAGAGAGTGGGGCATGGTGTGAACCCATAGTGAAGGTTTAGAGAAGATCACCTAGGAGCTGAGGGCTGAAAATTTAGTAAGCTTCTCCGTATTTCTGCGTTAAAGGATAAAGTATGATTGTACTTTAGTTTATTTTATGGTATAGGTGGCATAACGAATTTAACTTCGTCCTATTTAGGGGGAAGTTTTTTTATATTGAAAAATCTCTAGTATTGAAGACGATTACTTAGTTATTCTATAAATTTAATGGCACCTAAGTGTTTTTAAAAAAAATAAAATAGGGAAAGGAGTTTTATTATGTACAAGAAAAATGATGCTTCAAAAAGTTTTATGGATATAGAGAATGATATATTGAAGCTTTGGAAAGAAAAGGACGTTATTCAAAAGAATTTTGATTTAAATGAAGGAGGAGAATCTTTCACTTTTTATGATGGTCCACCAACAGCCAATGGTAAGCCACATATAGGACACGTTTTAACAAGGGTTATGAAGGATATAATTCCAAGATATAAGGTAATGAAAGGTTACAAAGTTCCTAGAAAAGCAGGTTGGGATACCCATGGTCTTCCAGTAGAACTTGAAGTAGAAAAAAGACTTGGAATTGATGGTAAACCTGGAATAGAAGCATATGGAGTGGAAAAATTTGTAACAGAATGTAAAAATAGTGTGTTCAGCTATGTTAGCATGTGGGAAGAAATGTCCCAGAGAGTTGGATACTGGGTAGATATGGAGACTCCTTATGTAACTTACCATAACGATTATATCGAATCAGTTTGGTGGGCATTAAAGCAAATGTGGGAAAAGGACTTAGTATACAAAGGTCATAAAATAATGCCTTATTGTCCAAGATGTGGAACGTCTCTATCTTCTCATGAAGTAGCTCAAGGATATAAGGATGTAAAAGAAACGTCAGTTTATGTGAAATTCAAAGTTAAAGGGGAGGAAAAGTCTATACTTGTTTGGACTACAACCCCTTGGACTCTTCCAAGTAACGTTGCACTTGCTGTGAACAAAAAATATGATTATGTTGAAGTAGTTCAGGAAAATGAAAATTTAATACTTTCAAAAGAACTCCTTGGAAAACTTGAGGGAGATTATGAAGTAGTACGTGAATTTAAAGGAGAAGCACTACTCGGCCTTGAATACGAGCAAATGTTTAAATTCGAAACGCCTATTGAGAAAGCTTTCTACATAGTTCATGGAGACTTTGTAACTCTGTCTGATGGTACAGGTATAGTTCATATTGCCCCTGCTTATGGTGAGGACGATAACATGCTAGGAAAACAAAACAATTTGCCGCTTATTAATTTAGTTGATGTAGAAGGTAAGTTTGAAGAATGCGTTACTCCATGGAAGGGTATTTTTGTTAAAGATGCTGATGCTAAGATAGTAGAATATCTAAAAGAAAATAATGTGTTATACAAAGCAGAAAAATTCACGCATTCATATCCACATTGCTGGAGATGCGATACACCGCTTTTATATTACCCAAGAGATAGTTGGTTTGTAAGAATGTCTTCAGTTAGAGATAAACTTATAGAAAATAATAATAAGATAAATTGGATGCCAGATAACGTAAGAACAGGAAGAATGGGAAAATTTCTTGAAGGAGTTATAGATTGGAGTATAAGTAGAACTAGATATTGGGGAACTCCACTTCCAATTTGGGAATGCAGCTGTGGCCATCGTGAAATGATAGGAAGCATAGAAGAACTTAATGAAAAGGGAATTGATGTGCCGGAAGGAATAGAGCTTCATAAACCATTTATAGATAAGGTACATTTAAAATGCCCGAAATGTAGTAAATCTATGACTAGGGTAGAAGAAGTTATTGATGCTTGGTTTGACTCAGGATCAATGCCATTTGCACAACATCACTATCCATTTGAAAACAAAGAAATATTTGAAGAAAACTTTCCAGCTCAATTTATTTCAGAGGCAGTAGATCAAACTAGAGGATGGTTCTATACACTTCTTGCAATATCAACTACTGTATTTGATACAAACCCATTTGAAAACTGTATAGTACTTGGTCACGTCTTAGATAAAGATGGGCTTAAGATGTCTAAGCATACAGGAAATGTATTAAGTCCATTTACAGTGCTAGATAATCAAGGAGCAGATGCATTGCGTTGGTATTTCTATACTGCTAGTGCTCCATGGCTTCCTTCAAGATTTTATGAAGATGCAGTTATTGATGCACAAAGAAAGTTTATAGGAACCCTCTGGAATGTTTATTCTTTCTATATTTTATATGCTGATTTGGATAATTTCGACCCAACTAAATATGAGAATTTTGAATCAGAAAATATTATGGACAAATGGATGATGTCAAAGTTAAACTCATTAGTTAAGAGTACAGATGAACATTTAACAAACTACAGAATAACTCAAGGGGCTATTGAACTTGAAGCCTTTGTTGATGAACTTTCTAATTGGTATGTAAGGCGTAATAGATCAAGGTACTGGGTAGAGTCACTTACAGATGATAAGATAGGTGCGTATATGACATTATATAGAGTTATCACAACTTTTGCTAAAATAGCAGCTCCTTTTATACCATTTGTAACAGAAGAATTATATCAAAATCTAGTGGTGCCTTTTGACAAAAACGCTCCAGAAAGTGTCCATTTATGTGCTTGGCCTGAATATAGAGAAGACCTTGTGGATAGTCTTTTAGAAGAAGAAATGGATAAGGCGTATAAAACTGTTAGATTAGGGAGAAGTGCTAGAAATGCTGCGAATATAAAAAATAGACAGCCGCTTGCTAAAATGAGAGTTAGCCTTGGATCTCTTCCTGAATATTATGGTGATATAGTAAAAGAAGAACTTAACATTAAGGAAGTAGAGCTAGGCGCGGATCTGTCTAAATATGTTAAATTTGAAATAAAACCGAATCTCCCAGTGCTTGGTAAACCCTATGGTAAATTTATACCTGGCATCAAGAAAGCTATAGCCGCTATGGACCAAATGGAGCTTGCTCAAACAATAAATAATGGTGGAGTAGTTACTATAGATGTAAATGGAACGCAAATAGAATTAAACAGTGAAAGATTACTAGTTACAATGCAAGGACTTGAGGGCTATGCATTTGCTGGAGAAGGTGAAATGGGAGTAGTTTTAGATACTAATATTACTGAGGAACTTAAAGAAGAAGGAAATGTACGTGAGATCTTAAGTAGGATTCAAAACATGAGAAAAGAAACTGGCTTTGAAGTAGCTGATAAGATTAAACTCTTTGTTTCTGGAAATGAAATGCTTGAAAATATAATCTCAAAATTTGAGGAGCAAATCAAACGGGATACACTATCGGTAGAAGTTGTATACAATGCCAAAAGAGAATACATCGCAGTTAAGATAAATGGTGAAGATTTAGAACTTGCTGTAGAAAAAGTATAATTAATAATTTTGGAAGTATGCGGTATTTGCCGCATACTTTCTTTTATAACCCTAAAGTTCAGATATAATTGTAAAATTTATTTAAATGGGAAACAATATAACTAAAATAATAGCTTAAAGTTCGTATTTTAGCTTGAAATAAGAAGATTTTATAAGTATAATGGTATAATGATTACTTTATTAGGATACGAAAAAAAATAGGAGTTGAAAAATATGGCTGCTTCAATAAAAGATGTTGCAAGAGAAGCGGGAGTTTCTATTGCCACAGTATCTAGGGTTTTAAATGATATAGATGTGGTAAATGAGGATACGAAGAAAAAGGTAAAAGATGCTATAAAAAAATTATCATATAGACCTAATATAGTTGCTAGAAGCTTAAAAACACAAAAATCTAGTACAATAGGAATAATTATACCGGATATATCAAACCAATTTTATCCGGAAATAGTTAGAGGATGTGAAGACGTAGCTAATATTTATAATTACAATATTATGCTTTGTAATGCAGATTTAGATTTAGATAAAGAAATGGAAGCACTAAGGATACTGAAAGAGAAAATGATAGATGGAGTTATATACATGAGTAATTCCATAGGAGAAAATATTATAAGTTTAATAAAAGAACTTGAGATGCCAACGGTGCTTGTAGAGACTACAGATGCTGATGGAATATTTCCTAGCGTTTCTATTGATAATGTAATGGCAGCATCAGATGCAGTAAAATATTTGATAAACAAGGGCAATAAAAAAATTGCATATGTAGGCACCACTATAGAAAAAGTTAATGCATTAGCTAAAAGGTATGAAGGCTATGAAAAGGGCCTTGTGGAAATGGAAATAAACTTGGATAAAGATCTAGTTTATTTTGGTGGAGTTAAGGCTAGAGACGGGTATGCGGGAATTAATACTATATTAGACAAGGGAATGGACATTGATGCAGTATTCTGTGCTAGTGATGAAATTGCTATGGGAGTAATAAATGCATTAAGAGATAGAGGCATTAAAGTTCCAGAGGCGGTTGATGTTATGGGTTTTGATGATATCTATTCAGCTTCAATATTCTATCCTAAACTTACAACAGTTTCTCAACCAATGTATGATATGGGCTCTGTAAGCACGAGAATGCTAATAAAATCCATAAATAATTTAGTAGTTGATGAAAAACATTTTGTATTACCTTATAAAATAGTGGAGAGAGACTCCTGTAAATAATTATAAGTCTTGTTAAAACAGATTGTGTTTTAATAAGACTTTTTACATTAGTTCAATGTGACTTTTACAAAAAAATGATTTTATTAAGAGGTTGGAGGTAGCAAAACTTTGAATATTAATAGTAAGGTAGAAAAAGTATTTTCATATTTACTAAGCATTAAAAATATGAATGAGAAAACTATAAGAAATATTAATGAGTATGATAGCGTATATTGGCAAAAGGAAATTCAAAATATTCCCGGGTGTACTTTTAATTTTGATGAAAATAAAGATTGCTGGTTAACCATAGATTCTAGAGCTGAAAAACTATATAAGCAGTTTCAAAAAACCTATTTGCAATTAGAAAAAAACAGTGAAGATTTAGAGATCATTTGGTCAAATGGACTTTTAACTTGGGAAAAGGAAGGAAAAAAAATAGTTCATCCTATTTTTACAACTAAGATGGAAATAAAATTTGATTCTATAATGAAAACATTTATTCTAAAGCCATACAATAATCAAACCAATGTGGAACTTGAGTTTTTAAATGAATATTTAGAGGTGAACTTAAATAGTCTAGTAGAACTTCGTAATAAAGCAAAAGACATGGCACTAGATGTAAGAAATGTGGAAATGGCCTGGGAGATTTTTGAAGATGTAGCTTCGCTTTTAAAGGCCAGGGAAGAAGGCGTTTATATTGATGAGCTAAGTGGTGAAGCCGATATACTAATTCAATCTAATATACAATTTTACAATGCACCTTGCATAATACTACGGAAGGTAGACACAAGACTCTGGAATATGGAACTAAATGATGTACTCTCGCAAATAAGAGCGGGAATTTCTATTCCTAAAACCATAGAGGCCTTGGTATCAGAGAGTGAAGTAGTACAAGATACTGAGATGCTTAATGAGTGGAGGGAAGTAGGGGAGGACGTATTATTTCCATTGCCTGCAAATGGAGAGCAAATGGAAATAACTAGAAGACTAGCTGAGAATTATGGCGTTGTTGTGCAAGGAGCACCGGGTACGGGAAAAAGTCATTCTATAGCTAATTTAATATGTCATCTATTGGCTCATGGTAAAAGGGTATTAGTTACAAGCCAAACAGATAAAGCCTTAAGGGTTTTATCTAATAAGATTCCAGAAAGCGTTAGAGCATTGTGCATCTCAATATTAGGAAATGACACTAAATCTTTAGAAGAGTTGGACGAGTCTGTTAGAAAAATAACGGAAAACTTATCCTTGGATACTAAAGAATTACGTAAAGAAATAAAACTCTTAAAATATAAACTTGCTAATTGCCGTGAGTCTCAGAAAAATTCATATGAAGAGTTAAAAGCCATTGAAGATAGAGAAAATGAGAAGATAGAATATGAGGGAGAAAAATATGCATTAATGCATATGGCCAAGTGGGTTAAAGATAATGAAGATGATAATTCTTGGCTAGCAGATAAGCTTCATTTTAATGTGGAAAGGCCAATGGGAAATGAAGAATTTAAAAAACTAGTTAAATTGGCTAGTATAATTAATAGGAATCAAATTCATGAAGTAAATAACTTGAAAAACTACATAGAAATACTTCCTAAAGAAAGTGATTTATGTGATAAAATTTCAGAATTATTTAAATTAGAACAGGACTACCATATTCATGAGGATAATATTAAAGGCTGGAATAATGTAATTACTATAGACTATGGAAATAGAAGGCTTATAAAACTTGTAGATGATGCCATAGAAAGGTTAGAGGGGTTTGAAAATAACTGGCTTAGTAGTGTTATGGCTCATTATTACTCTAATAACGAATCACAAAAATTTTGGAAACAATTGGTAGAAAAATGCAGCGAATATATAAAAAACATAAAAAAAATAAGGCAAGAATTAAACAATCACAAATTAGAAATACCAAAGGAAACTGATATAAATATACTAAAAAAGGACTTTGATGTTATAGCAAAAGCAATTAGAGAAAAGGGAAAACTTGGGGGTATATTCAAGTTGCTTCATGGAAGTCTTAAGTATATATTTGAAGGCTTTAAAGTGGATTATGAGCTTGTAAATAGTGGTGATCAAGTAGTGGTGGTTGATTTATATATAAAACTGAAGCTATTAGAGAGAGAGCTTAAAAATTTTTGGAACAATTCAGTGAAAGATTATGGTAGGGTGCTTATAGGTGATTCAGACTTAAACTATTTACCTGAAATGGTACAGGATATTGTAAGTATTCAAACCATTATGGATTTTGACAAAGACTTTAGAAATAACATAATTAACTTTTTATCGGATAAAAACATGGCGGTTAAAAATTTTAAGGATAAGCTATCTTGGTATGAAAAAGAAACATATATTTATCTTAAAAAGGGACTTAGAAGTTTAAAGTACATCAATAGATATAATAAACTGTGCTTTGAAATGGAAGAAATAAAGAAAAGCTTAAATAATATAGGCCTTTTAGAAAAATTACAAAAGGCTATAGATAATAAGAGCATTGATGGAGTGCAAGCTGTTTATTTAGAAATAGACGAGGTAATGATAGTAGCTCCTCAGGTGTTAGAATTAAAAGAACTAAGCAATAAATTAGAAGAATTTTGTCCGCTTCTACTTAAGAACATAACAAACATACAGTGCAAAGATTGGGAAAAAGCATGGAAGTGGAGAAAATGGAATGATTTACTGTGTGAATTAGACAAAGAGCCTGTAGAGCAGCTAGAAAAAAATATAGCACGTGAAAAAATTAAAGAAAAGCATATTATAGGAGAACTTGTTTCTAAAAAGAGTTGGTTTAATCAGATAGAGCGAACTACAGAGGCTCAGAAAAGAAGTTTATTTACTTGGATGGAAGCCATAAAAAGGATAGGAAAAGGAACAGGTACCCAAGCAGTAAAGTATAGAAAAATCGCGCAAATGGAAATGGAAAATTGTAAAGATGTAATTCCCGTGTGGATTATGCCAATAAATAGAGTTATGGAAAATCTAAAGCTTACAGATAATTTGTTCGATGTGGTAATTGTGGATGAAAGTAGTCAAAGTGATATATCCGCTATAACAGTGCTAATGAGAGCTAAAAAGGCAATTATTGTAGGGGATGAAAAGCAAATAAGCCCTGAAGCTATTGGCAAGGAGCAGGCGGTGGTAGAGACTTTAATAAACACATATTTAGAAGGTATTCCACATGCCCAGTGGTTTGATTTAAAAACTAGTTTGTACAATACTGCTCTTAGAGTATTTCCAAATAGGTTGTTATTAAAAGAGCACTTTAGATGTGTTCCAGAGATAATCGGCTTTAGTAATGAATTGTGCTATTCCAATGAAATAATACCTTTAAGAAGAATAGAGGATAAAGAAAAAGTTGGTCCATTTATAGTAACCTCTAAAGTTATAGATGGATATAGGGATGGGTCTAAATCTCTAAATATACCAGAAGCAGAGGCCATTATAGGGAAGATATTAGAATGCTGTAGTGACGTGCGGTATAATGGAATGACTATGGGGGTTATATCTCTTCTAGGTGACGCGGAGGCTGAATTAATACAAGATGAGTTAGTTGCGAGACTTGGCATGGAAGAAATGTTGCAAAGAAGACTTATCTGTGGTGATGCTTATTCCTTCCAAGGGGATGAGAGAGATGTGATGTTCCTATCTATGGTTATTGCAAATAATGCTAAATTTGCAGCATTAACTAAAGGGTCAGATACAAGAAGATTTAACGTAGCTGCCAGTCGGGCAAGAAATCAAATGTGGCTATTTCATTCAGTGGATTTAGAGAACCTTAATACTAATTGTGTTAGATATGCCCTATTAAAATATTGCCTTGAGCAGAATGAGCCAAAAGAAGAAAATCAAATCAAACAAGAGATTACGTCCTCTGAATATTTATTGCTAGATGAGTTTGAGAAGCATATAGCAAGAAGTATAAAAGACATTGGGTATAAGATTGCACCAAAAGTTAAAGTGGGTAAATACATTATAGATTTTGTTGTAGAAACGGATTTGACCTTGGAAATTCAGGGGGGTAATTACAAAAAAATAGCAGTGCAATGTATTGGAATGTATCAAGAGGAAGATTATAATTGGCGAAAAAACTATGAAATGCAGATGTGTCTTGAAAGGATGGGATGGGAATTTTATAAAATACGTGCTAGTGAATTCTACAGAAATCCAAAGGCAGTTATGGATAGACTTACTGATAAATTATGCGGTTTTAAAAGTGAATTGTAATAATAGTTACAATGACAGCAATATACTAAAGTATAAATCTTTTTGATAAGAGGGTGAGAGGGATGGCTATAGAAGTGAAAAATATAATATGGATGATGTGGAGAAATAGCGAAGGGCAATACTTTAAAGTAGGAGAATTATCTAGACGTCAGGAAAAATATTACTTTAAATATGATGTTTTAGGGGTTGAGAAGGCTGAAGAATATGGATTTTCTCTATTTCAAAATTTACCAAGAATAGATGTGGAGTACTTCAGAGAAGAGTTATTTACATCATTTTCCAAACGTCTTCCAGGCTATGGTAAAAAAGATATAAGTTCTGTATTAAAGCAATATGAGCTTGAAGAATATGATGCCTTTGAACTACTAAAAAAATGTGGAGGCAAAATTTCAACGGACAGCTTTGAATTTGTTATCCCTTTTGATGAAGAGAGAGTAGATTTAGAGTAAAAATAAATATAAGGTGTGTAAGAGGAAAATATCTATTTTTATCTTACACACCTTATATTTTTTTATAATATTTCATTATAAATAGTGGATAAAAAACAAATAAATCATGCAAAAATAATTGAAGCATATTATTTATTCTAAATTGTTCTCACAACATGGACTATGGCTTCATAAAATGAAATGAGTAATAAGTTGGGGTGGTATTTTTTGCTATATGTACTAATTCTAGCAGGTGGAAAAGGAACGAGGTTGTATCCTCTATCCCGTGCACAAAACCCAAAGCAGTTTTTAAAGATTATTAATAATAAGAGCTTTTTAAGAAGCACTGTGGATAGAATAAAATGTTTAGTTAGCAATGAAAATATTTATGTAGTTACCAATGAAGAGTATTTTGAAAAAATTTGCAGTGAACTTCCAGAAATCGGTAAATCTAATATAATTGTTGAGCCTAGTAATAAGGAGACTGCTACGTGCATAGGTCTATCTGCTGCAAAATTATTAAAACAGGACAAAGAAGCGACCATGATAGTGCTACCATCTGATCACTATATAGAAAATGAGAAAGAGTTTAAAGAAACTGTGCTTCAAGCAGTTGAAATTGCAAATAAAAAAAGAGGGTTAGTCACCATAGGGGTTCAGCCCACAAGACCAGAGACTGGCTATGGTTATATAGAAATGGGAGATAGGGGACCTGGTGATATACCCACGTTCAAAGTAGAACGTTTTTTAGAAAAGCCTAACACTGAAGTAGCAAAGGATTTGCTCTTAAAAGGAAATTTCCTTTGGAATAGTGGTATGTTTGTATGGAGAGCAGATGTATTCTTGCGTGAGATGGAGAAATACTTACCGAAAATGTATAAGCGATTAATGGTAATATATCAAGCCATAGAGTCTGATGAAGAGAGTGAAGTAATAAAGCAGCAATATAACGAGATAGATGGAATATCTGTAGATTTTGGTATAATGCAGAAGACTAGAAAGGCTTTTGTTATAAAGTGTGAGTTTATATGGGATGATATAGGTACCTTTGCAGCACTTTCAAGATTTCTTAGTAATTTACGTGGTAATAATGTTTTGGGTAATACATTTATGGAAGAAAGCCAAAATTGCTCAGTATTCGGTAAAGATAGATTGATAATTGGGTTTGGTATAAAGGATCTTATAATCGTAGATGCAGGAGATGTTATATTGGTAATGGATAAAAATAAGGATCAAGAGATTAAGCACCTGGTTAATGAACTTAAGGAGTATGATGAAACAGAAAAATATATATAATTTTAAAATACCAACAATTCCATCGCATCTAATGTGGTGGAGTTTTTGGTTATTTTGAATATATGAGAAATTTTTGTAAAAACAGTTGACATTTATGTGCTTTTTTTGTATAATTGAAATTGTCTTCGGGGTGTAGCGCAGCTGGGAGCGCGCGTGGTTTGGGACCATGAGGTCGCAGGTTCAATCCCTGTCACCCCGACCAAAAAAAGAGTTGTCTTATGACAACTCTTTTTTTCACTATATTATATTTGCAATGCTTTATTTTGAATTGTGATATAGGCTTCTAATTCTTCTAAAGAACTTGTTATAAATTCATATATTACATATTCTGGATTGATTAAATCAATAAGTTTTTTCACTGATATATCACTAAAGGGCTTATGCATGTCTATTTTCATTATATGAGAATAGACATTTTCTTTCATGTCATTAAATGATAAAGTATTTTTGAGATTTGATTGTATTTGCTCTTTTACATATTTTCCAGATAAGGAACAGTTAAGATGTATACCTTTTATGAATTTCTTTAATTCGTAAAGATTATTCACTGTATCTAAAATGTATTGTATTCCCTCTTTTTCATTGTTAAGATCTAAATTAGTATTCATTAAATGACCAGTATCCAGCATAAATCCCGTATTACAGTAGTGAACCGATTCTAATAGTCTTAATAGCATATCTTTTTTAAGCATGGTTAAACCGGGTATCCATAGATTTTCAAATAATAGTTTTATGTTTGTATCTAAACCTTTGAAAACTTCATTTATTAATTCTGCTGTTGCATCTATGACTTCCTCATCAGTGTATGTAAAATCATAAGTGTATGAATGCTCTACTTGAACGTGGGCCACATGAAAAACCACATATTGCGCGCCGATTTTATCAGCTTGCTGTATTTCTTTTCTGTAATGCTCTATTATGCATTTTTTAGTTGTTCCACCATAATAATTTATTATTTCATTCATACTTCCAAATTGTCTTAATAATTCACTTTCCTTATTGTTCCAGAAATCAAGCCAAGTAGGATAGTACTTTAAATGTACACCTCTAACTATATTACTGGGAAGAATTTTCTCATCCCACATTAAAGAATTTAAAAGCTCTACGCCGTCCATATTATGTTTGTCCAATAAATTTATTATTTCAGAACTGTTGTTATGAAATCTTTCCGTATCACAGTTGTAGGTTGAAAAATTTATAAGTTTTATCAAAAGCCATACCTCCCGTTTGTTCTTAGTTTAAAGCTTTTAGCTATTTTGACTTTTAAAATAGTATATCATATATTTTGTAGATTATTTTCTTATTAGAATTATCTGATAATTATCAATTTTATATCAAGTATTAATTTCTTAATTAGAATAATTAACATAAAATACATGAAACACACACAATGTTGACATGGTGTTGACATGATAAGTGGTTAAAATATAAAGTATACAAACAATAATATTTATAAATGAGGAGAGATTAAAATGAAAAGTATATCTTTAAAAACAAAAATAGTAACAGGATTAATAACAGGAGGAATGCTTTTATCCTCTGTTAGTTTAGCATTTGCGGGAACAACTACTACTAAAACAGAAGGCGAAAGTGGTAAAGCAAGTTTTAAAAATGAGTTTAGACAACAAAAAGGTAATATGGCAAGTACGCTTAAATTAGGTGTTAGTTCAAATATAATTACACAGGCAGAAAGTGATAAAATTTTAGCATATGAAAGCAGTAAAGTTAAAACTACAAATAATAAAGATACGAACAAAACAGAAAAATCTGATATTTATACTGAATTGGTTACAAACAGTTTATTGACACAAGCACAGGCAGACGCTTTAAAATCTAGTGAGCAAGTTCAAAGGGAAGCAAAAATGCAAGAGGCTTTAGAAACAAAATTAGCAACACTTGTAACTGATAGTACTATAACTCAGGCTCAATCAGATCAAATTAAGGCTGCAATGGTTAAAGAAGAAGCTTCAAACAAAGCAGATTTTGAAAAGATTAAAGCAATGACTAAGGAAGAACGCACTGCATATATGGAGGCAAACAAGGCTACTCATATTAATCCATTAAAAGCACTTGTAGATAGTGGAGTCATAACTCAGGCTCAAGCTGACAAAGTAGGATTTGGTGCTCCTGGCAAATCTAATGGACAATTTCAAAACCATGATAAAAAACAACCGCAGTTAGAAACAAAATTAGCAACACTTGTAACTGATAGTACTATAACTCAGGCTCAATCAGATCAAATTAAGGCTGCAATGGTTAAAGAAGAAGCTTCAAACAAAGCAGATTTTGAAAAGATTAAAGCAATGACTAAGGAAGAACGCACTGCATATATGGAGGCAAACAAGGCTACTCATATTAATCCATTAAAAGCACTTGTAGATAGTGGAGTCATAACTCAGGCTCAAGCTGATAAAATAGGACATAGTGGAACTGGTGAAGGTAGACATATGTCAGGGTTTGACGGTGAATAATTTTTTACGAAAATTAAAGTATAGTTGATATTTAAATACAAAGAGCATGCTAGAGATAAACCTAGCATGCTCCTTTTATTTGCAATTAGATTACATATAATTATTAAAGCTGAAAATTTTGTGAAGTTCAGCACCAATGTAATATAACGACAATTTAATAGATATATAGTATACTTAAAACAGTGTAAATCTTAAGTGGATTCAAGAATAAAATAAGCAAGAGAGTGTGATTTTATGAAATTTTTAAGGAATATAGAAACGGAAACTATAAATATTAAACAGATGTCTGTAATCAAAGCCTTTTCAGTGATGATTTTATCTGTGTTATTGGAATCATTAGGACAAATACCGATAGCGGTTTTTGGTTTGTTTACTAAACAATATGTAAGTATAGAACCATATATTAGCTTTATTGCCGGGGTGTTAGTGAAATATTTTGTTATTATGATTTTACTAAAATGGTATAGTAAAGTTTCCTACGAAAAGTCCAGTAAACATCCCATAAATAGAAGTAAAATTATTTGTGTTGCATTAGTTATTATAGGTTTTCGTTTAGCCTATGATAATAGCTTAATTTACTTGGTTAATATGATTCCTATGCCGGATTTTATAAATCAAGCCTTTGAGGAGTTAGCTATCTCACCTGTTATATTGATGCTTAGTGTTGCTGTTATAGCACCTATATATGAGGAGGTTATCTTTAGAGGGATTTTGCTAAAGGGTATGGCAAATAAAGTAGACCCCAAATTAGCACTTATATTTTCAGCCCTGTTTTTCGCCTTGGTTCATATGAATATTCCCCAGGGTATAAATGCTTTTTTGCTGGGATTAATAATTGGAGCAATATATTTAAATACCGGTTCAATATATTTATGTATATTTGCGCATTTTATAAATAATTCCTTAGGAATCACCATATCAGGAGCATTTCAATCAATAGGTGGGAAATATGCCATAGTAATTCGTGGGGCTGCTTTCATTTTAGGAATTATAATTTTAATTGCTACCTATACATGGTACAAACGAAATAAAGCAGGAGATGTGCTAGACATATACAGTGAATTTATAGAAATAAAATAAAGGGCAAAGGGTTGAAAATGAGAATAAATAAACTTCTTAGCAATCATGGTATTTGTTCCAGAACAGATGCCAATAGACTTATTTCAGAAAATAGAATAATAGTAAATGGGCTGCTTTGCACACCTGGGCAGTGGGTGGAAGAAGAGGATAGTATTCTTATTGATAATAAGCCTATTCCTGTGAAAAATAAAATCTATATTGCGCTAAATAAGCCAGTGGGGATTACTTGTACCGCAGAAAAGACGGTAGAAAACAATATAATTGATTTTATGAATTACCCCGAATATATATTTCCGGTTGGGAGATTGGACAAAGCTTCTCAAGGGTTAATATTAATGACAAATGATGGAGAACTAGCAAATAAAATCTTAGAATCGGAAAATGAGCATGAAAAAGAATATATAGTAACTTTGAATAAGTCTTTTGATGACTCGTTTATGAAAGAAATGTCTGAAGGAGTGGAGATTTGTAGTGTTATAACAAGACCTTGTAAGGTTAGCAGAGTTATTAATGATACTTTTCGTATTATTCTCACCCAGGGACTAAATAAGCAAATTAGAAGGATGTGTGGCAGTTTTGGATATAAGGTTCTGAGACTGGAAAGGATTCGAATTATTAATATAAAAATTAAAGGTATAGATAATGGTCAGTGGCGATACTTAACAGAAAAAGAGGTAACAGAATTGCAAAATGAATAAAATAATAAGTTGTTTTTAAATTTGTTAAATGAAATATTTATAATTCTTGACTAAAATATATAAAAAAGAAAATACTATAAGGAAAATAATATATTGTATTGTAAAGTATTTTACTTAGGAGGATTATAATGAAAAAATTTGTTTGCACAGTATGTGGATATATACACCAGGGAGTTGAGCCACCAGACATATGCCCCATTTGTAAGGCGGATAAAAGCAAGTTTAATGAGGTGAAAGATGATTTAACATGGGCAGATGAACATATAATTGGTGTGGCAAAAGATGTTGATAGTGAGATTATAGATGATTTAAGATCAAACTTTATAGCTGAATGTACAGAGGTTGGTATGTATCTTGCCATGTCAAGGCAGGCGGATAGAGAGGGATTCCCAGAGGTTGGTGAGGCATATAAGCGAATTGCTTTTGAGGAAGCAGAGCATGCATCTAAGTTTGCAGAGATGTTAGGGGAAGTGGTAAAGCCAAATACTAAAGAAAATTTAAAGGCGCGAGTTGAGGCTGAATATGGAGCTTGCGTTGGAAAGAAAAAACTTGCGGCACTTGCAAAAGAAAAAAAACTTGATGCTATTCATGATACGGTGCATGAAATGTGTAAAGATGAAGCGAGGCATAGAAGGGCTTTTAAAGGGCTTCTGGAAAGATATTTCGAAAAATAAACAAAAGGATTTCTTTGTAGAGATGCAAAGAAATCCTTTTGTTTTAATGAAAATATTTGTTTATTTGGTTTTAAAAGTTGAACAATTAGTTTCTAAGTACAGATTCACATTATCCCCACTGACGTCTATAGACTTAGCATTGCAGATATTATTAGAGTTATAGCTGCAGGTACCAACATTACAGGTAATTGCACTGCACTGGCTGCCATTCTCATTAATGTTATTTACAAGGTCACTATAGATTTTGGAGTCTAAAAAAGATGCGCAGCAAGTTTCAGAATCCTCCTTAGCGTTTTTGCCACCAACATTTATTACGTTAGCAAAGCAGATATCTTCATTATTATGAGAGCAATTTTTAACGCTACAGTTGATTTTCGACATAATATCTCCTCCTCGGTATATATATTATAGAGTTTAACCAAAAGTAATAGAAAATATTTATAATATTTTTGCAAATTTGTGTTTAAAGCTAACCAATGTGGTATAATAAGAATAATGTAGTAAAAGTAAACATGCGTATTATTGAGAAAAACTCAAATATCAATTAAAAATTAGGGAAATATTAAAGTTATACGCAACTTTAAATCCCTTATAGAAATCTGAAAGAAATAGCATGGCAAAAATGTAACTGACTAGTTGTTTTTTGAAGATTCTTAAATAGAAGAAAGAGGTGTCCTATTATAAATAAGGAAAATAAAACAGAAGAAACTAAAGTAGAGATTAAATCAAACAAATACCAAACACTAGAAGAAGTTACAATATTAAAATTACCTAAAAAAGACGGTACAACTATTGAGGGTAAAATAGATACTTCAGATTTACAAAGGGTATTAGAAAAGGGACTTTGGTTTGCAGAATGGAATAAAGATCTTAATAATTACTTAGCACAAAATTTAGGTACTTATTATATAGAAGAAAAGAAATATAGAAGAAAGCAAGGTCTTCAATCTTTCATTTTAGATGTTCATCCAAAAGCTCCTGTTAGACATATCAATGGAGATTCACTAGATAACAGAAAAGCTAATTTAGAAGTGTATAATCAAAATACAATTAATGATTATGAAGAATTAGATGGAGAAACTGTTGCCGTGATATTAAGAGATAGATACGGTAAAGAAAGATCAAGGACTATAATCGATAAAGAAGACTTAAATAGAGTAGTTAACAATGGTTATACTTGGGTTCTATTTAAGAAAGATACAGAACCTTATGCTATAGCAAATACTCCAGAAGGAAAAATATTTTTAAATAGATATATAATGGGTACACCTGAAGATATGGTTACTCATCCTATAAATCTTAATACCTTAGACAATAGAAAAGCTAATTTAGAAAATAAAACAGCAGATTTAGAATTTGTTAAACCAGGTGAAGAAACAGAAGTTTAATAACATTTTACAAGCACTATGAAAGCAGTATAGAAGAAAATTCTATACTGCTTTTATTAGGTGCGCCCAGCATGGGCGCAATCTTATGGGTGAAAGTCCCTAGCACGGGTT
>CAYXOL010000043.1:0-42322 GCA_964467165.1 uncultured Clostridium sp.
ATTACTATTAATGCATTCACTTCGCTAAGAACTACTAATTTTATTTTTAATTAATATGCTAAAAAACATAAACTCGCTATCGCTTAAACATATGTTTTTCTTAACGCATCTTAATTAAAAATAAAATAAGAAGTTCTAAATCTTGCTACAATGCATTATACGTAATATAGACTTTTTTTGCACATAAAAATGTTTCTTATATAATAAAGCCGTATAGATTTATATTTTTTTTAATCTTATAAGTCCAGGAAACTCTTCATAAAGCAATTCTGAGTTATCCTCTTCATCTTCAAGTAGCTCTTTTGCCCCTTCTATATCATCTATGTATTCCCAAACTTCATTATTCTCAGGTATATAATCATCTTTATCTATGTTAGAGTATTCTTTTTCTGCTAACGATAAATCATATTCTTCAGATTCAATTAGTTCTTCTGACTCTATTTCTTGATTTCCAATAATATTTTCTTCTGTTTCAGATAAGTTAATTACTTGCTTATCATAAAAATCATCTTCTAGTTCTTCTTTTAACTCTTCAGCCTCGAAGACTTCATCAATTTTTATAGCTTTAACATCATAGCCTTCCAGTTCTAAACATTTACCGCAATTATTACATTTTTTATTAGAATCCAGTTCACAGACTTCACATTCACCACAATTATTACAAATTTTCCTGTCATTAAATATACAATTTTTAGCCATACAACACCACGCTCCATTAATTTAAATACTTCATAATAGATTATTATAACAAATAAGACTTCGATAATCAAACAAAAATCTCTTTTATAGATTTTAATTATATTCTATCACTTAGAAAAGATGAATTTTAAACACTAATAAATTTTCATTAAAAGACGAACGTAGGTTTGATTCTTTTACATATATATGGTATAATTTTAATACGAATGAGAGGTGTTTGTATGTTAACTCAAAAAAAAGATAAACAAACTGAAATATATAACTACTTAAAGGATCAAGTTCAATTAAAAGGATATCCACCTTCAGTAAGAGAAATATGTGAAGCTGTAGGATTAAAATCTACTTCAACTGTTCACGGTCATTTAGAAAGATTAGAGAAAAAAGGATATATTCGTAGGGATCCTACCAAACCTCGCGCAATTGAATTATTAAAGGATAGTGTCGCAAGAAAAGAACTAATAGATATCCCTATTATAGGAAAAATTACAGCTGGAATACCAATACTCGCAGTTGAAAATATTGAAGACACATTTACTATTCCATTGAATTTTACTAAAACCAATAATGAATTGTTTATGCTTAAAGTTTCTGGTAGTAGTATGATTGAAGCAGGAATATTAGATGGAGACCTAGCTATAATTGAGAAGATCAATACGGCTAAAAATGGCGACATAGTGGTAGCGCTTATTGAAAATGAAGCAACTATTAAAAGATTTTTCAAAGAAAAAGGTCATATAAGACTTCAGCCTGAAAATTCCACTATGTCCCCTATTATAGTGGATGACTGTGCAATTCTAGGAGTACTTGCTGGTATTTACAGAAAGTATTAAATCATCAGCTATATCGCTGTAATATTAATTAGCATGCAAAAAAAACCTACAATGTTTATAACATTTGCAGGTTTTTATTTTTTTACTACTTATATACTACTACTGTTAAATAACTTTCGAAAGCGCTATTAGTATTCCAATCTTAGCATGATCAAAGGTTAACCCACCCTGTAAATATGCTATATAAGGCTCTCTAATTGGTGCATCTGCAGATAACTCTATTGATGAGCCCTGAATAAATGCCCCTGCTGCCATTATAACTTTATCTGCATATCCTGGCATATCCCAAGCTTCACATTGAACAAAGGAATCAATGGGAGAACCCTCTTGTATCCCCCTACAGAAGTTTATAACTTTTTCCTTATCTTTAAATTTAATAGCTTGAATTATATCACTTCTTTTATCAGTATATTTAGGAAGAACTTCAAATCCTGCAAGTTCCATAATTCTTGCACATAAAATAGCGCCCTTCAATGCTTCCATAGTTACATGTGGTGCTAGGAATAATCCTTGAAATAAAGTACGCATCACTCCAAAAGTAGAGCCACACTCCCCTCCTATACCAGGCGTTGTTAGTCTATAGGACGCCTGCACTACATATTCCTCTTTACCTGCAATATATCCACCTGTAGGTGCTATCCCACCACCAATATTTTTTATAAGTGAACCAGCAACTATATCTGCACCTACATCTGTAGGTTCTTTAACATCAATAAATTCGCCATAACAATTATCTACAAAACAAAGCACCTTTGGATTTATAGCTTTTGCAGCTTTTATAATCTCTTCTATTTCACAAATTAATAGAGCTTTTCTCCAACCATATCCTGTAGATCTTTGAATATGAACTAGCTTTATTGACTTATCTTCTAGTAGATTCTTTTTCATTAGGTCAATATCAACTTTAGAGTCATGGTTTAATTCTAATTGCTTATATTTTACACCATAATCTTTTAATGATCCTATATCTTTCGAAACATTTATACCTATTATATTAAGAAGTGTATCGTAAGGTGTTCCGCATACAGACATCATTGTATCATTAGGTCTTAAATTACCAAATAGAGCTGCCCCAATTGCATGTGTTCCATTTACGAAATGTGGTCTAACCAATGCACTCTCACAATTAAAAATCCTTGCATATACCTTATCTAAAGAATCGCGTCCAATATCCCCATAACCATATCCAGAGGAATTTGTAAAATGAGCATCGCTAATTCTTTCATCTTGTAGCGCAGTTAAAACCTTAAGTTGATTAAACTCTCTTATTTCATCAAGAATTTCAAACTCCTTTTGCACATCTTGTATTGCTATATCATATAATTCTAGGGTTTTCGAGCTTATTTTATACTTATTTTGAAGGTATGTTTTTGTTATATCTATCATGCTACCAGGTCTCCTTTTATCATTAATTTATTATATATGTAGTTGAAGTCACGCATAAAGCAGTTGAAATAAAATATTCTAATAGCCTAACTAGCCATTTTAACTGCCTTAGTAATAATAACATATATAATACCAATGTAGAATAGTTTTATAGGGGAATTAAATTAATATGACGCTAAAATAATTAAAAATGCCTTACATAAAAATGCATGTCATCTGATTCATACCCTAATTTAGTATAGAATTTATATGCATCAGGGTTGCTGAATTCTGACTGAAACTGTAATCTCTTATATTCATTTCTTTTAGCATAATTTTCAATAAATGCAAGCACCTTTCTGCCTAATCCTTTTCCACGGTACTCTTCTAATAAGAACAGGTCGTCTAATATCAATGCTTTACCGTGAGCCCATACGCAGAATATCGTCATTAGATTTGCGAACCCAATGGCTTCTTTTTCATTCTCTATTATCATCAGGGTAATTAATTCGGAGCTATTTAAGGCATCTTCAAAAATAGTTCCAAACTGTTCGTCTGAAATCGCGTCAGTATTATTCCAAAATTCTTTATCACACACCTCATAAACCATAAATGCTTTGTTTAGTTTAATCCATTTTTTCTTGTCATTAATATTGCATAATCTGATATTCATTACTTACCTCCAAAAAAGTATCTTGCCCTTCGACTTGCCATTTATTGGGTTGTTTATTGGTAATTCATTGTCACACTACATAATTTATTTTTTAACTGCCCATTATGGACATTATAAGAATATTATGCATTAAGTTTACTGTAGATTATACTCATTTTGTTCATCAACCTATAACAATCGCCTTTACGATTTCAATAATCCACCCAACCTTGTTCTAAAGCAATGCGACCATGCCGGCAGATAACCTGCTTGAACTGCTATGCGTTGAGAAATAACATTGCTACAATCTGTACTGTAATATGGAATATATCCACGATTAAGAACTTCAAGTGTTAATGTATTTACCAGAATAGTCGCAAGTTTATTCCCTCTATATGGCAATAAAACATCGACACTGATCTGCCACATGGTCTTGCATTCAGCACTTGCGCTTGCTATCCCAACAACCGTATCTTTATATTTAGCTATAACCGCTACCATTTCGGGATGTTGACTATTAATGTCATATTGCAAAGCATAATTAAAATCTTTCAATTCATAAAGCTTTTGTATATCATCTTTTTCAATAATTACATATTCAAACTCTTTATTTCTACTCAAAAGAGTAATTTTGTCTAAATCCGGAAGAAAATAAGGGTTTACACCGTAAATAAATGACATATTCAATGCTTCATATCTTGTCTTGCCTTCAAGTTGTTGATAAACTAATGGCAAAATATCAGTAGATGCATTTATTACTATACCGCTTCCCATTGTAATCATTTCTAATCGCGGTGTTATCCACGGAAAAGGTCGTCTTCCTTCATTTTGTTTTGCTTCTGTAAAAATAAAACCGTCTTTTAAAAAATCATCCGGCGAGCAATTATAGTCAATGGCAAGCTGTCGGTAAACACAATCCATCATATTTTTTTTATAAATCATAAACTTATCCCCTTTTGTAAACATAATCTTGATTCGTAATAAATTATGAATTTGACCTTTGAATCCATAATTTATATATATATTTCTTGCGTTTGTCCAATTTTCTGAAACAATTAAAAGTATTGACTTTGGGTATTCCACTAATTCAAGAATATATTTAATGAAAAATTCAAACATAGCGTTACCTAATCCATAGCCCTTACTTTTGGAAGAATACCCATTGAATATATATATACCTCATTGCCATTTTGGTTATGAATCTCCTTAATTAAATGACCAAATGCGAACTTATCTTTATCAATTGTTCCAGTAAACGCCCATACCTCTGAGCATATAATTTCAAAAATGAGGATTGCTCATTTTCTATTTATGACACAGTTTTAGAATATTGTGCAATAACTTAATCTTGTATTTTTATAAAACTAATAAATTTATTTCCTTGAAAAGTTAATTCTCCAACATCGCCTATCTGATGCTTCTTATACTCTTTATATGGAAGTGAAAATTCTATTATTTCCTCGTCTTCAAACTTGAAAGATAATAAGTATATCAAAGAGGAGTTTACTAAATAACGTCCTTGAATAAAAATTACATCTGTTTTATCACCTATTATTATCGTTTTATATGTACATACCTCATAATTTAGTTGCCTAATAATCCATGGTATTCCCCAAACAATTAGCACTAAAAAAAGCACTGGAATACCAACTAAAACGAACATAACATATATCATAGTAAGATTTTCATTAGTATTCATATTGTAACTCCTTCTCAAAATATTTGTCTTAATAGTAAGTCATCTTTTTCTACAAGTTTGACACAACTCTTCAACAAAGAAATATCTTCAGATATCATTGATATGCCCTACCTTATCAAGATCTTCATATCTTTTAGACTTTCGATTATAGACACAATGTCAAATTCATCTAATATCTTAATAATTCTTACAGTTGCATGCCCTAATTTTCCTAACCATTTAGTGTCTACTCCTATTCCACCACTTACATCATATATAGTTACTTTTTCCTAGGTGAATATCTTAAGATATTATCCGAGTTATAAAACCCTAAAATTATATTATAATTATTGTCTATCTCATAGAGTCTGCTCCAAACTATTATCCATTTCTTTTATCGATGACACCTTTTGCACAATAATATTCCATTTAGTGTATGGGAATGGATTAATTGAATGATGGATATTTTCTTCTATATAAGTAGTAGCAATATCTACAAGACTGACAATTTTTCATTTTCTAAATAAGTCTCTTATTCCTTGTTCATCAAAATAGTGATGGGGAACTCCTTCCTCAGGACCATATTCTCTAACAAAAGTGTTTTTTTCTATTTCTTTTCCCCTAAGGTCTGCTCTACCTGCTTTTGTAGAAAGCAATGATACCATGAACATACCACCAAGACAAAGGCTTTCATATACAATGTCTACAGCCTTATTAATATTACTAATGGTGTTATGGTGCAGAGCATCCCAAGAAATAGCACCATGAAAATTCTGGCCTGCAAATGGGTTATCAGTCATATCTGCTACCTTAAGAGTTGCCATTAATCCATTGCTTTCAAGCCATTTCTGAGTGTAATTAATTCCATTCTCAGAAATATCACTGCCATATGCATTATGCCCCATTTGTGATATTAGAACAGTATGCCTTCCAGCACCACAACAAAAATCCCATATTATTAATGATTCGAACTAAATTATCTCTTCTAACTCTTTATAACAGATGTTTTATATATTTATCACTCCATAACTGGACTTCAATATAGCTACCTGGTCTCCCAAACATTGATGGCAGGTTTAGGATAAAATCACTTACACTTTTACCTGAATCACATATCATATTCAAAAAAGCATCTTTATTCCAGACTGTACCTTCGGTTATTCCCATATCTTTAACATGCATACTATCTCTTGGTGTAAAGCTGATATGTTCATTAGATATATCCTTCAAAGGAATTTGAATCTGCTCTTCATTTCCGAAAAAGCTTTGAAAGCTTTTACATTCACATAATACAAAGTAAATAGGGTGTTTTGTTTCTGGTTTTCCACCATTTTTTATAAATTGATGATATAGCCATTCTTCTGTTCGTTGTCTTTTTTGATAGTACTGTTCAAAATAATTGCCATATCGGTTATTACGAGCAGTTGTATTTTCTGATAGATGTTTTGCTACCTGGTAAGCTTCTTCTTTTGGAAGACGCATGATGTTTCTTAAAGGCATGCCACCTGTCTCTTTATAATTAGTTATATACAAGTTATCAATGGTAAGATGCTTCTCCTCCATAGACTTTTTGCGTAGATTATCTTCCCGAACTATAGCATACCATGAAACATCACTGATACCCTGCTTACTGAAATAAGACTGACGGAATGTACCTTCTACCTGAAATCCGCACCCTCTCAATACCTTTCCAGCACTGACATTCCGTGCCGCATTACAGGATTCAATTCTATTTACACCTACTTCTTCCATGAAAAATTCTATCAATGCACTTAGTGCCTCTCTTGGTATCTTTTGATTCCACCAATGTCTGCCGATGCAATAACTGATATGAACACTTTCAGCTTCTTGACTACATGTTGCACTTATAGAACCAATTACCTGTCCAATTTCTTTTAATTCAATTCCCCAGATATATGTCTCAGGACTTTGATATTGTTCATTGAGTGACGCTATATAATCGTGAGTTACTTTTATATTGTCATGTTCCTTCCAGATCAGAAATTTTGTAACTTCACTATCACTGGCCCAATTTGTAAACATATCGTTTGCATCATTTTGTGCAAATTTTCTCAAAATAAGTCGTTCGGTTATTAATCTCTTTGTACCAAGATTATTCATCTGTAAACACCTCTTTTAAAATATTCTACAACATTGTTATGTCTAACTTTATAAATAATCTATGTATAAATTTTTTTATAAATTCCAATTTACCATTTTACTTGTATGTAATTTGTATGCCACATTACAATACTAGAGCGTCATATACCCATCTTCCTATAACTTTCATCTTTTGAACTTCTCATTATAGTTCTAATAGTCTTCTCATCACTATTGCATTTTCTTTAAATGGTGAAACATGCCTATACTCAATAAATTCATTAAGTATACCAATTTCTTTGAATCCATGATTTATATATATATTTCTGCGTTTGTCCAATTTTCTGAAACAATTAAAAGTATTGACTTTGGGTATTCCACTAATTCAAGAATATATTTAATGAAAAATTCAAACATAGCATTACCTAATCCATAGCCCCTTACTTTTGGAAGAATACCCATTGAAGATATGTATACCTCATTGCCATTTTGGTTATGAATATCCTTAATTAAATGACCAAATGTGAACTTATCTTTATCAATTGTTTCACTAAACGCCCATACCTCTGAGCATATATATCCAATGACTTCACCATAATATTCCATTACTATAAAACCTTTTTTAAAAGTTTCAATTCTTTGAAGAAATACATCTTTATCTTCACATATAATTTTAGAAAATGAGGAGTGCTCAATTTCTATTATAGAATAAATATCATTTTTCTCAGCAGTACGAAATTTAATATCATTAATGTCCATATAACCCCTTCCATATTTATGAATACCAAAATACCTTTGTGACACCGTTAAGGAGTTTTACGAACTAACTGAAATTTAGAATTATGCTCATTTTGTGAATAACTTAAAATGTATATCTTATTGTAAAATTGATTTCATCTACTGCCTAATCTATTTACTCATTCCATTAACTATTCCTTTTATTGCATCAATTACTACCTGTGGCTTATCAAGCTGTATATCATGACTGCAATCCTCAACAATAATGTGTTTACTATAATCTGATAATGATACTAAGTCATTTTGATATTTTAACCAGGTTTCTTCTGTAATTGAAGAAGATTCTTCACCTTTATGGTCAGCGGTAAGGACAATTATTGGAATATTCCTTAATGCATCCTTTTTTCTTATTTCTTTTACTTGTTTAGCACTAACGGAATTAGTAATTCATCAAAAGTTTGCTCATCACCAAATTGACTTTTCGCGATTTCTATTTCTTTAGAAGAAGAACGTTTCACCCTATCTTCAAATTGATTTTCATGTGAACTATCAACAAATATAATACCAGACACTTCTTTAGGGTATGTATCTGCAAATAATCTTGCATTATAGCCTCCAATTGAATGCGCAACTATAATATATGGGGCTTTAACCTTTGCTTTATTTAAAACAGTATGTAACTCGTGAACTCGGTCTAAGCTGCTTCTTGGCAAATCACCTGTATCACTATTTCCGAGACATGCTCTATCATAAGATAATGTTCTTGTATTTTTTGAAATTTCTAGCTGTACTAACGTCCAAACTCCATTGTCATCCCCTAGACCTGATTCAAATATCACAGTTGGCGTTCCTTTCCCATAACAATTAACGTTTAAACTATATCCCCCAATATCAATCATATCCATTGTATACCCCCTATAAGTATTTATTTACACATATACTTATCATTATTTAGATTTATAACATTACCATTAAAATAACCATCTATCTGCCCTTTAGAAAACTGTAAAGCTACAATCCAATTTAACTCACATTGTAATTGTTGTATTGCACCATGTTAGTTTGTTTTCTATAATACCAATATTCTACAAATTTGTTTAATATCCTTTATAATTTAGTAATACTTGTAATTTACCTATGGTTTAATTTTAGTATATAATACAAATTTACATTGTATTCCCAGTAATAATATGTTATATTGTGGTTAAAGTTTAATAGTAAATTTTGGTTGAAAGGAGTGGATTATTTAATGCAAAAGTTATATGAGGTGATTTTGAAATAATTGCATATAGGTTCAAAAGGTTTTTTTAAGAGTACTTAGTGTACCCTTTATTTGTTGTGCCTTTTGAACAACTTTGATTTAGCCTTTCAGCCTTAATAGTTAGCATTAAAATGCACGATACGGGTTAGCGTGTATTTTCTATGCCCAAATATTAGGTATACCACAGTAGGTTAATCTTGCTGTGGTATTTTTATATACTTTTTTATGTAGATATTTTTTATGCAAATTTATTAAAAACTTCATAGTAACTTTATTTGAACCACACATTTGACTTTAAAATTTTAGTAAGCTTATTGCTTACAATAAAAAAAGGAGACTTTATGAGTTTAGAAAAGTTAGGATGGAATAAATATTTTGAAAAGAGTTTTGAACCCTATTTAAACAAAGGGTGCTGCGCCGCAAGAGTAATAAATCAGCACAAAGGTAACTATATTATATGTTCTGAAAAAGGAAATTTCAATGGTAAATTGAGCGGTAAGTTTATGTATAATGTAGATGTAAAAAAAGATTACCCAGCAGTTGGTGATTGGGTGGCAATTAAAATGTTTAATGGTACTGAAGCTATTATATACGCTGTATTACCAAGAAAAAGTTACTTTGCTCGTAAACTTGCTATATCAGGCGGAAGAAAAATGAAAAACGGTATAATGGTTGGAGGAAATATAGAAGAACAAATTATAGGTTCAAATATAGATACAGCATTTATTGTAAGTGGTCTAGATGATAATTTTAATATAGCTCGAATTGAAAGATATATTACCTTAGTTCGTAGTAGTGGAGCAAAGCCTGTTATACTCTTAAATAAATGTGACCTTTGTAATAACATATCTGATTATATAGAAAAAATAGATAGTATTGCGAGTGGGATATCTGTTTATTTCATTAGTGTATTAAATAATATCAATATGAACATCTTTGATAAATTTTTATGTTGCAATGAGACAATAGTATTTCTCGGTTCTTCTGGAGTAGGCAAGTCCACTGTTATTAATTATCTTTTCGGTGGTGAAATACAAAAGACAAATACTATAAGCAGTTCTAATGGAAAAGGTAGGCACACTACAACAGGCTCTCAGCTTTTACAACATAGCTCAGGTTGCACAATTATTGATACTCCAGGTACTCGTGAACTACAGTTATGGGCTGATGAAGATATACTTTCAGAAAGCTTTCAAGATATCTTCGCTTTAACAGAGCAATGTAGATATAGAGATTGTAAGCATGATAAAGAAGTTGGCTGTGCAATTAAAACAGCCATTGAAGAGGGGCAATTAACTATTGAAAGATTCAACAGCTACAAAAGCCAATTGAATGAATTGAAAACTCTAAAAGATACTAGAAAATGCTATGACAACAGTAGACTAAATAGATTGAATAAAACAAAGAAGAAAAGAGGGTATATTGAATGTTAAAATTAAAATATTTGTTTAATAATAAAGATTTAGCCCATATGATACTTAGTAATTGGGAAAGTGATAATGAGGATTCTGATTTATTAAATTATTTTAGAATTTCATCAAATGCAGTTTATTGGTGTAGAAATCAAGGTAATACTTTTTTTCTTAGATTTGCATCTGCTGAGGAAAAATCCAAAGAAAGCATCCTTGCTGAGCTTGATTTTTTAAGATTTTTAAGGAACAGTGGTTATCCTGCAGTAGACACTATATTATCTAAAGCTGGTAATGAACTTGAAGAAGTAAATACACCTTGGGGAACATATTATGCGGTGGCATTTGTAAAAGCACCGGGTAAACAAATAAGTGAAATGCCTTTAACAGATGAAATCATCTTCGGATTAGGTAAATCCCTAGGAAAATTGCATAAACTAAGCAGTGAATACAAACCAGCAAATAATAAACGTAATGACTGGAAAGAAAAAATAGAGTGGATGGAAGACGTATTATCAAATTTTCCAGATGAAATTGCTGCTAAAAGTGAGATATATATGCTTAAAGATTATTTTTCAAATTTGCCCGTTACGAAGGAGAATTTTGGACTTATCCATTATGACTTTGAACCTGACAACGTATTTTATGATGAAGTTACGAAAACATATAACCCTATAGATTTTGATGATGCAATGTATCATTGGTATGCATTGGATATTCAAACATCAACAGACGAAATTACAGAAGATATGCAAGAAGAACAAATAGAATCCTCTATAAATCAATTTATCAAAGGTTATCGCTGCGAGTATGATATTTCCCATGATATGCTTAAATTACTACCCGTGTTCAGAAGATATGCTAACTTATATGGCTATGTTCGTTTAATACTTTCTATAAGAGAAAAATGGAATAATGAACCAGAATGGATGGTAAACTTAAGAATTCGCTTAGAGGACTTATTAAATAGGCGGAAATGTTCATTTACAAAGCCAATTTAATTTTTTCGAAATAATTATAAGTATAGAAGACACTGGACTAATTAATCGGTCCAGTGTCTTTTATCTTGTTATTGTTATTAAATCTCATTATTTAGCCATTTTTCTAATTCAGGTATCATATCTGCATAACGTTTAATGTCATTTATTGTTCCTGTTACTTGAGCCGTACCCATCTGCTGTTCTTCTTTGTCTGCACATTCAATCCATAAGGACCGTTTTAAACTATATTCCAGCCAGCCTAATTTTCCTAAAAAACCATTTACTAAGACCCTTCTCCAATTTGATTGTAGTGTGCCAAAAACCTATTTTTTCACAATGGACAATATTGATTTCATTAGGTTTCAGACTTTTACCATCTACCCAATCGAACACAAGATAGAATTGCTTGTCTACTTCTTGCATGAAAGTGCCATTGAATTTTTTAGCTGGAAGAGCAGGTACATTATTTAATGCAATACTTACAATTCGTTCTGAATTGTATTGTGTATCACTCATTTTTTTGTGCTCCTTTTATTATTTTATTGCCCCATTAACATTGGCAAAACATTCTATATAATAAGCCTCATCTTCGGAAGGCATTCTATTATAAATCTCCGAGAATCGTTTAGTTGCCTCTTCTGAAGAAGTATCTGTCCCAACTATTTTTCCAGCATTTTTTAATTGACTCCATAATTCATTTATCTCCTTTTTATGATACAGTTCTTGATGAGATATAATAAAATAATCAGCTTCAAACTTCTCAATTTCATCTATCATTGGTAGTAATTTTTCTTGTGTATAACCATATTCACCATTGTACCTAGTACCGTATACACAATCTCCTAAGAAGATAACCCTTTCTTTAGGCACATAAATAACTGAGGAATCCTCAGTGTGAGTTCCCCCAACTGCCTTTATGATGCACGATACTCCCCCTAAATCAATTTCAATACTGTCTTTATATGTTATATCCAGATCACCTAAGGTGAAGTTTTCCCTATCTTGGATCTCTTCTTTTATACAATTAATTGTAAAATCATTATATACCCCTTCTTTAACATACTTGTCCAAGGATGTATCATCCCACTTATACCCTTTCATTTCTTCTAACTTTACTTTAGTCTTTTCGTGGGATATAGTAATTAAGTTCATATCTTTTATTCCAAAAACATGATCCCAATGCCAATGGGTAATTACTAAATACTTTACTAGTGGGATATTCATTGAGTTTAATTCTGCTAAGAATTCCTTTGCATGCTTTGGTGAATTACCAGAGTCAACAATTAAACTATATTTATCTCCACAAATAAGACCTAAAACAGGTCTATCAGTTTGCTCGCTACATGGCATATAAAAAACTCTATCTGTTATTTTTTCTAACATAGTTATTACCTCTCTTTATTTATTATAAAATTTACTTTGTCTACTAATTATAACCTGTAATAGCTGACATCATTATGTCAGTCACTGTGCATTTTATTTATATATTTAAATAGTAAAATCTGTCCGCATGCGCTTCCATATTTTACAATGGAGTCACAGCTTCAACCTACTGCTACTTATATACTGACAACATTTACTCGCCAAAATTCATCCGCCCATAGAACCACTACTTTAACTAGAAGACCCCATATTAATAAATAAACGAGGATTTGTGATTTTTATTTTATAAAATTTCTTTATTACAACACAGAACCTACAAGTTTTTTTGTGTACTCATGAGAAGGTTGATTTAAAATCTGTTTCGTATTCCCACTTTCAACTATCTTTCCTTTATACATAACTGCAATTCTGTCACATATATGTTTTACCACCTTAAGATCATGGGCTATAAAAAGGTACGTTAAATTTAATTCATCTTTTAGCCTGTCAAGCAAATTTAGTATCTGTCCTTGTACGGAGACATCAAGCGCAGATACAGGTTCGTCGCAAATAATAAAGCTAGGCCTTATAGAAATAGCTCTGGCAATACCAATTCTTTGTCTTTGCCCTCCACTCAATTGAAATAGGAACTTCCACCTATCACTTTCAGACAATTCTACAAGGTTGAGTAACCGAGATACTTCCTTATACATATCCGAGCTTTTCACAATATGGTGCAGTTTTAAAGGTTCCATCAATAGTTCTTCTATTGTCATTTTAGGATCCAATGCCCCTTGACTATGCTGAAATATAATTTGTAGTTCCTTTCTCATACTCCTCATATCATTATCATTTATTCTTGTAAGTTCAATATCCTTATAAAATATTTTGCCTTCATCTGCTTTTATAAGATTTAAAATCATAAGTGCAGTAGTGGTTTTTCCACTGCCGCTTTCGCCAATAAGCCCTAAAGATTCACCTTCTCTGATGTTAAAACTTACATCATCAACTGCCTTAATAAGAATTTTTTTAGAAATTATATTTTCCTTTACAATATAATGTTTAGATACATTTTGTACTGATATTAATGCTTTTTCATTAGACACTAGTAAGCTCACCTTCCTGTTCTAAGACACACCTGATTTTCCTATTCTTTAAAGTTATCATTTCAGGCAGTGTAGTTATGCATTTATCATTTTTATATACACATCTTTCATAAAAAGGACATTGATCTTTGAATTCTGCAGGGGAAGGTGCCCTTCCTGGCAGAGAATATAGCTTTTCATCATTATCATTAAGTGACTCCATACAACGTAGCAATGCTTTCGTATAAGGATGCAGTGGATTTTCAAGCACTTGTTTGGTGGTACCTTCTTCCATAACTAAACCCCCATACATTACAATTACTTTATGGCACATATACTTAACTACATCAAAATCATGTGTTATTACAATAATTGAAGAATTGCTTTTTTGATTTATATCTATTAAAAGCTCCAGCACTTTTTTCTGCAGTGATGCATCAATAGCAGTAGTAGGTTCATCTGCAATAATTATTTCCGGTGTACATATTGCGCTCATAGTAATACATACCCTCTGACAAAGACCACCACTTAGCTGCGCCGGAAACATATTATAAACAACCTCTGCATTCTCTATACCAGCCTGCTTCATTGCATTTATAATTCTTTCCTTTGTAAAACTTTCTCCATGAACTTTTAAAACTTCTTTAATCTGCATTCCTACTCTTTTATAAGGATTGAGTGCTGCCATGGCATCCTGAAAAATATAGGATATTTTCTTTCCCCTTATATCCCTCATTTCCTTTTCTTTAAGTTTTGTAATTTCAATATCATGAAAAAGTATGCTGCCAGAATCTATTCTAAAACTTCCGTCATTTATTAATCTGAGTGTACTAGAAGCAGTTACTGTTTTGCCACTTCCAGACTCACCCAATATTCCAAGAATCTCACCTTTATTTAATTGCATATCCACACCACGCAGTATCTTTACAAATTTATCACCATTTGAAAATGATACCATCAAATTTGATATCTTCAGTATCCTATTACTATCCATCACTCCACATCCAAACTAATAATTATTTTTTGTAATTGTATTAAATAGAACCTTCACAAAATTTGCCTCTACAGTATTATTTTTCGTTGCTTTCTCTGGTTTTGAAATAGTCAATATAGTTGGTACAGAGCCCCTATAGTATAAAACTTGACTTGAATCCGACCCTTGAACTAAAATGTCTGATACACTTTCCTTACTGATATCCTTCTCAATGTTAATTCCACTACTTTTCATGTTTAATTCCAACTGATGATCAAAAGCCCAAGCAAAATATCTTGTTACGGGAGATTGCTGAGAGTTGATTACTAAGGTGTCTCCTTGCACATTCATATTAGTAAGATCAATATTTACTGCTGTACTATCCAAAGGATATAACGAATTTTCAGTATAATTTTTCACTCCCGAATAATCCTCTGTGAGATTTCCATCCCAAAATGCAATTATGATAGACCTTCCTTGTTTTTCTTTGCTATCATAAAGCCTTTTTGCGAGTTCAATAGCAAATTTAAGCTTTATTTCTGCATTCTCCTTATCATAAGACAGATAATTGTACCCCATACTTATCATTATTGCCTCGCTGCTCAGCTCTTTCTTACTCCCCGGTAATATTCCAATAACATTTCTTCCTTTTCCAGATAAGCTACTACTCTTCATATCAATGGTGATTTTAGAACTTACTTTAAGATACCCTGCGGCGACTTTCGTCATATATATTAGGACTTTACTGGAAGGAGCCCCACTAATTACTGAGGGCAGCTTGTCATCACTTCCTATAATATCTATTACTCCTAAAGCCTTTGACTCTTTACATATTTTATCCGTAAATTCTTCTATGGCATTCCTTGAATATACCTCTTCATCAAATATTACAAATTTATTATTAAAAACGCTATAGTCCTTTTGGTTAAACATATCAAAGCTACTTGCACTATATATTTCACCCTTTAATGTATAATCTCCGTAACCCTGTAGCGAAAAATCCTTTCCTAAAATAAGTTCTCTTGTGATTTTAGAATTATTTATACTAAAATCATATTTATCTGCCGAGAAAAGTTTACCTATATTATAATCTTGAATGAAATCTTGTTTTATAGGAATAAACCCTGCCTTTTTAAGTGAGTTCTGAAGATTATCTGCAGTATATTTTGCCTCGTTGCTTCCCAGCAACACCTGATCCTTAAAGCTCCAATTTATAATGCTTGCTTCTTGTTTTGCAGAGGCTTTATCATTATAATAGCCAATTATCCCTTGAGAGGTAATTATAATTACTATAACACTTAAAATCAAACTTGCTGTTTTTAAAGTTTTTCTTGTGAATATTTTCAAGGCAAACAATCTTCTAAAATATACAACAAACTTTGAATCCTTGCTTTGAAGTTTTTCTCTTAATCCTTCACCAAGCAAATTAAAGCCTAGCATACTTATAAAAAATGCAGTGGCAGGTGAGAGTACCATCCATGGTGCAGTTCTCAAATATGCCATAGAAGTTGATAGCATACTTGCCCATTCCGGCTCATAGCTGATATTTATAGCTGTTATTATACCCCCAGAAGTATCTGATACTACCCTGAGGTTACCCACATATGCCCCAAAGAATCCAATCTCCATAATAATTGAAAGTACAAGAGCCATTTCCATAAATAAAAGTACCGTAAGCTCTGGTGCAAGATGGGGTAATACATTTTGAGTTGCAATTTTCAAGTTGCTTTTGCCAATAGCCTTCTCCCCCATTATGAAGGGTTGAGATAATATGTTTTCTACCCTCTCTCTTATTACTCCCGCGAGTTTTGCCCAACCAACCAAAGTAAGCACTATAACAAACGCAATTATGGACTGATTTTTAAATAACCCGAGAAAATATGTTTTCTTTAGAATCAGCAAACTTATTATAAGTGCAGGAATAGCACTAAATAATATACTAAATAAACTAATAGCAGATTTACAAATAGAACTTCCAAAACCTGCAAAAAGTCCTAAAGGCAAAGCAATAGCGAGTCTTCCTAAAACCACTAAAATTCCAAGTTGCAACGTAAGCCTTGTCCCATATATAATAATACTAAGAATATCTCTCCCTAGAAAATCCGTTCCTAATATGTTTTCTTTTGATGGTGGAAATGGGGCCCCTTTCATCACAAGTGAACCATTTTGAGAAGTTGCTGACTTTATATTTTCTATTACATATGGATTAAAACGAGCTATTGATTTTGGAAACAATATAATAAGTATTATAAATCCTATTATTATACCTCCAACTAAAAGAGCTAAGTTAGGCTTTTTCATGATGTTAACCTCCAAGATCCAAAATGTTAACTATTAATAGTATTCTTTGCGGAATTAATTCTTTTAAATGGATTAATAATTAATAAAATTATTTTTAATAATAAAATTAAAACACAATATATTAAGCCTATTCCGATAATTAGATCAATGGAGGTTTTAATATCTCCATCCTTTAAGTAGCAAAATAATTGATATACTATTCCTATATATGAGAATAAAAATTCGACTATAATTAAATTCGATATTATTATATTTAAAATTGCAGGCAATGTTTCTACTACCCTTATAATCACGCCTATTAAAAGATGATTTATTAGTATACTAAAGTCAGACACTCCCTTTGCCTTTGCAGCAATTATATAATCTTTGTGAATTTCTTCGCGTACAGCAATCTCAGCTATTCTTGCTATATATGCTGTAGGAATAACAGCAAGGCAAAGAAAAGGGAAAATGAAGCTATCTACATTATCATTACTTAAAATAAATTGAAGTAACCTGTGCTGATATAAAAAAACACTTAAAAGTTGCAATAAAACAGCAATAAATACATCTGGCAGTGACATCACACCTATAGCTCCAAGAGATCTTATGTTGCTATTCTTCTTGTATCTAAATCCACTTAAACCTCCACTTAATGTACCAACTAAAAAAGCAAAAATCATAGAGGCTAAAATCAACATAAAACTCTTGAAAATAGATAAACCTATAATATAAGATACACTAAAGCCACTTTGAGTTTGACCAAAACCATGTGCAAAAAACTCCCTTATATATATAAGTGCTTTTTCAGCTATTATAAATATGGAATAATTAGGCTGATACTTTCCGTTATATGTAGCAATATCAAAACTATTAGGTATATATGAAATAAATACAATTAAAAACACAGCAAATATAATTGCTAACGCTAAATTAGCTGTTTTCCCAAGGATTTCGAATAAAGTACTGTAATAAATATTTTCTATTTTGATTCCCAAGAACCTACCTAAAGGAAACAATTTATAATACATTTTAAGCAAATAAACTAATATTGTTATTATTATAAGTATAGAAATTAATATTACTTCCCAAGGTTTTAACAATCCGTGAAACCAATCTTTATAAACCTCCCTTTGAAAATAATTTACCATAGAACTACCTATAATATTAATTTTGTCTTTGCTTATATTATTTATATTGTCTATTACATTAACACTAGAATTCCACTGAGTATCTCCGTATAAAAGCACTTCTGGAACATCCTTCATTAGAAATGCTCTATTATCATTTTCACTTACATCACTACTTAACAATGTTTCATAATTATCGCTGGGCATATAAGAGCTAAGATTACCCATTAATGCCTTTCCTACTGTGCCATATGATGATAAATAGAGTTTGTTACTGTTACTTGATCCTATCCCGTCCATTACTATTACTTCTGATTTATTAAGAGGATATAAAGGATGATTAACATAATATTTCGAACCGACCATGCCTTGTTGAAATCCATTCCAGCCAGCAAAGATTATTGTTTTTTTCGGTTTTAATTTTTGCGCTTTTAATGTTCGGGCAAGTTCCATCATCATAGCTGTTCCAGACGCATCATGAAGACTGCTTGGATCAAAATTGACACTCCCAGTTTCGCCCGTACCATCCACATGACAAGATATAAATAAATATCCCGCCGATTTATTCGTTCCTTCAATTTCACCTAAAATATTTGGTGTATCCTTAAGCATAAATGACACATCCACATTTAAATTAATATACAAATCATCTTTTATATAACCCATTAAAGATTCAAAGGTGTTGCTTGAAACTCTATAGAGTAGCAATGATTTTCCATCCTTTGATTTCATATTGAATGCTTCCTTAGTAGCTACACCATCATCCCTATGAATTATAGCTTTACATCCATTGTTCACTGCGTATTTCAGGTCAGTATCACTTAGTATATCCTTACTTGCAATTACATAATTTTCTAAATTTTCTTTAGGAATTGACTTTATATTTTTATCACAAAAATAAAGTTTTCCCTTAATATTGCCAATACCTCCAAAGCCATTTAAGACCTCTCTGAAATCCTCACCATATTTAAAGTTTTTAACTATATTATTATTTATATCACCAATGCTTAGCTCTGGAACTGAATTATAAACTGGAAGCATTGTTTTAAGTTTCTGATAATAAGTACCATTTTCTCCTGCTGGAGAAACTCCAATACTTTTAAAATAGCTTTCTATGAATTTTAACGACTCTTCATTTCCCCTAGAGCCAGCTTGTCTTCCGTTGTATTTCGAGGTTGACAGTTCTTCAATATTTTTATATACATTATTAGCATTAAAGATTTTTTCATTAAAATTATTATTAATAATTTGTATAATTAATAATAAACAGATTATTATAATTACCGAAAAACTAGCTAATCCCTTAATCCACTTATTCATATTGCCCCCACTTATTTTTGAATTAATACATTTATTCTCTAGACTTTTTTTGACGAAAGTCTATAAATACTCCATTGACTATTTATACTAAGTAATCGTATACATAAATTATTCTATTTATTGCAATTTAATACTATTATACACTTGATGTGTAAACTTTACCATAATCAAAATTTCTAAATTTTATTACTTCATCGTATTATACTACTAAGTGCTCATTACCAATTCCAATTATGTATATATCCCTCTTTTTTATAAAATTTACATTAATATCAATATTCAGCAAATAAACTTAATTCCCTTTAAATTTTGTATGAATTAATAATATAACAAAAAAATAACACTGGCATCTAACCAATGTTATTTTTTCATATCTAGTTGCTACTTATATACTGACAACATGTACTCGCCAAAATTCATCCACCCATAGACCCACTACTTTAACTTGAAGACCCCATGACGCCACTGTATATGCGGATGCTACTATATCACGAAAATGTTTTAAGCCACAAACAGGATTTGCAGCACAATCATAATGTCCTACTACAGCAACTACATTAGAATTATGTGCTTCTATTGAAATTATGGTTTTCTCTCTTACCCTCTCAGTCTCATCCCATTGACCTTCAGATAATACCTTATCCATTCCGGGTTCTGTAATTAAATCCACGTAATCCACATCAAAATTTTCTTTCAACCACTCTATTACAGGGATTTGAGTTCTACCATCGATACAGTTTAGAGCAGTTCCAAATTTTTTTGCCATTGCACACCTTCAATTATTTTTTTACTAATATAATATGAAGGTATTATAAAATCCGTGATTAATTAATCTCATTGTATGTTTCCTTTAATATACATTTCCCAAACTCTGCTTTATGTTTAAATCAAATAAGTTTAATTCATTATACTCCCCATAAACACCATGAAATTTTTCATATAAATCTTCAACCCATTTATCAATGGCTTATTTTTTCTAAAACTAAGTTTGTTTCAAAATATAAAATCTTTTATTCAATTTTATATAATAATAAGGCCGAGTATTGCAGAAAGAGAAATAGCTTGAATAGTGCTAACCCTAGCACCCTTCACATCAAGTATATTTACTCCTATACCTTCAATGTCACAACTTGTGAAATCTATTCCTTTAAGACTTGTGAAATTCATTTGAGCCACTTGAAGATTAGACTCTTGAAATTCTACTTTTAAGAATTTAGAATTTTGAAAATCTGCAGCACGTAATTGGCATTCAATGAAAGCAACTTGCTTACAATTCGAGTAACTAAAAAAGGCAAACTGGCCATTGCAATTTTTAAAAATTACATCTCTTAAGGTGGCTTCATTTAAATTAATACCAATTATTTTACAATTTACGAATTCTACTCTATGTAATGAGGATTCGTTAAAATCCACATTTGATAAATCACAATTTTCAAATTTCGTATCTACCATTTCAATACGTCTGAAGGCTATTTTATCAAAAATAACGTTTTTAAATATTATTTGTTTAAAAGCTACTCTGTCTGCTTTATAGTTTTCTAACGTGCAATCACTAACCGTTCCATAGGAAAATATACTTTCATCTTCAATATTTTCTTTAGATAAATCTATAATATCTAAATCACTCTCAAATTTAGGCCTTAAAACTTTTGTTTTTCTTTTCTTTTCTTCCATTTGCTATTACCCCCATTATACCACTTGCCACTTAGGTGGCACAAATATTATAGCATATAAGTTTTAAGCCTAGTAAGGAATATTTTTCAGAAAAAAATTATTGTTTGTAGTAATTAACTTGCTCTGCGAAACTATTTTCTATACTATGAGGTATTGGTAAATCCATCATTGTTTTAAGTCCTGCGCTACTTGCAATAACTTGCGGAATCATATTTACAGCAATAGCTATAGTTCCTACTCCACCAGGTGTTTCGGGCTTTATTGCTAAATGAAGATCTGCATCTCCTTTTATGTCTATATAATCGCCAGTGTCTACTCCTTCACTTTCTGGTTGTATTTGTTGTTGCTGTTCTAAAGTTATAACTAGCTTCCCATTTTTTGTAGCTATAGCTATATGGTTACACCCAGCTACCATACCAGGTTCCACCTTAACATATGACGTTTCTCTATGAGTATTTGATATTATTGGTTCAAGAGTTTCTGTTATCTCGTCATACTCTAGCCCTAGCGCTTTTGCAATCATAGGTATAGATTGTGCAAAGCCTACATGACCTACTATTGAGCCTTTTTCAATTCCATCCTCAAATTCTTCCGGAGATAAACCAACACCTTGAGTACTCATCACTGTTGGACCAAATGGGGATAAGTCACTTATCCTTTCTGCTCTGATAGAGTCTACACTCCTGCAAGTAGCAGACAAGCTAATAATTAATGTATCTAAAACAAATCCCGGATTAACCCCTGTCCCTAAAATTGTCACATTATTTTCTTTTGCGAGTCTATTCAAATCCTGTGATAGTTCTTTTTCAACAATGTATGGATAAGCCATTTCTTCTGCTATTGTAATGCAGTTTTTCCCACTTTCTACTATTGCTCTTATTGCTGGATATACACCTTTAACAAAAGAATCTATGGCAAGGATAACTATGTCAGCTTTTGTTTCACTTATAAGTGTATCTGCATCATCGGTAACAAATACTCCTAGATTTTCACTGCTTAAAACTTGCCCTAAATCTTTCCCTATTTTTGATGGATCCTTATCTATGGCTCCTACAATTTCCATACCCTTTTTAGTAAGGATCATTTTACCAATACCAGCTCCCATAGCTCCAAAACCCCATAATATAACTTTTATGTCCTTCATTAAAATAACCCCCTCGTATTATTTAGTGCTCAATACTCCAACAATACCACAAATATTCAAAATTTTCTAATTATTTTGTGTAAAACTGTCATGTAATATTAGAAAACCACATTCCTATTGAATGCAGGAATGTGGTTTAGAAATTTCCACTTAATTATAATCAGCGAAAAACTGGGTGCTTGTTATTATTTTCTTACTTTTATTAAATCCCTAACATCCCCAATTATAGCTCTTGGAACTGGTAAATCTAACATTGTTTTTAAACCTGCCTCTGAATTCATTACAAGAGGGATCATATTAACACATATAGCTATTGTAGCAATTCCTCCTGGTATTTCTGGTTTTATTTGAAGGTTTAAGTTTGGAACTCCTTTAATTGTAATGTAATCTCCAGTTTCAATATTCTCCATTTCAGGTTTGATCTGTTGAGGATGTTCCATTGTTATAAACAATTTATCTCTAAAATCTGCAAATCCTAATTGTTTACATCCAGCAACATCGCCAGCTTTTACTGAAACAATATCGGTGCTACGTGGAATAGTTGTAAGAATTGGTGATTTTTCTTGTCTAATATTATCAAGCTTAATATTAAATGCTTCTTCAAACATTCCAAAAGATTGTAAAAATCCAACATGTCCATCTATTGTGTTATCTTTAACTCCTTGAATAAAATCTTCTTTTTTAAGTCCAATACCTTGCTCAACCATAACAGCTTTACCAAAACAAGCTAAATCATTAACTCTAGTAGCATTTATGCTTTCTACTGTATCAGAAACTCCTGTAAGCATTATAGCAACTAAATCCATTATAAATCCTGGATTTACTCCAGTTCCTAATATTGAAATATTGTTTTCTTTAGCAATTCTATCCATTTCATCTGATAATTCAGTGTCTAGTGCTCTTGGATAAGACATTTCTTCAGCTGTTGTTACTATGTCCATGCCAGCTTCTGCTGCCATTTTTATTAGTGGGAATACAACTTTTGTAAAGGACGCTGTAGCCATAAGACAAACATCTGCATAACCTTTTTTAATAACCTCTTCCGCATTTTTAGTAATTACACAAGAATTATCTTCAGTAGCTGGAACTCCTAATACTTCATAAAGCTTTTTGCCAACTTTACTAGGATCCATATCAATAGCACCAACAATAGTGAATCCTGCTTTACTTAGAACCATTGTAGCAATACCGCTACCCATTACACCTAAACCCCAAACTACTACTTTTATTTTGTCTTTCATAATAAATTCCTCCTAGATAATTTTATTTTTAGATATCAATTTTAAATGTGGTTAGTTATTGTAATATTTTTCAACGTAAGGAGAAGTCATTGCTGCCATAAGGCAACCATAGTCTACATTAAAGTCAACTACATCCCCCACTGATAATTCTTTTTTACAATCTGTTATATCTATGATTAGATGATCACTACTTGCACCAAAAACACTTATATCAGGGTCCACTGGAACTAACCCTTCTAGTCTTATATCTTGTCTTCCTACAGCTAGAATAGCTCTTCTTCTTATTCCTAGATCATCAAAATGAGGAATATTTCCAAAAGCATCCACGCCTATTTTGCCGGTTGGGATTGATGGTTTATTCTTTATTTCAACTATCTCACCCTTCAAGATAAAAGCATCTTCATGACAATTTTCTACCACTTTTCCATAAGCCGTCTCTCTTCCAAGAAGGATTGATTCTCCAATTCTAAGCTGAGTAATTTCTTTTGGCATAGTATTGTTAATAACCATGTAAAGGCTACTAGAATTTCCTCCTGAAATTAATGGTAACCTTATATCAAATGTTTTTTCTAAATCCGCTTTTAATTTTATTAGTATTCCTAAGTTTTCACTATCAGGAATTACTCCACCATAACAAGTAACATTAGTTCCAAGTCCTATTAATTTGATATTATCTAATTTTAATATTTCCCCTACTGTGGACTTGGCATCCTGAATTAGGACACCTTCTCTTAAATCACCAATATCCACCATTAAAATAATATTGTGAGTTTTATTTAAATCTTTTGCCGCTACTGACAAGGCCTTAATTGTTGCAAGTTCTGAATTTAGACTTGTATCACTATACTTAACAATTTCAGAAGACTCACTTATCATTGGAATTCTAATCATCAATTTTTTACAATCAAAATCTTTTGATTTCTTTAAATTTGATATTCTAGAGTCAGCAACACCTTTAATTCCAGACTTTAGTATAGCTTCTGTAATGGGTGTCTGAGCACAAAACACTTTAGTTACCGATGCAACCTCTATATTCATTTTATTACAAAGGTCTAAAATTGTTTTTGCATTATGTGTTAATTTTCCTAAATCTACGTCTACACAAGGGTAATTTTTTTTCATATAGCTACTCTCCTTTTTCTAAGTTGGATTGCTATTTTCATTAATTTCCATATCCTCTGTTATGCCTAGGCTTTGAATTAATAGCGCTTTGGCAACTTCTTCATTTTCTCTACTCAAAACTCCTGCGCAGGCCATAATATAGTTTTTATCTAGGAGTACTTTAGCACCTTTTTTAGGTAACATAGTAACTTCATCTTTTAAATACCTAATATCTAGGAGCATGTCACATCCTTTAGGGAGTCTTGTTAATGCACCACCAGTACCTATTATATACTTAACTTCAGATAAATCCTTGCCATAGGCCACAAATCCACTATCACCATCATATTTTCTTTTTATAAATCCAACATGCCTACTTATTGCAACATCTAAAGCCTTTTTGGTTAGCAGGCTACTTGCCATTATATCCTCAGGTTCTGTAGGTATGGGTTTTATGTGCTGGGTTATATGCTCTTTGGTAAATTCGCCTAAATCACGCATATCAAGTAAATCTATTACATTTTTACTATTAATGAAAACCCCAAGATCTCCTTCTACGGTTCTTTTAGCCTTGGGTTCAGGGTTTACTAGCATATCTAAAACTACAGTACTTCCATCAGTAACAGAATGTACATCGGTGGTAGCACCCCCTACATCAAAAACTACTAAATCACCTATCATATCATATAAAACTTTTGAACTTTCCATAACCGCTCCTGGGGTTGGCATAATGCTTCCATTTACCATTTCTTTTATTTTATTCATACCAGGTGCTTTTACAATATTCTTTTCAAAGGCTTCTTGTATTATTTTTCTTGCAGGTTCCACATTTAAGGTATCTACCATTGGATAAACATTATCAATTATATAAAGCTCCTGTCCCTCAAATATATCCTTTATTTCTTCTTGATTTTCGATATTACCACAGTATACAATAGGAATATTAAATTTTTCGGAGCTTATAAGCTCAGCATTAAAAAGTGCTGTATCTCTTTCGCCATAATCCGTTCCCCCAGCAATCATTATCATGTTGGGGTTTATATCATGGATTCTCTTTAAATCACTCTTTCTCATCTTGCCAGCGGTAACCATTTTAATGATACCGCCAGCCCCAAGAGCTGCTTCTCTAGCAGCTTTCACAGTCATCTGTTCCATTAATCCATGAACAGTTATGCGAAGGCCACCTGCTGCACTAGAGGTTGCTAGCATCCTGTTCCAGGTAAGTGATTCACCAATTTGATTTTCTATATCTTTTACTGCGGTTTTAAGTCCTATAGTTACATCACCGTCTAATACCGTAGTACAACTTTTACCTTGAAAAGGTATGTTTACAACAACGCGGCCACTATCGTCATAGATGGCATTAAAAGCTGTAACTAAAGTAGTGGTACTGCCTATTTCAGCAACTAGATAATCTACCTTCAAGTGAATTGCCTCCCTTTTACACTTCTTCCTCTTCTTCTATATCTTCAATACCCATTAATCTTTTAATTATGAAAGATGCAACAGCTGTTCCATTTGATCCACGGCCAAATCCAACATCCATACCGTTTGCTTTAGCTATATCATCTGTTACTTGTGTACCACCAGAAACAAGTATAATTTTATCTCTTACTCCTTTTTCAATACAAAGATCATTAAGTTTTCTCATATTCTTTATATGCACATCATTATGAGAAATAATTGTACTACATAGTATCGCCTGTGCATTTGATTCTATAGCAGCATCTACTAATTTTTCAATTGGACAAGAAGTTCCAAGATAAAGTGCCTCTATACCAAATCTTTCAACACCGCCATGCTTAATATCTATAACTTCTCTTAGTCCTACTGAATGCTCATCTTCACCTACAGTAGCTGCAGCAACTTTTATTGGATGCTCTTTTACATAGTCTTTCATAACTTGATTTGATAGTACTTTTCTTCTTTTTGGAAGTACCAATTCATCTCGTTTTACAGGAGTAAAGTCGCAAACACCCTTAATTTCTACAAGGCATCCTTCAGCTTTTTGAAGAACTTGTTTATGAAGAACTTCAACATTTATAAGGTTCATTCTTTTACCCATTTCAAGAGCTGCTGCTTCAGCAATCTGCTCATTTTCAGGAATGAATAACGTTATTTTTACATAACCATCTTTAGCCCATTGAACTTCAGGAATTATAGTACCGTCTTCTTTAACTTTTTCCATTCTCTTAAATACATTATCATTTTCATCTAATTCATCTATATATTGAATTTTTGAATGGTTACATAATGTACATTCATGAATAGCATCACAAGCTTTTTTATATTCACTAGGAACATTATTAAAGCCAAAATGACCACATACTGGAGCAAAATAATCGCTGTCTCTTAAAACTATTGTGTCAACTGCGTCTCCACCATCCATCTTCCTTGCAATACCATCATCATTTCTTTCTGGATACTCACCTGAATCTATAAAGAAGCCAGCATCAACTGATTTAAAATATCCACCTACTTCGATCATTTCTTCAAGGAACATAATAGCTCTTTCTTCTATTTCCCTAGCTTTTTCAGGTAAATAGCCAGTCTTCTTAAGTTCTATCATATCCATTAGTCCATCCATACCTACAAATGATTGTTTTGCAGTGTTTATGGCATGAATATTATTGTAATGCCATGGGACATTACGTCCTTCATCAGGAGTAATAGTACTTTGGATATCTACAGAAGTTAATTCTGAAATTAATAAATTCAATGTATGTCCAACTGTAGCTTCTCTTTCACAAGATTCTACATATTTAGTATTCATCTGAGCCCTCATTTTGTACCTATTAAAGAAATGTCTTAGCGCTACTGCATAAGGCAAATCATATCTCATACAAGGAGCAGGTGCTGAAGTTGGTGGTACTGTTGATAATGCAATGTTTTCTGGTTTCATTCCTACCATTTCCGAAAAACAAGAATTTATAGCATGTTGTACCATAAGTTCTGGCATTACTTTATAACCCTTCATAGCTGTTGCATTTGCATTATGTGCACCATCTATTTGAAGAATATTTGCCCAAGACATTACGCCTTTTGCAACTGCTGCATCTACAAATGATCTATACATATTGATGTTTCTATAAAGCACATTGTATTGAGGATCTTGATGGGCTCCATTAACGCCTTCTTCTGCGAACATAACCGATACATCAGGACCTGCAACACCAGATACATATGAATGGAAATTAATTCTTCTTCCTACTTCTTCTTCAATCAAATCTATAGCTTTTCTTGTTGCTCTAACTTCTTTTCTAGTTATTGGAACTCCACCTATACCTTCTGGGCTTCCTTCAAGTAACCCATCAAAATGACTTTGACCCATAGTCCTTATAACCATTAAATGGTCCGCACCATGCCAAGCTGCCATTCTCATTCTTCTTATATCATCTTCAAATCTTCCTGAAGCTATTTCTGTGGTAATAACCGGTCTAGGTTGTGGATCTATTCCTTCAAAACTTCTTGCTGCAGGAAGACCATGACTTTTCTTTAGTGGAGCTGATATTTCATGGTAAGTGAATTCTCCTACTTTTCCTTCTTTATACTCTTCTCTCCAGTGCCAACCTCTCCATTTTGGTTCGTACTTATCTAAGTCTTTTAATATTTCTTCTACATCAAGTTTTATGTTTTCTTCCAACTTTTCAATCATTACTTGTCACTTCCCTTCATTTTTTCTGAGATGATATCCCAGCCTATTCCATTGCACAATTCTTCTCCTGCTTTAAGGTAATCAAGATTCTTTAATTTTGCATAAGTTAAAATAACATTGCCAATACCTTTTCCAAGTAAATTGTACTTTGTACCATAGTCAATTAATGGTTTTGCTTGAAGACTGGAAAATCCCATTCTCAGTACCACAGACCTTTCGATAGCTGGTGATGTATGAGTATAAGCTAAATCAACAATAGGTTTTACAATTTCCTCTGTTAGTTTCCAAAATCTATCATATAATTGGTCCTCGGTAAGTCCTTTTAAATGTTCTCTTCTTTTTTCGTAATCATCTTCTCTTTTCATAAATTAATTTCCTCCTAACATAATTTAGTATTTAGAATAATTCAGTACTTAGCATACTTCCACATTATGTTCTTTTAAAATTTCAACTATTTTTTCTGCGCTAAGTTTTGTTTCTGCCGATAAAAAATCAATATCAATCTGCTGCACTTTATTTTCTTTTAATTTATTTACAACATTTTTCATGTAGGAATTTTTAAGTCCTTCCATATCTATATCTGTAACTGATACCATGGATGGATGGGATGGAATTACTATACTAACTCCTGGTACTTGCTCCTTAGGATCACCTACATAAACTTTAATTCCATTATCTTTAGCAAAGTTAAGTTGTGGTATTAAATGTTTTCCAGCTCCTGTGTATTCAGTTTCTTGAACAACTATTATTGCATCATCCTCGTATTCTTGAGCAATTGAGAAAGCTGCGACTAAAGAGGTATTTCCTGCTGGTCCTCTTTCTAGCCCCTCAAGCTGGGCTAATATTTCAGTCATCCAAAATACATCACCTTGGGTAGTAGTTACATATCTATCTAAATATCTTAGAGGTCTTGCTGCACTTCTAGGTACATCCGATCTATCTGGATATGTTAAAAATGGAATTCCAAATCCTGTATGTCCAGTTGTAAAGGATTTCTTATTAAAGTCTATATCAGACGCCATATGAAGTCCTGAAAGATCAACTGATGCTCCTATTATTTTTGTCTTATCCGCACCGGCCTTAATAAGTCCTCTTGCAGTACCGGTAACGTTTCCACCGCCTGCATGAGTTATAATAACTGCCTCAGGATCTTTACCAAATCTCTCTCTACACTGCTCAGCTATTTCATAGCCAAGTGTTTCAATACCTGCTACTCCATAAGAGGAATATAGTGAAGCATTGTAATAGCCTGTATCTTCAAGTATTTTAAGGTAAGTATAAAATAATTCAGGTCCAACAGAAAGTCTAATAACCTCTGCTCCAAAACCTTCGCATTTTCTTCCTTTTTCTAATATTTCAGGTTGTCCCACTTTTCTTGAATCATAGCATTCATTTGCTATTATACATTTAAGTCCTCTAATGTTTGCTTGGGACGCAACTGCTGCACCATAATTACCTGAAGTGGCTGCACCTACACCAGTGTACCCTCTGTTCATTGCATCAAATACGGATATAGATGCTCTTCTATCTTTAAAGCTTCCAGATGGGTTGCAGCTTTCATCCTTTACAAATATTCTAGCTGCATGTCCAGTCTTAGAAATCTTTCTTGCCAGGTTCGTGATATTCTTAAGTTCGATTAGCGGGGTATTTCCTACCCCTACATCATTTTGGATTACTTTAACTTCATCTAAGCAATATCCAACATCCTTCATCAATCCTTCGTAATCAAAGGAAAGCTTGCCGGTTTCATATTTACTATAATCTATTCCTATAGATTTAAGAATAATTTCATTCTTTCGCTCCATAAGTTCTTCATATTTATTCACCTTTATTACCTCCTATTAAAACTGTAACTAAACCTTATTATTTTGCTATAATTTCTCTAGCTTGTTTTCCTATATTACTTATTTCTTCAACGTATTTGCCATAGGTGTGATAATAGCCTGGCTCTATGTCTACAACTTTGCCACTAGCAATTCTGCCTATATTAGTTTCAACTTGTACTTTTCCTCCAAGTTCACAATCACTAAGGCACTTTCCACATGTCCAGCTTTTAAGCGGAGTTTTCTTTGTCTCATCTGGTATATTAGAAGCTCTATCTTCTGGTGCTAAAACCGTTTCTTCTACTTCAACCCAGGTGCCTTTTTTTATCATTATTTTTACCTCCCAAACTCAAAATTTTTATTGATAGTATTTAATTTATATAGAGCAATTCCTGTGCCAAATAGAAAACACATGTATTTAAGCCTTTGCTTAAATACATGTGTTTATTATTAGCAAAATATTCTGCATATTGTTTTGAAAACTCAAAAATAAAATTATTTATTTCTAGGTGAGTCCCAGTTTGCTTAGTTTGCTATACCTGCAAAATGTTTTGCATGTATAGCAAAAAATCTTGCAATGATGGCTATTGTTCTATTAATTTATGTATTTTTATTTTGTATTGAAGATTCTGTCTTGAAATACTAAGCTCTCTAGCTGCTTTACTAACATTAAAATCATTCTTTTTTAATATCTTTTGTACTATGTTCTTTTCAATATCACTCATATATTTTTCTAAATCAAAACTTCCTTCATTATTTGTAATAGTGTCTTGAGCATTAATTAAACTATCATTTGCTATTCTAACATCAAAATAGTCTTCTGTTAAAATAGAGTTATAGTCTGCCATATTTATTGCAGATTCAATGACATTTGTTAGTTCTCGTATATTTCCTGGCCAATTATACTCTTGTAGTTTTCTCATCATAACTCCATCAATGCCTATTATATTTTTATAAAGAATTTTGTTGTATTTTTCAATTAACTTGTCTACAAATATAGGAATATCGTCTTTCCGCTCTCTTAACGGTGGTATATTTATTCTTAGCACACACAACCTGTAATAAAAATCCTTTCGTAATTTTCCACTTTCTATAAGTTTCTCTGGCTCCTCATTTAAGGTAGCTATTATTCTTACATCAATATCTATACTTTTAGTTCCTCCAATAGGTCTTATATACCCCTCTTGAAGTACTCTTAATAGTTTCGATTGGAGATATGGCTCTAGTGAATTAACCTCGTCCAATAAAATAGTCCCATGATTTGCTTCTTCAAACAATCCTTTTTTATTCTCTGCTCCAGTAAAACCACCCTTTTCTGTACCAAAAAGCATTCCCTCTAGTAATAGGGCAGGTATTGCTGCGCAATTTATAGGTATAAATGGCTTGTCTTTTCTTATTCCCCCATAATGAATACTTTGGGAAAAGACTTCTTTACCTGAGCCAGTTTCTGCATATAATAGTACAGAAGAACTCGACATACTAGCTTTTTTAGCTTTATCTATAGCAATTTTCATAGTGGGATTATCCCCATATATATCACTGAAAGTGTAATGGCTACTATTTTTTTGATCAGAATTTTGCAATTTACAAATATTTTCAGTCAATTCTTTTAGTTGAGTCATATCTTTTGCTATTTCAATTACAGCTATAACTTTACTATCCATAGTTACTGGTACCGTAGTATTTATGGTGGTAACTTTTTTCTTATATCCATTACCATAATGTTGTATTAAACCTACAATTTTTTCGCCAGTCTTTAGTACATTCATAATGGTAGAATCATCATCCTTTACGTCCTCTAGATACTCGCTAACCCTTTTACCTAAGACTTCACTAGGTTCTACACCCTCTACTTTTCCCATGGCACTATTATAATATATAGTCTTTCCCTCACCATCTACTACTTGAATTCCTTCTTCCAAATTTTCTAATAAACATGCTAGTATCTCTTGCGCGCTTGGAACTTTACAATCCATATTACCCCTCCCTAGTGGAGTATTTACAATTTAAATTTATTATACCACATGGAAATTTATTTTGAATTAATTTTCAAATAAAAACTACCGAAATATGAATTGCATTTCGGTAGTTACTCTAGCTTTTTAAATATTAAGATTTTATAATTATATGATATAGTATTACAATTAGTTTATTATAACTGTTCCAGCTTGTCCGTTTATTGCTTCCCTAGCCTTTTCAAGTGATGTTATAATTGCTTTTCTACCTTTTTTTGCTTCAACAAAAGTAAGTGCCGCTTTTATTTTTGGAAGCATGGACCCAGGCGCAAAATGTCCTTCTTCTATATATATTTTAGCTTCTTCTACAGTTATACTTGAAAGGTTCTTTTGATTTGGTCTTCCAAAGTTAATAGCAACTTGTTCAACTGCAGTAAGTACAACAAATGCATCTGCATTTAGAAGTTCTGCTATTTTACCAGAAGCAAAATCCTTATCTATTACTGCTGGTATTCCCTCAAGGGACCCATTCCCCTTATCAATTACAGGTATACCTCCACCACCAACAGTTATAACAACATGTCCAGCTTCCACTAAGGTTTTTATGATAGGTTCCTCAACAATAGCCATTGGAATAGGAGATGCAACTACACGTCTCCATCCTCTATTAGAGTCTTCCTTCATTGTATACCCTTTTTCAGTCATTAATTTCTTAGCCTGCTGCTCTGTAAAGAAAGAACCTACTGGCTTAGTTGGATTTTTAAATCCAGAATCATTAGGGTCTACTATTACTTGAGTGACTAATGTTGCAACTTCCTTATTTATACCTCTTTTTCTCATCTCTGTCCTAATGCTTTGTTGCAGATGATATCCTATATAGCCTTGGCTCATAGCACCACATTCTGGAAAAGGCATTACTGTGCTATTTTCGTGTATAGAATTTGCTGCTTCATAGGTAGCAATAAGTTGACCTACTTGAGGTCCATTACCGTGAGCAACTATTACCTCATGACCCTCTTCAATTAAATTTACAATAGCCTCTGAAGTTTGCCTTGCTGTTACGAGTTGTGCTTCTGCTGTAGTATCTTTTGGATTTGCTTGAAGAGCATTCCCACCAAGTGCTATTACTATTCTTGCCATATTAACTTCTCCTTTTGTATTATATCTAAAGTATAATTTATTTTATTTAGTCTCCTAGTGTTGCAACCATAACTGCTTTAATTGTATGCATTCTGTTTTCTGCTTCATCAAATACTATTGAAGCTTTGCTTTCAAATACTTCATCTGTAACTTCAATACCATTCATTCCAAATTTTTCAAATATATCTCTGCCCACCTTAGTTTCTAAATTATGAAATGCTGGCAAGCAATGCATAAATTTAGTATCCTTATTTCCAGTTAAATCCATCATCTTTTTATTAACTTGATATGGTCTTAACAAATTAATTCTTTTTTCCCAAACATTATCCGCTTCTCCCATCGATACCCAAACATCAGTGTATATAATATCTGCATCTTTTACACCTTGTGCTACATCATCAGTGATAGTAATTTTTGCCCCTGTTTCTTTAGCTACTTCTTTGCATCTGGTAACTAGTGCATCTTCAGGGAATAGTGAATTCGGAGAAACTATTCTAAAATCCATTCCCATCTTTGCAGCCCCAATCATAAGTGCATTTGCCATATTATTTCTACCATCACCTGCATAAACAAATTTAATTTCGCTTAATGACTTTGAAAAATGTTCTTGTACAGTTAAAAAATCTGCAAGAATTTGAGTAGGGTGATCTTCCGTAGTTAATCCATTCCATACTGGAACCCCTGCATATTTTGCCAGTTCTTCAACAACTTCTTGCCCATATCCTCTATATTCTATTCCGTCATACATTCTTCCAAGAACTCTTGCAGTATCCCCTACGGATTCCTTTTTACCAATTTGAGTACCAGTAGGACCTAAATATGTTACATGTGCTCCTTGGTCTAATGCACCTACCTCAAAAGCACATCTTGTTCTAGTTGAATCTTTCTCGAATATTAACGCAATGTTTTTACCTTTTAATGTTTGCCTCTCTGTACCTGCATATTTAGCTCTTTTTAAATCTCTAGCTAAATCTAAAAAGTAGTTTATTTCCTTTGGTGTAAAGTCCATCAAAGTTAAAAAATTTTTGTTTCTTAAATTAAACATAATGATTTCCTCCTAATATTTTATTCTTTTATATTTTTTTAAAATTATGCCTATCCGTGTGGCATGCCACTTGCCACGTGGATGGCACCATATTTTAAACCATTGGTTTACTAATATCTCCTACCTTTTCTTTAAGTGCTTCCAGCTGCTCCGGGTAGTTCTGCTTAACTATCTCATTCCATACCTGCGCCCCCTTAATACCACATCTCTCAGGGATAAAAACAGGATCTAAACCCATCTTTTTTTGTTGCTCATAATCTTTAAGAGTTGCAAGAACAGGTTTTGTTAATAGTACTATAGCAATTATATTAAGCCATGCCATCATACCAACACCAATGTCTGCAAGATTCCAAGCCATACTTGAAGTACGGATTGTTCCGTAAAATGTAGATACTACTAAAATGACTTTTGTAACAAATGAGATAGTTTTCAAATTTTTACTATTCTTAAATAGATAGGCAACATTACTGTCAGTATAGTAGGCAAATGCAAGTAATGTAGTGAAGGCAAAGAAGAATATTGCTATAGCAATAAATGGACTGCCAAGACCAGGAATCAGAGTGTTTATAGATTCTTGAGCGAAGGCAGGACCAACACCAATTCCGGGAAGGTTTTCCACTAAAAATCCGCCAGCAGGATTTGCAATATTATACATTCCAGTAGAAAGTATCATAAGTGCAGTTGCTGTACAAACGAATAATGTGTCCACATAAACTGAGAAAGCTTGAACAAGACCTTGTTTTGCTGGGTGAGATACTTCAGCTGCAGCTGAAGCCTGTGCGCCAGTACCCATTCCTGCTTCATTAGAATAAAGTCCTCTTTTTACGCCCCACATAATTGCATTTCCAAATACAGCCCCAAATAATGCGTTAGCGTTAAATGCAGAACTAAAGATAAGGCCAAACATTGATGGTATATGTTTGAAATTTACAACTAAAATAACTAAAGCTATTAGGATATAAGCACCTGCCATAAATGGCACAACTGCACCAGCCACGTTACCAATTCTTTTAATTCCACCGAAAATAACAAACCCAAATAATACGGCAACAAAAGCTCCTGTAATATATGGAGATATCCCAAAAGCTGTTTGTGATGTCTCTGCAATGTTAAACGCTTGGATACCTGGGCCAGTAAACCCATTTCCTATAATAGTTACTATGGCAAATAGTATAGCAAAAGGCTTATTTTTCAATCCTTTTTCTATGTAGTATGCCGGACCTCCACGATAATCACCAGCAATATCTTCTTTCCACACCTGGGCTAGTGCAGATTCAGCATAAGCCGAACCAGCCCCTAGGAATGCAATAAGCCACATCCAAAAAATTGCCCCTGGACCACCATAAAATATTGCAGTTGCAACTCCAGCAATATTTCCTACCCCTACTCGACCACCTAATGCCATGGCGAAACTTTGAAAAGAAGAAACCCCTTGTATAGAACTCTTTCCCCCAAACAATTGATGCACCATGTCTTTGATTAGGCGAAGTTGTGGAAATTTCATTCGTATTGAAAAATAAATACCAGCACCCAAACAAAGATAAATTAAACCTGAACCCCAAAGCAACCCTGCAAATTTACCAGTTAAAGTAGCAAAATCCATTTAGTAATCCCCCTTATTATTTTTATCTGTAATCGATTTCTTTTATTATAGTAACAGCATTTCAAAAAAAATCATTTTACATCAAAAAAAATATTTAAAATTCTAAATTTTTTTAATATTCTTAGAATTTTAAATATTTACAATAGGTATTTTTAGTCTATCTCACATTTCAGCAAAAGACCCTCAAAAAATTTATTTATGGAAATTTTGCCTCCAGTCTTTTTTAAGCCTTTTACATGGTCCATTTCAGCTTTTACACTTGAAAAATCGAAAAGCACATTTGAATAAGCAGAAAAAATGTCATTTCCATAATCTTCAATTCCTAAATTTGCCATATTTTCTAGTCCATGTTTAATGGCTCTTCGAATCCTTTGTTTTACAATCTCAGGATTATCTCCATAGCAAGTGAAAAGTTCCTCTAAATTAAATTCTGAAAAACTTTTTTTTGTTTCAATTATAACTGCACAAATTTTTATTATGTCTGTTGTTCCCTTTTCACCCAGCATTCCAAGAATACTTAAAATGTGTTTTACTTCCTTTAGTCTGTCTTTTATATACGTATTAGCTTGCTTTGAACCCTTTAACATTTTTTTAATTGTGGCTAACATTATTTTCATTTCTATTTTTTCTGCTATTTTCGAAATGACTTTTTCTACTTCGATTTTATTTATGGGCTTCTTTATAAAAAATTCTATTCCAGATTTATATGAGTCTGCAATAAGTTCACTATCTAAAACCTGTGATATCATAATAAAACAGATATCTGGTTTTAATATTTTGAGCTCTGCAACAAGTGTATTTCCATCCATTTTAGGCATAAGAAAATCAACAAGTACAATATCAGGGCTTAATAAAAGTATTTCGTTAAAAGCAGTTTCGCCATTATTTGAGCAGCCTATAACTTCAAATAAATTGTTTTCCTCTATTATATTAGTAAGTATTCTTACCATACTTGTGTCATCATCAACAATGTAGTATCTCATTTAGATTCACCCTCCATTATATCCTCCATTATATCCTCCATTATTTTTATAGTAAATTCCGTCCCTTTATCTATTTGGGAATGAACTTCTATGTCACCTGAAAAAATATCATTAACAATACCTTTTACATGGGCAAGCCCTATGCCACGGCAAATGTCACCAGTCTCTATATTAAATTTTGTTGAAAATCCAGGATTGAAAATATATTCAATATCTTTCTCTTTTATTCCTTTTCCATTGTCTGATACAACAAAAATACAGTACCCCTGGTTCTTCGTAATAGAAATTTTTATATACCCATTCTTTATTTCTTCCATAGCTTCTATGCTATTGTAAATAAGATTTCTCAATACAGAAACCAAATAAAAATGTTTCTTCACAGTAAAATTATCCATTATTTCAAAGTTCAAACTTACATTGGACTTATTTCTTTTTATATACTCCTTTACATCACCCTCAATAATATTTGCCATATCTCTAATGTTCATTTTCACCGTATCTATTTTTTCGCCAACCATTTCCTCCAATCCTTTTATTACGCTGATATAGTCTTTTTTTATTTCGTGAACATCTTTTGCTATATCTAGTGAAGTGTTTTTTAGATCCAAGGGATAGTTTTGCTGTGATATAGCTTTATAAAGAGAATAGGCTTTTTTCATAACATCTTCAATATCTGCATTGTTTTTGTTCATAAAGTAAATTTCACTCTTTACACTTGAAGTCATTAAAATCAATTTTCTATATCTTTCTTCATGCTCTTCCTTAATCAGTAAAAATTTGTAATATTTCAATAACAGTATTATAGATATTGCTATTACAGTTCTTGTAAATGCTATAACCGCCAAATTCTGAAACAAAATGTAATTAAGCCCTTTAAAACCAAGCATAGCGCTTATTTCTATACTATTTGATAGAAAATCACAGAAAAATACCGAAAGAAATAGATCTGTTAAATTTGTTTTATGTTTTCTCAAATAGAGTAAATAAAATATTATGCCATAGCTAAAATAGAATAAAATATCAGCGCCTATAAATCCAAGAGTAGTATATAAATTCTTTGTACCAACGTACAAGAATATTCCCCTATAAACTGGAGAAATAATGCCCGTTACAAAAATAATTTCTACAGCATTAAATTCCTTGTAAAAATAAAGGAAAACAGGCAATACAACCACCGACAGTGATATAATAAATCTTGGCACAAAAAAATTTATATTGATTTGAGATGCTAATGCTATACCTATGGAAATAATAAAAATAGATTTCATCTTTTTCATGATTTTCTCCCTTACACAAAACGATGTAATATTTATAATAATTCCATTATATGTCAAATTAACTATTTCTAACACTTTAAAAATTTCAAATTAATTTACAACAAATAGTCAAAGGCATCTGCTACTTAAGCAAATGCCTTTGACTATTTCATAAAATTGTGTTTTTATTTACTTCTAAATCTCCCTAATATAATGGAAATTTACTACATAATTGAACTACTTTTTCTCTAATTGCTTCTAAATTACCTTCTCTATTTTCTATAGTTTCATTCATAAGACCCGCTATAATTTTCATTTCTGCTTCTTTAAACCCTCTAGTAGTTACAGCCGGTGTTCCAACTCTTATACCACTTGTAATAAATGGACTTAGAGTTTCATTTGGTACTGTATTTTTATTCACAGTAATACCAACAAGATCTAATAACTTTTCTGCTTCTTTTCCAGTTATGTTTTTGTTTGTTAATTCTATAAGTAAAAGATGGTTATCTGTACCACCAGATACTAATTTAAATCCATATTTTAAAAGCTCTTCTCCAAGGACTTTTGCATTTTTAACTACTTGATCGATATACTCTGTAAATTCTGGTCTAAGAGCTTCTCCAAAACAAACAGCTTTCGCAGCTATAGTCTGCATTAATGGTCCACCTTGCATACCTGGGAAAATAGACTTGTCTATTGCTTTAGCATATTTTTCTTTACATAAAATTGCTCCACCTCTAGGTCCTCTTAGTGTTTTATGAGTAGTAGTGGTAACAAAATCAGCATAAGGCACTGGAGACTGATGTGCTCCTGTTGCAACAAGCCCTGCTATATGTGCCATATCAACAAACATATAAGCTCCCACTTCATCACAAATTTCTCTAAAGGCTACAAAATCTATTGCTCTTGGATAAGCACTGGCCCCAATAACTATCATTTTAGGGTTATGTTCTTTAGCAAGTTTCCTCACCTCTTCATAATCTATAGTCTCTGTTTCTAGATTAACACCATAGGGAATGAAGTTATATAGCATACCTGAAAAATTAACTTTACTTCCATGAGTTAAATGACCGCCATGACTCAAATTCATACCAAGTACTGTATCTCCTGGTTTTAGCACAGAAAAATATACTGCCATATTAGCTTGTGACCCTGAATGAGGTTGAACATTAGCATGCTCTGCTCCAAAAAGTTCTTTCATTCTATCCCGTGCTAAATTCTCTACTTTATCTACTACCTCACAACCACCATAATATCTTTTAGCAGGATAGCCTTCTGCATATTTATTAGTTAATATAGAACCGTTTGCTTCCATTACAGCCTTGCTAACAAAGTTTTCAGAAGCAATAAGTTCAATATGATCCTCTTGTCTTGTATTCTCCTCTTGAATAATTTCGTAAACTTTTAAATCACTATCTTTTAAACATTCCATCATATACGTACCCTTCCTTTCATCTATTAAATTATAACCTTGGATGCTGAATATTTGAAAATAAATATTACACTCCTATTATAAAATTTTATGCCCCATTAATCAACATAAATATGAAAACTTTGCTAAATATTCTGATTTTTTCACTATATATGATTGATATGGGAGGTTAAAATCTCATATAGTATATGTATATGCATTATATTCCCTGCTATAAATAGCAAACTATAAACAGTACAAATAATTTAATTTTCTAACTAATAATGGTTTTTTAGATTTATGGTATATAATGATAGAGCGAATTTATATGAAAATCTATAATTAATTTTATATTGAAAGGAGATACCATGCATATTGATGATATTATACATGTAGCCACTGACGCCGGAAAAATTATATTAGAAAATGGTGGAGAAACCTACAGAGTTGAGCAAACTATTTCTATGATTTGTAAATCTTATGGTATCCAGCACACTGAGAGTTTTGTTACTCCAACTGGCATAATGGTTTCTATAACTAACAGTGAAAATAAGACCATTTCACTAGTTAGAAGAATAAATAATAGAACTGTTAATCTTCAAAAGGTTGATATGATCAATAATTTGTCTAGAAAAATTGTCTTAAAGCCCATATCTACTTACGAGATGAGAAAACAAATTAAATATATTAATAGTATACCACCTTATTCTAAAATCACTACTACATTTTTTGCTGCTGGTTCTTCGGGATTTTTCACCTTGCTTTTTGGTGGAAATTATAAGGACTTTTTCGTAGCCTTCATAATTGGAGCTCTAATTAATTATTTAAGTGGTTATTTAGATAAATTAGAAGTAAATGGTTTTCTAAAAAACATGCTTGGAGGTTCACTTGCCGCAACAGTAGCACTCATCGCAGCGTCTTTAAGTCTAGTTGGTAATATGGATACTATAATAATAGGATCTATAATGATCCTGGTCCCAGGTATTTCTATAACAAACGCAATACGAGATACTATTGCAGGTGATTTAGTTTCTGGTGTCTCTAGATCAATAGAAGCTCTATTCGTAGCCATTGCAATAGCTGCAGGCACAAGTATAGCTTTCAAAATATGGGTGTTACTATTTGGAGGTGGTTTAATATGATCCTTAATTCATTTTATGCTTTTTTAAGTTCTCTTGGTTTTGGAGTACTATTTAACATTAGAGGTAAAAACCTAATTATCGCATCGCTTGGAGGGGGGCTCAGCTGGTTTACTTATCTCCTTTCCGCAAGACTACAACCCTCCATAGTTTTTTCATTATTTCTTGCTTCCCTTGTAGGTAGTGTTTACTCAGAAATAATGGCAAGAATTTATAAGAGTCCTGTAACCTTATTTATAATTTGTGCAATTATCCCTCTCGTTCCCGGTGGTGGAATGTATTATGCAACCCTTGAGGCAGTAAAGGGGAATTTTGATGCCTCTCTATCAAAAGGCGTTGAAACCCTATTTAGTGCAGGTGCAATTGCAATCGGAATTGTTTTTGTATCTTCCATAAGTACAATTTTCAAAAAAATAAAGAAGTAAAATTTGTTTACAAATTTTACTTCTTTATTTTTTCACTTTTACTATTTTAAAAACATAAGGAAAGTTGAAACTAACTCTTGAATTTTTTCTTCTTCAATTGGGTCATCTTCATGTAAAAGACAGTTCTTTGTATATCTCTCTAAAACAAGACCGCCAACCTTGCTCATAGCGGCACGAGCTGCAGCAACTTGTACCAATATGTTTTTGCAGCAAACTTCACTAGTAACCATTTTTTCTATACCTTTAACCTGTCCTTCGATTTTTCTTAGTCTAATTTGAATATCTCTCACTAGTTCATCATTAATTGCTTTCTCTTTTTCCGTTGTCACTTCATCACTCCTATACATAATATAGTCACCCCGAATTATAGGTAATTATATTTATAATCATCATACCCGGTATAGGTACTATTTATAATTATAACATCAGAATTAATACAAATCAATAGCTAAGAAATTTATATGTTTAATTTTATGGACGTGAAAAAAGCATAACATTTACATATTATGCTTTTTTCATAAATCTATTTTAGTGGTCTTTATTTTTTTAACTCTGTTTTTTTTATGCCAAGTTCTTCAAGTTGCTTATCATCAACCATGTTTGGCGCCTGAGTCATTGGGCAAAAAGCGTTTTGGTTTTTAGGAAAAGCAATTACATCTTTAATGTTCTCTGTTCCTGCTAAGAACATTACTATTCTATCAAGTCCAAAAGCAAGTCCGCCGTGTGGTGGTGGTCCAAATTTAAATGCTTCTAGTAAGAAGCCAAATCTTTCCCATGCTTTCTCCTGAGTAAATCCTAAAACTTTAAACATAGTTTCTTGTAGTTTAGAATCATGTATTCTTATACTTCCTCCACCTAATTCTTC
>CAYXOL010000044.1:0-42318 GCA_964467165.1 uncultured Clostridium sp.
TTTATCACTATTATTCATACTTTGTCATAGTTTTAAGTAGCTGTTGCTACCTCCCATTATATTATTGGTCGCTTTGAAGTTTCAATCTTCTTGCAGTATCTTCTGCTAATGTTCCATTAGGAACCTTTTCCACCCTTATCCCTGCAACCTTGTATTCTCCGGTCTTTGTTATTGGATCGGATTCTGAGTTTGTTAGCTCGTTAACAGGTGACTCCATATAATGAAGGGTCATAAAAAGCATTCCTGGCTGCACTCTGTCAGTGATTGTAACTTTTGTAAAAATAGAACCCCTTCTTGATGTTACTCTGATTTCATCTTCTTCTTTAAGTTCCAGCCTTGCTGCATCAAAAGGATTAATTTCAGCCAGCTCATATGGTCTCAAGGCCTCTAGCCTTTTTGAAAACCTAGTGGAAACATTATAATGGAACAACATTCTACCTGTGTTAAGTAACATTGGGTAATCCTTATCAGGTACTTCCGCTGAAGGTCTGTAATCAATCACTTGCAAGTTGCCTAAACCACGGGCGAACCTTCTCTGATGCAAAACCTTAGTTCCAGGATGACTTATTGTAGGGCATGGCCATTGAATACCTTCCTTATCTATCCTATCGTATGATATACCTGCAAATCCAGGCGCAACTGTTCTAATTTCGTTCCAGATCTCTTCAGCTGATTTATAGTTAAACTTATAATCACTTATGCCATTAGCTATATCCTGAATTATCTCCCAATCAAGCCTACATTCGTAAGGAGCATCTACAGCCTTTCTTACTCTTTGAACTCTTCTTTCAGTATTAGTGAAAGTACCATCCTTTTCTGCATAACATGTAGCAGGTAGAAATACATCAGCAAGTTTTGCTGTTTCTGTCATGAAAAGATCTTGAACAACAATAAAATCAAGGGATTTCAACGCCTTCTTTACATAATTAGCATCAGGATCACTAAGCACAGGGTCCTCACCCATTATATACATTGCTTTAAGTTTTCCTTCTACTGCAGCTTCGAACATTTCTGGAATCTTAAGCCCTATCTTATCATCAAGCTTTTCAACTCCCCATGCATTTTTGAAAAATTCATTAGCAGCAGAGTCAAAAACGTTTTTGTACCCTGGGTATGAGTTTGGTAATGCTCCCATATCACATGCCCCTTGAACATTGTTTTGTCCTCTTATGGGATTAACACCTGCGTTTTCTATTCCAACATGTCCTGTAACCATTGCAAGGTTTCCTAGGCTCATAACATTGTCAGTACCATGGGTATGCTCAGTTATTCCAAGTGTGTAGTATATACCAGCTTTCTCCGTAGTAGCATAAAGCTTTGCAACTTCTTGCAGCATATCTTCTGATATTCCAGTCATTTTACTTACATAGTCCATAGTATACTTTTTAACATTCTCAGCCATTGCTGCGTAGCCTTCACATCTTTCCCTTATGTAATCTGTAGCTTGCCAATTGTTTTCAATAATTATATTAATAAGCCCATTTATAAATATAACATCTGTTCCTGAATTTAATTGAAGGAAGTGTGACGCATAATCAGCAATCTCTGTACGTCTTGGATCAATAACAATAAGCTTCTTTCCATTTCTAGCTGCTCTTTTCATTTTGTTTCCGATTATAGGATGTGCATAGGTAGTATTTGATCCTATTACAAATAGCACATCATTACCTTCTATCTCACCAATAGAGTTAGTCATTGCTCCGCTACCAAATGAAGTTACCAGACCGGCAACTGTAGGCGCATGTCATGTTCTGGCGCAATGGTCTACATTATTAGTGCCTATTGCTACTCTAAATAACTTTTGGAATATGTAGTTATCTTCATTTACGCAACGGGCTGAGCTTAGTCCAGCAATTGATTTTGCACCAAAGCTTTCCTTTATACCCTTAAACTTGCTTCCAACAAGATCTAGAGCCTCCTCCCAAGTAGCTTTAACAAATTTTCCATTTTTCTTTATAAGCGGCGTTGTTATTCTATCAGGATGATACATAAAATCTGCATGGTAGCGCCCCTTAACACAAAGTGCACGTCCGTTTACAACTGCCTCATCAGTAGCTGTTACACCAATTACCTTTCCATTGCTTACATTTAAATCAAAGTTGCACCCAGTTCCGCAGAAAGGACACGTTGTACGAACCTTTTTAATCTCCAAAAATCGTGTGCCCTTTTGCTGCTTATGAATAAGTGCTCCTGTAGGGCAAATTTCAACGCACTGTCCGCAAAGTCTACAGTTATCGGTGCTTATCATCTTATCAAAATCTGTAGTTACTCTAATGTCAGTACTCCTTCCAACAAATGCAAGCACTGAACTAACCTGAACTTCATTACATACTCCTATGCATTTCCCACACAAAATACATTTGCTTAGATCTCTTTCATAACAAGAATTTTCGCTATCAATTGGAAGGTTATTTGTTGCAACATTTTCAAATGTTGTTCCCTTTACATTATAACGGTAACTATATTCCTGAAGTTTGCAATTACCAGCTTTTTCGCATGTAAGACAATCCATAGGATGGTTAGCTAAAAGAAGCTCTAGGATATTCCTTCTTGCCTCAACAACACTTGGAGATTCAGTTCGAACAATCATTCCATCACTTACCTGCGTTGAACATGCTGTAGGAAGAGTTCTTGAACCTTCAACCTCAACTACACAAATTCTACATCCTGCAAATATAGTAAGATCTTTATCATAACAAAATGTAGGAATATCAATACCAATCCCTTGTGCAGCCTGCAGGATTTTAGTGCCCTTTGGCACTGTTACACTTATATCGTTAATAATTAATGTAACCATTATTTTCCCCCTTTCTAGTAAATAAAATTTCCACTTATCTTAATTAGTATCATGATTTATACATTGATTAAATTCCTCTGAAAAATATTTCATAGCTGAAACCAATGGATCAGTACAGGTTTTTCCCAAACCACAAAATGAAGTGGTTTTCATTGTACGTGACAAACTGCTCATAATCTGTAATTCTTTTGAACTTCCATTTTTGTGAGCAAAGTGGTTAATTATTTTTACTAAGTGACGGTTACCCTCTCTACAAGGAGTGCATTTACCACAACTTTCGTGAAAGAAAAACCCTTGAACTGTTTCCATGTACTCTACAATGCTATTTGTTTCATCAGCTATAAGAAATGCACCAGAACCAACTGATAAACCGTTCTTACGTAGATCCTCATATGTATATTTAACATCAAGCAATTTTTCTGGCGCTATGGGTCCAGATGCTCCACCTAATTGTACAAATTTAAACTTTTTATCATTGGGTATTCCACCGCCAATATCATATACTATTTCCCTTAAAGTTAAACCAAATGGTATTTCATATACACCAGGTTTATTAATATTTCCTGAAATGCAAATTAACTTACTTCCCTTACTTTCAGGGGTTCCAAGTTCTACATATTCTTTCGCATAATCAGAAAATAATATTGGGATAATAGATAGGGTTTCAACATTACTAAGACATGTAGGAAGAGAAAATACGCCGCTTTGTTTAATAAAAGGTGGTTTATTTCTTGGCCTTCCAGATTTCCCTTCTATGGATTCTGCAAGTGCTGTACCTTCTCCACAAACATAGGCACCACCACCGGAAACCACCTTTAAGTTAAGGTTAAATCCTGTGCCAAGAATATTGTCTCCTAAATATCCTGCGTTAACTCCTAATTCAAGTACATTTTGCATTCTCCTTTGAAGCTTTGGATATTCTTCCCTAATATATATATATCCCTGATCAGCACCTACAGTAAATGCTGAAATAATTATGCCTTCTAAAAGTTTAAACGGGTCATATTCTAAAATTTCACGATCTTTAAAGGTAGACGGTTCCCCTTCATCTGCGTTGCATACTATTGCCTTAGAAACAGCTTTTTCTTGTGCTGCTTGCTCAAATTTTCTACCTGTAGGATAAGCAGCTCCTCCCCTTCCCATAAGCCCTGATGCTTTAACAGTTTCAATTATATCTTCTTTTGTCATCGATAATACTTTTTTCAAAGACTCAAATCCGCCAGCTTTTATATAATCTTCTAAAGATTCTGGGTTGATATGCTTAAAGTTTTTAGAAATTAATTTTACGGTTTTGCTCATGCTACATCCCCCTATAACTATCTATAATTTCTGTTATCTTTTCTTCATTTAATTTCCCATAAACATCCTCACCTATACGGAAAGCTGGTGATATATCACAAGCTCCAAAACATGGGGTATACATTAAAGTGAACTTTTTATCCAATGTAGTTTCCCCAACCTTTATACCTAATTGTTTTTCTAAAATATCCCTAAGTGTCTTATATTTATTTACCATACAAGCAGTACTATTACAAATTTGAATTATGTACTGTCCTCTAGGCTTATCAGATAAGGCTGAATAAAAAGTTATTACTTCATATACCCTTTTAGGAGAAACTCCTAATTTTCCGCTTAGGAATCCAACGATTTCTTCTGATATATATTGATTAGGGACAATTGCCTGTATTTCTAAAAGTATGGCAAGCAAGTCATGTTCATCATTTTTGTGCCTATCAAGAATAGTTTGTACCTTTAAAATTAAATCATTCCCTTTAATTACAACTGACATATATAAAACCCTCCCTTGTTTAACTAATTTTTTAGATATGAACTGCTCCATAGAGTCACATGCTTTCTTTAATTTAGTAAATATTATATGCCATTATGCTACTTCCTTCCTCCAAAGGAGGGCTTCCTGCTGGAATCTCAGCAATATAGTCACATCCATGAAGAGGTATTATCATTCCATTTCCATTTTTTTTTGAAATATCTAGATAGACCTGTCCGTCTTTAATCACCAATTTCCCTGGAATCATCCTTCGGTTAGGACTAGACTTATTAAAACTTTGGCATAGCCTCATTTCAATTTTATCAAACAGATATTTCTGCTCCCCGGCCATTTTTCTAAGCACTGGAATTGCATAGGTTAACATGGCAACTACTGCAGCTGAAGGATTACCGGAAAGACTAATAATCATTTTTTCATTATAGGACGCTGCAAGAAACGCAGATCCAGGCTTCATCTTAGTTCTCCAAAAATATACCTCTGCATTCAAAAAAGACATTACCTTGGGAAGTAAATCGTAGTCTCCTACTGATACTCCCCCAGTTGTCATTACCAGATCGGCTTGCTCTATTCCTTCTTTTATCTTGTTTCCTATAAGTTCAACCTTATCTGGCACGATGCCTAGCAATATTACTTCAAACCCGAAATTCTCCAAATACGCTTTTAGCATATACATACTACTATTTCTAATCTTGCCTGGTCCAAGTTGACAATTGATATCCACAAGTTCGTCTCCAGTGCTTAAAATTGCAACAATGGGTCTTCGGTATACCATTACCTTATCATAACCTAGGCCAGCCAGTACTCCTGTTAATGCAGGCGTTATTCTTATACCCTTTTCCACAACTGTATCTCCACATGAAACGTCTTCACCTTTCGTAGCAATATTCACACCACTTTCGTAACTTTTATAAATACAGACCTGCTGACTTGTAAAGTAAGTGTCTTCATACTTTATCACCACATCAGCACCATTTGGAATTGGAGCACCAGTTAGAATCTTAACCGCTTCACCATTTCTTACAGTACTTTTTGCAACATGTCCAGCTGAAACCTCTTCTATAATCTTAAGCGTCACTGGTGAGTCTTTATCTGCATTTTTTGTATCTTCTGCCTTTAGCGCATATCCATCATAGGGAGATCGAGAAAAAGGAGGTATATCCTCCATGGCAACAATATCTTCAGCCAAAATCCGCCCTGATACCTGCCCTATAGGTACCTGTTGCATTTCTAATTTATGAACTTGATTAAGTAAAATATCCAGTCCCTCTTCTACATTCACTCCGATTAAGCATTTCTTCATTTTATTTTAAACCTGGTTTCCTAAATCTAAACAAATCTGAACAATTCAAAAAATTAGGATTTAGGCACCTTCTCCTTTCATTAAAATAAATTTAATTTTATAAAATTAAAGTTCTCAATAATTGGGGCAGTTAACCCAGCTTAGTAACTCACACAAGCTTTTCTCTTCGTATACTTGTGCAATGGTATAGTTTAAACATAAACTTATATTAAGCTAGAATCATATCTTTTATACTATTACTAACTATAAACCAGCGAAAATAACCCCAATAATTTCCATCAACAAAAAAAGAAAAGCATCCATGAATTTTCCTGTTATAATTAAGTTACTAGACAAAACATAACTAAGGAGAAAACATAAATGTTTAATAACTCTATTGTAACAAAATCATCGTGAATATACAAATTTTTAATTGAAGTAAAGATAACTCTTTATCTTACATATCCCAGGATAATAAAAACAAATAACAGCATCAAATTAAATTAAATCATAAGAAAACCCTCCACCAATTTAATTGGTGGAGGGTTTCACTAGTGTGGCCAAACGCGCCAGCTATCTAACTGTCTGTTGAAAGAATTAAAGTACATAAATAATCTCTAATCTAAAATAGTGGCATCTTATAAATCCGGTATTATTTGCTACTAAGAACATTATATCTCCATAGTTTTTACGTCTTGAGAAATAACTAAGTTTGCCTCTGTTTCTCTTAATACATCTTCAATAGTCACCCCTGGTGCTATTTCTTTTAAAAGAAGGCCATTCGACGTTACCTCAATCACTGCCATCTCTGTAATAATTAAATTTACTTGTCCTAAAGCTGTCAGCGGTAGTGTACAGTTTTTTAATATTTTGGATTTTCCATTTGCTGTATGGGTCATTGCAATAATTACTTTTTTCGCTCCGCTTACTAAATCCATAGCTCCACCCATACCAGGGACCATTTTTCCAGGGACCATAAAATTAGCTAAATTTCCTTTTTCATCAACTTCTAATGCACCAAGCACTGTGGCATTAACGTGTCCCCCTCTGATAATTCCAAAAGAGGTGGCACTATCAAAAAATGCAGCTCCTCTTTTTATAGTCACATATTGGCCTCCTGCATTAACAATATCTTTATTCTCACTGCCTACTTCAGGCTCATGTCCAAGGCCTATAAACCCATTTTCAGATTGTAACATTACATTAACTCCCTCATGAATATAATTCGCAACCATGGTAGGAAGTCCAATGCCTAAATTTACTACATCTCCATCTTTAAGCTCTTTTGCAACTCTTTTTGCAATGAATTGTTTCATCGTTTTGCTATCCATTATTTCTCACCTCCAACTATGTAATCCACAAATAAACCAGGTGTCATAACATGATTTGGATCTAGTTCTCCAATTTCAACAATCTTTTCTGCAGCTACCATTACTAAATCTGCCGCAGTTGCAATTAAGGGATTAAAATTTCTTGTAGCACCATTATAAAAAACATTTCCCAGTTTATCTACAATTGAACCTCTTACCAATGCAACATCTGCTCTTAATGGCATTTCTAAAAGGTATTCCTTATCCATTATTTTGATTTTCTGCTTGCCATCTTCTACAATAGTTCCTACTCCCGTCTCTGTTAAGAATCCACCTATACCTGCACCACCACAGCGAATTTGCTCCGCTAGGGTACCTTGTGGCACTAATTCTACTATTATTTCTTTATTATTCATCTGACGACCTGTTTCTGGGTTTAATCCTATGTGGGAGGTAATCACTTTCTTAACTTGCTTATTCATTACCAGCTTTCCTATTCCCTTGTCTGGGTATCCTGTATCATTAGCAATGATAGTTAGATTTTTTATATCTCTTTTAACGATTTCATCAATAAATATCTCTGGGGTTCCAACCCCCATAAATCCTCCAATCATAATTGTCATACCATCCTTGATATGTTCAATAACTTCATCAATACTTTTAACTTTAGTCATTTTTATCCTCGATTTCCATTTCTAACAATGCTGAGCTTAAACTTTTCCCATGCATATCAAGTGATAATGTTCTTGTAACTCCTCCACCTAATGCATTGTCCATAACAAAGTTAAAAGCTTTTAAATTCGGTAATTCATACCTTATAACTTCTCCATGCACTATATCCTTAAACCACTCTTTAACTTTTTTTGCTGTAACCTTTTCTTTAATTAATTCATAGTCCTCAGCTTTATAAACTATAAGCGATATATTGGAAATATTACCCTTATCACCAGTTCTAGAATGTGCAATCTCTCTTAATTTCATTTTTTTATACCTCCTCATAAGTTACTTTTATATTTATATGGTCACTTGGAACAAAAATAGATGCAACAGATACAATCCCTTTAACATATTTTCTTGCACCACCACCACCAGCTGGTCCATTTGTATATAATGCTTCAACTTCATTTCCTATTACCTGTGCATCTTCCTTAGAAGAGGTTCTTGCAGCAACCCTAAGTCTTACTTCCTTGAAATCTTTATTACCTTCATTCATTGTTTCACTTATTGAATCTTTATAAAGTGAATTTACCCCAATAAGATCAATTTTAAGTTCCTCAAAGGACGCATTTGTAACTTCAAGTCTCTTTTCAATGATCTCTCCAGCTAATTTAGCACGATTATAAGCTCCAGATCCACCGTAACTCATCTCACCTTCTCCTATAAATCCATCTTTATAACCAATACTAGTTTTAAATAAGCCAGTTTTTTCTTTTCCACTTGCATCCTTAAGTAAAACTTTATCTTTTCCAATTTGCTCCATAGATACATTTGAAAAATCTGCTATAACATCTGGTGTAAGATAATTTGATGGGTCATGGATTTCATATATTATCTGCTCCTTGCAAGTATCTGTTGTTACAATTCCACCCGCATCTTCAAGTTTTGTAATAGTAATGTCACCATTTTCTGTTACCTCAGCTATTGGGAACCCTAAATTCCACAAATCAGGTACATCTTTATATCCTGGCTCTGCATAGTACCCTCCTGTTATTTGACCACCACATTCAAGCAAGTGACCAGCTAGTGTTCCTTTTCCTAAGAATTCATAATTATCAGCATTCCATCCAAATTCATACATAAGTGGTGCAAGTACTAAAGAAGGATCAGCCACTCTACCAGTAATTATAATATCTGCTTCATTGTTTAAGGCTTCTACTATTCCTTGTGTTCCAATATATGCATTGGCCGAAATGATTTTAGCTTGGATAGATTTTAGACTTTCACCAGTTTCAAGTATTTCGTAGTCCATATATTTATCTATATCGCTAAAAACATCATCGCCAATTACAGCTGCTATTTTTAATCCCTTAATTCCTAAATCCAATGCTAATTCTTTTACTACTTTAGCTGCTGCTATTGGATTAGCTGCGCCCATATTAGTTATAACCTTTATTTTTTTCTCTACACATAGGGGCAACACACTTTTCATACGATATTCAAGAAACTCATTATATCCTTTTTCTGGATTAATCAGCTTTTGTTGTTGACATATTGCTATTGTTCTTTCTGCTAAACATTCAAAAATGATATAATCAAGATTTCCTTTTTTCATAATTTCTATTGCAGGTTCTATTCTATCACCTGCGTAACCAGCTCCTGAGCCTATTCTAATTGTTTTCATTTTATAACCCTCCATTAATATCTTTTTAGAATTTTATTTAAATAGCATGAATAATTACTGCTACGACTAACATTACAATAGATACTAAAAATGCATATGGTATTGTTTTTTTCTGATGTTCTCCCAGTTCTACTCCTGCAAGACCTATAAGAAGGAACGTTGCTCCAGTAAGAGGACTTACAGGAAATCCAGTTGTCATTTGTCCTACTATTGCAGCTCTGCCTACACTTAGACCACTAACTCCAAAGTTCTTAGCTGCTTCTGAAAGTACCGGAAGCACACCAAAATAGAATGAATCAGGGTCAAATACTAAACTTGCTGGCATAGCAATTATTCCTGTAATAATGGGTATAAATCTTCCTAGTGATGTTGGAATTATAGATACAGTAGCAGCGGCCATTGCTTTTATCATTCCTGAGCCTTGTAGAATCCCTACAAATGCACCGGCGGCAAACAATATACTTGCCATCATTAGTGCTTCTTTTGCATGGGCATCTACTCTATCCTTTTGTTCTTTTACATTTGGATAATTAATGAATAAAGCAATAACAAAAGCAAACATAAATATTACTTGTGGTGGAAGTTTCCCTTGAACAAGTAAATAAATAGCAAATACTATAGAGATAATATTTACCCAGAAAAGCTTAGGCCTTGCTAACCTTGCTTTTTCATCATCAAGCTCTCTTTCTATGTTTATGTCTATTTTATCGGATTCATTGTTACCAAGTCTTACTTTTTCTTGCTTACCTAAAAAATAAGCAATTATAAACACAGTGATAATTCCTGAAATGAAAGGTATTAGCATTGGGTTGAACAATTCTGTAACAGGAACTTTAAGAGCAGTTGCCGCTCTTATCGTTGGACCTCCCCAAGGCAACATATTCATGGTACCCGCCGCCAAAGCTACAATAGTCGCTAAAGTAGTTTTTCTCATTCCAAGTGCATTATAAAGAGGTAGCATTGCCGGTATAGCTACAAGGAACGTAACTGCACCTGAACCATCTAAATGTACACACATTGCTAGTAGTGCAGTTCCGAGTGCAATTTTAATTGGATCTTTACCCACAACTTTCAAAATCTTATTGATAATTGGATCAAAAGTTCCTGCATCTGTCAAAATACCAAAGAATAAAATTGCGAAAATAAACATAACTCCGGTGGGTGCTATGTTTTTAATTCCATCTGTTATGAATTTGCCGATTTCAAGACCAAATCCCCCAAATAAAGCCATTATAGCTGGTACAGCTATAAGAGCTATTAGTGGTGAAGCCTTTTTAGTCATAATAAGAGCTAACAAAACTATTACCGTAATAAAGCCTAGTAAAGCTAACATAAATAATTCCCCCTTTAATTTTGGTTTCTTAATTATATGTATAGCAATGTATGTGCCAAAACCGAATATCTTTGATACTTTTATATCAAAGTAAATTAGTATTATAGAATTATCTCCCGTAAATTATATACCTAGTGACATCACATAAATAATTTTAAATTTTTGGAATCAATAAACACTTAGTAAATACTCATTAATTATTCACAATGTAATGGTTTAATACATAGTTTTTCTAAGAATTTAGAATAATATATAACAATTTCTTAACAAGGGAAATAAATATTATCAATCTCAAGTATAAATAGAAACGTATAAATTAGTTATTTCTTTAACGTTTCCACATTTTGATTTCGTATAAATTAAATGTTTCAATTTATTATTTCCTTATTTCTAAAAACTAAGAAATAAAAAAGCTGTTTCTAAGATTTTAGAAACAGCTTTTTTATCATTTTAATTTATTATAAAGTGTAGCCAATGATATTCCTAAAGCCTGGGCAGCTTTTTTCTTGCCACCAACAGTATTTCCATAAGTAATAAGTGCGTTATTTATCTCTGAAATTTCAAGCGCTCTTATTGCCTCATCAAGTGGCCTTAATTTAAAAATATTTTTCTTTATCCCTTCTCTTTGAATAATTTTAGGAAGATGTTCTGGCTCTATAATATATCCATCCGCCATATTACTGGCAAACTCAATAGTATTTTTAAGTTCTCTTATATTACCTGGCCAATCATAGTTATAAAGAATATTAATGGCATCCTCAGAAATTTCGATGCTCCTTTTTATTTTATTTGCCATATTATTTATGAAATGCTCTATAAGCGGTTTTATATCATCACGTCTATCCCTTAATGGAAGTATGTTCAATGGAAACACAACAATTCTATAGTACAAATCTTTTCTGAACTTATTCTCTTCTACCATCTTTTCTAAATTCTTATTAGTAGCTGCTATGATTCTAACATCAATAGGTATTTCTTTAAGTCCTCCTATATGTCTTACAGTATTCTCTTGTATTGTTCTCAGGAGTTTTGCTTGCAATCCATAACTCATTTCAGATATTTCGTCCAAAAATAATGTACCTCCATTTGCTAATTCAAAAATACCTATTTTCCCACTTTTCTTAGCACCAGTGAACGCGCCTTCCTCATAACCAAAAAGCTCACTCTCAAGAAGATTATTGTCAAAAATAGCACAGTTAACTGCGACGAAAGGATTATTTTGTCTACTACTTGCTTTATGTATAGAATTCACATATAGCTCTTTACCTGTTCCACTTTCACCAGTAATAAGTACATTCGATTCATTCCTAGCAATTTTTCTCGCTAATTCTTTTGTTTCCAGGGCTCCTAAATCTACTGACACTATATCATCAAAACAATATTTTGTTTTTGCCATGCCTATTACTTGTTTTTCTAAATTTTTAATCATTACTTTTGATTTATTCAATTGTTCTACAATTTTATACATCTCTGTTATTTCATTCAATATGGATATGCCACCGATTATTTGGTTATTCTCTATAATTGGGACCATATTTACCATATATTCAACATCCCCAACCTTTCTAGGTATTCTTAATAATTCAATACCAGTTTTAATTACATTCGTTAACCTAGAACCTGGCCTTACCGTAGATAACTCCTTCCCAACTATATCTTCACTACTCACCATTGTTGTTTTGGTGTAAGCAGGATTAACATATTTCACTATACCATCTGAATCTGCTATAAGAACACCATCATGTAAAGAATCTAGAATTACCCTTTCCCAATTAGTGATTTCTATAATTTTCACCTCGTTTCAACTTAGTACAAAACACTTATTAAGACTCTAATTTTTGCTTAAGAATATACTATTATATAACTATCTTTAATTTCGTTTTTGTTAAATCACCTAGTCTACTAACAAAAGGATACTACAGTACATTTCAAGTGTATATAATATAGGCTTAAAAATCAAGAAGTTCGTTAATGAGAAATTTCCATGACGTGGTATACTAACACCAAAGACTAATTTGTATTTTACTAAAATAGTTTATTCTTATTTTAATCAACATCTGAATTTTGATACAATTTAGCTATTTATTCAAAAGGGTAATTGAATTTAATATTGCTATATTGTATGGGGTTCTGCTAAGAGGTGCACACCCCTTTCTATCCTTATCCTACCATGCGCTCCACATGTCTCGAGTTCATTATTATCTAAATAAATGGCATTCCACAAAATGTCCCTTGTCAACTTCCTTTAAGTGTGGCTCAACTTCTATACATATTGGAAGAACGCACGTACATCTGGTATTAAATCTGCATCCTTTAGGTATATCTATAGGACTCGGTACATCTCCCTGCATTATTTCTCTTTTTATTTTACTTGTCCTATCAGGGTCAGGCATTGGTATAGCAGAAATAAGGGCTTTCGTATAAGGGTGAAGTGGGTTTTTGTAAAGCGCATTACTTTCACAGATCTCGACTAATCGTCCAAGATACATTACCCCAATTCTGTTTGATATATGCCTTACCATTGAAAGATCATGAGCAACAAAAAGGTATGTAAGTCCCATTTCTTCCCTAAAATCCTCAAGCAAATTCACAACTTGAGCTTGTATAGATACATCTAGTGCTGAAATAGGTTCATCACATAAGATAAAATCTGGTTCAATAGAGAGAGCTCTTGCAATTCCTATTCTCTGACGTTGTCCTCCACTAAATTCATAGGGAAATTTCTCCATATCATTTTTTTTCATACCTACCTTTTCAAGGATAAGCCGTATTTTTTCACTTCTATCGTCTTTTGAAAAATTAGTATGAATTCTCAAAGGTTCATCAATTATTTCTGCTATGTTCATATAGGGATTAAGCGCAGAGTAGGGATCTTGAAATATTACCTGCATCCTCTTCCTATATGGTTTAAGTTGCTTTTTATTAAACTCAGATATATCTTTACCATCAAAAATCACCTTTCCAGAAGTCACATCATAAAGTCTTGAAATAGTCCTTCCAAGTGTTGATTTGCCACAGCCAGATTCTCCTACAAGTCCAAATGTCTCCCCTTTTTTTATATCAAAGGTAACCCCATCTACAGCCTTTACATACTTTTTTTCTTTAGTACCATAAGGATTTTTAGTTAAAAAATATTTTTTTAGGTCTTTCACTTCAATTAATTTTTCATCTGAAAACTTATCCATTCTATTCCTCCTCCTTTTCTGCTAAAAAGCACATACATCTTTGAGTCGATGAAAATAATGTATATTCAGGGAGTTCAAGGTTGCATTTGTCCATGACAAATTCGCACCTTTCTGCAAAAGGACAACCCTTTGGAGGATTCAAAAGTGAGGGTGCTGTTCCTTTTATTGGAATAAGTCTTTCCTTAGCATCACTTATTTTAGGAATAGAATTTAAGAGTGCCTTAGTGTATGGATGCTTTGGCGAATAAAATATTTCTCTTGTAGTACCTTCTTCCATAACCATACCGGCATACATAACAACTATTCTACTGCAAAGACTTGCAACAACTCCCAGGTCATGAGTTATAATTATTACAGACATTTTCTCTTTCTTTTGCAAGTCACGGATAAGCTCTAATATTTGAGCCTCAATTGTAACATCAAGCGCAGAAGTAGGTTCATCAGCAATAAGAAGCTTAGGACCACAGGAAAGTGCCATGGCTATAAGCACCCTTTGTCTCATTCCTCCGCTAAATTCATGAGGATATTCATCAAGTCTTTTTTCGGGCATTGGTATACCAACCTTTTCCAACATTTCTGCAGCAATTTTTCTAGCATCAAGTTTATTCATTTTTTTATGCCTTATTATTACTTCTTCCAGATGAAATCCAATTTTTTTAAGAGGGTTAAGTGCAGTCATGGGATCTTGAAATATCATGGCCAAATCTTTTCCTTTAATACTTGCTCTTGCTTTTTTTGATACTTTCAAAAGATCATTTCCTTCAAAAAAAATCTCACCCTGTTCAATTTTAGCATTCCTAGGAACTATTCCAAGAATGGATTTCATAGCTACGCTTTTTCCACTTCCTGATTCCCCAACTACACCTAGTATCTCACTTTTGCCAACATGAAAGCTTATACCCCTCACAGCTTCTATTTTATTCCCTCTATTATAAAAAGTCGTTCTAAGATTATTCACTTCTAGTAATATATTATCTTTCATAAACTCACTCCTTATCTGATGATGACTGAGGTTCAACAAAAACTCTTAATACATCGCCCACTTTATTAAAAGAGTATACCGTAAGTACAATAAAAATCCCTGGTAAAATTGCCATGTATGGTGCGCTTTGAAGATTACCCTGAGCATTTTGAAGTAAACTTCCCCAGGAAGACATCGGTTGCTGCACTCCAAGTCCTAAAAAACTTAATGCAGATTCAGTCATAATTGCATTTGCTATACCAGTGGTAGACGCAACAATTATAGTTGGAAAAACCGAGGGTATAATATGTTTTAGTATTATATTAATGGATGATTCCCCAGTAGCTACAGCATATAAAACATATTCTCTTTCTTTTACTGATAATGTTTCAGCGCGGACAAGCCTTGCTACTTCCATCCATGTAAAAAATCCTATAACTATTATAATAGCTTCAAGTCCAGGTCTTAGGAATATACTAATAACAGTGACAAGAATTAGCCAAGGAATAGAAGAAATTATATCCACAATTCTCATTAGAACATTGTCAATCCTACCCCCAAAATATCCACTTGTTGTACCTATCAGCACTCCAAAAAAAGTAGAAATAAACATGGCAAGCAATCCTATAATAAGAGATATTCTTCCACCATATAGCGTCCTTGTGAGATAATCTCTTCCAAGCTCATCAGTACCGAAAATATGCTTAAGACTAGGCGCTTGCAGCATATTTTGTATATCTGTAGCGTCTGGTTTATATGGTAGTAGAAATGCAAATATAGATGTAAATGATATTATCAAAAGAAATATTATTGCAAACAAGTAAACTTTATTATATTTAATTTCTCTTTTCACATTTTCAATCCTTCTATTTCTCATCTACTATCACCTCATTTCCTTAATTCTTGGATCAGTTATACAGTATAAAATATCCGAAAGTAAATTACCTAGTATAACTAATGTAGAAGACAATAGAAGTATTGCCATAATAACAGGATAATCAAGTCCCTTTATCGCAGTTACAAAATAAGGTCCCACACCTGGCCATCCAAATACAGTTTCGGTTATAACGGCTCCAGTAACAAGCATGGGAAGCGCCATTCCCATTTTAGTAATAATAGGTAAAACTACATTTTTTAATACATGTTTAAATAAAATTTCAAATCGGCTTGCACCGAAGGCATCCTGTAGCATTACATAATCCTGTGAAAGTTGTCCTATGGTTGAAGATCTTACATATCGGGTTTGATCAGGTACAAAAGCTAAAGTAAGCACCGTAAAGGGCATTATATAATGTCTGAAGAAATCTACACCTGAAGATTCACTTCCTATATTATGCATTCCGAGAATTGGCAAGGCCATTAGTTTATATCCAAAAATAAATATGAGAATCATAGCAAGCCAGAAACTAGGAATAGATATTCCTATAGAACATAAGCCATCGATAATTTTATCCTGCCACTTATCTTTATTTGACCCTGCAATTAATCCGAAAATAATGGCAAGAATGACAGAACAAATATATGCTGGCAATGCCACTATTATTGTAGCTGGAATTCTTGCCATTAGTTCTATTGAAATACTTTGATGCGTAACTATTGAATAGCCAAATTGACCATGGATTATTCCGCTAAGCCAATAAAAATACTGTACATAAGCTGGTTTATCTAGCCCATATTTTGCTTTAATTAGATTAACAGTAGTTTGCGACATTCTCGGAGTCACCAATGCATCAACTGCATTATATGGAGCTAATTGTATAAGTGCAAAACATAGCATAGATACAATAATAATCATAGGTATTGCCTGTATTATTCTTTTTAAAATATATTTTTTCAAAAATACTCACGCCCTTTTAATAATAAAAATTTAGGGACACCTGTTTTATAGTGTCCCTAACAAATATTAAGTAATATTATTATTTTTTGTAATAAAGCTTTGACATATCTTCAAAGGTATATACAGGAACCAAGCCTGCATCTTCGATTCCACTTACTCTCGAATCTATTGCAAGTATTCTCTTGTTCTCTACAATTGGATAGAAAACCGCATCATCTTGAAGTAATTTTTGTATGTTATTATAAATTTCTTTTCTCTTTGCCACATCTGTCTCAATTCTTCCTTGAATAAATAATTTGTCTATTTCAGGATTGCTATATGCCATGTAGTTAGATGAATTACCGGTTGTAAACGATGAATTAAATGTATCAGGGTCTATTCCCATTATGTACCCACCAAGATACATATCAAACTTGCCATCATGCTTTTTAAGATTCGCATACATTGCTGTAGAATCCATACCCGCTAATTCTACAGTTACACCTACTGCTTTGAGGTTTTCTTGAATTATGATAGCTTGCTTTTGCTGAGGTACATTATTTGATATATATGCTAGCTTTAATTTTAAGTTTTTTACTCCTGCTTTAGAAAGAAGTTCCTTTGATTTAGCTACACTGGTATCGTACTTCTCTACATCCTTTGAACTATATTTACTTTCATTTGGAAGGAATGAATAAACGGGTTTTGCATATTTATCAGATACATAGGATGCAGTTATCATTTCATTTCTGCTTAATGCATATAAAATAGCCTTCCTAACATCTTTGTTTTGTACTGTTTTTGAAGGTAAGTTAAACGCCATATAGCCTACTCTTCCTTCATCATATGGGACAATATTAAGTTTATTTTCCACATTCAATTTAGATATATCTTTTGGATCAACTGCAAGGGCATTTATCTCCCCTTTTTGAAGTGCCAGTTGAGCTGTATTTGCGTCCTGTACTTGACGGAATGCCACATTCTTTATCTTAGGCGCTCCTAAAAAATAATTCTCATTGCTTATAAATTTAACATACTGTCCAGACTTATACTCTTGAAGTTTATATGGTCCTGTCCCCACTGGGTTAGCATTTTTAGTGCTATTCTCAATATTTGTCTCACCTGCGTAAATATGCTTTGGCATTATAAATATGTTTCCAAGAAGCTCCATAGCACTTGCACCTACTGTAGGGAGTATAAATTTCACAGTATAATCGTCAACTTTTTCAAGCTTCACCGGTTTGCCATCAAATATAAGTTGACTATATGCCCAGCCTGCATTAGCTTCTTTAAGCATCTCATTATAGGTAAAAACTACATCATCTGCAGTAAATGGCTTTCCATCACTCCATTTAACAGTTTTCCTAAGCTTTGCTGTATAGGTCAAATTGTCTTTCGATGGAGTCATGCTTTCTGCAAGAAAATAAACTACTTTATCTGCATTGTACATATAAAGAGGAGAATAAAGCAACTTAATTTCCATTAACCCATATCTGTCACCTGTAGTGATAACATTAACTGAATTGCCTGGGTCCCCATCAATACCATAGATTAAAGAAGTTGGAGTTTGTGTTTTTGTTGTGGATGTATTAGTAGTACCACACCCAACAAGTCCAGTGGTAATAACCATTATACAACCTAATACTGAGGCGATTTTTTTTAAATTCATTTTGTCCTCCTAATGATTAATTTATTAATTTAAAAACATATATTAGTTTGATGCATTTAAATTTTAATATAATGTTTTTATTCTTTTAATAAAGTTTATTCATAAATTAAATGATTATTCAAATGTTCTAATATAGTTCAATTACATTAGCGAATTGTAGTAATTCCATCCTCTGAGGATAAAGTTTTACTTGTTTTACCTAGTTTATAATAGCACATATAGATTTTTGTCTCCAATAGGTATTAACTATAAGAAATGATCTATCTATAGCTGATTTCTTATCAATAAAAGTTATGGCATTCATCGTCTTACTTTTTTTCCACGTTCCATGATATTATATAATTTGTATTATCAGGAATATCTATTTTTATATTCTCCTGTTTTTCAAAGTGTCCTGCTAATCCATGTTCTAATACTGTCTGATGAAAATGACTTAAAGCAATTCCAATATCCACTTTTTTAATGGTTTTTTCATCTTCGCTTGCTTTGCTTTTGTGTGTCTCAAAAAAATGATATGCGCCTTGTTTTTTTACTACTCTCCATGGTTGTGCATTGGTAGCAGAAGGTGCCAATCGAAGCATCTCCAAAGGATTTACATACTCATTTGCATCTTTCCTTGAAAGTGGATTTTCAAATGAATCCTGAAAGAAAATTTCATCCCATGGTTTCCTTTTATCCGACTTCATCATTTTTCTCATTAGACTTTCTGTAATGCTCTTTTTACCGGCTGCATATCCAATCGGTGAAATTGCTGGAAACAGTTCATCTTCCTGTATGTCCATGGCTTTCTCGAACTGCTCTCTGCTAAAGGTAGCTGCAAGCCAAACAGTTGCAAGTCCCATATTAGTAGCAATCAGTACCAGATTCTCAAATTGATAGCCGGCAGCAACAAGTCCAAACTCACTTTTATCCGCCGTTACACCCAGGAATGTATTGGCTCCTTTAATTACACCGTATGTACCTAGTTTTTCTCCATTTGATACTGTATCTTTTTCAATAAGATGAATTCGAACATTTTCTCCAAATGGATTCGTCAACTGACTTATCTCATTCACTAATTTTTCTTTGTCATTCTTTGAAAGTCTTTTTGAATCATAATTTCTTACACTTACTCTGTTTTTAATCGTTTCTTCCATTGGAATATTAATTTTCATTCTTTCTACCTCACTTTATATCAAGTTTACAACAAGAGTAGGCTGAGTAATTTTTGATAAGTCAGCAGGTTTTTCCAATCCCCATTTGTGAATTGCCTTAAGTTGTGTACGATATCCTTTGATGCTAATCATTTTATCTCGCGCCTCTTTACGTTCTTTGATACGAGTCAGAAACTCCTTTGCTTTTTGTTTGCCATTATCTGTACGCGTAAAAAACAAATAGGTTTTTATGTCTTTTAGCGTAAATATGGCGCGTATCATATCATAATTAGTGACTTTATTAACGTTCTTAATGCCTTCACCACCACGAGGACCTGTTCCGGCCAATATAAGTTTACGGACGAGTTTTGGTTCGATGTCTAAAAGTTCTTGTGCAATCATAGCACCCATTGAAAGAGCTAGTATATCTATTTGTTCAAAGCCCAAAGTGTGAATAAAGGTTAATGCATCTCTTGCCATTTGTTGAATGGTATCCGGAACTGTTCCGCTGGAAAGTCCGACACCATTATTATCAAATGCAATCACCCAATGCCTTTCGGCAATGCCATCAATAACGCAGGGATCCCAGTTATCAAGATTCGCTGATAGGTGAGTAAAAGAAAACACAGGAATGCCTTTTTTTTCTCCTAATTCACGATAAGCATATACGGTTCCATCGTCCGCAGTTATACTTAAATTAGGCTGACTTATGTATGAATACTTTTTGCTCATGGCAATCTCTCCTTGTATCACATAGTTTCATTGAAATGTATAACAAAAAATTACAAATCTACATAGCTACTTCTTAAAATCTGATGACAACTTTCCCTTTTATATGACCTTGAGCTACGAGATTCAGTGCTTTATCAATGTCCTCAATACGAAATTCTGTCAGGTCTACAGTCGGCACAATCTCATTATCCTCAATAATTTTCTTAAGTTTTTCTAATTGTGATCCGTCACTTCGAACAAAAATGAAATGATATTGAACCCCTTTTTTCTTCGCTTTATTATCATATTTAAACCCCACAACAGTAAATAGCTTTTGTTTCCAACCTGGAAATCCATGTTCTTCTGCAAAACGCTTATTAGGACCGGTACGCAAAGAAAGAAGCCTACCTCCCGGTTTAAGAATCGAAAGTTCATGATCAAATTCATCTGGTCCTAAGGCATCGATCACATAATCTATGTTTCTAAGCAGTTCCCAATAATTTTCAGTTGTGTAGTCGATATATTGGTCTGCACCTATCTCAATTGTCCGCTCACGTGCCTGTGGATTTCCACTGACAATCACCTTAAGTCCCATTGCCTTGGCAATTGGAATTGCCATTTGTCCAAATGACCCGGAACCTCCTGGAATAAACACAGTTTCACCGGCTTTAGCTTCCAATTCTTCATGTAACCCTTGATAAGCCGTCAATCCTGTTAATGGTGCCGCAGCACCGGTCACAAAATCGAGATTAGCCGGTAAATGTCCAATAGCATCTGCATTAATTGCCGCATACTCGGCAAAAGCTCCGATTTTTGCTAAAGGAAGTCTTGAATATATAGCATCTCCTACCTTATAACCTCGGACATTTTTACCAATCTTTTCAACAACACCCGTAAGTTCATTGCCAAGTGTCAACGGGAACTCATAATCCTGAATGAGTTTTACGCTACCGGTTATGATAAGCATTTCCAAATGATTTACTGCTGCAACTTTAACCTTCACTAAAACTTCATTATCACCAATTTCAGGAATTGGAATATCATTAACTTCTACTGTGATTTTTTTTGAATATTTTGTAATTTGCGCTGCTTTCATGATAATCTTCCTCCTATCAATATAAATATTTATTAAAATACATTATGTTTCAATTCAAAAGCACTTTGTGCTGAAATATATTTCGCAGATTTAATTTGTTTCTTCTTTTTTCTAGAATGAACGTTCTAGTTAAGGCAAAAAAATTAATTGTGTAATAAATTCAGAAAAAAATCGGCGATGCGATGCATTTTTTCTTTAGTAGCCGAAGTTCTTGCTAGTACGCGCAACCCAATCAGTGTATTGTGCAAAATTTCACCTAAGATTTCCGCATCATACTTGTTGGAAAACTCACCTGATTCTTGTCCTTCACGTACAATCCTAACAATAAAATCTTCTGCCTGGTTGAAAGCATCTTCCGTCTTTTCAACCACTTCTTTATCCCATGGCCCCATTTCAGTAGCCGCGTTTACAAACAGACACCCCAAATGTTTATCCTCATTTACTTCAATAATATAATCAAAGATATATTGGATAGCCTGATACGCTGTTATTGCTTTAAGTGTTTCCGCTCTTAGTTTGGTTGTGGTATATTCTCCATATAAATCAATCACTTTTAGATATAATGCATGCTTATCTCCAAAGGTATCATATAAGCTTTTTCGGTGAATTCCCATACATTCTACAAGATCACTTATAGAAGTTTTTTCATAACCTTGTTGCCAAAATAATTCCATGGCTCTCTTTAAAACTGTATTTTCATCAAATTCTTTACTTCTTCCCATTGTATTACCTCCTATGAATATTATAATAGCATTTCTAGAACGACCAGTCAATAATTAATTTTGATTGCGTCAAGTTAGAATGGGAAAAATAAAAACAATATTGTATTTATGAAGATACTAAATTAAAATGTGCGATATGTTATTCTGTAAATCTTGAAAAGACTAAGGAATAGACAATTGCGAAACTGGTAATTGCAGAAAAAGAGGCATTGCAAAAACTTTCTAAAACAGTGTTTTGAACTATGCGAAAATATGAATCCTTAGTCATCTTTAAAATTTACCATACCAGACAAAGGAAATATTAATGCAACTTTAGTTCCTTTATTCACCTCAGAATCAATAGTAATTTTTAAGCCCAGTTTTGAACATAGTTTTTCACATAGATACAAGCCCATTCCTGTACTTTTACTAAATTTTCTTCCGTTTTCACCAGTAAATCCTTTTTCAAACACTCTATTTATGTCTTTATCTATTATGCCTACCCCATTATCCTCAATGGTTAACATTACTGAATTAGCTCTTTTTATTGAAGATATACTTATCATTGGATCTTTGCTTGAGTACTTTATAGAGTTTCCTATTATCTGGTTAATAATAAACTCAGTCCATTTCCTATCACTATATACAATTTCATTAATATTTTTTATATCTAATTTTATTTTATTATAAATAAAATCTCTGTAATTTCTTTTAACTACATTCCTTACTACATTATCAAGATTAATTTGTTTTATAATATAATCTTTACTAACGTCCTCGCTTCTAGAATAATAAAGCACCTGTTCTACAAACCCCTCAATTCTATCTACTTGGAAATCTATTTTATTAGTTACTTCATCTCGATTATTTTCAATTATTAGCTTTGCAGAAGCTATTGGTGTTTTAATTTCATGTACCCAAGTCTCTATGTATTCTCTATATTCCAGCTGCATATCCTTATAATATTTTACATTTTCGTGCATATCGCGGCTTATCTCTTTAAGTATAGAATTTAACTTTTGAGCTTGTATAAAGTTCGCTTCCTTTATTACCGCGGGAAGTAGATATTTCTTATCTAAATTTTCTAATATGTTATTAATTTCATCATAATAATTTTTAAATTTTATAAACTCTAAAGCCATATAAGAAATTAATGGCAAAAACCAAACACAAAAAACAAATGAAATTATAATGAAATTAACATTAATAATAATCATTATAGCTGCTAATATGATAAATAGCAGCATGTTAGATATTATTACCACCATTTTTTCTTTAATAAATTCACCTATACTCATGGCATTATATACCCGAGACCTCTTCTTGTTTCTATTGGATTTTCTATGCCTATCGCTTCAAGTTTTTTTCTTAATCTATTAATATTAACAGTTAAGGTACTATCATCTACAAAATAATCTGATTTCCACAGATATTCCATAAACGAATTTCGTTTTACTATATTCCCCTTATTGTTTATTAAGTAAGAGAGTATCTTAACCTCATTTTTCGTTAATTCCAAACATTTATCCTTATAAATAACCGATGCATTTAAAAGATTTAAATTAAAATCTCTATAACTTAATATATTATTAGTTTTTGAACTTCCACCTTTTCTTCTTAAAACATTACTTATCCTTGCTAATAATATCTCTATATTATAAGGCTTTGTTATAAAATCATCTGCTCCTAAATTCATACTCATTAATTCATCTAAATCACTATCTCTACTTGTAACTATTATAATTGGAACCTCTGAAGTTTTTCGTATTTCTCTACATATATAATAACCATCAAACACTGGAAGATTAATATCTAACAATATAAGTTCTGCATTTTCATTTTTAACATATTGTATTATATTATTAAAATATATAGGAGCTTTTACTTCATATCCATATCTTTTTAAAAAATTTTGTAATTCTTCTCTTATAACTTCATCATCTTCAATAATAATAATTTTTTCCATATCTACTCTTACCTCTCTACTTATTTTATTCTATACCCTAATATCATAACATATTCTAAATTTTATAAGATAAATCTCTTTATAAGTTATTCTTAACAATATTTTTATATCCTACATATGTTGTATAGAAGTATCCTGCATAAATTACAATAAATATTAAAGCGGCTACTAATGCTGAAGAGTTAATATTTGTTTCTTGTAAGCTATTTATTAAATCGCTAGTTACTTTAATTCCAACCACTGAATGAATTAATGCAAGACTAACTGGAAGACTAAAGTATATCAATGTTTGAACAAAAATTGTTTTATCTATCATTTTTTCGTTTGCACCAAGTCTCCTTAAAGCTTTATATCTTTCTATACTATCACTAGCTTCCGATAATTGTTGAAGAGCAAGTACTGCCATGCTAGTTATTAAAAATACAATACCTAAATATATTACAATAAATATTAATACATTTGTTGTTTCCATACTTTCTGAATAAACCCCATCCTTTGAGATACCGAGTATCTTACCACCTTTACCATAGGCCTGACGTTTTTCATATTTTTCATTATATTTTTCTCTATTTTTATCTAAGTAATTTACATTAAGTACTGAGCTAGTACTTTTGTAACCTGCTAAAAACTCATCATTTATAACTATTATAAAAAAACTAGTTGTAAAATAAGCAGTTCTAAGATTTCCTTCTATAACTTTAGGGTTTTTTATTAGGTATACCTTACCTTTAATGTCGATTTTATTATTATTTTTTATTTTTTCATTTATTGGCTTCATAAACTCATTAGTATTTGATAAAATTAAAACTTCATCCTTAGTTAAATTTACTTCTTTTTCATTCTTAAATTTTAAAATTTTATTATAATCAGATAGTTTAACACATTTTACATAGTCGTCTTGAAAATCTCCAAATGTTGTTAAAAACTCACTAGCTTTCATACCTATAAGATATTCATTATGAACTACAGATTTTTCATTTTTACTTATTTTAAAATTAATTTTATTTAGAACATCTTCTATATTGTAGCCTCCATCCACTTTTGTTACTGATATGCTGGCATCAAAGGGCGTTGCCTTTTCAATTCCTTCATCCATAACTGTTTTAAAGCCTATTCCCATAGATAAACTTACTATTGTGAAGAATAACATTAAGCAAATTAAAGACATTGATATGAAGTTTGTATTAACTTTACTATTTATCTGTTTTACTACAAATATATTTAACCCTTTAAAATAAATCTTTTTATTTTTCTTTATCACATATAATATAAGCCCAGATAAACTAAAGAAAAATAACACTGTACCTAATATTCCCAAAGCTATTGATATTAAGACCATAGGGTCTAGTACATTTAAGCCTACTTTTAGGATTGATATATATGCAAACCCAAGTGATACTACGCATAAAATAAATGCTATTAAATACATAGTAGAATTTTTGAATTTAACATCTTGATTTTTTTTACCTGCTGTTAATAAATCGATTATCTTGTATTTAGATATAACAAATACATTAAATATAATAACAAGTAAAAACATTATTCCAAAGTATAATACAGTTTTACCTATTGCACCTATTGAAACTGCAAACCTATATTCATTAATCGGTACATCAAATAACTTTAATGCAAAGGTGGATAATCCTTGTGATGCTCCAATTCCTAGTATAAGTCCACTAATTAAAGATATAACTCCCACTAGAAAAGTCTCCATTACTAATATTGCAGATATTTTTCTTTTTCCCATACCCAGTGTCATGTATATACCTAATTCTTTTTTACGTTTTTTTATCAAGAAATTACTTGCATATAATATTAAACTACCTAATATTATGGATATAAATACTGACACATAAGACATAACTTTCGTTAATTTAGATACAGATTTCATTTGTGTAAGTGCCTTTTGTGACCCCATTGAGTTAAAGCTATAAAATATACAAACTGCTAAAGTTAGTGTTAAGAAATATATAGCATAGTCCTTAAAACTCTTTTTTACATTACCTACAGCTATTTTGGAATACATTATCATCACCTCCAAGTAGAGTTATAACCTCTATAATTTTATTAAAGAATTCTTTTCTAGTATCCTTACCTCTTACTACCTCACTAAAGATTTTCCCATCTTTAATAAAAAGGATTCTATGAGCATAGCTTGCTGTAAAAGCATCATGGGTAACCATAAGTATTGTGGTCTTTAAATCCTTGTTTAGACTTTCAAATTTTTCAAGTAATAATCTAGCTGTTTTAGAATCCAGCGCCCCTGTTGGTTCATCAGCAAGTACTAAGGATGGATCTGTTACTATTGCTCTTGCAGAAGCAACTCTTTGCTTTTGTCCACCTGACATTTGATAAGGATATTTATTTAATTCTGGTCCAATGTCTAAATATTTTGCTACTGATTTTATTTTCCCATTTATTAGCGAACTTTTCTCACCTTTTATTGTTAATGCTAACGCTATATTTTCATAAGCAGTAAGAGTATCTAATAGGTTAAAATCCTGAAATATAAAACCTAACTCATTTTGTCTAAACTTATCCAATGCTTTTGACTTTAACCTAGTAATATCACTATTATTTATTATTATTTTCCCTGTAGTGACATTATCAATAGTTGATATACAATTAAGCAATGTTGTTTTACCACTTCCTGAAGGTCCCATTATCCCAACAAACTCACCTTCATCTACCTTAAAACTGATAATATCTATAGCCTTTATTACATTATCTTTATTTCCATAATACTTTTCAATCTTTTCTACACTTAATATGTTTTTCATTTATAACTCTCCCTTTTTTCTATTGCAGCACCGGGGCTGATGTACTTATTATATACAATATAATTTGCAGCAACCATTGATTTGGATTTCATTAACATTACATTTTTGTTATGTTAATATAAGTTTGATTATTTTAATGATTACTTTTTACAACAAGGATTACAAAGGATATGAGTTGTGATGGCCTTTATGTAGATAAACACTTAATTGTATCCATACACTTGATAGATTTCTTAAAGGATGTAATAATGTTTAACAAGAAGATACTTTAGGTAACTATTGTATAATAATACAATGAAAAGGAGGAAATTATAATGGATACTAGATATGGTTTAAATAAGAATCTTGCTCAAATGCTTAAGGGTGGAGTAATTATGGATGTAACAACTGCTGAAGAAGCAAAAATCGCTGAAGAAGCTGGTGCTTGTGCTGTTATGGCTCTTGAAAGAGTTCCTGCTGATATTAGAAAAGATGGTGGAGTTGCACGTGCTTCAGATCCAGAAATGATTAAAAGTATTCAAAAGGCTGTCTCTATTCCAGTTATGGCGAAAGTACGGATTGGACATTTTGTTGAAGCACAAATTTTAGAAGCTCTTAACGTTGACTATATTGATGAAAGTGAAGTTTTAACACCTGCTGATCCGACTCTACATATTGACAAAACAACTTTCAAAATTCCTTTTGTTTGTGGAGCTAAAAACCTAGGTGAAGCTTTAAGAAGAATTGGTGAAGGTGCTTCAATGATTAGAACTAAAGGTGAACCTGGAACAGGTGATGTTATCGAAGCAGTTAGACACATGAGAATGATGAACTCTGAAATCAGAAGAATCCAAGTTTTATCGAAATGTGAATTAATGAACGCTGCTAAAGAACTACAAGCTCCTATTCATTTAGTTGAATATGTTCATGAACATGGAAAGCTTCCTGTTGTAAACTTCGCAGCTGGCGGCGTTGCAACTCCTGCTGATGCTGCAATGATGATGCAACTTGGCTGCGATGGCGTATTCGTTGGTTCTGGTATTTTCAAATCTGGAGATCCGAGAAAAAGAGCTAGCGCCATTGTAAAAGCTGTTACATACTTTAATGATGCAAAGATACTAGCTGAAGTATCAGAGAATCTTGGAGAAGCAATGGTTGGAATCAATGTTTATTCAATAAAGGAAGAAGAAAGAATGGCTAATAGAGGGTACTAAAATGAAAAAGATAGGTGTTTTGGCACTTCAAGGTGCATTTAATGAGCATATAGAGATAATCAAATCACTAGGTCACCACGGTATTGAGATAAGAAAAGCCGAACAACTCAATAATCTTGATGGAATTATTTTACCTGGTGGCGAAAGTACAGCAATGGGAAAACTGCTTGATGATTTTCAAATCAAAGAAACTTTAGTAAATAAAATCAACAATGGTCTACCTGTGTGGGGAACATGTGCAGGAATGATTCTTCTTGCGAAAGAGCTTGATGGTAATGAAGACGCTCACCTAAAAGTTATGGACATTAAAGTTAAACGAAATGCATATGGATCTCAACTAGATAGCTTCATAACTAATGAAGTGATTGAAGAGATATCTGAAAAGGAAATTCCTATGGTGTTCATAAGAGCTCCATACATTGTTGATATAGGTGAAAAAGTTCATTTGCTACATAAGATTGATGGCAATATCGTCGCAGTACGTCAAGGTAATATGCTAGCAACTTCTTTCCATCCTGAACTGACAAATGATACGACTTTCCATGAATACTTTATCAATATGACCTGAGCTTAATAACTGGACACTGTACATATTTCAGTGAACCGTTAATAAGCAGTGGAATTTTACGGCAAGATATAGGCCCTTGAGATAATAAGACTATTAGAAAGTAAAATGCACCCTATAGAAGGAATGTATCTAAATTTGTGTAAACAAATCTAGATACATTTTTTTTGCATAAGTAGTTGGTAGTTGCGGAAATAATTGAATAACTGGGGTAAGTGTCGGTTGTAACATAAAGAAATCAGCGGCTAAGGAAGAAGCTTTTTCGTATAAGAATTTTGCCTTCAGAGGAAGCTTTCCATGTAGTAAGTTACTTTTCTTTATAATTAAGTTTTTATATATATAAAACATACTATTTTGGTTAAAGCTATTGAGCTTTTTAAAAAAAATAGGTTTGATAATGTAACTATTAATGAAATATGCGAAAGCAGCAATATTACAAAAATGACATTTTATTATAATTATGATTCAAAGAAAGCTCTACTTTTAGATTATTTTTCTTTATTTGATGAAAATACAGAAAATAATTTAATTAAAATTGATATGAAAAAGCAAAATCAAATGTTCTGTTATTCATTAAATGACTTTCACCCTAATGTAAAAAGATTGCGACAAATTGTTATTGATTATACGCGTAAAGCACAAGAAGCAGGGGAAATTGACACCGATATTTCTGCTGAAGATCTATCCTATTGTTTTGCATCTGCATTTTTAGGATTAGCTATAAACTGGAGTTCAACCGGAGGAAACTATGACCTTTGAACTCCTATCGTTCTTACCATTCATGCTTTAGGATAGCATATTGAAAAGTATTTTCATATTTTGGTGTTCCATCATGATTATTGGTAAATGAAATGAACTCCTTAAAGCATCCTTCCTTACGCATCTGCAATTTTTCACACAGCTTCTGTGATTTAAAATTATCATCTTCAACATAAGCATAGAGTCTTCGTGCCCCTTGATTTAAAAAAAGATCTTGCATAAGAGCATTTGCACTTTCATATGCATAGCCTTTGCCTTCATAATTTTCATTAAATTGCCATCCTATAGAATAAGTATCTTTTCCCTCTTTCATGCACATCAGTTCTCCAATCAGGCAATTGCTATCTTTTAAACAAACAGCAATCAATGTATCCTCATGGCTTCTTCTCTCAGCTTCAGTACATGCTTCTTCTATTGTAGAAAGTTTTTCATTCAAAAAACAGTTTACTCTTGGATTAGACAAATAATACATAATCCCTTGTGCATCAGTTTCAGAAAAATCCCTTATAATTAGTCTCTCTGTATTAATTATTTTCATCAATATTCTCCTTAATAATTATTCTATTTCTTTTCTCTTCATGTAATAAATTAAATTTTTTTTAATTTCAATTTAGAAATCATAAGGTATCCAAAAAAAATCATAAATACTCCTGGTACAATTTTTGTACTTGTAATTATTAATGATAATATAGCTAAAGCACTTCCAGTAATAGTTATTGGCAATCCAGAAAATATCCCTTCAAATGTACTTATATTATACTTTGCAAGCCTATAGCATCCGCATATAATATAAAATAACATAATGCATGTACCTATTAAATAATTATTTAATCCATATTTTAAAAATATAAGAAGCCCTGGCGCAACTCCAAATGAAACAAGATCCGCAAGTGAATCAAGCTCCTTACCTATTTCACTGGATACATTAAGTATTCTGGCAATTCTCCCATCGTATCGATCAATTAAAGCTGCTCCAATTATAAATAATGCAGCTCCAAAATAATTATCATTTATCACTTCGACTATTGACAATGTCCCAAATGATAAATTTAAAAATGTAAGTATATTAGGAATATTTTTTTTTAACATATATTTTTACTCCTCTTCCAATAGTTATAGTTTTTAATTGTCTTTTTCTATGTATTTCACATTTACTACTTTGAAATGTTTTAGTAATTTTCTTTAGAAAGCTTTTTTATAATCTTATCCTTATAAAATATTCCTATTATAAATCCAATAATAGCTATAATCGATACAATTATAGTGAGCAGATAATTTCCTGCATTGATATTTGCACCAACGCTCACTGATGCCATTATACAAGGTAACCTACTTATTATTAAAATTATAAAAAATTTCATAGGTCTTAATGTAGTAAGTCCTGCAACATATATCATAAAGTCTTTTGGAAGTCCTGGCACTATAAAAATTATAAATAATATAATCTCAAATTTACTGCTTTCCATAATGTTCAGCATCCATTTTAATTTTTTCTTTTTAATTAGATTTACTATAAAATCTCCACCAATTAATCTTGCAAAATAAAAGGCTATACCTGAACCTATAACAAGACCTAGTACACTATATATTGTACCTAATGAAACTCCATAAATATATCCCCCTCCTATCTGAATAACTTCACCCGGAATAGGTGCAATTACAGTCTGCAGAACCTGAAATAATATAAGCATAAATACTCCTGATTTACCCATTGATAAAATGTATTTATTAAATTCTTCAAGTGATACAGTCATTAAAAGCAGTTTGGGTATAAATTTAAATAATAACATAATGATCGAAATAGCAAGCACTACTACTGCAATTTTCATTATAAGCTTCTTATTCAATATTACTCATTCCTTTCTTTAACAATTTTTTAATTTATAAAATCACTATTTTTTCACATAATCTTACCTGTAATATATATTCTATAACTAACATCTTAAGTTTTTCATATATCAAATCTTAAGAGTTCTTAAGTGATTTATAAAACCATAGATAAAAAATCATTAAACCTATATACTAATATAGTCGCTTGTAAAATTCAAAAATAAAAACTGTAGACACTATTTTGTGTGGTTACATTTATTTTCTCACTGTGGAGGAAAATATATAAGCCTACCAGCTAAAAGGTAGGCTTATCAATGATTGTGTAATTTCATAATGGACTACTATATGCTAATAAAAAAGGAGATAGATAAGTTGAAAAACATTTTAATTGCAGATGATAACGATGAAATTAGAGAAATAGTCCGCATACTCTTGGAAAGCGAAGGATTTAATGTATTTGAAGCTATCGATGGTCAAGATGCTATAAACAAAGTCAATGAAAATACAGATTTGATTATTCTTGATATAATGATGCCTGTAAAATCTGGCTTTAAGGCTTGTGTAGAAATCAGAGAAAAAACAAGTGCACCTGTTTTATTTCTTACTGCAAAATCTCAAGATTCTGATAAATGCCTGGCTTTTTCTACTGGAAGCGATGATTTTCTATCAAAGCCCTTTTCATATACAGAATTAATTTCAAGAGTCAAAGCACTACTCAGAAGATATTATGTATATAAAGGAAAAGAAACACCTGAAACATCAGATTCTATAGATGTAAAAGGATTAACAATAAATAGGGCTTCCAATGGAGTTTCTATATATAATGAAGAAATTATACTTACTGAAATAGAATATAGACTTCTTTTATTAATGGCTTCAAATAGAAGTAAAATATTTTCAGCACAGAATTTATATGAAAGTGTATGGAATGAACCTTATTTTTATTCCAATAACAATACAGTCATGGTGCATATAAGAAACTTAAGAAGCAAACTAGAATCAGATCCTAAGAATCCAAAATATATAACGACAGTATGGGGAAAGGGGTATAGAATTGAGTAAAAAAATTTTTTCACCAAAACTTGAAATGAAATTAACTTTATCTATAATAATTTCATTAATTATTTCTATTTCAATATCATTTTTAGTCAATATTACTGGCGAATATATACTTGATAATTATTATGATAAAAGTTCTTTTCTTCAGAATAAAAGCATTCAAGCATTATCTGACTTTAAATCATATGTATTAAAAAATAAGATTTCAATTACTGATCATACAAAAATTGAAAAATGGGCCCGTAACTACAAATACATAGATATTTATATATTTAAAAATAATACTCTAGTATTTAATTCAAATAGATATGCTTCATATTCTAACTATGAAAACTCACCAAAAATTCCAAATGTTTCAGATCATTTTTATGATGTCTCCTTTTTTAATACAGATGGCAAAGTTTATATGGACTGCTATTTTGAATATAAATATTATTACATTACTCTATTCATATCCGCTGCTATTGGTTTAATATGCTTTGTCATTATTATGCTTACTTTAATTAGTAAGAAGATTTCATATATAAGAACACTTGAAAATGAAATTAAAATATTAGAGGGCGGGGATTTAAATTATAATATAACAATAGCTGGAAATGACGAATTAAGCTTCCTTGCTGAAAGTATCAATGAAATGAGAAAATCTTTTATTGAACGATTGCAGTGTGAAAATGAAGCAAAATCAGCAAATAGTGAGTTAATTACAGCTATATCACATGATTTAAGAACTCCGCTTACTGCATTATTAGGGTATCTGGATATTATAGAATACAAGAAATATAAGACTAAGGAAAATCTTATGCAATATATACATAACAGCCGTGAAAAAGCTTATCAGATCAAGTCATTGTCAGACAAACTTTTTGAATACTTTCTAGTTTTCAATAGAAGAAATGATTTAGATCTTGAAACCTTTAATGTAACTGAAATATTAGAACAGCTATTTCAAGAAGAATTTTTCATGCTAAATGATGAAAATTTCACATATGATTTTATTCCATGCAACTACATATATTCTTTAGATATGAACTTAATTTCAATAAGGCGTGTATTTGATAACATGTTTTCTAACATTTCAAAATATGCAGATAAATCTGAACCAATCAAAATAAGATATTATATTGAAGATCAGAGTTTAATTATCACAATTAAAAATAAAATAAGTACAAATCTAAACTCTGTAAGCAGTACGGGCATAGGACTAAAAACATGCACTAAAATTATAGAAATGCATAATGGAAAATTATCCACTGAAAAAATAGATGGTATATTTATAATTACTATTAGCTTAAATGTAAAATTAATTTAACTCTTCCATTCTAATTCTAGTTACTTATAAGTATAAAACAAACCCAATAAATGAGTCTTTACGTAATCTAACCCTTCATGCGACGGTAAAGGATAATCATAAATATAAAGATGCTGCTGAAATTATTAGAATTGACTAATTCATTATCCACATTGACAGCAAATAATACAAAAGACTTCATTTCAACTTTGTCTAATTACTTATAAAATCCATAGGGGTGTGCATCTCTAACATAAAAATCTATAAATTTAATTTCCAAACCTGGAAAATCCCTACACTAAAATCTCCAAAAAACAAGAAAAATCCCTGAATTCAAGGGTTTTCCATTGTATCAATATTTAAATTTTCTTATGGTGGAGGCGAACCGCACCTCACAACCAGATCAGAGAATCCCATGATTTCAATCATTGTAATTCCTTCTCCATTGAGCTTTAGATGGCGCTAAGCTCTCTTACCATTTTTCTATATGACTATCCCATCACAATGGTCTATTTCATGTTGAATAATTTGAGCAATCCATCCTGAGTATTTTCCCCTTCGCTTTTTAAATCCCAAATCAAAATACTCAACTTCTATCTCCTTGAATCTATTAGTTTTTCTAGCGCCTGTAAGTGAAAGACATCCTTCTTCTATTTCATATCGACCTGATTTCTTCACTATCGCAGGATTAATCATGGGAACGTTCATATCACCCATACTGATCACAATAATTCTTTTTTTGACACCAATCATATTAGCTGCCATTCCTACACAACCTTCTTTATTTGCTTTAAGCGTATCAAGCAAATCCTGTATCACCTGAGCATCTGCTTTTGTAGCAAGTTCTGATTTTTGATTAAGAAAGAATATGTCTTTCATAATTGGTCTAATCATATGTTATACTCCTTAAATATTTGTCTTTTTTGTCCAGTTACAACTCTAATCAATTTTCATATTGTACAACAAAATGCAGAAATCATCTATTTACTTATATGCTGAGTTTTATAAAGCTGCGCATATACACCATTTTGTTCCATTAAACATTTGTGATTTCCATCTTCAATAATATTTCCACTATCAAATACAAGAATTCTATCTGCATTTCTAACAGTAGATAATCTATGAGCAATAACAAAAGTTGTTCTGCCTATTATTAGACTATCAAAAGTTTTTTGTATTTTAGCTTCAGTAACACTATCAAGGGCAGAAGTTGCTTCATCTAAAATTAGGAATGGTGGATTTTTTAGAAATATACGGGCTATAGAAATACGTTGTTTCTGTCCACCAGAAAGCATTGCACCACGTTCTCCAACAAAAGTATTAAATCCATCAGACATAGCAATAATATCATCATAAATCTCAGCCTGTTTTGCTGCTATTGCGACTTCCTTAGGAGTAGCATCAGGTCTACCATATCTAATGTTTTCGAGAATACTATCAGCAAAAAGGAATATTTCTTGTTCTACAACTCCAATATTTTTATGCAAAGATTCTTGTGTGACACCACGTATATCTACATGGTCAAGCAAAATTTTTCCTTCATCAACATCATAGAACCTGGGAATCAATTTACATAGTGTTGATTTTCCTCCACCTGATTGACCTACCACTGCAATTGTTTCACCAGGCTCTACATGAAGAGAAATATTCTGTAATACCCGAATTCCTTTTTTATAAGAAAAGCTAACATTTTCAATATCTAATTCCCCTTTTACTCTGCCTAGCTCTATAGCATTAGGGTCATCTTTCATTTCCGTTTCAGTACGCATCATATCCACAAAACGTACAAGTCCAGCTCCACCTGTGGCAAATAGTTCAGCAAAGTTGGAAAGTTTTCTAATTGGGGTTATAAAAGTAGCAATATATAAAGTAAAAGTGATTAAATCAATTTGATTCATCTGTCCTTTCATAATTAATATACCACCTACTAAGATAACCGTTGCTGGTAAAATACAAAGGAAAAATTCCATTGTGCCATTAAAACGTCCCATAGCCTTATAAAATTCCGTTTTAGATGTTTTAAAAGCATCATTTGATTCACTAAACTTATCAAATTCTGAATTCTCATTTGCAAATGCTTTTGCTGTTTTCATGCCTGAGAGCCCTGATTCAATATTTATATTTATAGAAGCAGTTTTTTCTTTCACTTCCAAAGAAGCTTTTGACATTTCAGAGCGTCTATGCCATACAACTAATAAAAATATAGGCAAGATTAAAGCAATAACCAAAGTTAATTTCCACTGAATAGTAAATAAGATACCTAATGATCCTATTATTGTCAGAGTAGATATAAAAACATCTTCTGGACCATGATGAGCAAGCTCAGTTATATCAAATAAATCTGCAGTAAGTCTACTCATTAGTTGACCTGTACGGTTTTTATCAAAGTATCCATAAGATAATTCCTGCATATGTTGAAATAAATCGCTTCTTATATCTGCTTCTACTAATACACCAAAAGAGTGGCCATAGTAGTTTATTATATAGTAGAAAAAAGCTCTTAATGTATAGGCAATTAGCATAATTACCATAATAGTTATAAAAGTTCTATAAGCATTAACCGGTATTAGCTCATTTAGAGAATAACGAGTTATTGCTGGAAATGATAAGTCAATAACTGCAATTAAGAATGCACATGTCATGTCTAATAAAAATAATTTTTTGTGTGGTTTAAAATATGAGAAGAATATTGAAGCTAGAGATCTCTTTTGAAATTCTTTTGTATCCATTTGGGTTATTTTCCTTTCTTTTATGCATATTGTTTTTCTTTTAGTATAGCATATTTTTGTCCTGGTCAAACTAAATTATATAGGGGTTCCACTAAAAAATGCCCACCCCTTTAAATCGATTTATTTAAAACTACATCTTGATGTGTTTTCTATATTATAACTATATGTTATTCTAGCTTTTATTCATTAACAACCTCTAATATTTTTATTCCTAATTTAGATTTATTCTCAATAACTTTAATAACATTAACTATAATGGTAACCATATCTTTAGATAATTTTTCTGTTTGTAAATAAAGATTATTCGCTAGTATAGAATTATTATCATTAATTGCGGCTATTACTTTTGGACCCATATTATGCAACTCATTATGTACCTTATCAATGGATATCCACTCTTTAGCTATATCAGAATGGGTTACATCAATAGAATGATAAAAATGACCAAAAGCACATTTTTTCGGATTAGTTTGAATCGGCTGAATTTTCATTTCATCTGCCATTCCTTTTAAATTTTTTATCCAAGAGCTATGAGCTTCCTTGGCTTTTACAAGATTAGTGATTAAATCATCATTGCTTATTGCATTTTTTCCACCATTTAAAGATGAAATCATATCTCTCACAATGTCACTGAGCTCTTCATCAATTTTTGAGATTTGTTTGGAATTTTCTTTGCTTTGGATTGCATCAGCATGAATGATTTGTGTCATGTTATTAAGTTTTTCTGCATCTTTTGTAGAGGCGTCCATTGCTAGATTTATTTGGTCTGCGGCTTCACTTATATATCCTAAGGATTCTGTTATCTTTTCCACATCTTTAATTGTGGTTTTTAACATGGATACATTTTCTTTTATGGTATCAGATATAGTGTCTAGCTTTAAATTCATGTTGTTAGTAGACTCAATCGTGTTATTCATACTTTCTTGGCCACCAATGGCTGCCTGTTGTATATTATCTACAAAAGTGCTCATATCTTTTAAGTTTGTTTTAGTATTGTCTGCTAGTTTTCTAATCTCATCAGCAACAACTGCAAAACCTCTTCCAGATTCCCCAGCTCTTGCAGCTTCAATGGCTGCATTTAATGCTAGCAAATTTGTTTGATCTGCTATTGCTTCCACACCACGTACTATCTCATTTACTTTAGCAGCCATATCAACTAACAATTTGATTTGTTCACTCATTATTGTTGCATCTTTTATAACATCCTCTTTTAATAAATTAACTTCATTTAACTGAGATACACTTTCATCATTTTTTTTAACTAAATTTTTTGAAGATTCGTGAAGTCTATTCATTGTGCCAGTGGTCTTACTAATTGTTTCATTTACCTCACTCATATTTGCAGTAATCTGCTCCACTATAGACAGGTTAGATTCACTTATATTTGACATATCATTTGAAAACTGAATTAATTTATATGAAGAATGCGACATCTCAACATCAAAGTTACTTAAAACTGATGTTATGCTAATCATCCGCTTGGAGTTATTCGACATTTTTTCTTGGCTTATCAAAAGTTTATCGAAAGTTTTAAACAATGTTTTGTGAATGGGGTAATCTACCTCAGGGACATTCACTATTTTGCCATTAAGCCTATCTTCAACATGCTTAATTATACAAACGGCTTCACCACAAGGCGCTTTTTTAAATAAATTCATTGTATATTTCCTCCTAAATTATTACAAGTTTTGCAACCTTCCATCATATGGTTTTTAATAGCTTCCTTAAGATTTATTTGCATTTTTGATTTTCTAAGTATTTCATCTATAATTAAGCTTTCAAAGCTACTATATCAATCTTTATTAGTGTATCTCTTAATATAACCCCTAACAAACATTTTTCTACTAGTATTATAATTTTACTCCTATTTATTCCATATTTCAACCTTATACTGTTTGTTTTTTCAATTTCCCCATGCTGAAATGTCTGTTATTTCGACAAGTGTTATTTGACTTAAACTTATGAGTAATAATCTTATTGCCTTCAAACATAATCCTCTTCTCGATTATTTAGAACTAAATATCTATATCAAATTCTGCCACTATCACGGCTCTTTTCTCCCGTCCTTTAATAAAAGCTACGGTACTCTAGTGTTAAAGTATATTTTATTAATTTAATGAAAGTACAAGCCAAAATCACCACCGGAATACTAAAATGAAAACTGCCTAAAACATTGAAATTACTATGTTTTAAATTTACAATATTATCATAACTTCCTTAAATCTATGTACTAGAATTTAATTTCAGCTTTATTCAAAATCCTATCATAGCCTAATATTTCATTTATTATAATCTTCTCTAATTATTCCGTATACCTCCAAATCCACTATCCCTTTACCTGCCCACAAACTAGCTTGTCGCAATAATCCCTCCTTGATAAATCCATTATTTATCAGAATCTTCTTTGAAGCCAAGTTTTTAAGCATAACCTCAGCGTGAATCCGATTAACATTTACAGTTTCAAAAAGAAATTTAATCAATATGCATACAGCTTCAGACGCAATACCCTTTTCCCAGTATTCTTCTGCCAAAAAATATCCTATAGTCACCATATTAACCTTTTGGTTAAAATCCATTGCCTCAATAATTCCAACTAGCTTATTATTATTATTTTTAGAAAATATGCCCCACTTAATCCTGCTTTTCTTATTATAATCCCTTTCAAAATGACCAATCATATTTCCTACAGTTTCAATATTATGCTTTGGCAAAATCCCGCAAAATTCAAATACCTTGTCATTATTATAGATTGCAAATACTTCTCGGATATCCTCTTTTTCAACTCGTTTTAATATTAAATTTAAAGACTCTAAAACAGGAAATTCACCAAAGATCATCTCAGTCTTCATCTTTTATTACCCCCTTTTTTAATTCATTTGATAGGTATATATATTTTCATTGACATATTACCAGGGTATACTGATTTGCATACGTCAGTCACCTCAAAGTCCGGACCATCTCTCCTTTCATAGTTGGAATTTGGCAGCCATATTCCATAGATATATCTCCAAGTGTTTTGAGCTTCACCTACTGAACCATTAATTTTAAGTTCAGCATATTTACCCTCCGGTATTTCTATATTAACAAAACCGCTCTCTAATTCTTCAATGGGCCGTTTTATAGTTTCTCCTACAACGAATGAAAACCCTCCGTCATCACTATAATTATAACTTATCCCAAAAGAAAATGCAGGTGCTATCCGTTCAGGAATTCTCATATAATATTCATTAATCCCGAAATCATTGTAAAAATCGGGAATCTCCTTAAAATACTTTTCATCATCGAGATTTGTTTTATATTCATAGCCAGCTATATAGATTTTCTTTAACTGTATAATTTCAGGCTTATCAATATTCATTTCTCCCTGGATTTTTTTCTTACAATCCACAAAGTTAATTTTTTCAAGATGATTGATGTTACTTTCCTGTATCCTCCGATACTTATTGGGAGTTATACTAAAACAACTCTCAAAGGCACGTGTAAATGCTTCCTGGGAACTATACTGCAAAGCAATTGCAATTTCCAATATAGTTTTATCTGTTTTTTTTAGCAAAATAGCTGCTTCCGCCATCCTTCTTTTCCTTATATACGCCTGTACAGAAAATCCAGAAATAGCTTGAAAGAGCCTTTTAAAATGAAATGGAGAAAAGCAAGCTTTTGAAGCTATATCAGTAATATTAATGTCATTTTCAAGATTTAGTTCAATAAACTCAATTGCATTTTGTATTCTATGATAATAATCCATTTTTTTACACCCCCTAAAACCACTCTTCGATTTATTGTACTATATTTAGAAATGTTTTTCTTGATAATCTGTGCTCTATTTAAAAGATATTAGGCTTTCCATGTATCAAGTCCCATTATCGGATGATCGCTTTCTTCCCTATCATGGATAATTTGAGCTACAGTTTTACCAGTTATTGCGTAGTGCATTTTATTATAGACAAATGCATATAAGGTTTTTGTCTCTTCTGAATTGGTTCTATAATCAATACTACTCCCCAAACCTCTAACGCCTTATAAATTAAATCCTCCTTACTTGCCATAATGTTAGTAATGTTTCGCAAGTTATTGGCAGCAGCTTCACGAGTGATGCCTGTCAGTTCAACTTCGATACCGAAGCATTGGTCTTTCATATTCATATTAAGTAAAATTCACCTCCGTTTTCGTATTTTGGGCAACAAAAAACCGTCTGCAAATTGCAGACGGCCTATTGCCAATGTAATTGTTATTTTTTCTTTATCGGATAGCAGACCTCAGTGACCAATTCATCAATATTCTGTGTTTGGGCAGGGCTAACATGATAAATGCAGAACATCGGGCTATGGAATTTATAACCATTGTCGTTTACCCAATTTGCGACAGTTTGGTGGACTGCTGTGAGCTGCTCATAACTGCCCTTGTAGGTAGCGGAGGCAATCTCAACGGCAGAAACGGTTTTAAACACAACGTTCTCTGTATTTTTGTATTTGCCTTTTACGCTCATCTGGATTTCTACATCCACATCACTCTCTTTGAATCCCTTGTCATGGAAAACGGCAAGGCCATAGCAAGGGTCAGCAATCTGCAAATTCATCTGTGCCGTTTCAGTCATGAGAATATTCCACAGGATACCCTCTTGATCATATGCGGGGATAGTTTTCCTAACACTTGCAATATACCGTTCGGGTATATTCTTTAAAGTTACATCATATTTCATCATTGTTTCGTCCTCTCTTAGTCGTTTAATGGCTGTTTCAAGGAGCAGTAAACGGTGTCTTGCTTCTTCTGCCTGCACTTGCATTTCGGCTTGTTTTACCGCTAAAAATTCAGCCAACGCCTTCGGATCGTCATAGCTTTTCATAATCTCCCCGATGGTTGCAAGGGCAAACCCCATATCTTTCAGAGCAGTAATTCGTCCTGCTACTGGGAGCTGTTCCTCGCTATAGTAACGATAGCTTGTAAAGTTGTCGATGCTTTTAGGCATCAGCAAGCCAATCTCATCGTAATGCCGCAGCATGCGTATACTGATCCTTGATAGTTTTGAAAAATCACCTATTTTCAACATAATATTTACCTCACATATATGTGGATTTCTTGAGCTCATTTACAGTATAGAGTATACCATAATGTGAGAGTCAAGAGATGATTTGAAATTATCTTCCACCAGCCTTTCCTAACAGCTTCGCCTATCTCTTCTATCATATTGGACTTATTAGCTTTTCATGAAAAATCATCTTTGTATTAAAGCTAGGTTGAAAATACTTTGATAGTTTCCAAATTGATCTATTAGGTTGCCCATCACGGGTTAACACTAAATCCTCGCTATAACTTAACCAACCATACCCTGGCATATTTTCATTAAAACTTAACTTTTCGCTTGCAATATAAGCAGTATTCTTTGTCCTATTCCTATCATAATAGTGTGGATGACTAAGTTTCCACTCATCATAATTTTCATTTTCTGAAATACTTTCAATTTTACCTACTTGAAGATATCCCCATATAATTTGTTTGTCGTTTTGATTTGGTAAATGTGATTATGAGGTGCTAGATTGATCAAATATAGCCTTCCAGTCATTACCGCAGCATATGTATTAGCATCTTTAAAATAAATATCACTGTAAGTTATTCCAGTATCAAAAGCATTACCATTTATATCTTCTGGTATAGGTAACGATACATGACACTTTTCCTCTATAAACAATGGACTTGGATATCCTCCTGCCTCAGAGTCAAATCCTTTTCTACTCAAAATTATTTTCATTATATTTTCACACCCACAAAAAAGCATAATGTTATTATTTAATTGTACACTAGCTCATGTTAATTTAAAACTACATAAACTACCATAAATTGTTATCGCTAAAAAGTGCACACCCCCTACACTAAATTTCATAGGTGGTGTTCATTTATTCCATTCTAACCTATAATTTCATTGCTTTCAGCTAAATCTTCACTGGATTTTATCCAAAAAACAAGGAAAACCCATTAATGTATTTGTCAAGTGAAAACTCCCCCATATTCTAGCCCAAAACTACCCCACTAA
>CAYXOL010000045.1:0-42062 GCA_964467165.1 uncultured Clostridium sp.
ATAAATTTCGCTTTTTTACCTATTTCTCTGTTTAATTTTCAAAGACCAACTTGCTCTGCCATCAAGTGACGACCTCTACAATAATACTATTTAATTTTAAAATTGTCAATATATTTTTCTGTTTTTAAAATATTATTTTAATTTTAGAAAATTACTTAACTTTCAAAACTAAATTGTTATTGTTTGTGCTTGTGACGACAAGGAGTATTGTATCAAATCTATTCCATACTGTATTTTAAGTATCTCTATTTGTTAGTAGATTATACTCATTTTTCTATATATATCTTTATTTTTCTCCATTTACCTCATTGAGATACGCTAGGTTAGTTATATTATAATTAAAAAAGTACTTATCCCAAATTATTTGGAATAAGTACTTTAATATTATGTTCTAGTCTTCTGTATCGTCCTCGGTTTCATCTTCTGTTTCATAATCTATATCATCATTTACCTCTAAGTCATTATCTTCATTAAGTGTGTTTCCTTCAACGTCTTCTTCTAAATAATCATCCTCTAAAGAGTTGTCATCTATTGAACAATTACCCTCAACATTTATTTCATCACTGCAATTTATTTTAGCAATAGCAACTATATTATCGCCTTCACCATTCTTCATTAAAGTAACTCCCATAGTATTTCTACTAGTAGTTGATATGCCAGCTACATTTAATCTTATAACAATACCATTGCTGTTTATAAGTATCATTTCATCTCCATCTTTTACTATTCTAGCTCCTACAAGTTTTCCTGTTTTATCCGATACCTTGTAAGTTATTACTCCTTTACCACCTCTGTGTTGAAGTGAGTATTGTGAGACTAAGGTCCTTTTTCCAAACCCATTTTCACTTATAACTAAAAGTTCTTCTTCCGGCTTAACGATATTCATAGAAACTACAATATCATCTTGTCTTAGAGTTAATGCCTTAACTCCAGTTGCAGTTCTTCCCATACCTCTTACATCTTTTTCACTAAATCTTATAGAATAACCATTTCTTGTAGCAAATAACATTTCGCTATCTCCAGTACTTATAGCCACTCCAATTAATTCATCATCTTCTCTTAAATTTATTGCATTTAAGCCATTCTTCCTTATTGAAGAATATTTATCAAGGGATGTTTTCTTAATTAAACCATGCTTTGTTCCCATTATAAGATAATTATCAGCTGCAAATTCTTTAAGAGATATAACAGCTTGAATTTTATCATCATTCTCCAGTGGTATTATATTTACTAAGTTTGTTCCTTTAGCTGTTCTCCCACCTTCAGGAATTTCATATGCTTTTAATCTAAATGCTTTTCCTTTGTTTGTGAATAACAATAAATTATTATGAGTGGAGGTTATAAATATATGTTCTACAAAATCATCTTCTTTTGTAGTAACACCTTGTATACCTCTACCCCCTCTTTTTTGAGCACTATAAGTATCAGCTGGAAGTCTCTTTATATAGCCTGCATGAGTTAGAGTTATTACAACATCTGTCTCTTGAATCAAATCTTCCTCATCTATGCTATATGGATTTTTTTCTATTGCTGTTCTTCTTGTATCACCATATTTATTTCTAATTTCTATAAGCTCATCTTTAATTATATTAAGTAATACGGTTTCATCTGCTAGTATTCCTCTTAAATAATTAACGGTTTTCATTATTTCGTTAAACTCATCCTCAATCTTATCTCTTTCAAGACCTGTTAATCTTCCAAGTCTCATTTCAACAATAGCAACAGCTTGTTTTTCTGATAGTTCAAATGCATTCATTAAACTTTCTCTAGCTTCACTTATGCTTTTAGATGCTCTTATTAAACGAATTACCTCATCAATATGGTCTAGTGCTATTTTCATACCTTCTAAGATATGAGCTCTAGCTAGTGCCTTATCAAGGTCAAATTGAGTTCTTCTTCTTACTACATCTTTTTGATGGTTCAAATAATGAACTAAACACTGTTTTAAATTTAATGTTTCCGGCTGACCATTTACAAGGGCTATCATTATAACTCCAAAAGTATCTTGCATTCGAGTATGTTTAAATAACCTATTTAATACTATATTAGGATTTGCATCTCTTTTTAATTCTATAACAATTCTCATACCTTCTCTATCTGATTCATCTCGAAGGTCGGATATTCCATCTATTTTCTTATCTTTTACTAAATCTGCAATACCTTCTATAAGTTTTGCTTTATTAACTTGGTAAGGTAATTCTGTTACTATTATTGCATTTCTGCCTTTATTCTCTTCAATATCTGTTTTAGCCCTTACAAGTATTCTTCCTCGCCCTGTTTCATAAGCACTCTTTATTCCAGCTCTTCCTAAAATGATTCCTGCTGTAGGAAAATCTGGACCTTTTATTTTTGTCATTAACTCACTTATTTCAACTTCTGAATCTTCAATAAGCATTAATACTCCATCTATAACCTCTATTAAGTTGTGGGGAGGTATATTGGTTGCCATACCTACAGCAATACCAGTTGATCCATTAACTAAAAGATTTGGGAATCTTGATGGTAGCACTGAGGGCTCTTTTTCTTCTTCATCAAAGTTAGGAACAAAATCTACTGTCTCTTTATTAATATCACGAAGCATCTGTGTTGTAATTTTGCTCATTTTAGCTTCTGTATATCTCATGGCAGCTGCACCATCACCATCTACAGAACCAAAATTCCCATGACCATCAACCAAAATACATCTTTGAGAAAAGTCTTGAGCCATTCTAACGAGTGCGCCATATACTGCAGTATCACCATGTGGGTGATATTTACCTAAAACGTCTCCAACGATTCTGGCACATTTTCTATATCCCTTTTCTGGTGTTAATCCTAGTTCATGCATAGAGAATAATATTCTTCTATGAACAGGTTTAAGTCCATCACGTACATCTGGAAGCGCACGACTTACAATAACGCTCATAGCGTAATCTATATAGGATTTTTTCATTTCGGACCTAATATCAATAGGTTTAATTTTTCCCTGATTATTCATCTGTTACACCTCTTCAAACAATATATTTTAACAACACATGGAAAAATAATAAAACATTTTTCCATGTGTTTCGGTAATTGCTTTGTATAAATTAATTTATTATATATCTAAGTTAAGAACCTTCTTAGCATTTTCTTGTATAAACTCACGACGAGGCTCTACTTTATCGCCCATAAGAATAGTAAATATCTCGTCTGCTGCCATTGCATCTTCTACATGTACCTGAAGGAGCACTCTTTCCTCTGGGTTCATTGTTGTATCCCAAAGTTGATGTGCATCCATCTCCCCAAGGCCTTTGTATCTTTGGATATCAGTGTTATTATCTTTTCCACCGATTTCCTCAAGATAATCTTTTAACTGCTTTTCAGAATATACATAATGCTCTTTCTTTCCCTTAGAAATCTTAAATAACGGAGGTTGAGCTACATATACGTGTCCTCCTTCTACTAATTCTTTCATGTATCTGTAGAAGAATGTTAGTAGTAGTGTTCTAATATGTGCTCCATCTACGTCCGCATCTGTCATAATAATAATACGATCGTATCTTATTTTTTTCACATCAAAATCTTTACCAATACCTGCACCAAATGCGGTTATCATAGCTCTAATTTCCAGTGATGCCAGCATCTTATCAATTCTTTGCTTTTCAACATTCATTATTTTTCCTTTAAGCGGAAGTATAGCTTGGAATTTTCTATCTCTACCTTGCTTTGCAGATCCTCCAGCGGAATCTCCTTCGACTAAGTATATTTCACATTCCATAGGGTCTTTTGAAGCACAATCTGATAATTTTCCAGGAAGAGTAGTTGATTCAAGTATTGATTTTCTTCTTGTAAGTTCTCTTGCTTTTTTTGCTGCATCACGGGCTCTTGCTGCATTTAATGATTTATCTATTATTTTTTTACCAAGTTCTGGATTTTCCTCTAGAACGTTGCTAATAGCCTCACCAACTATGCCATCAACTATGCCTCTTACTTCACTATTTCCAAGTTTAGTTTTTGTTTGGCCTTCAAACTGAGGGTCTGTAAGTTTTATAGAGATTACTGCGGTTAGACCTTCTCGTACATCCTCACCAGACAGATTTTTATCATTTTCTTTTAAGAAACCAAATTTTTTAGCATAATCATTTACTATTCTTGTTAAAGCTGTCTTAAATCCAACTAGGTGCGTTCCACCCTCTACTGTATCTATATTATTAGCAAAAGAAAATAAATTTTCTGTGTATGTATCGTTGTATTGCAATGCTATTTCAACAATATATTCGTCTTTACGACCTTCAATATATATAGTATCGTGGAGTTTTCCTTTATTTCTGTTTAGATAATCTACAAAGGATTTTATTCCACCTTCATATAAAAATTCTTGTTTTTTATCTTCTCTCTCATCAGTAAGCGTTATGCTTATACCCTTATTTAAAAAAGCGAGTTCGCGAAGCCTTTGAGATACCGTTTCATAATCGAAATCAATTTCCTCAAAAATTGTTGCATCAGGAATAAAGAAAATTTTTGTTCCATGTTCCTCTGTTTTTCCTATATTTACTAGTGTACTAGTAGTTTTTCCCTTTGAAAATGTTTGTTTCCATATTTCACCATCAACTTTAACTTCAACTTCACAAATTTCAGACAGTGCATTAACTACAGATGCTCCAACACCATGAAGACCACCTGATACTTTGTAAGCTCCACCACCAAATTTCCCACCTGCATGAAGTACAGTCATTATAACTTCTACAGTAGGAATTTTCATTTTATGATGCATTCCTACGGGCATACCGCGGCCATCATCTATAACAGTTACAGAATTATCTGGGTGAATAAATACTTCTATATTCTTACAAAACCCCGCCATGGCCTCATCTATACTATTATCTACAATTTCGTAAACCAGATGATGTAGCCCACGAATACTAGTGCTACCTATATACATACCAGGTCTTTTTCTTACTGCTTCTAATCCTTCAAGTACTTGTATTTGACTCTCGTCATAAACATTATTTATTTCCATGTATATCCTCCTAATCTAATCTACAGCGCATAATATACAGTTTCTGTTCTCTTGCATAGGGTTTGAGATGATATTGGTGATAAATATATTTTACTTTTTTTATTTACCTCAGCTATAACGAATGATTTAGCTATATTACTTGTTATTCGCTCCACAAACCCATCTTCTTCAGCCATTCTTAAAAATTGAATAGTGTCCGAACTATACATAGTAGTTTCCATGTCAAATATACCTATAATGTCTTTTATAGGCACTACTACATTTTCTCCCAAATGTAAAAACATATAATATCCTCCTTAATGATCCATTGCTCATTATTTGAATTTATGTAATTTCTTTTAATTTACCTGATATAACCTCAAATATTTTATTTTCAGGTTTTAAATATTTTCTTATATCGTTAATTCCAGTACAGGTAATTAACGTTTGAACTTCTTTTATAGAGTTTAATATATATTCTTGCCTTTTTGTATCCAATTCAGACAAAACATCATCAAGTAATAATACAGGATATTCTCCAGTTAGTTCTTTTATTATTGCTAGTGCTGCAAACTTAATAGTTAAAACTACAGTTCTTTGTTGTCCTTGAGATCCAAAGGTTTTAGCATCAATGCCATTAATATCTATGGAAAAATCATCTCTATGTGGGCCTACTGATGTGGTTTTAGTTTCTAAATCCCTTTTTCTATTTTTGTATAGGAGCATGTACAAGTTATCTTGTATATTAACTAGCTCCTTAATAGGTGTTAAATACTTTATTTCTATAATTTCACTTTTAGATGTTATATCACTATGTACTACTTTTCCCTTTTGGTTTAATTTTTCTATATAATTAATTCTATCTTTTATTATAATTGAACCAAATTCACTAAGTTGTTTATCATACACATCTATAATATCAATATTTGTGTTCCATTTTTTTATAGCTAAGTTTCTCTCATTTAAAACTTTTTTGTATTGCGTTAAATTATGGTAGTACCGCCTGCTTAATTTACATAACTCTATATCTAAAAATTTTCGCCTATATGATGGAGAATCTTTAACAATATTTAAATCTTCAGGAGAAAACATAATCACATTAAAGCTTCCTATGAGTTCTGACATTTTTTGGACCTTTATAGAATTTATATTAACGCCTTTCCTACCTTCTTTGAAAATTTTTATTTCTATCTTTTTATCAAGTCTTGTTTTACATACATAAAGCTTTATGTATGCTTCTGTTCCATTCCAGTTTATTAACTCTTTATCTTTATTAGTTCTGTGAGACTTGGCTAAACTACAATAATAAATTGCTTCTAAAATATTTGTTTTCCCTTGGGCATTATCTCCCACAAACACGTTAGTACCTTTATTTAATTCTATAGCTAATCCATCAAAATTTCTAAAATTTAGAAGTTGTAAATATTTTATATGCATACAATCACCTTATACAATTATAACATATATATATAATTATATTATTTAATATGCATAAATAAATTAACATAATTTTTTATATTATAAACATTGTGCACCGGATAATATTTTAATAATTTTCCGGTGCATTCATATATTTAAAAAATATTTTATAAACTTTTAAATTATTTTATAACTCTCATTGTTAAATTCTATTATATCGCCCTTAATTAATTTTTTACCCCTTTGAGTTTCTATTTCACCATTGAGTTTAATATCTTGATTTTTTATATAGTATTTTGCTTCTGATCCCAAACAAGCTATTCCAGCCCATTTCAAAAAAGAATCTAATTTTATTATATCTGTTTCAATTTTTATTTCATTCATTTTAAAACCTTCTTTTCTAAAATATTATTATAAATAGCTCTTTGTTAATTATTTGTGGCTCTAATTCTTACTGGAAGCACCATGTATGTACAATTATTTTTTTCTTTGTTTTTTACTACACAAGGATTAACAGCACTAGAAAATTCCATAATAATTTCTTCTTCTTCCATTATTTTAAGAAGTTCTATTAGGTATTTTGAGTTAAATGCAATTTGAAGAGGCTCTCCTTGCAAAATTATATTTATTTCTTCTCTGGACTTTCCCAATTGAGAATTAGAAGTGATAATCATATTATCTTCTTCTATATTAAATTTAACTAAATTGGTATTTCCCTCTTTTGCCATAAGAGAGGCTCTCTCTATACAGTTTAATAATTCAGACCTTTTGGCTGTTATTTTCAAATTGTATTCTTCTGGTATTATTGAACTATATTTTATAAATTCCCCCTCTAGTAATCTTGATATAACCTTTGTTTTGCCAATATTAAATAATATATGGTTTGGTGTGAATGTTATATTAACTGGTTCATCGGTTTCTTCTAATATTTTTGATACTTCACTTAGGGTTTTACCTGGAATTACAGCAGTTATATTTGTATTGTTATCTACTGGCTCACTTCTAAATGCAACTCTATATCCATCTAATGCTACAAGATTAAGGTTTTTATCTTTTATTTCAAATAAGACTCCTGTAAGAATTGGTCTGGTTTCATCTTGGGCAACTGCGAAAATAGTACTTTTCATCATATTCTTCAGTACTTTTTGAGAAATTGAAAAAACCATATTTTCAATTATATTAGGTAAACTAGGGTAGTCATCACCATTCATATGTATTATAGTGGCATAGGATTTTTGGCAAACTATTTTAATAGCATTATTTTCGTCTGTTGTTATCTCAATAGTACTATTAGGCAGCTTTCTGATTATTTCACCAAAAAGTTTTGAATCTAAAACTACAGTTCCATCTTCTATAACGTCTGCATCAATCTTAGCTTCTATACTTAAATCAATATCAGATCCTATAAGAGTTACTTTTCCGCTTCTTGCAACTATTAGAATACCTTGAAGTAATGGCATAGTTGATTTTCCAGTAATAGCTTTTTGAACATTGGATATTGCTTCTTGTAATATATTTTTTTCACATATAAATTTCATAAAAAAAAGACCTCCTTATCCACATGGGAAATTTATTAAAGATAGGTAAGATAATAATCTAAAAATAGTAGTAATAGTAGTAGGGCCTGTTGATATGTTAGAAACCTATTGTAGGCTTTAGGTGGCCTCATAGCTATGTAAAACAATTTGTGGATAAGTATGCAAAAAAAAACCGTAGTTATCCACAATATCCACAGCTGTGCTTTACACATTATTTTATACACAGCGTTATATATGAATAGTATCAACACATGTTAGTAAAAGTATTATACTATTTTTGACTTATCTTTTTAGTTAGCTCAGCTACGTTATCTTGAAGGTTTTCATCCTCTTTAAGACCTTTAGATATTTTCTCACAAGCATGGATTACAGTTGTATGATCACGACCTCCAAATTCTTCACCTATTTTCGGAAGAGACATATCTGTAAGCTTTCTACATAAATACATTGCTATTTGTCTAGGGAAGGTTATGTTTCTTGTTCGCCTTGATGATTTAAAATCTTCAACTTTTAAATTAAAATAGCTAGAAACTATATCTTGTATTAGTTCAATAGTCACTTGCTTTGAATTTCTACTAGAAATAATGTCTTTAAGAGCTTCAGAAGCTAAATCTATTCCAATCTCTTTATTAGTTAGAGAAGAAAAAGCAACTATTCTAATAAGAGCGCCTTCTAGTTCTCGTATATTAGATTTTATTTTGGTGGCAATATAAACCATAACTTCATTTGGAATATTAAGATTTTCTACATCTGCTTTCTTTTTTAATATAGCAATTCTAGTTTCAAAATCTGGTGGTTGTATATCAGCTATAAGTCCCCACTCAAATCTAGAACGCAATCTGTCTTCTAGGGTAGGAATCTCCTTTGGAGGTCTATCACTAGATAAAATAATTTGTTTGTTTGCTTCATGAAGATCATTAAATGTATGGAAAAATTCCTCTTGTGTACGTTCTTTACCGGCAATAAATTGAATATCATCAATTAGAAGCACATCTACATTTCTGTACTTATTTCTAAATTCTACGTTTTTGTCATCTTTAATAGAATTGATAAGTTCATTTGTAAATTTTTCCGAAGAAACATAAACAACCTTAGATTTTGGGTTGTTCGATAAAATATAATGACCAATAGCATGCATTAAATGTGTTTTTCCAAGTCCAACCCCTCCATATATAAATAGAGGATTGTAAGCTTTAGCAGGAGATTCGGCTACTGCAAGAGATGCAGCATGAGCGAATCTATTACTATTTCCAATTACAAAAGAGTCAAAGGTATATTTTGGATTTAGTGTAGCAGACATTTCATCATTAACTGCTAGGCTATTTCTTTCTGATTCTCTTTTTGCTTTTGGGGTCTCTATTTCTGCTACTTCCTCTGATAATATAAAGAACTCTATCTTATATGTTTTAGAAGTAAGTAATTTAACGGCATTCATTATTAAATCCTTATATCTATTTTCAAGTATGTCCTTGGTAAAATTATTCGGAACACCTAATTTAAAAGTATTATTATCTAAGGCCATAGGTTCTATACTTTTGATCCAAGTATTAAAACTAACTTCTGTAAGTTCGCCTTTTATTATGTTTAAGGTTTTTTCCCAGATATCTTTAATTTGGGTGTTCATGTACTACCCTCCAGTTCAAATAAAAAAAATATTATATGTAAAAACAAACAATGTATAAACAGAGTTATAAACAATAAATAAATACATTATGTGTTGTTGATAAATAGCATTAAAAATATTCACATGTTAATAACTATGTTAACACTTTTAATAGCAAATAAGTTATTAACAATCCAGAAAAAAAACTATCAACAAATTAATTAATGGGTAAATATATGTATGTAGCTAAAAAGTGTTGAGTAAAAACAAGTTTTGTACAATATTATAGTAGTTATTCACAATTTTGTCCACAAGTTGTGAATAACTTTATTAATATATAGGTTATTCACAGTTGTTTCTTATATAATATCAAAAAATAACAAGGTGTTCAAGAAGTTATCCACAAAAAATCATATAAATATAAAAAATACCAACAATATAAATTAAAATGGTTGTCTTGACATTATGAGGTTGTGAATATATAATCTAATAGTAAAACCATAAATATGCGATTGAAATATGATTGTTATAATTTAAAGGTTAATAGAAGGGGGTGTAGTAGATATGTTCATGACTTACCAGCCTAAAAAAAGACAAAGAAAAAAAGAGCACGGATTCAGAAAGAGAATGAAAACCGCTTCTGGTAGAAACGTTCTTCAAAGAAGAAGACAAAAAGGTAGAAAAAGATTGACAGCATAAGGGCCGCTAATGTGGCCTTTTTCTGCAATTTGCGGAAACGAGGGCGGCTAATATGAATTTTGATGTTAAGAAATACAGGATTAGAAAGAATACTGAATTTAGAACAGTATATAGAAGAGGAAAATCTTTTTCTAACCTATTACTAGTATTATATATCTATAGAAATGGCAAAGATCTTAATAGGTGTGGAATATCTGTAAGTAAAAAGGTTGGAAATAGTGTAACTCGAAGTAGAGTTAAGAGACTTATAGGGGAAAGCTATAGGCTTAATAATGAAGGATTAAAGGCAGGATATGATTTAGTGTTCATTGCGAGGAATCCTTCTAATGGTAAAGATTACAAAGAAGTGGAGAATGCTTTGAAAAATTTGCTTAAGAAAGCAGGTTTGATTAATAATGAAAAAAATACTTATACTGGGTATCAAAAGTTATAGAAAATATATATCACCTCTTAAGAGGCCTTGCTGTATATTTTATCCCACATGTTCTCAGTATACTTTAGAAGCTATTGAAAAGTATGGAGCAATAAAAGGCTCTATTATGGGAATAAGAAGAATACTTAGATGTCATCCTTATAATAAGGGCGGCTTTGATCCTGTTAAATAACCACTTGGGAGGTTTTTCGTTTGAATTTAAATTTTTTAACTGCCCCGCTTGAAAAGTTCTTTTACTTTATACATAGTGGCATTCAGGTAGTTATACAAAATAATAATATATCATTTGGCCTGGCAATAATTGTTTTCACAATTATAATAAGGATAGTATTGTTGCCGCTAAGTATTAAGCAAACTAAATCAACGGCTAAAATGGGTGCGATTCAACCAGAAATGAAGAAAGTTCAAGAAAAGTATAAAAAGGACCCACAAAAATCTCAGCAAGAAGTAATGAAACTGTATAAAGAAAATGGAGTAAATCCAATGGGTGGATGCTTGCCAATGCTTATTCAAATGCCTATTCTATTTGCTTTGTTTACTGTGTTTAGAAACTTAAATATGCAGGGTGCTGGTTTTTTATGGTTGACCGATTTAACAAAGGCTGACCCATATAAGATTTTACCAATATTATCTATGGTTACAACATATTTTTCATCAAAGCTTATGCAACCAGCAAGTGGCGGTGCTCAATCTAAACAAACCTCAACAATGAATATTGGAATGGCTATTATGATGGGATTTATGAGTTTGAATTTCGCTGGTGCACTAGTATTATATTGGGTGGTAAACAACGTACTACAAGTAATCCAAACACTAATTATAAATAAAATGGAACTTGGAAAAACGGAAATTGCTAAAAAAACAATTTAACGATATTTCAGAATGAAGTCTCCTACTTATATAAAAGGGAGGATAATGATTGAGAATTGTTATCTGCTCCAGAGGTCTACAAAGGGGTAAATTTTCTTCTGAAGTTGTTAATTGTAGCGGCCCAGGAGTGGATTTAACACAATTGCCTAATTTTGATATTGAGAAAGGCGGGTGTCTTACGGTATGAAGATTATAGAAACCATGGGAAAGAATGTAGAGGATGCTATTAGTAATGCATTGGTTGAATTAAATGTTACAAGAGATAAAATTAATGTAGAAACATTAGATGAGGGTAGTAAAGGATTTTTAAATATTATAGGGGTAAAACCTGCTAAAATTAGAGTTACAGTTAAAAGGGATAGTCTATATGAAGCTAAAAAGTTCTTAACGGAAGTGTTGCAGTCTATGAGTATGAAAGCGGAAGTAGAAATCAAAGATGAAAACAATGAAATTAGAATCGATTTGGTTGGACCTAATATGGGACTATTAATAGGATACAGAGGTGAAACATTAGATTCTCTTCAATATCTTGTAAGTTTAGTTGTAAATAAAAATCATGATGAAGAGTACAAAAGAGTAATATTGGACACTGAAAATTATAGAGCAAAAAGAGAAGAAACGCTAAAGAGACTTGCATCGAAAATTGCCTATAAGGTAAGGGTTAGTGGTAGAGTATTAAAACTTGAACCAATGAATCCTTATGAGAGAAGAATAATACACTTTACGCTTCAAAATGATTCATATGTTTATACCTTTAGTGAAGGTGAAGAACCCTATAGAAGAGTTGTAGTTGATTTAAAGAAAGCCTAAGGGCTTTCTTTTTAAATTCAAAAACTAAGTGTGAATTTAATTATATTCTTAAGGTTCAAGGTTATATATTAAGTGTATTTTCCAAGAGGAAAATTATAAATTTCTTAATTAAGCATATTGTAGCACTACAAGGGATTAATATTGAATTTTACGAATATTATTAAAAATACTTATAATAAGGTGATAAAAAACAAAGAAGTTGTTTTGATACAAAACATTTAAAGCGGATATAATAATAAACACATATAAAATTAGGAGGTAATTTTTAATGAAAGAATTTGATACTATAGCTGCAATAGCAACTAGTATAGGTGAAGGCGGTATATCTATAATTAGAGTTTCTGGTGATAAATCTTTAGATATAATAGATAGTATATTTTTAGGAAAAAATAATAAAAAGCTTCAGGATTTTAAATCTTATACTATGAGATATGGTCATATTATTGACAAAGAGGGTAGCAAACTTGATGAAGTTATTGTTTCCTATATGAAAGGTCCTAAAAGTTTTACTGCAGAAGATACCATAGAGATTAATTGCCATGGTGGAGTGGTTGGTACGAATAGAATTCTTCAAGAAGTTATTAGTGCAGGAGCAAGAATGGCCCAGCCTGGAGAATTTACTAAAAGAGCATTTTTAAATGGTAGAATAGATTTAAGTGAAGCTGAGGCAGTTATGGATATAATAACATCAAAGACTGAACTTAGTATGAAATCAGCACTAATGCAATCGGAAGGTTCAATTTCCAGGGAAATAAGAATGCTAAGAAATAAATTACTTAGTGTAATTGCAAATATAGAGGTAACTGTTGATTACCCAGAAGAGGATATTGAAGAAGTTACATCGGAAATGGTTAGTGTGGATGTGGTTTCAATAATTAGTGAGATAGATATACTACTAAGTACTGCTGATGAAGGAAAGATTTTAAGAGAGGGCTTAAGTACTGTAATAGTTGGAAAACCTAATGTGGGAAAATCATCACTTCTTAATGCTCTAGTTAAAGAGAAAAGAGCTATTGTTACTGATGTACCAGGCACTACTAGGGATGCAATAGAAGAATACATAAGTATTGAGGGTATACCAGTTAAGATTGTAGATACTGCAGGTATAAGGGAAACTGAAGATATAGTTGAAAAAATAGGAGTACAGACGTCAAAGGATAAAATAGATGAAGCGGATTTAGTTATCTTATTATTAGATTCAAGTAATAAGCTTAGTCAAGAAGACTTAGAAATTATTGAGTATATTAAAGAAAAAAAATATATTGTATTGTTAAATAAAAGCGATTTAGGTGGTAAAATAGAAGAGAGTGAGTTAAAGGATTTAAAATCAAAATATATAACTAATATTTCAGCAAAAACAGGTGAAGGATTGAATCAGCTTAAAGAACATATAAAAGATTTATTTTTTAATGGTGAAATTAAAACTGAGGGAGTTTTTGTTACTAATATTAGACATAAACAGGCTTTGATAAGAGCAAAAGAAAACTTAGTATCATCACTAAATGCACTAGAGAACACTTATGCTATAGATTTAGCATCCATTGATATACGCAATGCATGGATGAATTTAGGTGAGATTACTGGAGAAGCGTTAGAAGAAGATATAATACATAAAATATTCTCAGAATTTTGTTTAGGAAAGTAGGGGTAAATATGAAATATATTGCAGGAGATTTTGATGTTGTAGTTGTGGGAGCTGGTCACGCAGGTTGCGAGGCGGCTCTTGCTGCGGCAAGAATAGGAAGTAGGACTCTAATTTGTGCTATAAACTTAGATAGTGTGGCACTAATGCCATGTAATCCCAATATTGGTGGAACTGCTAAAGGACATTTAGTAAGGGAAATTGATGCCCTTGGTGGAGAAATGGGAGTAAATATTGATAATACATATATACAATCAAGGATGCTAAATACATCTAAGGGTCCGGCTGTGTTCTCACTAAGAGCGCAAGCGGATAAAAAAGCATATGCACAAAGAATGAAAAATGTACTAGAAAAACAAAACAATTTACAATTAAGACAATTAGAAGTGGTATCTATAGATGTTGAAAACGGAAAAGTTGTGGGTGTACTTACAAAAAATGGTGCGTATTTCACAACAAAGACAGTAATTATAGCTTCAGGAACATACTTGAAAGCAAACATCATAATTGGAGATTGCACCTATGAGGAAGGTCCTAGTGGGTTACTGCCTGCTAATGAACTTTCTAAATCTTTAATTGATCTAGGAATAGAACTTCGAAGATTTAAAACGGGAACACCTGCTAGAATAAATAAAAGATCCGTTGATTTTTCTAAAATGGAAGAGCAATCAGGGGATGTAGATGTAGTACCATTTTCATTTATGAGTGGAGATATAAATAGAAATCAAATATGTTGTTACCTAACCTATACCAATGATGAAACTCATAAAGTAATCAAAAAAAATATTCATAGATCTCCTCTTTATAATGGATCAATTAAGAGTACAGGTCCTAGATATTGTCCCTCTATTGAGGATAAAGTAATGAGATTTGCGGACAAGGAAAGGCATCAAATATTTATCGAACCAGAAGGCGAGAATACTGAGGAAATGTATGTTCAAGGTATGTCTAGTTCACTTCCAGAGGACGTTCAGTTTGAAGTTTTAAGAACAGTACCGGGACTTGAAAATGTAGAAATTATGAGGACTGCTTATGCTATTGAATATGATTGTATAGATTCCACGGATTTAAAGCTGTCCCTAGAATTTAAAAATATCTCTGGCTTATTTTCAGCAGGGCAAATAAATGGTAGTTCGGGATATGAAGAAGCTGCAGCTCAGGGCATTATGGCTGGAATCAATGCCGCACAACGTGTTAAAAATAAGGAACCATTAATTTTAAAAAGATCTGATGGGTATATAGGGGTTTTAATCGATGATTTAGTTACTAAAGGTACTAATGAACCATATAGAATGATGACCTCAAGAGCAGAGTATAGGTTGCTACTAAGACAAGATAATGCGGATTTAAGGCTAACTGAAATAGGATATAATGTTGGCCTTGTCAAAGAAGATAGATATGAAATATTTAAGAAAAAGAAAATGCAATTAGAAGAAGAGCTCCATAGAATAAAACATCTGCAAATAACAAATAAAAAAGAGATTGAAGAATTTTTAATTTCTTGTAATTCCACACCGCTTAAAAAGCCTATTAGTTTATATGAGCTTATAAAAAGACCGGAGCTTGATTATTATATTGTGGAGAAACTAGATGTGGATAGACCTATATTAGATAAATATATACAGCAGCAAGTTAATATTGTGTCAAAATATGAAGGATATATTCAGAAACAATTAGACCAAATTCACCAATTTAAAAAGTTTGAAAACAAAATTATATCAAAAGATATAATTTACGACAATATAAAAGGACTAAGAATAGAGGCTATGCAAAAGCTAGGCAAAATCAAACCTGAAAGTATAGGTCAAGCTTCTAGAATATCAGGAGTATCGCCTGCGGATATGTCTGTTCTAATGATCTATCTTGAGCAACAAAATAGAATTAGCAAGAATAATTTGGAGGTGAAGAATGAAATACTTTGATATAATGAATAAATCTAGCAATAATGAGGGCCTTGAGTTTAATGAAAAAAAGTATGAGCAATTTATGAGATATAAGGACCTAATACAAGAGTGGAATGAAAAAGTTAATTTGACTGCCATAAAAGAAGATGAAGAAATTGTGAAAAAACATTTTATTGACTCTATAAAAGTTTTTAAGTTTAAAGAGCTTAAAAATGCAAAAAACATTATCGATATAGGAACTGGAGGAGGCTTTCCAGGTGTTCCTATGAAAATAATAAAACCTGAGATAAATATAGTTTTATTAGATTCACTAAACAAGAGGATTAATTTTTTGAATGAGGTAATTAAAGAGTTACAATTAAAAAATATAAAAGCTATTCATGGTAGAGCAGAGGATTTTGCACAAGAAAAACAATACAGAGAAAAGTTTGATATAGCAGTTTCAAGAGCTGTTGCTAACCTAACTGTACTTAGTGAATTTTGCATACCTTATGTAAAGGTAGGGGGATACTTTGTTGCTATGAAGGGGCCCGCAGTTGAAGAGGAAATTAAGAATTCTAAAAATGCAATTAGAATGCTAGGTGGACAAATAGAACATATAGAAAAGGTACAAATTGAAGACAGCGATTTTAACCACAATCTAGTAATAATAAAAAAAATTGCAGTGACAAATAAAAAGTACCCTAGAAAAGCAGGAATGGTTACTAAAAGCCCTTTACTTTAACGATATTTTATATTGGGTTACGTACAATTATAATTGGCAATATATACTATGAAAATCCAATAAATATCATCCTGAAGTGTTTAATATTAAAGTACCGAAGGTGATGATTAGTGTTATAAATTGTCGTACGAAAAATATAAGAAAAAGAAGGAAATAAGCAAATAATAGAGAATTGTTAATAAAAGGAAAAACTTAAGGATGGTATATTATGCAAAACGATGTAAAATATGTATCTATAGAAATAATCTCTCCAAATGTCTATCAGCCTAGAAAGCATTTTAATGAGGAAACTATTGAAGAACTATCACAGTCTATAAAAGCTTACGGAATAATCCAACCACTAACTGTTAGAAAAAGTGGGGATACTAGATATGAATTAGTTGCGGGAGAAAGAAGACTAAGAGCAGCAAAAAAAATAGGTCTTAAGCAAGTTCCGGTAATTATTATAGATATTACAGATAAAGATTCCGCAGCAATTGCATTATTGGAAAATTTACAAAGGGAAGATTTGAATTTTTTTGAAGAAGCATCAGCCTATTTTAACCTCATTAAGGATCATTCTTATACACAAGATCAATTAGCACAGATAATAGGAAAGAAACAATCAACCATAGCTAATAAGTTAAGATTATTAAAATTAGATAAGGAAATAATGAATAGTTTGGTAGAGAGTAAACTTACTGAAAGGCATGCTAGAGCCCTTTTAAAATTAAATGATATAAATATTCAAAAGAAAGTACTTAAAATAGTTATAGATAAGTCTCTTAATGTTAAAAATACTGAAGAACTTATTGAAAAAGAATTATTAAAGTTATGTAGAGATGAAGTTGCTGCTGATGGTAAGAAAAAGATCAAAGGAATATTTGCACCAAGGGTCTATATAAATACTATTAAACAAGTATTTGATAAGTATGGTATAAATGCTGTGTATAAATCAAGGGAATTAGAAGACAGTATAGAAGTAACAATTAGAATCCCTAAAAAGTAGATTATGAAAAACAGAATGTTTCACGTGAAACATTCTGTTTTTTTTGTTTTTTTTGAAAATAATGAAAATAATACTATTAATATTTATAACATAAATATATAATGAACTATGTAGTAAAATTAGAGTTGAAGCATTTAAGTAATTACTTCAGTTTATCTCGCATACAAATGAATAATAATATGAAGGGCAGGGGTAGTCATGGAAACCATATGTATTTTTAATCAAAAGGGAGGAGTAGGTAAAACTACTACAAATATAAACTTATGTTCATATTTAGCCCTACAAGGTAAAAGGATTTTAACAATAGACATTGATCCTCAAGGAAATACTACTAGTGGACTGGGATTTGATAAGAAAAAAATAAAGTATTCAATGTATGATTTGTTAACATCAGATATTTCCATAAAAGATACTATAAAAGAATGTGAGCTAGTAACCAACCTATATTTAGTACCATCTACCATGGAACTTGCAGGTGCAGAAGTTGAACTTATAAGTAGAAGTAATCGAGAAAATATACTCAAGGAAAAACTTAAAGAAATTGAAGATGAATTTGATTATGTATTTATAGACTGTCCTCCTTCCTTGGGAATTTTAACTATAAATGCCCTTACGGCCGCCACTAGTGTGATTACACCAATACAATGTGAATTTTATGCACTAGAGGGTGTTGGACAACTAGTAAACACAATACAATTAGTTAAGAAAAATTTGAATAAAACTTTAGAAATTAAGGGTGTAATCCTTAGTATGTATGATAATAGAACTAAATTATGCAATGAAGTAGTATCAGAAGTGAAAAAATATTTTAATGATAAGGTATATAAGACCACAATACCTAGAAATATAAGACTGGCAGAAGCTCCAAGTTTTGGGCTTCCAATTATGCTGTATGATGACAAATGCAAAGGCGCAGAAGCATATGCACAGCTTGCCAATGAGTTTCTAGAAAGACAAAGGAGTTGATATATAGTGACTAAAAAATTTGGGTTAGGTAAAGGCTTAGGAGCGTTAATACCTGAAGAGGAAATGGTGGATGATGGTTCCACAGTACTCAAGATATCTATGAATTTAATTAAAACTAATAAAGATCAACCAAGAAAAAGTTTCGACCCTGAAAAAATATCGGAACTGGCACAATCTATTAAGGAACATGGAGTTATCCAGCCTATTATATTGAACAGAGAAGATGATACATATACAGTTATAGCAGGTGAGAGAAGATTCAGAGCTTCAAAAAGTATTGGACTTACAGAAATACCTGCAATTATTATGAATATACAAAACAAAGAAGTATTAGAAATATCATTAATAGAAAATATACAAAGAGAAGATCTAAATCCAATTGAAGAAGCTCTAGCTTATAAGAGGCTTTTAGTTGATTTTAATCTTACCCAAGAAGAAATTAGTAAAAAAGTTTGTAAATCAAGAACAGCAATAACTAATTGTATGAGATTGCTAAATTTAGATGAAAGAGTTCAAGACTATATAATAGATGAAGTTATATCTGAGGGACATGGAAGAGCTATACTTGGAATTACGGATAATGAAATTCAATATGGAATCGCTCAAATGGTAATAGATGATAGTCTTTCGGTTAGAGAAACAGAACGATTAGTCAAGAACTTTGGAATTGACAAAAAAGAAAAAACAGCTAAAAATGAAAACAGTATTTATTATAAAGACATAATGAACAAATTAGAAAACAGATTTGGAACTAAAGTTTTTATAAATTCTAAAAATAAAAGCAAAGGTAAAATAGAAATAGAATATTACTCAGAAGAGGATTTTGAAAGGATTTTAGAAGTTTTTAACATATAATGTTTCACGTGAAACATAACGGAGAGGATGTAATTCATAATGCAAAGTATACTCAATTTTATAAGTAGTGCACAGATATATATAATATTGGCACTTATGATTCTTGTATTTATATTAATAATAATAATAATAGTAACATATTCATCTCTAAATAAATTAGAAAAAAAATACAGAAAATTAATGAGAGGTGTAAACAGTAATAACTTAGAAGAAATGGTTATTTCATATTTAGATAAAATTGATGAGGTTAAAAATGAAAGCGAGAATATGAAACAAATGTATGAAAATATAAATGTTAAAATAAAAACTTGTGTTCAAAAAATCTCAATGGTAAGGTATAGGGCTTTTGATGACGTTGGTAGTGATTTAAGTTTCTCAATAGCTCTGTTAGATGCAAATAATAATGGTGCTATATTGACGAGTATTTATGGTAGAAACGAAAGTACAACCTATGCTAAACCCATAGATAAGGGAATATCAAGGTACGATTTGTCTGAGGAAGAGACTAAGGTTTTACAGGGAGCTATTAGCTCAATTAATAAATAAAAAATATTTAAAATTTAATAATAAAAAACCTCTTTTGTGGCAAACTAAAAAGAAAGGGGTTTTTTATGGTTATATGTGTTTCACAAGAACTAGAATATTTACAAGGTGAACTAATTAAAAGAGGATACACTGTGATAAATAATAGAGATAATAATACCTATTGTGATGCAATAATATGTAGATTAAAAGATGGTGGTCTTATAAATTTAAACATTCAAAATAATATACGAAGAGAAGGAACTTTAATAATAGACAGTGGAAGTAAAACTATTGATGAAATAGAATACATATTGTGCAATAGAGTTTATAGTTCAATATTTTAAAAAAACAGTAATTTAATACTATTTTATATTCTATAAAAAATATGTACAAACCATATATAAAAAACTTATTAGTGATATAAAGCTAGATTAGTGTTAAAATTTCATGCATATTATCATAGAATTCGTCTAAATTATAAATAAAAAACAAATGTAAAATCAAAAGCATCTTGATGAAGGCTTAAGATAGTATATTTGTTTTTTATAAGTTAAATTAACCTTCAACATCTTTCATATTGAAATCTTCATAAATAGAACTTAATTTTCTTCCACCTACAGTTTTGAGTATTGAATGATATAAGCCATTGGAAATAGCGTCAGCAAGCATCATTACTGTATACAATCTGGTATTTTGAAGAACCATAAATTCAAAGGCACCAGATATATTTACAACACCAGTAATGCTTAAATTTCCGACTTTAGGTAAGTCTTTATTCATAGCAGCACCAGGACTTAAGGGCTTTTCCTCAACAATAATTTTTCCTACATTTTGCAAACTTCCAAGGCAAGCGTCAATTGCAATAATGTATGGATTGGTATATGTGTAGTTAATTTCATCAATGGTTTCACATAAATTTTTTGCGTGTACTGGGCACTCAAGGCTACCATAAACATGAATTTGGTTTCTAATTAAAAATTTTAGTTTGTTTCCAACTAGCGGCCCTAAACTATCACCTGTTGACCTATCGGTTCCAATACATAAAACCACAATAGGACGTGAGCATTTAGCTATGGGAAAAATATATTGACTTATAATATCCCTTAACTTGAAAGTGCAATCTCTGGACATAGAATCTAAAATAACCTTATCTACCATAAAAAAACCTCCTATTTGGATTTTATCCAGATAAAAGGTTTTTTATTCTATAAAAGTTCAACTTTTTTCAATATATTGTAAAAAACTACTAAGAACATGCAAAAGATCATTCCAATAAGGCCATTTGCTTCTAAACCTATAAATATAGCGGCAAGAACTGCCACTGGATGTATACCTAGTGATGAGGATACAATTTTAGGCTCAATAATTTGCCTTACTATAGTGATAATTATATAGGATAGTAGGAGCCCCAGTGCAGCTATATAATTATTCGATATAAAAAATACTATAATTATAGGAATATAAATAGCTCCTATACCGAAAATGGGAAGCAAATCAAATATTCCACATAATATGCTTAGTGTTACGGCATACTTAACTTTAAAAACTAAAAAAACAATTAACGTTTCAAAAAATGTTATAGTAATTATAAGTAAGTAGGATAACAAGTAGTTCTTAAACATTTTTTTTGATTCATCAAATATAAAATGTACTCGATCTCCGTTTTTACTTGGAATTAGATCAAATATTTTATTGCTAGTAGAGGATAAGTCTTTTGTGAAAAAATAGGTGGTAAGTAAAGTAAATAGTAAAACCATTAAAGTATATGGGATAGTAGACATAAAAGCTAGGGTTAAGGAAAATATTTTTGTTGATGCATTCATACTAATATTTATAGTCTTAGTTATATAGTTAGAAATGTTTGATTCTAAATTACTGAGAATGCTAGGATCTAAATTTTTATAATAATTTTTTAAACTGCCCAAAAATTCTATTATATTATCTTTGTTATTAGAAAAATAATACTGAATATTTTTTACTAATTGGATTGTTTCTGATGTTATGGTGGTTACAACTAAAGATAGTAAGACAATAATTAGTGTGAAAAATATGGTAGTGGTAAACAAGGAAGCTACTGTACTTTTTATTTTGAATTTTCTCATTAAGTATTTTGTTGGTATCTTTAGTAGTGAGGCTAAAATAAGGGCTAAAACAAAAGGGAGAGTATACCCTATGGTTCCAAAAAAAATTACAAAAACAAAGGTATACACAACAAAAAAAATAGTTAACCTATCAATTTTTTTCAGAATGTTTTCCATTGAAAAAATCACACCTTTCTAAGAATTGAATTCAGGCAGCACAGGGTATAATTAATATCTTTTATATCGTTAAAGGGTCCAATTCCAAACCTTAAAGCGCCAATTGGATAAGTACCAATAGTCTCATGAGCTAGTGGTGCACAATGAAGACCCGTTCTTGTTGTAATTCCATATTCTGTGTCTAGAATAAATCCTAACTGGGAATTGTCGATTTTTGTAGAATTAACGCAAATAGCCGCAGTTCTCTTAGAGCTATCGGTAATTCCATAAACTTCAATAGAACTTATATTTAGTAGCCCATTTATAAGAGTTTCACATAAAAATTCTTCATGCATGCGGATAGAGTCAATGCCAATGGTATTAATATAATTAAGTCCTTCTAAGAGTCCAGCTACACCTGGACCATTTAAAGTCCCACTTTCGAACTTATCAGGTAAAAAATTCGGTTGAATAATACTAGAGGAAAGACTACCAGTTCCTCCTTCTATAAATGTAGTACAATGCTCATTTAAATTATCGTCAATTAAAAAGCCGCCTATACCTTGAGGACCAAGTAAACTTTTATGACCTGTAAAGGTTAGAGCATTACAATTTAATTTATTGAAATCTAAGGGCAGTACTCCAGCAGTTTGAGCAGCATCTATGATAAAATAGATGCCTCTTTCTTTACATATTTTGCCTATAGCTTCTAGTGGTTGAATTGTTCCAACAATGTTAGAGGCATGAGAGAGAACTACTAGTTTTGTATTAGGTTTAATTGCATTTATAAAATCATCTACATCTAGGAGACCTTCTTTTGAACAAGGAATAATTGAAAGGTCTATAATTCCTTTTTGACAAAGAGAGTTTAATGGTCTTAAGACAGCATTATGATCCATTGAGGAGGTTATTACATGCCAGTCCTGAAGTGCAAGGGATTTTATAAGAGTATTTAAGGACGTTGTAATATTTGGTGTAAAAATTACATTTTCAACTTTATCAAAGTGAAAAAAATCCATTAATGCATACCTACAATTTAATATAACTTTATTTCCTGCAAGGGAAGCAGTTGATGCGCCTCTTCCAGGGTTTGTGCCTATATTTGTCATATAATTCATCATTGAAGAATAAACTTCAGGTGGTTTAGGAAATGTAGTGGCTGCGTTATCTAAATAAATTTTCATGGGTCCCTCCAATTCTATAAAATAAACAATAGTATTACTACAATCTATAGAAGTTGCAGTATCTATTAATATTATCAATAGCAAGTTAAATTTTGTTTTCATATAATTAAAACTGTAAATAGTTTATAATAGTATTAACATAAGTGTATTAGTATAATAAAAAAGTACAAAAATTTTATAACAGGAAAAATAGGCGGTATTGCATTATAATTACATATTTTAAAAGTAACATATAATACAATATTATAATCCAAAGTTCTGTAAATGTATATTAAATCAATAGTTATAATAGAGAAAGGGGTGTGATGGTTTTAAGTTAGTTTCGGGAAGAAATTAATTTAAAACTCAAATAATATGAAGAATATAATAGATTGTAAGGGTTTACTATGTCCAATTCCAGTGGTTAAAACAAAAAAATATTTTGATTCAATTGAGAGTGGGGAAAGTACAGTAATTGTAGATAATTTAGTTGCTAAAAATAATATAGTAAAATTAGCTACGGGTAGTGGATACAAAAGTGTTATAGAAGAAAAAGATAAATTGTATTTTATAAATATAATTAAAGAAAAAAATGAAGTAGTAAATGAAATAGTAACTGAGCAAACAAATAAAAAATTTACATTAGTATTGTCTTCTGATAAATTAGGGTTAGGCGATGACGAACTGGGAGCTATGCTTATGAAAAGCTATGTATTTGCATTATCAGAGGCAGATATAATACCTAATGATTTATTATTTATTAATGGAGGGGTAAAGCTTACCTCAAGTGATTCTCTAGTACTGGATAGTTTAAATAAATTAGTAGAAAGAGGAGTAAATATTTTAGTGTGTGGAGTTTGTCTTGATTTCTATAATATAAAGGATAAGCTTGCTATTGGGGAAATATCAAACATGTATACTATTGTGCAACTTATGAATAATGCAGACAAAACTATTAAACTTTAAATGGATAGGGTGAAGAACATTGGATAAATATTATATAGTAACATTTCAAAATACACTTGAGGCTATGAAAGCAGAAAGACAAACTATAAAAAAAAAGATAAAAGTAGTAGTTATTCCTACACCTACATATATAACTAAAAGTTGTGGGATTAGTTTAAAGATAGAAGAAGAAAATATTGAAAGCATAATTAAGCTTATAAAATCAGATGAAATAAAGGTAAAAGAAATTTTCCTCAGAGATGGAGATAGTGTAAAAAGCATAGAAGGGGGGATGCGCTGTGAAGACATTTAATTTGGGTGACATTGTTGAAATGAAAAAAACTCATCCCTGTGGTAGTAAAAATTGGGAGATCATTCGGCTTGGAGCAGATATTAAAATAAAGTGTTTAGGTTGTGGAAGGCTTGTAATGCTCCCAAGAATTAAATTTGATTCAGGGGTAAAAAAAATTATAAAAGAAAATTTACCTTCCGAGGAAAAATAGTTGAAAATAATTTACTTGATTTTTATGTGATTAAGTGATATAATCTATTATTGTAATCCCTGCTGTGCAATGCGCAGCCGTTAGTCCGAGGGGAGGAGGTGAAATTAATGAGAAAGTATGAAACTATATTCATATTACATCCTTCATTAGACGAAGAAGCTGTTAAAGCTAACGTTGAAAAGTTTAAAGGTGTAATAGAAAATAATGGTGGAGTTATTGAAAATGTTGATGCATGGGGCAAAAGAAAATTAGCCTATGAAATACAAAAAGTTGGTGAAGGCCACTATACATTAATCAATTTCAATTCAAGTCCAGAATTACCGAAAGAATTAGATAGAGTATTTAGAATTACTGACAGTGTTATAAGACATATCATAATAAATCCAGAAAAATAGGTGGTGCTTTTATGAATAAAGTTGTTTTAGTTGGTAGATTAACAAAAGATCCTGAGCTTAAATTTGCTCAAGGAACAGGAACAGCTGTAGCCACTTTTACGGTAGCCGTTAATAGAAGATTTAAGCGAGAAGGTCAACCAGAAGCTGATTTTATACCAGTAGTTGTATTTGGCAAGACAGCGGAAGCTACTGCTAATTATATGAGTAAGGGTAAACTAATAAGCGTTTCTGGAAACATTCAAACTAGAAATTATGATGCTAAAGACGGTACTAAAAGATATGTTACTGAAGTGATTGCTGATGAAGTTGACTTCCTTGAATGGGGAGACAAAAAAACATCAGGAATGAATACTAATCAAGGTGGTTATAATGGCGAATCAAATGCTGGATCTAATGGATTTGGCAGTGCTAGCGATATAACACCAATTGATGATGGAGACATCCCATTCTAATATTAGGTAAGGAGGAAAAAAAATTATGGCTATGAACGAACGTAAAAGAAGCAGTGGCGGAAGTGCTGCTGGCGGAAACAGAAAGAGAATGAAAAGAAAAGTTTGCGCTTTCTGTATGGATAAAGCAACTGAAATTGATTATAAAGACATAAACAAATTAAGAAAGTATGTTACAGAAAGAGGAAAGATTCTTCCTAGAAGAATTTCTGGAAACTGTGCAAAACATCAAAGAATGCTTACTGTGTCTATCAAGAGAGCAAGAAACATAGCATTATTACCATTTACTACTGAATAGTAAATGACTGAAAGCAGCGCCTTACGGTAGCTGCTTTTATTTTTTAAGATAAAAATAAAGATTTCGATTAATAATAGAAAAATTAATTTTAATATATATATGATTTGGTATAATTTGTAGTATAATTGTAGCTATAACCCATAAAATGTAAACTTAAATTTTAAAATATTAAATTTGTTAATAAACTTCTTATATTATACGTAAATAAACTTTTGTTGCATAATATCAGAAAAATAACTAAAATAGAGTTATGCGCATAAGCCTACAGGGGGAGATGATATACTATGAAAAGGGATGATTTTAATATAATGTCTAATGTTAAGCTGATTGAAAGTTTGAAGGCAGAGTTACTGTGTATAATAGGTGATTTCTTCAAATTATTAAGCAAGGGAAGCAATGTAGCCCAGGACGCCATACTAGATTGTATTTCAGGTGCAATAATTCTTTTATATATATTGGGTGAAAGGCTTGGATATTCCAATGTAGCTGTGGATGAGAGTATGAAAAAGAAACTAAAAGTGGGAATAGTTGAAGGAGATAACATCGAAAAGGATGGAAAAGATCTAAGTAGGCTATATATACACATAAAAGGAAGATAATTATGGAGGAAAAAATGAAGAATAAAGATTATAGTACAAAGGCAATGGTAGAGGCTTCACTTATTGCTGTTATAATTTCAGTAATAATGATTATAATAGGATATTTGCCATTTGTAGCACTTATAGGAACAGTATTATTACCAATTCCCGTGGCAATACTCTATATAAGGCATAACAGCAGAATAACAATAACGGCGATAGTACTCAGTATAATTTTAGCATCCTTAGTCTATAATCCAATAATAGCAATACAATCAGCTATAACTTGCATTACAGTGGGTATTGCGCTTGGTTATTGTGTTAAGAAAAATAAAACATCATCTATAACACTATTGTTTTTAGCTATTGGTTCTGCAATATCTAATGTATTAACCGTAGCTTATACATTGATTTTTATAGAAAAAACAGGGTTTATGAACTTTATTACTAATAAATTGGAATTTACTAAAGAATCAATGAGAGTTTCCTTAGAACAAGCAAAAACATTTTACATGCAAACAGGAATAACTGCAAAACAGTTAAAGGTTTTAGACGAAAACTTTGCCATTATAAATAAAATAGATGTTATGCTAATTTTGGTAGTAATACCGGCATTTATTTTTATTTACTCACTTATAGCTGCTTATTTGAATTATATAGTTTCTAGATCAATACTAAATAAGCTAAACTATAAAATGCAGGAAATATTACCTTTTAGCAGATTTTGTGTTTCTAACATAGTTGGAGCAGTGCTTATAGGCACAGTATGCATAGGGATAATTCTCTCATCAAAAAAGATAACGGGTGGAGACTATATACTAAATGCTTCACAACTTCTTACACAGTATGTATTTATGATTAATGGTTTGGCTGCAGCTACATATTTTTTAAGAGTTAAAAGAAATTTATCAAAGCCTTTAGTAGCAATAGTTATAGGTTTAACAACACTTTCGTCTCTAGGTACTATTTACTTTTCAATAGGGCTCATGGAAATGGCTTTTGATTTTAGAAGGCTTGACCCATATAGAATTAAAAGAAAATAATTGGGGGCGAATCATGGATAATAAATACAATTATTTCAATGTGAATAATAAAATATATATGGTGACCATGGCCCTATTTATATGTATAATATTTTATTATGGACATTATCAAGTAGGAATACTTGCATTAGGATTATACGCTATACTAGTAGTATATAATATTTACAATACAAAAATAAAAAAAAGTGAGTGGAAAAAATTTATTGAAAATTTTTCTTCTAAACTTGATATAGCAACTACAAGTACATTAGTAAAACTTCCCTTTCCTTTAATAATAATAGGATATATGGGAAACATTTTATGGTACAATCAAAGTGTGACCGCAATGCTTGAAGGAGAAGATCTTTTAAATAAAAATATTAGGGATATAATTAAGGATTTGCCTTTAAAGCAAGTATTAGAGGGGAAGAAAAACATATTTCCAAATATTGAAATAAAAGAAAAGTTTTACGAAATATATACTAATATTGTGGATACAAATGAAAATAAAAATGTTAAAGATAAAATCATGCTTTTATACTTTTACGATATAACTGAAAAAATTAATCTAATAAAAGGTATTAAAGGTAATAGAGAAAGTGTTATGCTAGTAGAGGTAGATAATCTAGATGATGTTATTAAAACTACAGAAGAAGACAAGGCACCACTACTTGTAGCTGATATTGAGCGAACAATAAATAGTTATGGACAGAGCGTAAATGCTGTGGTAAAAAAATATACATCAAATAAATATGTTATTATAGTACAAGATAAGTATATTGAAAAAGAAATAGAAAAGAAATTTGATATACTAGATAGTGTTCGCGAAATAAGTAATGGTAACAAACTTGCAGTTACTCTAAGTATAGGTGTTGGTAGGGGAGAAGACACACCCTTAAAAAACTATGAATTTGCATCTTCTGCCAAAGAGCTTGCCTTAGGTCGTGGTGGTGATCAGGCGGTAGTAAAAAAAGGTGACAAACTATCTTTTTTTGGAGGAAAAACAAAGGAAGTTGAGAAAAGAACTAAAGTTCGCGCAAGGGTTATTGCTCATGCCTTAATGGATTTGGTAAATGAGAGTGATACAATTTTCATTATGGGACATAAAAACCCTGATGCTGATTGTTTAGGTGCTGCAATTGGCCTATATAGTATTATTAAAAGTTTAAATAAAGAATGCTATATTATTCTGGAAGGAATAAGTACTGGAATAAAAAGTATGATGGATATAATACTTGATGATGAGGACTACAAAAATACTTTTATATCAATTGAAAAATATAAAAGTGTAAAAAAATCTAATAATCTGCTTATAATAGTAGATGTTCATAATGAAAGTCATGTGCTAAATTTAGAAATAGTTAAAGATGTAGAAAAAGTAGTTATAATTGATCATCATAGAAAAGCTCAAGATTTCATACAAGGTGCGGTGCTTAGCTATATGGAAACATATGCGTCATCAACCTCGGAACTAGTTACTGAGATGATTCAATATATGGTGGATAAGCCAAAGTTAAAGCATATAGAAGCAGTGTGTCTACTGGCAGGAATATGTATAGATACAAAAAACTTTTATTTTAAAACAGGAGTTAGAACTTTTGAAGCAGCTGCTTTTTTAAGACGTCATGGTGCAGATACTATGGATGTTAAAAAAATGTTTTCAGATGATTTAAATGTTTATTTAAAGAGAGCTGATATTATAAGATCAGCAAAAGTTGAAAATGAAATCGCCATAGCGGTTTGCTCTTCGGAAATAGAAGATACGGTCCTTGCTGCTCAAGCAGCGGATGAACTTCTAAATATTAATGGTATTGAGGCTTCGTTTGTTATTATAAAAATAGGAGATGAAGTATTTGTTAGCGGAAGGTCTCTTGGAAATATCAATGTACAGTTGATACTTGAGACATTAGGCGGGGGCGGGCACATGACCATGGCAGGTACAAAATTTACTTCACTTAATATTGATGAGGTATTAGTGAAATTAAATAAAGCTATAGATGAATATTTAAAGGAAGGTGAAAAATAATGAAAGTTATTTTATTAAAAGATATTAAAAGTATAGGTAAAAAGGGTGATGTGGTAAATGCCGCGGATGGATACGCAAGAAACTATCTATTTCCGAGATTACTGGCACAGGAAGCAACAGATCCAAATATGCACATATTAAATAAAAAAAATGAAACTGAAAGAAAAAAGAAAACATCTGAAATTGAGGCAGCACAGAAAACAGCAAATGAACTTAAAGATAAAGTTGTAAAAATAATTGGAAAAGCTGGAGAAAATGGAAAACTTTTTGGTGCAATTACAAATAAAGATATAGCGACAGCATTAAATAAACAATGTAATTTAGATATTGATAAAAAGAAAATAATAACAGATACAATTAAATTATTAGGAACTTATGAAGTAGAAATTAAAGTATACCCAGAAATATCTACTAAGATAAAAGTTCTTGTTTGTGAGGAATAATTATATAAGAAAAGGGAGGGAACGCTTTAGTAAATAATTTGATAGTGCTATCTATTAAAGCGAATTGAGCTTGAAGACATTACTTGTTAATAAAATGGGTGAACCCATTGCAAAAGATAATTTACCACTAGATACACAAATTGATGTTTTATATGAAATAATGAGGAACGTAATAGATGAGAGCAGTATAAAGGCTAAAACCATAAAATTCAAACTTCAAAAGTATGTAAGAAGTGAAGATATATATAAAAGGTTGTATGCGCTAAATAAGATTATTAGCGATGGTAAGGGAATAGATGTAGTACCTACCCAAAAAAATGTCCATGAGGTTTTAGATAAGACTAATCAATGGCTTACTGAAGAGATAGCTAAAAGATATGTGCAAAATAAGATCGAAGCAGAAGTAGAAAAAAACCTAATGGAAAAACAAGATAAATATATTGATGAGCTAAGACTTAGCATAATTAAGAAACAAAAAGGTCCGGAAAATGCTAAAACCCTTAAAAAGTTTACAGATTTAGAATTACTTGATAGCAGAAAACTAACGAAAAATATACAAGCTATGTTAAGACCAGATAGTTTTGGTGAAATAGTTGGTCAAGAAAGAGCTATAAAATCACTGCTATCTAAAATGGCATCGCCATATCCCCAACATATTATTCTTTATGGGCCACCGGGAGTGGGAAAGACAACGGCAGCAAGGCTTGCTCTTGAGGAAGCTAAAAAGTTAAGTTATACTATTTATGATAAAGATGCTAATTTTGTGGAAGTTGATGGAACAACACTGAGATGGGATCCAAGAGAAATAACAAACCCTCTACTGGGATCTGTTCACGACCCCATATATCAAGGTAGCAAAAGAGACCTTGCTGAAACTGGAATTCCTGAACCTAAAACAGGTCTTGTAACACAGGCTCATGGAGGAATATTATTTATCGATGAAATAGGAGAACTTGATAATATACTGCAAAACAAACTTCTTAAAGTATTAGAAGATAAAAGAGTTGAGTTTTCATCATCTTACTATGATCCGGAAGATGAAAATACACCTAAATATATAAAATATTTGTTTGATAAAGGCGCTCCAGCGGATTTTGTTTTAATAGGAGCTACAACTCGTGAACCCTCAGAAATAAATCCAGCATTAAGATCAAGATGTACGGAGGTTTACTTTGAACCGTTAACTGCGAAAGATATTGAAACTATAGTAGTTAATGCTGCTCACAAATTAAAAGTTCAAGTGGCAGATGGCGTAGCAGAGACCATTAGCAGATACACTATTGAAGGAAGAAAGGCTGTAAATATTTTAGCAGATGCCTATGGATATGTATTGCATAATAGAGAATCGAAAAAAAGTTCTAAAATCAAAATTGAGCTTAAGGATCTTTTAGATGTTATATCAATAAGCAGACTTACTCCTTATGAGGAATTAGATAATAAAGTTAAAATTGAAGTGGGTCATATATATGGGCTTGGAGTATCGGGCTATATAGGGTCAACTATAGAAATAGAAACATCAGTATTTGAGGCTAAGGAAAAAGGCAAAGGTCAAGTAAGATTTAATGATACTGCAGGAAGTATGGCTAAAGACTCAGTGTTTAATGCAGCGTCAGTAATAAGAAAGACAACAAATAAGGATATTAAGGATTACGATATACATGTAAATATAGTAGGTGGGGGTAAAATCGATGGACCCTCTGCTGGAGCTGCTATAACGGTATGTATAATTAGTTCTCTTTTAGATAAACCTTTGAGGCAGGATATTGCAGTAACTGGGGAGATATCACTTCGAGGTATTATAAAACCAGTAGGTGGCATATTCGAAAAGATTTATGGTGCAAGAAGAAAAGGGATTAAGATGGTTATAGTTCCTAGAGATAATGAAAAAGAAGTACCTATTGACCTAGTAGATATAGAAGTAAAAGCTATATCAACAATTGAGCAATTAATGGAACTAGTCTTCGCATAAAAAACAAGTAACTATATTTTATAGCCCTGTTAAATCATCACCACCGAAGCCTATTAACATCTTCGATGCTGAAAATTTAGCAGGGCATAAATATTACTTTAGGAGAGATGAAAAAAATGGATACACCTCTTAGAAGTTTGCCTTATAACTTAGAAGCAGAGCAATCGGTAATTGGATCAATGCTAATAGATAAAACCGCCATATCAAGGGCTGTGGAGGTTTTAACTGGCGATGATTTTTACAGAGATTCTCATAAGGTTATATTTAACGCTATTTTTGATCTATATCAAAAGGACACACCTATTGACATGATTACATTGCTTGAGCATTTACGTTCTTCTGAAAAATTGGAGGCATCAGGGGGAATCACCTATATTACAGAGATAAGTAACTCAATACCCTCTACTGCTAATTTAAGTTCATACATAAAAATTGTAGATGATAAATCTATTTTAAGAAAGCTTATTAGGGCTTCCACAGAAATTATGGAAAATTGTTATAACAAGCAAGATGATGTAGAAGCAGTGATGGATCTTGCAGAGCAAAAAGTCTTTAATATAGCGGAGAGAAAAAATTCCAGTGACTTTGAACCAATGAGTACTGTACTTGAAAGAGGATTTTTAGAAATAGAAAGAATCTTTAATAATAAAGGTGAAACAACAGGTATATCTAGTGGTTTTCCAGAACTAGATGAGAAAACCGCTGGATTCCAAAAGGGAGACATGATTCTTATTGCAGCCAGGCCTTCTATGGGTAAAACTACCTTTGCATTAAATCTAGCTGAATATGCAGCCCTTAGGGGAGGAAAAAGCGTAGCTATATTTTCACTGGAAATGTCTAAGGAACAGCTTTCCTATAAATTACTTTGTTCAGAAGCGAATGTTGATATGTCAAAGCTTAGGCATGGTAGTTTAGAGGATAAGGATTGGGAAAACATAGCGAAAGCCTCAGGACCTCTAGCTGCTGCTAAAATATTCATTGATGATACAGCAGGAACTTCTGTTATGGATATGCGTTCAAAATGTAGAAAACTAAAAATGGAACATGGTATAGACATGATAGTTATAGATTACCTTCAACTTATGTCTGGTAGCAATCCAGAAAGTAGACAACAAGAGGTATCGGAAATATCAAGATCTATTAAAGCCTTGGCAAAAGAGATGCAGTGTCCGGTTATTGCGTTGTCACAGCTGTCACGTGCCCCAGAACAGAGAGCTGACCATAGGCCTATGCTATCAGACCTTAGAGAGTCAGGATCCATTGAGCAGGACGCTGACCTTGTTATGTTCTTATATAGGGATGAGTATTATGACCCGGAAACAGAAGATAAGAATGTAGCAGAGCTTATAATAGCAAAACAAAGGAATGGTCCTGTAGGCACAGTTAGACTTGCATGGATAGGTCAATTCAGTAAATTTGCAAGACTTGACGTAATTCATAGAGATTAGACTGAAAATTTTTCTTAGAGGATGCTTTAGCGAAAAGTATATGTGGCTAGAAATGCGTTCGCTTCGCTAAGTAATTCTAAAATTTATTTTATTTACAGCTGCTAAAAAATGCAAACTCGCTTCGCTCAGACATGCATTTTTCTTCACGCATCTGTAAATAAAATAAATTAAGAATTACTAGAGCTTGCTCATACGCATTTTACGCCACATATACTTTTGCTAGCATCCTCTAAGAAAAAAAGTTAATTTCTAAAATTGATATTGTTTTTCATGGTGGTAACGAAAAGTATACGATGCGAGAGATGCGGGTGCGGAGCTTAGCAGTTCAAAATAGATTTTGAACTGCTAAGGCTTGGTTAACGTAATTTACGCAAGGTATACTTTTTTAACGTGGGCTAAAAAAGGATGATATTAAGTTATTATGTAAGTGTATTTTTGAAGTTGATTCATATATATAAATTATTATTAATTAGATAAATGTGTATAGAATGAGGCTATAAGGGTTATTTGACTAGTATATATATATCTACATTTGTAAATATATATATATATATAGATGTATATAAATTGTAGTTAGATATAGCTTTATTACATCCGTATTGTAGAACAGAGTGATGAATTGACTAGAGCCGGGTGGATAAGTACTAGACGATGAAGACATATTTATCAAAGGGATCTTATAAATACCTGAATTCAGTAGATTTGATTATATTTACATAATCAATAGCAAAGTAAGTGGTTTATTAATGATAGGATAAGGAAACTCTATAGGTTTTCTTATCCTATTTTTGTTTTAGTATATGTATATCTACATTTGTAAATATATATATAAATGTTTATAAGTAGGTATATAGATGTTTATATATAAGCTTACAAATATTTATAAGTTTTTTATTGAAAAAAGAAGGAATTTACATTATAATACAGAATATATAAATACAAACCATAAAAAGGATAAATTAGGAGGAGATAAAAATGAATTTAACTGATATATCAAAAAAATATCCAGTGCTAAACAAGGTGTTAGCCTCCGTATTAACTGTAGATATAGGAAATACTTTCACAAAAACAAGCACTAATGTAATATTTGCCAGTAGAGTGTCTTCTGTAGGCAAACATGGTTCAAGAGCCACTGGAATAAGTAATGTTACTTGGAATGGAAAGTTTTATACCGTGGGAAACAAAGAAGGCAAGCTTAATATGGAATCAAACAAATATATGTCAGATCATTACAAATTGAATTTGCTTAATGCTATTGCACTAAGTTTTAAAGGTGAAACAAAGATAAAGGTAAGACTTGCAGTAGGTCTTCCTGCGGAATACTATATAGACCACAGTATTCCGCTTAAAAATGAAATCAAAAAGATGGAAAAACAATCTATAACAATAAACAATATAACCTATGATATAGAAATATTAGATGTCCAGGTATTTAAACAAGGGGGTACATTAAGTGCTGAGACCATGGAAATGTTTAATTACCCAATGTTGTTGCTTGACTTTGGTGGTGGTACTTTAGATGTATCTCAATGGAAATATGAAAAAGATGAATTTGGTAACAAGGTGCTTGGTATGACAAAGGCTAGTAGTTTTGCTCAACATGGTTTTGAACCGACAATAGAAGCTTTGCTTACTAAGTTTAATTCTGCAGAGGGCTCTGACGGAAATTATGATATATCAGATGCTATTGAATACTTAGAAGACGAAGAATTACCTTTTGGAGAGGCCAATGTATTACAAGATATTAAGGACTTAGTTTTAAGACCTTATGTAGAGAAAGCAATCAGCTCAATTAATAGTTCTTTTAAACCCAATACTTGTAAAGATATAAGAATAATAGGCGGACCTGCTGAGCTATTACTAGAATACTTACAAACTGAATTTAAAAAAACCGCGCCAAAACTGATAGATAATAAAGATCCTCAATGTGCTAATGCTATATTATTTGCTGAAAGATATAAAGAGCTGTTAGTGCTTGAATACTTAGATGGAAATAAAGAAGTGGCTGCAACTAAAGAAGCGAGGCAATAGTTATGGGAGCCCTCCGTAAAACTGTATCCTCAAATTTAGGAGAGGATACAGATAAAGACTTAATTACTTATGTTATCAATATGGAAAAGAAGGGTATTAATAATTCTAAACTTATAAAGCAGGCTCTGAGATTTTACAGGGACTACGGGAATAAAGTTAAGCAATTGGATACAGTAGATATTGCAAACATTTTAGATAATGCTGAAGTTAAAGAATATATAGGTAATATAGTTGGAGAACTATTTAAAAGTGCTACGCCAAATTCAATAACACAAATTAATGATACCAATACTGCCAAAAGATTAAAAAGGGAACAGCAAGAAAAAGACGTTGATTCTATTGAAAATGATTATCGTAAAAAGCTTAATTGTGTAAAGGACATGTCATTATAGGAAGGAGTGGCTAGCGGCTCACTCCTTTTAACAACATTTAAGCTTCGCAGAACATGATTTAATTTTTAGTATCAGTCCATATAAATTTTAGAAAAATATCATACATATGGTAAAAAGCTCTCACGTATGATAAAATATGAATATGAGATTGAAAATAATGTGAAAAGGGTGATTTTATGTTCTGCCATAATTGTGGGTCTCAAAATGTTGATGGAGCTAATTTTTGTAAAACCTGTGGAATCAATTTATTAATTCAACAGAATAAGACAGAAATAAGGACTACTAGTGATAAAAATTGGTTAGTGGCACTATTGTTGTGTATTTTTCTTGGAGGAATAGGTATTCATAGATTTTATGTAGGTAAAATCGGTACAGGGATTTTAATGGTTTTAACTTTTGGCGGTTTTGGGATATGGATATTAATTGACCTTATTTTAATTGCTACTAATTCATTTACTGATGTGAATGGGTTACATTTAAATAAAAATATGTATAACTACTAAGGAGGATTAAATGTTCCTTAGATATGCTGAAATAGCTCAGTTGGTAGAGTAACGCACTCGTAACGCGTAGGTCGAGGGTTCGATCCCCTTTTTCAGCTCCAATTTTATAAAATAAGAAAGCTTAAGTAGCAATGCTTAAGCTTTTTTTATGTTAAATTTTAAAAGCATGCATATTAATCCACATACTGTAGAAAATGTATATGAACTATATAATGAATTTACATGTAAAGGAGACTTTATGAAAAAGTTTAAAAGTGATTTAATAGCCTTGTGCCTTGCCACATCTATTGCAGTTTCTATTATTTTTTATAGACTCTTAAATAATGGACATGGAAATATAAATAGTTTGGTAACAAGTATAGATCAGAGAATGCCATTTCTTAAAATATTTATACTGCCTTACACAATGTGGTACGGATATATGGCTACGGGTTTAATATATTTATGTATGAAAAACCGTAAAAATTATTATACTTCTCTTATTAGTTTAAATATTGGGTTAGCAATATGCTATATTATATATGCAATTTTTCAAACAACGGTCCCTAGACCAATAGTCACAGGTTCAGATATATTATCTAAATTAGTGAATCTGATATATAAATATGATAATCCTTATAACTGTTTTCCGAGTATGCACGTCACTACAACTTATATTATTATGAAATCAATTAATCATACTGAAAACAATATTGTTAAAAGGTTTATTTTCAATATAATAGGAATACTTATAATAGTATCAACTCAATTTGTTAAGCAACATGTGGTATTAGATTTGGTATTTGCTATGCTACTCAGTGAAGTTATATTTAGGTTTGTAAATAATATTAAAAAAGAAGATATTGCTAAAATTAAAAGCAGACTATCTTCAATTTGGATTATAAAAAGAAAATTAAAAAATCCTTCTTAAATGAGGGATTTTTCGATTTTATAGGAAAGCATAATAATATTGGTGGAAAAACAATAATGATGTATAATTGAGGGGTACATTTAACTATTTAATAAATATAGAAATATTGTGCACTTATATCAGCATAATGTATTATATAAAATAAGTTCAATACAATATAAGGAGATAATTATGGAAGCTAAAAAAATAAGTGAAATTAAAAAAGGTGACAGGGTTGAAAGTTTTTTTGTTATAAAATCTGTAGACAGCAAGGTTACTAATAATAGTAATACAAATAAATATTTAGATTTTAATTTAGGAGATGCCACAGGGGATATAAATGCAAAATTATGGGAATCTAATGAAGAAATAGAAAGTAAACTTAAACAAAATACTTTAGTGAAAGTAAAAGGCAGTGTAAATGAGTGGAGGGGAAAGCTTCAATTAAAGATTGAAATGATAAGACCAGCCGAGGAAAGGGATGAAGTTAATATTTGTGATTATGTTGCAGTGGCACCATATTCACCAGAAAAAATGTATGACGATGTTTTAAATTATCTATCTAAAATTGTAAATATAGATATTCAAAATATAGTTACAAATATTTTAAGTAATAATGAAGAAAAGCTAATGCATTATCCTGCAGCTAAGTCTAATCATCATGCCATAAGATCTGGGCTGTTATATCATACTACTACCATGCTTAAGGCAGGAGAAAAATTAAGTGAAATATATACTTTTCTAAATACAGATTTACTATATGCAGGCATAATACTTCATGATATTGGTAAAATATATGAAATGAATTCTAGTGAACTTGGGATTGTATCCGAGTATACAGTAGAAGGTCAGCTTATAGGTCATATAGTTCAAGGAATTAAAATGATAGAAACTGCAAGTATTGAGGTTAAAGCGGACAAGGAAGTAACTATGTTACTACAACATATGGTTTTGTCACATCATTATGAAGCTGAATATGGAAGTCCTAAAAAACCAATGATACCGGAAGCTGAGATGCTACATCATTTAGATATAATGGATGCAAGAATGTATGATATGAATAAGGCGTTAAAAGATACAGCGGAAGGTAAGTTTTCGGAAAGAATATGGTCCCTAGATAGTATAAGTATTTATAAGAGCTTTATTAATAAATAGATAAAAAATCTTTGGATAAAGGTGATAAAATGAAGGGGATAATAGATAGGTTTGAAGGAGATTATGCAGTAGTAGAGTTAAGTCGTGGAAAAATGATTAATATAAATAAAATAAAATTACCTGCAGGAGCCTCGGAAGGCATGGTTATACATATATCAGAAGTTATAACCATTGATAAGGTCGAAACTATGAAAAGAAAAAAAGAAATAGAAAAATTAACAGAGGGTTTATGGGATGAATAGCATAGATTTGCATATAAAATACACGAACTATAACTAAAAATAAATTACTAATATTCGCATTTGTATTGACTGGGACACTTGGCTCTGATATTATTAAGTGGGGAAACAAACACGCATAAGTGTTATTTGCCTAAGTGTAATACAGGAGGGATAACAATTGATAACTGTTATCTGCCCCCAGAGCAATACAGGAGGGTATGTTAAATGAAGAAAAATTATGATGTAGTTATTGTAGGCGCCGGACCTGCGGGAATATTTACGGCACTAGAAATTACAAGTCAAAAACCTGAACTTAGTGTGCTTATAGTTGATAAGGGAAGAAGCATAGAGAAAAGAAAATGTCCAGCCAGGGTTAATGGCAAATGTGTTAAATGTAATCCTTGTGGGATAACATTTGGATGGTCAGGTGCAGGAGCATTTTCTGATGGTAAACTTTCTTTAAGTCCAGAGGTGGGTGGAAGAATTCTTGAATATTTTTCTGAAGATGAATCAAAAAAATTAATAAAATATTGTGATGATATATATATAAAATTTGGAGCAAATGAAAAGGTATTTGGACTTAATAACGACAAGGTTGACGAAGTTAAATACGAAGCAAGTAAACATAATATTCGTCTTGTTGAATGCCCAGTAAGGCATTTAGGAACAGAGCTTGCCTATGAAGTTTTAAAAGCTATGTACCATCATTTAATGGATAATACAAATACAGAATTTATAGAACTTAGTGAAGTGGAAGAAATATTAATTGAAGATAATAAAGCCACTGGGGTAATGATAAAAAATAAAGATGGTTTAGTTCGCGTCCATGCAAAGTATGTTGTAGCAGCACCAGGTAGAGGTGGGGCTGAATGGATTTCCAATGAAGCCAAGAAACATAATATCGTGGTTACTAACAATGCGGTAGATATTGGACTTCGCGTAGAGGTACCTAATTCTGTTATGGATCATTTAACTAAGGACTTATATGAAGCAAAATTAGTATATTATTCAGATACCTTCGACAGTAAGGTTAGAACCTTTTGCATGAACCCAGGTGGAGTAGTGTCAGCAGAGTATTATGACGATAATAAGATAGCGGTTGTAAATGGTCATAGTTACTCAGATCAAGCGCTTAGAACAACTAATACAAACTTTGCAATGCTTGTATCTACTACTTTCACTGAGCCTTTTGATCAACCTATTACTTATGGTAAATATATAGCTCAGCTAGGTAATATGTTAACTGGTGGAGGCATAATGGTGCAAAGACTTGGGGATTTACTAAAAGGAAGAAGAACAGATTATGATAGATTAACAAAATCAACTACCGTGCCTACACTAAAGTCAGCAGTGCCAGGAGATTTAAGTTTTGTATTGCCACAAAGGCACTTAACTTCTATAGTAGAAGCATTAAAGGCTTTTGACAAGATAGCGCCAGGTTTATATAGTAAAAATACACTATTATATGGAGTTGAAGTAAAGTTTTATTCTAGTAAGCTTAGTACAAATGATAAATTTGAAACAGCTATTGAAAATTTATACACCATAGGTGATGGAGCAGGGATAACTAGAGGACTAATGCAAGCATCTGTAACGGGAGTAGTGGTAGCCAGAGATATAGCTATCAAAGAAAACTAAGGGTATTTAAACTAAATCATTGGTTATGTATATATTAAAAGTGTATAATTTAGTGTGAAGTAAACACAAGATGTAATAAATAATTTAAATTAACAATTTAAAAGTTGTAAATTTCATTGTGAAATGAAAGAAAGCGAGGAATTTGTATGTCAGCATTTATTATTTTAGGAGCCCAATGGGGAGATGAAGGTAAAGGTAAGATGACGGACTATCTTGCTGAGGGAGCTGACGTTGTTGTCAGATTTCAAGGCGGAAATAATGCAGGTCACACTGTAGTGGTAGGTGAAAAGGAATATAAGCTTCACTTAATACCATCAGGAATATTATATAAAGATAAATTGAATGTGATAGGTAATGGTGTGGTTGTAGATCCACAAGCGTTATTTACAGAAATTGACTACTTAGAAGCGCTAGGAGAAAATATAACTCCAGAAAGATTAATGATCAGTGATAGATCACAAGTTATAATGCCTTATCATAAAGAGTTAGATAATTTGTACGAAATAGCTAGAGGTAAAAATGATATCGGTACTACAAAAAAAGGTATAGGTCCTTGTTATACAGATAAGTTTGAAAGAAGTGGAATCAGAGTTTGTGACCTACTTAAAAAAGAGGTTTTCAAAGAAAAGCTTCAAACTAGTTTAGCAATGAAAAATGATATTATAACGAAAGTTTTGGGTGGAAAAGCACTAGACTTTGATACAATATACACTGAGTACTTAGTGTATGCTGAAAAAATGAGACCTTTTGTAAAAGATATATCAGTTAAAGTTTTTGATGCAATAAAAGCTGGTAAAAATGTTTTATTTGAAGGCGCACAAGGAACGCTACTTGATATAGATTATGGTTCATATCCATTTGTAACTTCCTCTAACACTATTGCAGGAGGAGTTTGTACTGGAGCTGGAATAGGACCTACGATGATAACAAATGCTGTAGGAATAGCTAAGGCTTATACTACAAGGGTAGGAAAAGGACCATTCCCAACAGAACTTGAGAATGAAGTAGGAGAATGGATTCGTGAAAAAGGATTTGAGTTTGGGGTAACAACTGGTAGAGCAAGAAGATGCGGATGGCTAGATCTTGTTATATTAAAAACAGCAGCAAGAATTTCAGGACTTACTAGTTTTGCTGTAACTAAAATAGATACCTTAGCAGGACTTGATAAAATCAAGATTTGTGTAGGATATGAATTTGAAGGAAGCGTCATAGATTATTTCCCAGCAAGTTTAGAGGATTTAGCTAAATGCGTTCCAGTTTATGAAGAGTTTGATGGTTGGGATGAGAATATTGCAGAGGCAAGAAGTTATGATGAACTTCCTGAAAATGCAAAAATATACATAAAGAGAATTGAAGATTTTACCGGAGTTAAAGTTTCCATAGTATCAGTAGGACCTAAGAGAGATCAAACAATGGTATTAACTGAGATATAGCAATAAGACATGCATAATCAAAGATAATCTTTGATTATGTATGTCTTATATATTATAGGGAAAGATAAGTATTGTGGAAATAGTTTTAAGGTGTACAAAAGTATACTAAAGATTATAAAAGTGCGTACTTGTAAAACAGAAGCATATGTCATATAATCATATTGAGAATGATAATTAAAGTTAAATAAATTTTATATTTATTTGTTAGTCAAGTTCTGATATAATTATTTAAAATTAAAAAAAAGCGAGGTAGATAACATGATATTAACTAAGGATATGACAATAGGTGAAGTTGTAAGACAAAAACCAGAATCAGTTGAAGTACTTATGGGATTTGGAATGGGTTGCGTAGGATGTCCTTCAGCACAAGCTGAAACATTAGAAGAAG
>CAYXOL010000046.1:0-41735 GCA_964467165.1 uncultured Clostridium sp.
TAAACTGCCTGCTCATTTTTATATTATGAAACACCCAAAGTTCAGAAAGAACCGTAGCAATTATTGCTACTTCTTTTTTATTTGAATTTAGTGCCACCAATGTGGCAAGTGGCATATAAAAAACTAAACAAATAAAAGGGGGTTTTCTTAAAATGATTAAAAATTCATTTTAGGAGCCCCCCTTTTTTATTTTAGCTAGCTAAGCTAGTTCCCATTAGTTCCAAAGATAAATTGATGTAATTTGTCGATGGTAGCCGCTTTGTCCCAAACTAAAACTGCCGCTCCATTAATAACTTCATCATGATATAGGCCATCGTAAGGGACTCTAGATTGTTCTATTGTTGTTATTCTGTGAATTAATACATATTTGGAAAGTTCCATTATATCATTAGGGGTTAAACTTGTTTCAACATACTTGGATAAAGTGTCGATAACCCCTGGGATTTCGGTTATATTTTTATATACAAGTTTATTAAATAAAGTTGTAAAGACAGTTCGCTGTCTACTAGTTCTTTCAAAATCATTATTTCCAACGTAACGTATTCTTGAATAAGCAACAGCTTGAATTCCACTGAGAATTTGAGTGCCAGGATTTGTTACAAGTGGTGGTTTTATATTTTGGAATTCTGCCATTTCTTTTATATAATAATTTGCCCAGACAACTTCGTCAGGCTTAACATTAATTGAAATACCACCCAAATAATCTATAATCTTTGCAAATCCGTATAAATCAACTTGAACATAATCTGTTATATTCATATTATAATTTTGGTTAACTGTCTTTAGGGTAAATAGCGAACCTCCAAAAGCATATGAATTCGTAAGCTTTTGAGAAGAATGACCATCCATATTAACATAAGAGTCTCTCATAATAGAGGTAAGCTTTAACTTGTTCTGTTTTTCATCTATACTCAAAATCATAACGGCATCAGATCGGCCTTGTTCTAACATACTTGAATCTTTACCAAGAATAAGTATGTTAGTGATTTTTGAAGCAAACTTAATGTCTTTATTAGGACTTGTATCAACAGTAGTAGGAGCAGGAGATACATCAGTTACTTTAGGTGCCATAGTTGGACTAATACCTAATTTTATTGGATCTTTAGGGATGGTTACAGTTTTTATATTTGATAATTTATTTTTGATATAAAAATAAGATCCGCCTGCAGTTATGCTACCTAATGCAATAAAAGACAGTAATACAATGATTACAAATTTTCTTATTCTGATAAATTTTTCTGTTTTCTTCATAAACATCTCCCTTTCTTTAGCGTATAACTATTATTAGATAATATTTATTATACAACAATTGACATAAATAATATATAGTAATAAAAAAAAGAAATTAGCTAACCTTTTGTTGAAGTGGGCGAAGTACCTTAAGTGACTCAAATTACATAATATGTTTTAATATCTTTACACTAAAACTCAAGAAATTTCTACTAGAATCGAATAACTCTGCGATTTGATAGGTTATTAAAAAAAACATTGCATAGAAAACACCAGGTGCTTTTTCATTCCAGGTTAAAATTGACTTAGATATTTTTTTACTCATAATACTTCGATTAGTTACCCAACCAATAGCTAGTCCAAGTAAACAGCCACAAATAATATCTGTAGGGTTATGCAATCCTAAATATATTCTTGGTAATGAAATAATGAATGTTGTATAAATATATGCGAAAATACCGATTTTTTTTGAGATAAAGAAAAACCCAGTCGCTAGAGTGAAGAATAACGCTGCATGATCACTTGGAAAGGAGCTCCAATTTGTTAAAGACAAGGTGTTAGTTCCATACGGAGGTATAAAGTTTAAAGCAAGATTATGAAAAGGCCGCTCCCTATAAGGCAATAAAAGCGACAGAACTCTTGCTAAAACCACAATAATAAAGCAAGATATTATTATAGAAATAATATGCTCTCTTACTTCTGATTGGTTACTGCTCTTATTAAACCAAAACCACCATATTACTATAGTAAAAATACCTCCCTTTACCAAGTTGTTATTTGCTATAAAATTCATAATATTGTCAAATGCCCAAGAGTGTTGAGAAAACTTATTTAAAAAATTTATTATTGATAAGTCGAAAAAATTCATAGTATCCCCCTCTATTGTAAGATTCAATGCGAATAATAAAATGTAAACATAAACTTATATATTTAGTTTATTAAATTGTACTTTAGGGGAGCAGTTTTTACAACTTAAATTAAATTGTTTATTGGGAATAATGTGAAATTTCTAATTACAATATTACATTTTTCAGTATATAACAACATAAAAATAAATGGAACATGTGAAATATGATATTAATAGTAGATTTAGGAAAAATTTTCAGTTATAATCAATATCATAATTAATTATTTTGTAGCGGAAGTTCAATATAAAATTTTGGCGCATAAATCGTAAACCATAAACCACAAACTATAGATTGCTATAATAATAGTAATAAGGGATGGTAATATGAGACTAAAATATGTAATTAAAAATAGTATGTTAAGCATAGTTATATTAGTCATCAATATATTCATAGGGCTAATTCGTAGAAGTGTAATGATAAAATCACTAGGATCAGATTTGGTGGGCTTAAGTGCTTTGTTTGGCGACGTTATAGGTTTCTTAAATGTTGCCGACATAGGGATAAGTGGTGGAATAGGTGCTGTTTTATTTAAGCCTATACATGATAGAAATTTTAAGCTTATTAAAGGTATATTAAATTATTATAAGAAATTATATGTAACGCTTGGTGTAGTATTTGTTATCATTGAAGGATTATTAAATATATTTATATGTTTTATGATAAAACATCCCGGTATTTCCAATAATGATGTCAGATTATATTTTTTCTTAATTTCAATTAATATAGCTTTAACCTATTTTTTAACCTATCGTTTTATACTTATGGCCACAGATCAAAATCTATATAAATATAATATAATTAGCGTAATTTTCAAATTAGTATCATCGACTATTCAAGTTATATTTTTACTATATATTACAAGATCATTTACTCTATATCTAATTATTGAATTAGTATCAAGCACTCTTTATATAATTGTTCAAAATTGGGTAATTAAAAGAAAGTATATGGAACTAGAGGTATCTGATGCGGTTATTGACATTGTAACTAAAGATAAGGTAGTTAAGTCCTTAAAGGGATATGGTTTTAATAAAATAGGAACTGTAGCAGTATTTGGTACAAACTATGTATATACTACACTTTTTTCAGGGCTAGCTGGAACAGCAGTATATAGTAATTATCAGCTACTAGTCACTTCAATGATAAGTATTTCTGGTGGTATCTTTAATTCAATAAGTTCTAGCATAGGAAACATCTTGGCTACTGAAAGTAAAGAAACAGCATATAAACTGTATAGATTGATTTTTTTTATTAATTTTTGGATGGCTTCCTTAATTGGAATAATATTTTATAATTCATCTCAGGCTTTTGTTACAGCTTGGGTTGGCAAAAATTATGTAGCCTCTGCATCAACTGTAATCCTATTCACAGCCTATTTTTTCTTTACATCTATACGGAGTTCTACAGAAGTATTCAAATCAGCAGGGGGAATATTTTATGAGGATAGATATGTACCTTTAGTTGAGGCTTCCATTAACTTTATTGCATGCATAAGCCTAGGATATAAGTTTGGTCTAGCAGGTGTAATAGGTGGGAATCTTATTAGTACTTTAACAATAATAACTTGGCAAAAACCTTATATGGTTTTTAAATATATTTTTAAAAAAAGGTTAATAGATTATTTTAAAGACTTAGGTTTTTATATAATAATTGCAATAGGTGCATTGTTTTTATCTGGATTTTTTTGTAATATTGCATCGCCAAAAGAAAATTTTGTTGGATTTTTAGAAGATGTTGTAATTTCTTTTTTTACAGTAAATATATTCTTTGTAATATTGTTTTATAAAACAAATGTATTTAAGGAATTATTGGAATATTATGAAAAAATCCTAAGAATAATTAGAAATAAATAATAAGAAAGGATGTTTGTGAGTTTTCAGACAATATGGGTGAGTTAATGGTGAAAATTATAAAAAGGTTAGTTAAGGATTATCATATGATTTCAAATATAAATAAAATGGGGAAAGGGTATAAAGAAGTTTATAATGATGAAGAAGTTAAGATTCCATATATAAATAAACCTGGTCTAGCACTAACATTTGATGATGGATTTAGAATAGATCATTGGTACAAATATGGCTTAGGAAAGGAAAATGATAGGAATCTTTTTGGTTACTACGATGTAAAAGCTACATTTAATATAAATGCTTTTCATGAATATGAAAATAGGTTATTTAATCAAGAAGAAATTGACCACATGTTGGAATTACAACATAATGGCCACGAGATTGCTAATCACGGTTATAAACATAAAAATGCAATAGAATACACAAAAAAATATGGACAGGCAAGATGGATTGAAGATGAGGTCTTAGCATTAAATCATTGGATGAATAAGCAGGAACACTCAATTACTAAAGAAAAATTTAAGCAGCCTGTTAGTTTTATATATCCATATAGTTTATATAGTGATAATTTAACAAATGCCATAGTGCCTAATTACTTTAAAATTTGTAGAGGTGATAAGTTTCAACCAGATTTATTAGAACTCAGTTCTTTTGAGTGTGAGGGTGTGGTTCCAGCTTTATGTATAGACTATATAAATTTGCCACACATAATGTTTATAAAATCTGCACTCAAACTGGCTAAAAAAACAGGTAGGAATTTAATAATAATGTGTCACTCAATTTTACCAAAAGAAAAAGTTTGGAGTGAATATAATTGGGGAGAAGAGTCAACGCAAGCTGGAAAATACAGGATTTCGCCTAAAAACCTATCTTATGTCATAAAGCAAGCGAAAAAAATGGATCTAGAATTTTATAGATTATCAGAAATTGCTGGAGTAGCAACTTTTATAGATAGTAACTTTGAAAGTGAAGTACGAAGAATTTTAAATTTAAATCCAAAAGATAAGTGGGTACCAATTAACAAATTAATAAATATAAAAGAACTTGATCTAGCAGGAAAAAACATCTCAAATATTGGAGGCATACAATATTTTTTAAAATTACAGGAATTGAATTTAGCAAACAATAATGTGAGCGATATTAGATTGTTATCAAAGCTTAAAGCATTGAAAAAAGTAAATTTAATAAACAACAATCTAGACGCGATCACAATAAATAATATAGATAAAGATGTAGAAATTATGATTTAAACGAATTAGGGGGTCTTTAAAATGAGAATACTTGTTACTGGAGGTGCTGGATTTATTGCATCACATATTGTTGATAGACTTATAGAGTTAGGACACGAAGTGTGCATTGTTGATAGTATGATTCATGGTAAGAAGGCAAATATAAATAAACTTGCTAGTCTAAAGGAAATTGATATAAGAGACGATAAATTAATAGACACTTTTCTTGAATTTAGGCCGGAAATTGTAATTCATAACGCAGCACAAATAAGTGTTCCTAAATCTATAGAAAATCCTATGGAGGATGCTAGTATTAATATATTGGGGAGTATAAGTGTTTTAGAGGCCTGTAGGAAAGTTGGGGTGAGGAAAATTATATACCCAGCTTCTGCAGCAATTTTCGGACAACCTATATATTTACCAATAGATGAAGAACATCCCTTGAATATGATTTCAGGATATGGTATCACAAAGCATACTGTTGAACATTATCTCAAGGCCTATAAATCACTTTATAATATTGATTATGTTGTATTGAGGTATTCTAATGTTTACGGTCCTAGGCAAGATTCTACAGGAGAAGGGGGAGTAATATCTATATTTTGTGAAAAAATCATGAGAAATACTAGTCCCTACATTTATGGGGATGGAGAACAGTTGAGAGATTTTATATATGTAAAAGATATAGTAAGGGCAAATATAATTGCTATAGAGTCTTTGGAAAATGGAATTTATAATGTATGCTCTTCAAATAAACTTTCTGTAAATCAATTACTTAATATAGTAAATGAAGTTGCTAAAAAGAATATAGAGCCTCTATATACTGACAAAAGAGAAGGGGATATAGAGAATAGTTATATGACATATGAAAAAATTAAGAATGAAATTGGTTGGGAACCGGAATACGATATTTATCAAGGACTAAAAGAAACTCTTAAATGGTTTAAATAAGGAGGGATAAAGATGAACACTTCAAATAAATTAGTGTTTTTTAATGTAGTTCATTTAGTTGCTGATGTGATAAGTCTAATGATAGCATATGGCATATCATATACAGTAACATCTCAGTTTATCACCATTAATAGTATCCATGATTATTTATGGGTAATTATTATATATATTCCAATATGGGTATTTATAATGAGTGTGAATGGAATGTATGATACAACCACATTTACTTATTATGATAGAATATTTAAACATATAGTATTTTCTACATTATTTTCATCATTGCTAGTAGCTACACTTAAGAACTCGATAAAAGAAACAATGTATAATGGATTACTGTTTTTTCTTTTTTTCTTAATTTCCTTAATTGTCATGCTTATTGAAAGATATACTCTTTTATATGTGGTAATAAATCCTAATAATAAGAGAACAAAACAGGTGATGTTTGTGGGTGATAGAAATATGTACGAAAAATTTAACAACTTCATTAAGAAAACAGATATTAGGATTCAAGTAGCCAGTTGTATTTCTATTGGCGAAGATCAATTTAAAGACGATAATAAGATAAAAGAAGATTTGGAAAGTTTTCAAGAAAACCTTAAACAACATGTAGTAGATGAAATCTATTTTGCTATACCAATAAATCATTTAAGTGAAATTAAAAATTATATACTAGTATGTAATGAGATGGGTATTACTTCAAGGGTTCTGTTAGGGTTATCAGAAATTACAACAGCGAGGGTTCATGTTGCAAGCCTTGGAACATTTCCAATGCTTACTGTGCACACTATTTCTTTAAATAATCTTCAATTATATATAAAAAGAATAATGGATATAATTGGAGCATTAATTGGACTTATATTAAGTAGTTTAATATGGATTGTAGCAGCTATTGCTATTAAAGTTGACTCCCCTGGACCTGTTATTTATTTTCAAAATAGAGTTGGAATGAATGGAAGGATTTTTAAATTGTACAAATTTCGCTCTATGTATATAGATGCTGATGAAAGAAAAAAAGAATTAGCAGATCAAAATGAAATGAGTGGGGATTTAATGTTTAAGTTAAAAAATGACCCAAGGGTAACAAAGGTTGGGAAATTTTTGCGAAAATCCAGTATTGATGAGTTTCCGCAATTTTTAAATGTATTGAAAGGCGATATGAGCCTAGTGGGTACAAGACCACCCACAGTAGATGAAGTAAGTCATTATGAGAGTTATCATAGGCGCAGAATAAGTATAAAACCAGGTATTACAGGTATGTGGCAAGTAAGTGGAAGAAACGCTATAACTAATTTTGATGAAGTGGTTACTCTTGACACTAATTATATCGATCATTGGTCTGTGTGGTTAGATTTGAAAATAATTATCAAGACTGTTTTTGTGGTTTTTGCCAAAAGAGGAGCGTCATAGAATAAATAAGATAAAATGTAAATTTAATACTAAAAGAGCTGTCTCTAATAAAATTCTAATTATTAGTTAAGGCAGTTTCTTTTATTTTCAATTGTTCAGAATTTTCGAAACATATTTGCCATGACTTAGATTGAAAAGCTATTTTCATATAAATACTAGCTATTCAAACTACCACTGTATCTAATTTCTATTGCTGAATTCAGTAGAGTAAGGCATAATAAATGATGAATTAAAACATTGCTATGTAATGTTGATTATTGTATAATTTAAATTATTATATAGTTCAAATCAAAGTGTAAATTAATGTGTATTTAATCTTTTTATATGGAGGAATTTTATTTATGAAAGGTATTATATTAGCGGGTGGATCCGGTACTAGATTATATCCAGTTACAAAAGCACTATCCAAGCAAATGGTACCCATATATGACAAACCTATGATTTATTATCCGATGTCTGTTTTAATGTTAGCAGGGATACGAGAAATATTAATAATTTCAACACCAAGAGATTTGCCAGGCTTTAAGGAGCTATTTGCAGATGGAAGGGAACTAGGACTTAAAATAGAATATGCAGTTCAAGAAGCACCAAAGGGACTCGCTGAGGCTTTTATAATTGGGGAGGAATTCATTGGGGGAGATAAGGTGGCTATGATACTCGGTGATAACTTATTTTGGGGACAAAGCTTTACACGAAATCTTAGTAAGGCTGCAGATTTAGATAATGGGGCTGTTATATTTGGATACTATGTTCAAAACCCAAATTCTTATGGTGTTGTTGAATTTGATAAAGAGGGGAAGGTTATTTCACTGGAAGAGAAACCTGAACATCCAAAATCAAAATATGCTATTCCAGGACTATATTTTTATGATAATACTGTTATAGAAAAAGCTAAAAATTTAGAACCCTCAAAGCGTGGTGAACTTGAAATCACGGATTTGAATATAAGTTATATGAATGAAGGAACCCTTAAGGTTGAACTACTTGGCAGAGGAATGGCTTGGCTTGACACAGGGACACATGCTTCCATGCTTAAAGCCTCAAACTTTGTAGAAGCGGTGCAGAGTACTCAAGGAACCTATATAGCATGTCTTGAGGAAATTTCATATATAAAAGGTTGGATAAACAAAGAAAAGCTTGAACGATTAGCACAACCATTTTTAAAATCCGGTTATGGAAATTATTTAATGGATATTGCTGTAGAATATGAAGAATTAAATATAGAAGCCTTAAAAGAGCTAGCAGCAACAAAATATTTATAGTACTAGGGGGAGTAAAATGAAAACTTATTTAATAACAGGTGGTGCAGGGTTTATAGGGGCAAATTTTCTTCACTATATTTTAAAAAGATATTCTGATATTAGAATAGTAAACTTGGACAAGTTAACTTACTCGGGAAATTTGGAAAATCTTAAAGATATTGAAGACTATGCAAACTATACTTTTATTCAGGGAGACATATGTGATAAGGAATTAGTTGAAAAGTTATTCAAGGATTACAATATTAACTATGTTGTAAACTTTGCAGCAGAGTCCCATGTGGATAGAAGCATAAAAAATCCCGAGGTTTTTGCTACAACAAATATACTTGGAACAGTAAATCTTTTAAATTGTGCTAAAGATTTTTGGGAAAATGAAAATGGGTTTAGAGAGGACGTTAAATTCCTTCAAGTTTCAACGGATGAGGTATACGGATCACTAGGAGCTACAGGTTATTTTGTAGAGGGAACACCCATTGATTCACATAGCCCATACGCCGCATCGAAAGCAGGAAGCGACTTAATGGTCAAAGCCTATTTTGATACTTATAAAATGCCAATGAATATAACTAGATGCTCAAATAACTATGGACCTTATCAATTTCCTGAAAAACTTATACCTCTTTTAATAAATAATTGTCTAAAGCGCAAGGAATTACCGGTATATGGAGATGGTCTAAATGTTAGGGACTGGCTATATGTAGAAGATCATTGTAAGGCAATTGATATGGTACTAAGGCTTGGAAGAACCGGAGAAGTTTATAATATTGGTGGGCATAATGAAAGGACAAATATAGAAATAGTTAATAGCATTATTTGTTATTTAAATGATAAGGTAGACAAGAGAATAACAAAATCATTAATTAAATATGTAGAAGATAGAAAAGGTCACGATAGGAGATATGGAATAGATCCTAGTAAGATAAGTGATGAGTTAGGATGGTATCCTGAAACAAGCTTTGAAGTAGGGATAAAAAATACAATTAAGTGGTATCTGGATAATGACCAATGGATGAAAAATGTTACATCCGGAGAATATCAAAAATACTATGAAAATATGTATGAAGGGGTTTAAGTAGAATAATGGGAAAGTTTAAGTTTATGGAGACTACAATAAAAGGTTTATTTATAATAGAACATACAGTGTTTGGTGACAACAGAGGCTATTTCATGGAAACTTACAACTATGCTGAGTTTAAACAAGCAGGACTAGATATGGTATTTGTTCAAGATAATCAGTCTAAATCTAAAAAAGGTGTGCTTAGAGGACTACACTTTCAAAAGGAGTATCCTCAAGGAAAGCTAGTGAGAGTAATAAGTGGTGAAGTCTTTGATGTAGCTGTTGATTTAAGGAAGAACTCTGAAACCTATGGTAAATGGCAGGGCGTAATGCTAACGCAAGAGAATAATCGACAACTCTATATACCGGAGGGTTTTGCTCATGGATTTCTTGTGACTTCTGAGGAAGCAGAATTTGTATATAAATGTACAAATATCTATCACCAGGAGTTTGAAGACCAAATTGCTTGGAACGATGAAGAAATTGGAATAGAGTGGCCAATAGAAGGTATAAAAGAAGTTATACTATCGCAGAAGGACAAGAGCGCATCATTTTTTAAAAATAATAGAGTTGAATTTTAAATAGTGCTGGAGGAATATATATGGATAGTAAGGAGAGCAATATGACATTAGACATGAGAAAATATAAGAATATTATAAAAAGAGGTAAATGGTTGATAATACTCATTACTTTATTCTCAACTATAGCTGGGGTTAAGCTTAGTATTAATCCGGGAGAAATTATGTATTTTACTAATGAAACTATTATTATTGGTCAGGAAAACGATGCTACTAATAACCAAAATCTAATTAAAACTTATATTGAAATTGCTAAATCTAATTCAGTGGCTGAAAAAGCTAGTGCAAAATTGAATGGAGTAGTATCTTCTATACAAATAAAAAAAGCTATTACGGCTGATATACAACTGAATACATCTATATTAAAAATAACAACTTCGGCAAAGGATAAAAAACAAACATTAGATATTATAAATGCGGTTTCTGAATCATTTATAGAAGAATCTCAAAGAATTTATCCCGATGGAAAAACTCGAATAATGGATTATGCTAAAGAACCTGAAGTGGTAAATACATTTAACATACGTAATACAGGGATATCATTTGTACTAGGATTAATTGCTTCTATGTCTATTTTACTTTTAATGAGTTATATGGATACAACTATAAAAAACGAAGATAGTATGGAACAGGAGTTAGGACTCCCAGTAATAGGAAATATACAAAAGTATAAAATAGACTAGCGAAATTAATATTTAGAGATGATTGGAGTGTTATATATGGACCTGACCAAAATAATAAGTGTAAAAAAACCAAAATCACCAATTTCGGAAGCTTATAGAAATTTAAAAAATAATGTTCAGCTTTTATCTCTTGAAAAAGAGATTAAAATCATTATGATAGCAAGTGCAGGATCTAATGAAGGAAGAACTATAACTGCGTCTAATCTGGCAGCTGTTATGGCTGAAAGTGGTAAAAAAACAATTCTAATTGATTGCGATTCAAGAAAACCAAACTTACATAATATATTTGGATTTTCAAATCAAATTGGGTTATCAAACATTCTATTAGGACAATCAAAATTTGATGAGGTAGAATGGCTTACAAAACAAGACAATTTGTATGTGCTTACCTCAGGAATTAAAACATTAAATCAAGCAGAACTTTTGAGCTCAGATAAATTAAATGATTTTTTGCAAAGCCTAAAAGAGAGTTTTGATTACATCATAATTGATACACCGCCTTTAATACTTACAGGGGATGCGCAAATAATATCAAAATATGCAGATGGATGTATATATGTTGTTGGAATTGGTGTAGTTGATAAAAACCTTGTAATAAGAGGAAAAGAAATGCTTCAAAGTGTAGGTGCAACTTTTTTAGGGATAGTATTTAATAAAACGGATTTAAATACAAAAAGGTTTTTTAAAAATTATTATGGTAAAGTTAATAAATAAACTAAAAAAGGGGGGGAGAACGTGGTAAATGTTTTTATTATAGGTTCTAAGGGCATACCAGCAAAATATGGTGGCTTCGAAACTTTTGTGGATAAGCTGACACTTTACAAAAAAAACAATAATATAAAATATCATGTAGCCTGTTTAAGTGACAATGATAATGAATTTGAACATAATGGAGCAAGATGTTTTAATGTTAGAGGAAAAAATATTGGAAGTGCTAAGGCTCTATTATATGATGTAGATGCACTGAAAAAGTGTGAAAGGTATATAAAGGCTAATAATTTATCCAATTGTATAATATATATTTTAGCTTGTAGAATAGGACCATATTTAGCAGTATGTAAAAAAAGACTAGAAAAGCTTGGTATAGTAGTTTATGTAAATCCTGATGGGCATGAGTGGAAGAGAACTAAATGGAATAAAGCTATAAAAGCTTACTGGAAATATTCCGAAAAATTAATGATAAAGCACTCGGATTTAATAATATGTGATTCTATTGGTATTGAGGATTATATTAAAACTGATTATAGAAGTTATAAACCTAAGACTACTTTTATTGCTTATGGAGCAGATGTGGAAAAATCAAAATTACAGGGTAATGATGAAGAGCTTATAAAATGGTTAATGGAAAATAAGCTTGAAAAAAAACAATATTATTTAATAGTGGGAAGATTTGTACCTGAAAATAATTATGAAATCATGATAAGGGAATATATGGAATCCTCAACTGAAAAACCACTAGTTATAATTACGAATATGGAGAAAAACAAATTTTACCACAAGTTGTTGTTAAATACAAAATTTAATGAGGACATGCGAATAAAATTTGTTGGAACTGTTTATCATGAACAATTATTAAAAAGGATCAGAGAAGAAGCCTATGGTTATATACATGGACATGAAGTTGGAGGAACTAATCCTTCACTGCTAGAGGCGTTAGCGTCAACCTCCGTTAATCTCTTACTAGATGTAAACTTTAATAAAGAAGTGGGTAAAAATGGAGCAGTCTATTTTAGTAAAAATCCAGGGAATTTAAGTGAATTAATAAATGAAGTTGATAACTATAAAAATGAATATATAGATGAGCTAGCAATAAAGGCTAAAAAAAGAATTATAAGTGAATACTCTTGGGACAAGATAGTTAATAAATATGAAGAATTATTTTAATTAGTTAGGGGTGATTTATGAAAATTTTAGCGGTAAATAAATTCTTTTATATAAAGGGTGGAAGTGAAACTTATTACTTTGGGTTAAAAGATGCCTTGGAGGAAAATGGTCATACTGTAATACCATTTTCAATGAAGGATGAGAGAAATTTTAAAACTGAGTACGAAGAATATTTTATAAATAACATTGAATATATGAATAACAACATTGTGGCTAAAATAAAAAATGCAAGCAAAATTATCTTTAATTTTAATGCAGAAAAAAACATTGAAAAGCTTATAAAAGTTACAAACCCTGAAATTGCACATTTGCACATATTTCAACATCAATTAAGTCCATCTATTTTGTATCCACTAAAAAGGAAAAAAATTCCGGTGGTATATACTGTGCACGATTTAAAATCAGTTTGTTTGAATTATAAAATGTTCAATAGTAAGGGCATATGTGAAGAGTGCAAAGGTGAAAAATATTATAAATGTTTTACCAATAAATGCGTTAAAAACTCTAAAGTATTTAGTTTAGTTAATGTGATAGAAGGATATTTACATGAATTATTAAAGAGTTATGAATTAATTGATATGTTCATTACTCCTAGTAATTTTTATAAAGAAAAGTTAATTGAATTTGGAATGCCTAGGGAAAAAGTAGTTCACATTCCTAATTTTATAAGTGCAGTAGAATTTGAACCTAAATATGAATATGAGGATTATTTTGTTTATGTAGGTAGATTATCAGAAGAAAAAGGTATATTAACATTAATAAAAGCTATGAAAGAGGTATATAAATCAAAATTAATTATTGTTGGAACAGGACCCTTAGAAAATGATTTAAGAAATTATGCTAAGAAAAATGCAATAGTCAATGTTGAATTTGCAGGGTTTAAAAGTGGCCACGAGCTTAAAGAGTTAATACGTAATAGTAAATTCATGGTAATACCATCAGAATGGTATGAAAATGGACCTATGTCAATGCTAGAATGTATGGCTTACGGAAAAGCTATAGTGGGGGCGGATATTGGGGGAATACCAGAAATGCTAATATATGAAAATGGAGTAAAATTTGAAAGTGGCAATGAAATAGACCTAACTAATAAAATAATGGAATTATTGCAAGATGAAGAAAAATGCGTTTTAATGGGCAAGAATGGCAGAAGTGCAGTTGAAGAAAACTATGATAAAAGCACTCATATACGAGCAATACAAAGTGTCTATAGCGCTTTAGTATAAGGAGATACTATGAAAAAAATATTAATTGTATCTAATAATCAGTTTGGATATCTTATTGATACACTAAAGTATTGTGAATACTTAGGTGAATTATATGAAATTCAAATAGTTTGCGTAGACAATGGATTACCTAAAGTAGCAAATGAGAACATAAGGGTGCACTACATTCAAAATAACAATAAATATAGTAAAAGAATTAAATTTGCTAAAATTACAAAGGAAATTGTAGCTTGTTTTAATCCTAATCTTATATTTGTTGATTATTTTATAGGTTGCAGCATAATTAAATTGTATCTAGGAAATAGGTTTGCCTATAATTTGGATATTAGAACTGGAGCGATAAGTAAAAATGTAATAGCAAGAAAAACAAAGAATTTAATTCTTAAATTAGAAACCTCCTTCTTCTCTAATGTTTCAATTATATCAAAACATCTACAAAAACATTTGAAAATTAATAGATTAAGTGTTCATAAATTACCCTTAGGTGCAGATAAAAATATACTTCCACACAGTTTGGATATAAGAGGACATGTGGGTGAAAAGCTAAAGCTAGTGTATGTAGGTACGCTTTATGAAAGGAAAATTCAGCAAACTATACACGGAATAAGCATTTTCATGAAAAAATATAATAATAAAAAGGTTAATATAACTTATGACATTATTGGTTATAGCAAAGACCCTGAGGATGAAAAAATAATTGGAAAATATATTGTTGATTTAAATTTAGGCGATATTGTTAAGTATCATGGTAAATTGGAATATAAAAGAGCAATGGAGTTTGTTTCTAAGGCGGATATTGGAATATCATATATTCCAATTACAGAATACTTTAACTTTCAACCACCAACAAAGACCTTTGAGTATTTGCTTTCAGGTGTGCCTTGTATTGCTACAAATACATTTGAAAACCAACAAATAATTAATAATACTAATGGAATCCTTATTGATGACACTGCGGAAAGCTTTTGTGAAGGCTTAAACAACATAATAAGTGTGTTAGATGATTATAGTAAAGAAGAGATAGTTGATTCAGTAAGTGATTTTACTTGGGAAAATATTACATTAAATAACTTAAATCCCTATCTGAAAAATATAATTAAATAGAGTGAATGATAAGGAAGAATTTCATAAAAAGGTAGGCGACACTATGAATGTTAAAATAGAGAAAAGACTAAAAGGCTTTATTATTTTATTATATATATTGATTTTTATGGCTAACGTATTTTTGGGGAATGATATACTACTGAAATTTAACATTATAGTTATCGCCATGTTTTTTATGATAATTTTACTGAAAAGTAATAAAATATTATTGATTACAACGGTTGTATTAGCAATATTTAATGGATTTCTTATACAAGAGCTTAAGGTTCCTTCGTCAATACAATACTTCATTGATATATTAACTGTTTTTATATTTATAAAAATTTTATATTCACTATTTCAATATAAAATAAAGATAGTTAATTCCATCTTAATATATGTATTACTAATCTTTGTTTTGCAACTGATGGCACTGCTAATAAATAATTATTCTACATTACCCTTTATTTGGGGCATTAGAAATCTATATAGATTCTTCATTATATTTGTAGGTTTTCAATATTTAGATATAGAGATAGACTATAGTAGGGTAATGAAGTTTTTTAAGTATCTTGTAGCATCGGAACTTGTGGTTGTAATTTTCCAACATTTTAAAGAATCGGATTTTGATAATATTTCTGGCTTTTTTGGTCTTAAGGGTACTGGAATTATGCTAATATTTTTGATGTTTATTTGTTGCTTTTGGATATCTAATTATGTTCATAAAAAGATAAAAATATATGAATTAATTATTTTTTTGACTATTATTTTTGCTCAATTCATTTTAGGATCAGTTAAAGCTGCATTTTTTTATATACCAAGCTTGCTATACATAATGATTATTTTATCAGTAATTGCCAATAGAAATTACAAGGTTTTATTAAAAAAGGTTATTCTATTTAGCGTTATAATTGTTGGTATGGTAATGGTTTCTACCACCTTATACCTTAAAGTTTTTTCTGATTTTTCCAGTGCTGAAAACTTATATAGTAAAGATTATTTAGAGTCAATACTAGTGTCTGGTTCTTATAATTCAGATGGAAATACAATTAATAGGCTTAGTGGAGTAAGTACAATTAATAAATTAGTACTTAAAGACAATACAAAAAAGATAATTGGGGTTGGACTTGGTAATGCATCGCCAAACAAATATGAAAGTTTACAAGGGGAATATTTTAAAAAATACGCGGCGTTACATTATATTTGGTTTTTTATTCCTTACTATGTGCTGGAAAATGGATTCTTAGGACTAGGTGCATTCCTATTAATATTTATTATTATGTTATTTAAAAGTTTTAAAATTTATAAGAAAGTTAAAAAAGAACAAGAAAAACAATTTGTTTTCGCCTATATTGGTTGTGTAATTACTGTGCTGGTAACGCTAATATATAACTCGGCCCTTTATACAGTTCAAATAGGATATTTTTTTTGGGCTATATCTGGGATATTAATAAAATTAGAAAATAAATATATTTAAATAAGTGTGATTTATAAGGGGAATATGCTAATGAAGCCTAATATAAGTGTAATTATGCCAATCTATAACGTGGAAAAATATTTGGATAAATCAATTAATTCTGTTTTAAATCAAACATTAAAAAATATTGAAGTCATACTTGTAGATGATGGCTCTTCTGATAAATCAGGCCAAATTATAGACAAGTATGGAAAAGAAGATTCAAGAATTGTTATTATTCATCAAAAAAATCAAGGGGTTAGTGCTGCTAGAAATGCGGGAATGGCTATATCAAAAGGACAATATATTGGATTTATTGATCCTGACGACTGGATTGATGAAGATATGTATGAGGTGCTATATAAAACAGCTATCACAAATAAATGTGACATAGTTATTTGTGATTTTCAAATGGAAGACATTAGTGGGAATATTTTAGATGTATCTAAACATCCTTTTAAAAGTGGTATTTTAATGGAACAGGATAGTATTAAAGATGAAATTTGTAAGCAATTTTTGGTTGCTGGTTTTTTTACTTCTGCAAATAATAAAATCTATCTTAGATCTTATTTAGAAGAAAATAAAATAAAATTTCCTGTTAATATTAATTTAAGAGAAGATTATTTTTTTAATATGGATTTATTCAACTACGCAAAAGGCGTATTTTATATTTCCAAACCCTATTATCATTATCAAGATATTCCTAATAGTGCTTTAAAAACATATCATAAAAATATATTTGAAATGGTTATAAAATTATATGAATATAAAATTATGTACTCAAAAATTTGGAATATAAATTCAAAAGAGATTAAATATAAAATGGCAAGTGATTTTCTAAGAGAGGTCAAGGATATTATAATGCATGTTTTTGATACTAACAATTCGGACAATTTTAAAAGTAAGGTTAATAAAATTAAAAGTATTGTTAATAATCCAACTGTTAAAAATAGTTTTGCTGATTATAAGTACCAAAATATAATATACAAAAAAAGTAAAATAACAGATGTTATAATTAATTTAATTGAAAGTAAATCGGTAATAGTATTGTCCATTATTTCAATGGTTGCAGATAAAAAACACAGGATTGTAAAAAATAGACTACTTTAATCAAGTAGTCTATTTTTTATGTAAGAATTAAATTTATTATAATCTTATTATAGTATTAGCTACCAAAACATTAGCTGTGCCTTGATCCAGTATGGTGCCTTTATTACTTCTAACAATAGTGTTTTTAGCATTTTGTATGTATATTGAATAACCAGATTTTAATGTCTTGCCTAGCTCAATATTATTTTCAACTATATTATTATTAGCATTTTGTCCTTTTACTTGTATAACAAAATAATGACTAACTACAGTTCTTGTATCTGAAACTGTGTTGGAGCTAACGGTGCAATTAGAAGTGTTTTCTAATCTGATTGCAGGTTCTTGCTCACCTAATATAGAATTAACATTTGTTATGTTATTATTATATATTTTACTATTTGTGCTAAATGTATTTTTATGAACAGCGGTTAAAGCAATGCCAACAGTAGTTATATCATGTACATTATTATTATATATTGATGAATCAGAAGCTTCAGCTATAATTCCTGTATAACAGTTATAAATTGTATTCTCAGTCACTGTTATGTTATTTGATATTGTCATATCTGACTCTAGCATATTTTTATCAAGACCAACAGTTATTCCACCGCTCAAGTTATAGGCGGTATTACCTTTAATGAGAACTTTAGTAGCATTAACAACTAATATTCCACTAGCATAGGATTTACCGTATACAACATTATTTGTTATGGTTATATCATGAGCTAGTCCATTTACATTTTTATTATAAATGGCGATAGGTTCAGACATCTGATTTTTATTGCCATGAATTATATTGTTATCTATTAGGATATTATTGCTTGCAATTTTTGTTGATATTATGCCGCAGTCTGTATCATATATTTCATTGTTTTTTATAGTAACATAGTTGCAATTATTTTCTAGTACGATTGCAAGTGACCAACTATTATATAAATAACAGTTAGTAACAGTTACGTTATCAGTATCATAAAAAGATACCAAGTAGGATCCCCACATATCAGTACCAGCAACAAAATCTTTATTGCCATTTATAGTTAAACCATTTAGTGTAATGTTTTCTTTATTATCAGCAGATAGCACACTGCCCCAAACTCTAATATCTGGTGATGCTATTAATTCAGCACCTTGAGTAGAAAAATAAGTCATATTACTTTCTAGGGATACATCTTTTGCATAATAACGACCAGCTCCAAAATCAACGGAGGTGATTCCCTTAGAACGGGCAGCTTGTATAGCGCTATCAATAGCAGTACTGCTGTCAAAGGTAGAATATCCACTTTCATCAATGGAATGTGCACCAAAATCTTTAATGTTAACAGAATTGATAGTTGATGGAAGGTTAGTAGTTGGAATATCTGTAACAGGTGTAGTCGTAGTATCGATAGCAGGTGTAGTCGTAGTATCGATAGCAGGTGTAGTCGTAGTATCGATAGCAGGTGTAGTTGTAGTATCGATAACAGGTGTAATTGTAGTATCCATAACAGGTAGTGCAATAGTTTTCTTAGTATTTCTAGAAGCATGGCTTGTACCTCTTGCCATAGCAGTAATATTTGAAGTCATAAATAACATTGTAAATAAAATAACTGCACTTGATTTTACAACACTTTTTTTAAACATATAAATTCACTCCTTTTATTTTGGTGGCTAGGCTACCATTCTTACGAAAGGCCCTTTAGCTTTGCGTCCTTATTTTTCAATAAGTTTGCTATTGTCAGTAAAAAAAGTTTTTAATTAATTATAAAGATTATTTTTGCAAAAAACAAAAACTCTTAATTCGGTGGCTAGGCTGCCATTCTTACGAAAGGCCCTATAGCTTTGCGTCCTTATTTTTCAATAAGTTTGCTATTATCGGTAACAGTTTTACCAAATTCTATTAAATTTATACAAAACACTTATTATATTTAATAAATATATAATAGCATAATAAAATTGGGTGGTCAAGCTATATTTTCATAATATTTCTACGATATGTATAAATATTATAAAAAAAACATAAAAAATATAAATATTAGAAGCATATGAGTATAAATTAGTTAAAAAAAATTGTATAATATGTTATGCATTAAAAAGGGTACTATTCATTCAAAAGGGGAGCTTAAATAATGAAAATATTAATTACGGGAGCTAATGGTCAACTAGGCAGAGAGCTAACTAAACAATATAAAGATAAAAAAGATATTCATCTAATACTTACTGGTTCATCGGATTTGGATATAACAAATCTTAAGCTAGTAAATAAGTTTGTTAATGAAAGAAAACCAGATGTAATTATCAATTGTGCTGCACTTACGGCTGTGGATAAGTGTGAAACAGAAATAGATATGGCATATAGGATTAATACACTAGGGCCTAAAAATTTAGCCGCGGCTGCAAATGGAATTGGTGCAGAGATTGTCCAGGTATCAACAGACTATGTTTTTGGTGGTAATATAAATAAACCGATAATAGAGTTTGATGAAGTTAATCCACAAACGGTTTATGGAAAAACAAAACTCGCAGGAGAACTATTAGTTAAGAGCCAGAATCCTAAGCACTACATAGTTAGAACCGCATGGCTCTATGGAGATGGAAACAATTTCGTAAAAACCATGCTTGCTTTAAGCAAAACAAATAGTACATTAAAAGTGGTTAATGATCAAAAGGGAACACCTACAAGTACAGTTGATTTAGCTAGAGTAATAATAAAACTTGTGGAAGATAAGAATTATGGTCTATTTCATTGTACATGTAAAGGGGAGTGCACATGGTATGAATTCACTAAAGAAATATTTAGACTAAAAGGCGTTACTACAGAAATTTTTCCGTGTAGCAGCTCTGAATTTCCTAGACCGGCAAAAAGACCTGAATATTCAGTGCTTAGAAATTATGTACTAGAATTAACTACGGGTGATATAACTAGAAGTTGGCAGGAGGCAATTAATGAATATTTGCTTTAAAAATTGAAACATTATTTATTAAAGATATCTTTAAATAGTGAGTGTAATAGGTTATAATAAAAGGAATATATATTAAAATGAACAATAAGGAGTACATTATGAGAAAAGTTTATAAGGACCCAAAAGCTTTGGCAGCATGTTTAAAGGATTTAATAGATTTTTATTTAGACAATGTTATCACCTATGAAAAGCTAGAAGAAAAAATAAATATATTAATTACCGCAAACGAGGATAGGATATATAAAGATGGGAAACTAGCTTTGAAAATATCTAATACAATAGGAAGTTCTAGAGCAGACATCATTAGTAAAATATTCTTAGATAGAGAAAGTTAAAATATTCACTTGTGTATATATCTATATGACTATATAATAAATTAATAGAAAAAATCATTAATTATTAAGGGGTGGTATTATGGCTAAAAATAAACCGGCTTTTCCATCAAGTAACAATAAGTCTTCAAATAGTCAAGAATCTAAAGGTGAAAATAAAACTCCCGTAGCAACACCAAAGAAGACTATAAGAGGTAACTCTAGGGGACAGTAAATATAAGTGAAAACATGTGAACTAATTAAAAAAGGGTAGTAAGCAACTAGTTTAAAGTTGCTTGCTACCCTTTTTATAGAAGGAATACCTATGCAAACATATAATTAAATTTACTGATTAAACCAATTTGTAATCTAATATATAGTAAATATTAATTATTCACCTATATTTATATAATAATTCGCAATTTATGAAGGGTTTATCAATTTTACGTAGAATACTTTACTAGAAAACTACAAAATTAGATAAACTAGAGAAATATAGATTAGAACACATAGTCTTATTTTTTTTAGAGGAGGAAATTTATGAACTTCAAGATAGGGACGAACAAAAGTAAGATACTTAGCATTTTTCTTGTGGCAATCTTAGTTATTACAGAATTGCTTTTATTAATGCCCAGTGTTCAAACTTTCGCCCAAAATGGAAAAACAAAGATAATTATTCATTATGCTAAAAATCCAAACAGTGATTTAAAATGGAACATGTGGTTGTGGCCAGATAAAAAAGATGGGGTTAAGTTTGAATTTACTGCCAAGGACGAATTCGGTGAGATTTGTCAGGCTGAATTTGATGAAGAACTTAGTAAAGTAGGATTTATAGTACGCACAGACCAATGGAAAAAGGATACAGTGAATGATAGATTTATTCAGAAATTTAATAATGGAGTTTCTGAAATCTGGCTTAAAGAAGGCGACGCAAGAATATATTATTCTCTAGCTGAGGCAAAAGCAGCCAAACTAACATCGGGGTCTGTACCTCTAATAAATAAACCAGGTGAATTCGTAGTTGCGAAATTAGATGAAATGAATATAATAAACATAGAAACAAATATAGCATTTTTATTTACTTCAAAAGGAAATGAAGGCATTACTGTTAAGGCAGATGGCGAGATTTTAGCTATAAAGAATGTAACCAGTGATGAAATAACACCCGGAGTTACATCTAGTACTACAACTAGTACCACAACTACAGCGGGTACTACAAACAGTACTACAACCGACGCTACAACGAGTACGTCAACAGATACTACAAATGTTGCCAAAATAGAGCTTAGTGAAAATGTGAATTTCGGTAAAAAAATTACAGTATCAAAGCCAGGCTTTCCAGAAAAAGAAGTGGTACTTGGAGAAGTAATGAAAAGCGCTAGTTTTGAAAAATTATTTTATTATGAGGGAAATGATTTAGGTAATACATATTCTGCTATCAAAACAAGTTTTAGGGTGTGGGCGCCAACAGCGACGGAGGTAAATCTTGTAACCTATGAAAAATGGAATGATAAAATTGGTGTTGACTACAGTATGAAAAAAGGTGAAAAGGGAACTTGGACTTTTGATTTAAGTGGAGACCAAAAGAACACCTTTTACACATATAAGGTTAATATTGGGGGGAAGTGGAATGAAGCTGTAGACCCATATGCTCGTTCTGTATCTGTAAACGGAGACAGAGGTGCGGTAATAGACTTAAAAGGCACAAACCCTAAGGTATGGAAACCAACTGAGAAACCAAATTTCACAAATTTAAATGATGCTATTATATATGAATTACATGTTAGGGATTTTTCTATAGACAAAAACAGTGGAATGGAGAATAAAGGTAAATACATGGCTTTTACTGAAAAAGGAACAGAGGGGACAGATGGCAAGAAGACAGGTATTGATTATATAAAGGATTTAGGAGTAACACATGTGGAGCTTATGCCAATATTTGATTACAAAAACGTAGATGAGACTTCAAGTAAGGCCCAATATAACTGGGGGTACAATCCTAAAAACTATAATGCCCCAGAAGGAAGTTATTCAACCGATCCATATAATCCGGTTTCTAGAGTTAATGAATTAAAACAAGCAGTACAATCTCTTCATGATAATGGGTTAAGGGTAACTATGGATGTAGTTTATAATCACATGTACAGTAGCAGTGATTCTAATTTCAATAAATTAGTACCGGGGTATTACTTTAGATATGATAAAGATGGGGCCGATATAAATGAGTCTGGTTGTGGAAATACTATTGCCAGCGAAAATGCAATGGCAAGGAAGTTTATTGTGGATTCGGTAATGTACTGGGCAAAGGAATACAACTTAGATGGATTTAGATTTGACCTTATGGGGCTACTTGATATAAAGACTATGAATGAAGTTAGAAAAAATTTAAGTGGTTTAGATCCTTCAATTCTCATTATTGGAGAAGGTTGGGACATGGGCGATACTCTGTTGCAAGATACAAAAGCAATACAGGAGAATGCAGTTAAAATGCCCAAGATATCTTTTTTTAACGATACAATAAGAGATGGAATAAAAGGTAGTGTAGTTGATGCAAAAGCCAAAGGTTTTGTGAATGGTAAAGCATATGGGGAGGAAGACATTAAAAAGGGTATAGTTGGAGGAATAGATTATGGAAGCGATATAACAACTTGGGGTAAGATAGCACCTCTTCAATCTGTTACATATGTTGAATCTCACGATAATAATACATTATGGGATAAACTACTTTTAACAAACCCAAAGGATAACAGTGAAACAAGACTAAAAATGCACAAAATGGCAGATGCTATTGTTCTTACTTCTCAAGGTATTCCATTCTTACAAGCAGGACAGGAGTTTTTAAGAACAAAAGGAGGAAATGACAATTCCTATAAAGCTAACGATGCAGTAAATAAACTTGATTGGGCATTAAAATCAAAAAATATAGACACTGTTAATTATTTCAAGGGTTTAATAAAGTTAAGAAAAGATCATCCTGCTTTCAGAATGACTTCAGCAGAAATGATTAAACAAAATTTAAAATTTTTAGCGGTACCTGAAAACATGGTGGCATATGAGATCACACACAATGCAAATATGGATACGTGGTCTGATATTGTTGTGGCTTTCAATGCAAATAGAGAGGATGTAACTATTAAATTATCTAGTAAAACCACCTGGAATATTGTAGTGAACGGAGAAAAGTCTGGAATTAAAACTATAAAACAGTTTAAGGGTGATTCATTAGTAGTGCCTGCATTAAGTACTATTGTAATTTGCAAGGGAACAGAGAATATACTTACAACCTTACCCTTCTGGATTTATACTGTATTGGCGTTAAGTATACTTATTTATATAATTTTGTTTTTCAAGGGTAGAATGAGAGATTAGCCTTAAAAAGGGAGAATTTGAAATGGTAAAAATATTAATTTTTATATTAATTTTAATTATTATTACAGTCATTATTATAGGTTGGCACTTTTCTAGTATAATTATATCTCCTAAAGTTGCTAAATATAGTTATACCTATGAGCACGAGGTAGAAAAAGGTACAATAGAAGTAGAAAAATTTAATAATTTAGAAAAGCAAGAAGTATATCTAGATTCAAATTATGGATATAAAATTCATGGTATATTCTTTCCAAATAAAGATTCAAAGAAAATTATAATATTATGCCATGGAATAACTTGGAGTTTATATGGGTCCGTTAAATATATGGATATGTTTATAAAAAGAGGTTTTTCAGTCTTTATTTATGATCACAGGAATCATGGCTTAAGTGGGGGTAAAAACACGTCCTATGGTTATTATGAAAAGTTTGATTTGAAAAAATGCACAGATTGGATATATGAAAAATTAGGAAAAGATATACTCGTTGGTTTGCATGGTGAGTCCATGGGTGCTGGCATAGCACTTCAAAATATTGCAATTGATAGGCGTATTAAGTTTTGTATAGAGGACTGTGGATACTCTGATGCAAAAGATTTGTTTAAACATAGATTGGAAAAAGATTATAATATAAAAAAAATTCCATTATTAAAATTAGCAAGCAAAATAACTAAAATTCGAGTCGGCTGGGAATTCAAAGATGTTTCACCTATAACTACACTACCTAAAGTAGAAATTCCAATATTGTTTATCCATGGTGAGCAGGATGATTATGTACCTACTTTTATGTGTAATGAAATGTATCCATCAAAGAAAGAGTACAAAGAAATATATATTGCTCCAAACTGTGGTCATGCACAGGCATATTGGAAGAACAAAGAGGATTATGAAAAGAAAGTTGATGGTTTTTTAAGGACTATAAATATAATTTAAGTATTGTGATATAATGATACTACAAGTAAAAACATAAAGAACCTACCACCTTCTTTAAGGTGGTTTTTATATTGTAGAAAGAAAGGTGTGATTTAATGTTTCGGCTAGCACAAAAGAATAATATGTATTTATATACAACAAATTATTCCAAAGATGAAGAAAGTTTATGCAAAATGGAAATAAAATGCCTTTTTGATAAACATCTTAATGACAAGCACTTATTTTCTGATATTTATGTAGATCCATCAAGAAGCCCTTTTATAAAAAAATGTATTTCTATAATGTATACTGGACAAACTATTAGACAAGTTATTGATCAAATTATTATGAACAAACTGACTAGTGAAAATTATAAGGTTGCATATATTAATGCTACTGATGAAGTGATTGGTTTTCATGAGGGACGCAGCATTGAATTTGAAATAGGCTTTAGTATACTTGGAGAAGCGGAGATGAAAAATCCTGAAATTATTTTTGGCATTACAAAAATAGGCGACAAATGGATATTTGGCGAATGTGAAAGCAATACCTCAGACTGGTTATTTCATAATAAAAAACCATTTTCTTATTCTAACGCTTTAAAGGTTAATGTTTGTAGAGCCCTTGTTAATATTGCTGTAGGTAATAATTTAACCTGTAGGGTTGTAGATCCTTGCTGTGGCATTGGAACCGTTCTAATTGAAGCTATTTCAATGGGAATTGTAATTAAAGGGTATGAGATAAACCCATTTATAGGAAAAAATGCGAAAACAAACCTCAGATATTTTGGATATGAAGATGTAATAACTATTGGTGATATGAATGATATCCAAAATAAATTTAATGTAGCTATTGTGGATCTTCCCTATGGTATATTTACTCAAATTACTCCCCAGGAGCAGTTAGCTATTATGGAAAGTACTCGTCGAATAGCAGAGAGAATGGTAATCATTACTTTTGATGAGATGGAGAAGCAAATAACCTCTGTAGGATTTCATATAGATGATAGATGTACTGTTTCTAAAGGAACATTTAAAAGACATATATATATATGCAGCTAATATAGAAAATTATTAGCCTTGTTATTTAGGGTGAATTTACTATGTAATATTAACTATTAAAGAGACGCAATATAGAGAGGTATTAAATATGGCAAAAAAAAATAGTAGAACCAATGATCTTTTATATAATTTTAAGGGGAAAAGTTCAGGGAAGATATATTCTTTATTGATTAAACTTGTCAATGAGAATAAAGAGGATTTAGCTCAAATAGTAATTAAAATTGATTATTTATTAGAATACACAAGTTCATGCATAAAGAAAAAGGATTTTGAAGCAGCAAACGAAAGTATTACTAAGGCTAAAGCTAGAATAGATATGTTAAAAAGCCAAGAAGTTAATACAGAGTATCTAGAATATTTATATAGTGGAATAGCTAAAAAGGTAAAATTATAATGGAGTAAGTGTATTTATGTAAATGCACTTACTCCATCTTTCTATTATAAGGTTAATTTTATGTTTTTTTAAATATTTTTACTATAATAGGTTCTTATCTTATTTTTTTGCCTGAAATTTTATCCACTATGAAAACTATTGCAGCCACTATAAGCAAGGTATTAATCATACCACCACCAATTTTAAATATAATTCCCAAAATCCAAAAGAATACTACTATTCCACCTAACCAGCGTAAAAATCCCATATAAAACACTACCTTCCACATATAAATTTATTTGTCATATATGTTTGTATATTATATCAATAAACTTGTGTATTTACAATAGGTGGTGTGAGTCCTCTAATTTTTTTTATAGATGGTTAATTTTAACAATAGTCTGGATGAGGGTTTAATTTATTTATGAAATTTCTTGATGAATTCCTCTACCTCAGGAATTCCGCCTTGGTAAATTAGATAACCGTTATAAGGTTCTCTCTCTGTAATCTCACCAGAAATGGGTGTTAGCATAATGTCTTTAACTTTTGCTAAATCAGAGGTTTGTCCAAGTGCCCAACCTAACTTTATGTAAGCAACTTCAGGTAGCATGTTTTCAGAAGGTATAACTCCCATAGTCATTAGGTCTCTTCCTGTATCGTATACGAACATGTTAACATATCCCCATAGTGTTTGCACTGTCATATAAATAGCAACGCCTTTTAACGCCGCACGCTTAATAGCTGGATATATCAGTTTGTTAACATGGCCAAGGCCTGTACCTGCTATAACAATTCCTTTATAACCAAGATTAACCAAGGAATCAATTATATCTGGGTTCATGTTGGGGTAATAGTACAATAAGGTTACACGCTCCTCGAATACGGCATTTATAGTTACGTTTTCATCATTACGACGGTGATTGTAATCCTGCCTTAGGGGCGTTACTTTCTGTCTATCTACCATTGCAAGTGGTATGTCCCCAATGGTACGGAAAGTGGAACGGTAGGAGGAATGCATCTTACGCACTCTTGCAGCGCGGTGCAATAATCCATATTCATCAGAGGTTGGTCCAAACATACACACCATAACCTCAGCAATATCTGAATCCGTAGCGGCTTTAGCAGCATGAATTAAATTTAGAGCAGCATCTGAAGAAGGCCTATCCGAGGAGCGTTGAGAACCTACTATGACAATGGGAATAGGGGAGTTTTGAACCATGAATGATAATGCCGCAGCTGTATGACTCATAGTATCAGTTCCGTGCCCAATCATAATGCCGTGGGTACCTTTTTTTACTTCTTCACCAATAGCTTTAGCAAGCACTATATACTCATGTGGTCCCATATTTTCAGAGAAAACTGCAAAAAGTTTCTCTGTGCTTAAATTACATATATCTGCCAGCTCAGGAACAGCTCCATATAATTCACCAGGAGAAAAAGCTGGAATAACTGCTCCAGTTCTATAATCAAGCCGAGAGGCGATTGTACCTCCAGTTCCTAGAAGCTTGATATTGTGTTTGTTCTTAGAAATAGGGAATTCTCTTTCAGGAATTTTATACTTTATTTCTTTGAAATTATATTCTTTCATGTCTTGAATGGTCTCAACAGCTATGCCTATGTTATAGCCAGTAGCTAGCTTAATTACAATATGAAACTCATCATCATTTTCTGAACGTGGAAGCAAAACTCCTTTAAAATCACCTCTTGAAGTTGTTATTGAAGCTTCGCTCCAAATGCGCATATTGAAACCTTTTAAGACCTCTAGTGCCTTACCCTTGTAACCTTTTAAGACATCACTCATTAATATCTAGGCCTCCTTTACGAATTGCCATTGCAAGTTCATGGAGAGGCATATTTCCAATGGCTTTATCTTGTAAATTTTTCATAATCCAGTTAAGTTCTGCTTCTGCATTCTTTGAAGTTTTTAATTTTTTAAATCTTACCCTCATAATTGGGATAAGCGATAATATACTCTCAGGTGTAGACTTAGAAAAGCATATAGCTTTTAACACATAATTCATTTGCATCGTAGGCTGTTTATATAGAATAGGTAGCATCTTGTATATAAGCTCAAATTTTATTTCTTGCTCTTTTATGAACGCGAACAGCTTATATATTATTTCAAAATCAAAGGGTAAATCTATTTTGAATTTTCCTTGCAGCGATTTAAGTTTATGACCTAATAGAATGGCTACAAATTTAGGCTCAATATTAAAATCATCGTAAATCCTTTTTATAAGAGGAACCAGATTGTACCTTAGAATATAGAAAAAAGTATCTGCTGGTATATTCCAATTATTTAATTTTTCAATTTGGACCACAACATCAGTGGGTAAATCCATGCCTGCAATATCTATAAGCTCTTGACTAATGGAAATAGGTGCTGAATCTGTGTCCGGATACATGCGGTCGGCACCTGGAAGTACTCGTTCAAACATAGTGATGCCACTGGAAAGAGATTTACGAGTTTCATTTGGTACTCCAATAAAAGCTAGTCTGCATCGTTCCTCAATAGAATCTAAAGCGGTGATAATATCATTAGCAGGACCCCAGAAGAGAATCTGTGCATCATCTACTTTTGAATTGAGTAATTTACGCAAATATTCAAAAGCATTATTCTGATTTTCGCAGCGAAAGTCTTCGGAATGAGTCATATTTGGTTTTTCTATACATGCAATAACCTTCAATCTGTCAGAAATCTCATCAGAAAACATTCGATATGGTCCAGTAAAAAATGAGAGAATGTTTTTAAAACCTGGTAAATTAACAGCAACTATGCTATGTTGTATATTAAAATCATCTTTAATGATACTTGTTACAGGAGAAATATTGTCACCCTTAAGGATTAGATGAGTAATTCTCCAATTTTGGAAGTCTGGCATCCGATCTAAAAGATCACTTCGGATTTCTAGGAGACTCTTTTGGCGGAAAGCTTCATTGTGAACTAATTCAGGAATGTAGCTTATATGAGATACACCTTTAATTTCTATTCGTGTTCCACCATGGATACTAACATTAACATCCTGCCTAGCAGCTCCAATTCCTGTCCTTACTTTACCAGTACTACGGTTGAGAAAGCGGATATAGTTGGCAGCTTCGGCCACTTCATCTGGTGTTTTCATATCAGGATAAGTAACTGTTTCTATAAGGGGAATACCCAAACGGTCGGTAGTATATGATCTAACATGACCTATGTCTGAAATTTCACGGCAGGAATCTTCTTCAATACTTAGTTGAATGATTCTAACTATTTTATTTTTCAAAGGAATCTGACCTTCAATACTAATTATGGCTGTACGCTGGAAGCCAGCAGGGATACTTCCATCTAGGTATTGTTTACGTGTGATGTGTAGCTCACCCACAATGTTTGTTTTAAGAAGCGTGGCAACCTCTAAGGCAATTCCTAGGGCCTGCTGATTTATCTTAAAGGGTGGAGTATCATCAATATCATAGGTGCAGGTGGTTAAATTGGCAATACGATAAACAATGGTCTTTTTAGTCTTAAACTCCATTAGTGCAGTGCCATCGTATCCACCCATCTCACTTAAGGTTGGCCTCATATGTCTTATTATCTCGGCATCATATTGTCCATCTTTTTGATAAATACCTGCGTTACAGTGACAAAAGAGTTTTTTTTCTGTCTTTAGTTGCTGGTGGACCTCTAGACCACACATAAATCCCAAATCCTCATAGACCTTTGGGAGAGTTTGTTTAAGAGGGGAATAACCAATGCGTCTTTGGGTTTTCATGAAGTTATTTTCCATTTTCATTTAATCCTCCACAATTAATATATTAGAAACTTAATATTATTATATATCTTTTTGTAGTTTTTATATAGTGAGAATATTATGATAATACAATTAAAAATGAAACTTTTACTGAATTTATATCTATAAGAAGTATATGTTTAGGAGTGTAAAATTATGTGGTTAAGCATTCTCAAAAGAAATAGTCAGTAAATTGGTTATTCTGTTGTACAATAAAATTGTTTTAATTATAGGCAGATAAGGATATAATGTTGGTAACTAGTAAAATATTGAAAGATTAAGGCGTTTTGACCTAGCTTACTTAATGCCTTATTGTTAGTTAAAAATTTTCATTGTAGAAAGGTGAAGTTAAAATGAATAAGATTGCGCTTATTACAGACAGTACTTCCGATGTTGATAAGGAAATGATTGAAAAGTACGATTTAAAAGTACTTCCTCTAAGAATAATATATAAGGACAGAGAGTATATTGACAGAGTAACTATTACTCCAAAAGAGGTTTATGATAATTTTGTATATGAAATCCCTTCAACCTCATTACCCTCAATGCAAGATATGGAAAACATGTATTTAAAGCTTGAAGAAGAGGGGTATACTCATGCTATCGCAATAATAATATCTTCAAATTTATCAGGAACATATAATACATTGAGATTAGTAAGTGAAAATCACCCATCTATAGAAACCTGCGTTTTTGATTCTAAGTCACTAACTATTGGTGAAGCGGCTATAGTTGAAGAATGCGGAGAAATGCTAAAGGCAGAAAAGAGTTTTGATGAAATTGTAGAAGCTCTTCCGGAAATACGAAGTAGAGTAAGGGTTTACTACGCCGTAGATACCCTTAAATATCTAATTAAGGGTGGTAGAATAGGTAAAGTTTCTGGTACTATAGGTGAAATATTAAATATAAAACCTATAATTTCAATTAATAGTGACGGTGTGTACTATACTTTTGCAAAAGCAAAGGGGAAAAAGAAAGCCACAAGTAAGCTAGTAGATATAGCAAGAGAAGCACTTAATATATCTCCCTGTAAAATTTGGGTTATGCATGGTGGGGCTTATGAAGAAGTAAAGCCCTTTTCTGAAATGATTGCCTCTCTTCCAAACATTACAAGGTTATCATTTGGTGAAATAAGCCCTGTAGCCGGAGTTCATACAGGACCGGGACTTCTTGGAATTATTGTAGTAAAAGAACCTCATACGAATAATTAATATCTATTTTATGATAAAATATGCTTCAAAAACAGAAATTGCTAAGGAGTGTCCAAAATGAATATTCGAGATATAATGTCTGGAGACTTTTCTTCATATCCTGAAGAAACACAAATACTTATGAAGGAATATACAGAAAGATTACGCGAAAGTTTAAAAGAAGAATTAATACAAGATATATCCGACAAGATGCTTAAGGATATAGATAAAAGCAAAGACTATTTTATAAAGGTTTTAACAGATATTTTGGATAATGGATATAAAGGGCTAAATAAAATGTCTACCCAAGCACTTATAGACACATATTTAGAACGGAAAAATCAAGAAGATTTTTTTGAGTTATTGGAAAAAGTTTATGACCAAGTTTAAATATAAGAAAGCGTCATTAAGTCAGAAGATTTAATGGCGTTTTCTTTTAATTAATTTTAATTTTTAGAGATAATAACAGATTTAAAGTAGCAATGAATGCAGCAACTATAAAAACGTATTGATAGCCCATGGTTGACCATAAAATACCACCTACAAAGGGGATTGACATAGCTATTACATGATCAAAGCTGGTGCCTGCAGAAAGTGTAGGTATAACGTCTTCTGGACATATAGCAATTTTTTTTACATAAGTAGATCTTGCCATTTCTACTACGCTTAGTGAGTTATCTATAACGTAACACGCTGCAATAATTATCACAGCAGCACTTGGTGAAAATAACTTAGCAGCAAAAGAATAACCTATACAAATTACTATAAGAACTGTAGCTTCTAGGGAAAGTACAAATCTTTCGCCTCTTTTGTCTATAGCATCCCCAACAATGGTCCTTGTAAAAATACTTAATACGGCAATTATTAATCCCAGTATAGCAAAAGTAGGAGGATCAACATGGAATTCTTGGATAAGCACCCAGGGAGCAAAGGTTAAAAAAATTTGCTTTCTGGCACCATTAACTACACTAAGACAATAGTATAGAGTATATTTCTTTTTGAAAACAAGGGTTATCTTTTTTTTCTTAGGTTTTTTGGATTTCATTAAACCAAGAAAAAATGCTGCAAAAATATAAAAAATAGAAGCTAGTACAAAGGCTATCTGATATGTAAGCTTAAAGTATTTAAATCCAAACCATACAATTGAATAACCCACAATGGTTGCAATTAGATTGTATGCGCTATATCTTCCTAGTCTTGCACCATAATTACCATGCTCCGAAAGATTCATACCTATGCCGGCGGATAGGGGCATAAAAATATGAGTGCCGAGACTAAGTAACATCATCCATAAAAGCATAGTGGCAAAAGTTGGGGAAAATAAACCAAGGCCTAGCATTCCAAGTGCTGCAAAAGTCATTCCCACCATGGCTATTCTTATATCCCCAAGAAATGCAAGTATTCCAAGCACTACAACTATTAGAGCACCTGGTAGCTCACGAGGAAATTCTACAATACCTCTGGCAGCCGCTGTTAATTTATATGTATCGCTTAAAAAGTTATTAAATACCGTAGAGTTTATCCCGCTTGCTATTCCTGTGAATAGTCCAACAATCAAAAATAGCTTAAAATCTCTATCGTTCTTCAGGTTTAAAGATGAAAAGAGTTTATCTTTTATCTTTTGTTTTTTTAGTATTCCATCATCAGCAGTTTTCTTTTCAAGGTTCATAAAGCTTTATCCCCCTTTACTATAAGTCAACTAATTATATTATAAAAAATAACAGAATTCAATTAAATCATCGATTATGATAGGGAAAAGTTAAACTAGTAGGTAATAGATAATTCTCCACTTAGAATTGTGTCTTTAGGATTTGTCCAAGTAGATTCTATTAAAAAATTTACTTTTAAGCCTGTTTTATATTTGAATGAAATTGCATTATCATGTAACATATGATGATTTTCATAAACTATTAAATTTTTATTGGCCTTATCTTTAATTATAATTGTCCAAATTCCGGTTTGAGGCTGAAGGATTTTAGCAGTAATAATTAACGTCGACCAAAAAGTATTATTGCTTCCTGTTTCATAAAAGCCTTTTCCATCATGAATATTTATATGAAAATCTTGATGAATATTGCCACCGTTACTTGTTATTGCTTCTTCACTTGATTTAATGGTTTCGCTTTTCACATTATTCGTTAACATGCTCATAGATTTTCTCCTTATTCATTATTTTTAAAAATTGTAAAAACTAAGCTTAAAGATAAGATTTTTAAATGGAAACTCACTATAATTTTAGTATACGTAAATATATGAAAAATGTTAATGTTAATATAATAAAAATAACCAGTACAATATCTGATACTCAGATTTATACTGGTTATTTTTCTATGTATTCAATTAAAATACAAAGATGATTATTTGGTTATTCACTTAAAAATTCATATGCATTTTCACCATGAAGTGAACTATCCAGGCCTTTCATCTCTTCATCTTCGCTAACTCTTACTGGATGAAATTTATTTAATACCCATAATATTAGATAAGTAACAACAAAAGCATATATTCCAGTAAAGACTACAGCGAATAATTGAATTAAGAATTGGTGGGTGTCCCCAAACATTAAACCATTTACTCCATTAACCTGTGACTCCGCAAAGACACCAACTAGGATGGAACCAAGGATACCACCTACACCATGAACTCCCCAAACATCAAGAGCATCATCCCATTGCAGTTTTTTTCTAAACTCAACTGCTAAATAACACACTACAGAAGCCGATATTCCAATGATAACTGCAGCCCAAGGCCTTACATAACCTGCAGCAGGGGTTATTGTTGCAAGGCCTGCAACTGCTCCAGTAAGAGTGCCAATTAAAGTCGGCTTTTTTTCGAATTTCCATGATATTAGAAGCCAAGTCACCATAGCTATAGAACCAGCTATATCAGTATTAATGAAGGCCGTAGCTGCAATACCGTTAGCTGCAAGAGCACTTCCACCATTGAAACCAAACCACCCAAACCATAGAAGTCCAGTACCTAAAGCCACAAAGGCAATATTATGTGGAGCAATATTTTCACCTGGTGTAATCTTTCTTTTTCCTACAAAGAAAACTGATGCAAGAGCTGCCATACCTGCGCTAACATGGACAACAATACCACCAGCAAAGTCTACTACTCCTAGTTTCTGTAGGAATCCACCGCCCCAAATCCAGTGACATAGTGGGATATATATTAGTATGCTCCAAAACACAAGAAATTTTAAATAACTTTTAAAGTTAATTCTATCTGCAAAAGCACCAGTTATAAGAGCGGGAGTTATAACTGCAAACATTTGTTGGTAAGTGAAAAAGGTTAAAAATGGTATAGTAGGACCATAGGCTGGATTTGGAGTAATTCCAACTCCTTGTAATCCAAAATACTTAAGAGTACCTATCATACCGTGAATATCTGGACCAAAGGCGAGACTAAACCCACCCAAAATCCATATGGTAGTAACTACACCCATGGAAATAAAACTTTGCATCATAATTGTGAGCACGTTCTTTTTTCTTACCAAGCCCCCATAAAAAAATGCAAGTCCTGGTGTCATTAGACAAACAAGTGCTGCACTTATAAGGACGAAAGCGGTATCGCCTGAATTAATTTGTGACATATAAAATTCCTCCTGTCGTAATAATAATAGTGTTTAGTTTCTATAGAGCAATATGTGTGCCAGATAATCTCCCATATAATTATATTTTATTTAACCTATATCAGTGGATGAGATATAGGTTGAATACGTTAACATGATAAATTGCGACAAAAAAATGAGACAATATCGCGCAGTAGCGACAAGATTGTCTCATTATCAGTATCAATTTTCTATATTATATTTTATTATTTTTCTGTGTAGTGATCTTCGGCTTATGCCTAATAGTTCTGAAGCTCTTGTTCTATTACCACCACATTGGATTAGAGATTTGATCAACACTTCTCTCTCTGCATTATCAATCACAGTATCTAGTGAATCACAGTGCTTTTCAATGGTATTCACCGGATCATAGCTTGTAATATATGTAGGTAAATCTTCTTTTGATATTATATCTGTTGAGGTTACAACAACACATCTCTCAATAATGTTTTCTAATTCGCGTATATTACCCGGCCAGTTAAAATTAATTAGATATTTTAAAGCATCTTCAGTTAACTGTTTTTTTTCTCTGCCAGATATTACTGAAGCTTTACTTAAAAAACTATTTGTGAGCATTAATATATCTTCCTTCCTCTCTCTCAGAGGCGGTAAATTTATCGGAACAACATTTAATCTATAGTATAAATCTTCTCTAAACATTTGCGTTTTTACTAGTTCTTCAAGATTTCTATTTGTGGCTGCTATAATTCTTACATCAATTTTAATAGGCTTAATACCACCTAGATGCTGAATTTCTCTTTCTTGAAGTACGCGAAGAAGTTTAACTTGTACTGATGGAGTAATATCGCCTATTTCATCTAGGAATATGGAACCTCCATTTGCAAGCTCAAATCTCCCAGGCTTTTTAACTGCTGCACCTGTAAATGCACCTTTATCGTACCCAAAGAGCTCGCTATCCAATAGTGAATCTGGAATAGCTGCACAATTAACTTTAATAAAAGGTTTATCATTTCTTGAACTGAGATAATGAAGTGAATGGGCAACAAGTTCCTTACCTGTACCAGTTTCGCCATATATCATAACCGTAGACTTTGTATTGGCAACACGAGATATCATATCTATAGTATTTCTCATTGAAAGATTATTACTTGATAAAGATTTATTGATATTATCTATACTGTTTTTCGATTGAGAGTCTACAATGTCTGTAATATCAATACTATGGATTAATTTTCTTACCGAAAACAAAATATCCTCTAGGTTAAAGGGCTTTGTAATATAATCCTTGGCACCCATTTTTAAGGCATCAATCGCAGTTTCTAATGTTGCAAAGGCTGTAATCATAATTACTTGAATAGAAGTATCTATTTCTCTTATTTTATTAAGTAGTTCTATTCCACTAATACCTGGCATTTTAATATCTGTGATAACTACATCAACTTGAAATGTGTCTATAATATGCAAAGCATCTTCGGCATTTGAAGCGGTATGAGTTATATAATTTTCTTTCAGAAAAATTTTCTGTAAAAGTTTTCTAACATTTTCTTCATCATCTACTATTAATATCGAGTATTTTGTCATTAAATCACCATCCTATTTTTGAGGCCCTGGTAGCTTTATTGTAAATGTAGTGCCTACTTCCGTGGTACTTAAAACTTCTATTACTCCATTGTGATTTTCAACTATTCTAGAGCAAATTGCAAGACCGAGTCCAGTTCCTTTGGTTTTTGTTGTGAAGAAAGGCTCAAATATTTTATTCTGATTAGCATCAGAAATGCCAACACCAGTATCTTGAAGCGTAACTTCTATAATGTTAGAGGATTGAAGGAAAATTGAACGAATTGTTAATATTCCGCCATTTGGCATTGACTGAATAGCATTCATTGAAATATTTAATATAACTTGTTCTATTTGTTCAAAGTCAAATAGGATAAGGGGAACATTACTTATATCCATTATTATATCTATATTTTGGGGAAGCATTTCTTTACTTATAAGCTTTACCACAAGCTTTAGAACTTCATTAATATTGCAGAGTTCAATATTTAATTCCTTAGGTCTTGCAAAATCTAAAAATCTATCAATAATAGTGTTTAGTCTATCAACTTCGTCGATTACTATTGATATATCTTCATTAAGGTCACTAGATTCACCAAGTTCTGACTTTATATACTGTGCATATCCCTTTATGGAGGTAAGAGGATTTCTTAATTCGTGAGCCATACCAGCAGACATAGCACCTAGGGACTCTAAATTCTTAGCTCTTATAGCACTTTCTTCTAATTGTTTTATTTCTTCCACACTTCGGAAAACTCCAATTACCCCAAGTGTTTTTCCGTTTACATCCTTTTGCAGAGAAGTGTTGATCATTATAGGAGTTTCAATTCCCATGCTTCCTTTAATCTTTATAATATGCTTAATATAGATTATGTCTTTTTCAAGTCCTTGAAGTAATAATCTAATTATGGGAAGTATATTAATATCAAAAGAATCAGTAACAGACTTATTTAAAATATCTTTTTCGCTTATACCGGTTATATTACTAGCTTCATTGTTAAAACTAGTAATTTTAGTCCTGTTATCTATAGTGATTAGGGCACTTGGAATATTTTTAAAAAATTCCCCGGTGTATTGCCTAATTTCTGCAAGGGAAGCTGCTTCACCAGAAATTTGTATTATCTGTTGCATCATAGCCTTAAGGTTATCCAAAACAATGTTAAAAGATTCCGCAAGACTTCCTATTTCGTCACCACTGTCTATCATTATATTTTTCTCAATGTATCCTTCAGCTATATTTTGGGTTTGCCTAACCAATGTCTTAATAGGTTTGGTTATTTTTATTGATAAAAGTGACACTAGAATAAATACTATGAATACAGAAAAAATCACAATTACAATAGTATAATTTCTAAGACTATAGGTGATTTTAAAAGCTTCATTTACAGGCTGTTCTACTACAATATTCCAAGTGTTTTTCTGGCTTTCATATTTGCTTATAGGATAGTAAGCAGAAAAATATTTTATTTGATTATGTACCGTGAAGAATATTTGATTATTTTCAGCTGTGAAAATTCCTGTATTTATAATATCCTTTGAAGGATTAAATATGCTATTGCCATGCATATCTACAATATAGGCATACCCCTTAATACCTAAGTGTACGTTTTTTACAATGTCTGAAATTGCATTGAAATTCATTCTTTCAACCACTGCCCCAGTAATTTTATTGTTTTCATCAATTATTGGAGAGGCAAAATATACTCCATAGGATTTTGTATCAGGGAAATATGTAAAATCAGATACAAAATTTTTACCTTTTAAAACTGTAGGTAAGAATTCTTTGTAAGCAACATCGGTCTGAGGTTCTCCAGAAAACACTTCTATATTAGAAGCGGCATCAGTTATGAAAATATAATCATATGCCTTATAAGCATTTCTTACACTATTCAAATATTTAAGCTTTACGTCCTTTTTTATCTGATCTTTTTTTAATAGGGGAGAAGTTACCATAACTTGAATATCTCCATATCGCTCGAACATGTATCTTTCAATTTTATTTGAGGTTTCTTGTGCTAAGGTAATAAATTCTTTTTCATTTGAAAAATTAATAGCTTGTTTAGTACTTTGGAAAAATAAGAAACCAACACTTACTAGCAGTACCGCAGCAAGAATTGTAAAAACCATCATCAATTTGATTTGCAAGGAATTTTTTTTGAATCTCATTTTCATCATCCTTTTTTTATATAAGCAATTTATCATATTGTATTTAATAAATTCGTGGGATCTATCTAGAAACTTGTTTAGCTTATTGGAAATAAGTTTCTGGATATATTAATAATATAATAAATTCTAACATAAAGATACAGTTAATAAAACATAACAAAAAGATGTAAAAATAATAATGCAGCGGTTTATAGAATTCTTTACACTAAAATAATGATTAACCTTAAACATGATATGCAATACCACATTATATAATTATAGATTCTGTATCAATGCGGTACACTTGTTCCAAAATGATACATCAAATCAATGGTGTAAACGATTTAGTGTATCGTTTTGGTACGTTTGAATGTGAGAAAATATACTTGCTTTATTTGAAATAAAATGAATTAAAGTTATAAAACATTGAAAATCAATGGCTTATAAACGTTCGTTTTTCGTAAAATAAATTGTGGCATATTTATTGCTATTTGCTATATACGTAAAGTAAGTAGCAAAAACTAAGCATTGAGAGGAATGAGGTAAAAATGTATATTGGTTTATTTGTAGTATTAATATTAATTTTAGTATTGCCGTTAACAGTAAAAAAATTGGAGGAGAATATTGAAATTTTTCTTTTTATAATGGGAATTTTAGCAATAATTATCTCGAAGTCAAATAGTGTACATTTCTTTTTAGAGGTTTTAGAAGATCGCTTCTTATATTTGATAACAGGTGCTGTTTTAATTGGTAGTTTTTTGTTTAGATACGCAAATAAATATATCCAAAAGATAATAGAGTATATTTTAACCCGTGTACCATTGAGATTATTTGTTTTTCTTATGATCGTCATTATAGGATTAATATCAAGCCTTATAACAGCTATAATATCCGCACTTTTTTTAGTTGAAATTGTTGAAATGCTTCCTATTAGTAAAAATCATAAAATTAAAATAACCATAATTGCATGTTTTTCTATTGGGTTAGGATCCATATTAACGCCAATTGGTGAACCTTTATCTACAATCATTGCTACTAAATTACATTTAAATTTTTGGTATATGCTGACTCATCTTGGCAAATATATCATTCCTGCTGTGGTTCTGTTGGGGATATTTGGATCCTTATTTGGAAATAGGTACGATGATCCATTAGATGATATGAAATTAAAAATTGAAAAACAATCAAATAAAATCATTTTTTTGAAAGCACTTGATATTTATATATTCATTATTGCATTAGAAATGCTTGGCGCAGGGTTTAGACCTCTAGTAGACAACTATATCATACAATTAAATAGTGATTTTTTGTATTGGATTAATATGTCCTCAGCTGTTCTTGATAATGCAACACTTGCTGCAGCAGAAATAAGTACAAAGATGAGTACAAATCAAATAAACTCAATAATTATTGGATTGCTTATCAGTGGAGGAATGATGATTCCAGGAAATATTCCTAATATCATTGCAGCAGGAAAACTTAAGATAAAGAGTTCCGAATGGATGAAGTTTGGATTACCTTTGGGATTAAGTATTATGGGAGGATATTATGTAGTTTTATTTGTTATGTAACGATATTTTTACACATGATTTTTCTATTCGAGAAAATATATGAAATAGTATATAATAAATTTTATATACTATTTTTTTTATTTAAAAATATAATTAAGAGTAGTAAATAAGAAATAGTGAACACATAAGAATATCAAGTTTCTAAATTATATAGGGGGGCAAATATGGCTATAGTGTTTTTTTTAGGAGGACTCGTGACTGGATTTTATTTATCTGTAGTAATAAATAAAATTTCCAATATAGTTGCAATCAAAAAGAATACAGAAAACATAATTAGTATTATGGATTCAGGAAAAATTAAAAAATATGCCGGATTTACAACTAGAGATATTATAGTGATTTTAATTAGTGGCTTAGTATCTGTAATTTCTTTTTTGCAAATTGGAATAAACGTTATCTTCGTTAAAGCTTTAGTGTTAAATTCTATACTAATTGTTGTTTCTTTTATTGATATGGAGCATCAGATTATTCCTAACAAAATAATTATTTTCACATTAGCAATGGGTGTTCTTTTTTCATTTATTGATAATATTTCTTTTATAAGTGCAGCTTATGGGATGCTACTTGGAGGGGGATTGCTTTTTCTCTTAGCACTTGTACCTGGAGCGCTAGGTGGTGGAGATATTAAATTGATGTTCGTGCTTGGAATATTTTTAGGCGCTAAAGGGATTTTAGTTGCATTACCTATAGCCTTTGCTCTGGCTTCTATTATAAGCGTAGTATTATTACTTTTTAAAATAAAAAAAAGAAAGGATCAAATACCCTTCGGGCCATTTTTAGCATTGGGGAGCTTTATTGCTTTCAATTTTTTCTAATATTATGTAATTTTTAATTTGACAATAGCTAAAAAAATAAAATTTAATAAAAAGCGCTAATTTCACTTAGGGAATGTAGAAATTAGACGATATATGTATTGTAGATAAAAAATCTACTATAGTTTATGTTTTTTATTACTATGTGGATATAGTTTAAGGTTTTTATTTGTTATTAAAAAATCAATAAAAGCGGGTGGTATAATAATGAATAATTCAAGTATAGATATTGGTAATATTAATAATATTATAAAAAAAATAATTCA
>CAYXOL010000047.1:0-22711 GCA_964467165.1 uncultured Clostridium sp.
TTATAAATAATAATAATATTATAAATAATAATAATATTATAAATAATATCCAGGGGCTGGTCTACAACCGTCCTGACGGACGGGGTAGCAGGGTAAGGCAGCTGGGTTTTTAAAAAAAGTCAGTTAAGCTTATCTTAAGTCAGTTCTGGTACTTTCGTCTTAGCTGTTTTGTACTTTCCAGAATTCAAAATACAGAATTTAAGAAATTTTGGAATTTAAAGAATTCAGAATATCAGAACTTAGGATTAAATAAATTCAGAAATATAGTCCTGTAGGAATATAAAAATACTGGAATATAATTATTTAGATAGTAGGTTCTTAAATACTAGTATCTTGTAAAAAATTATTTTATACAATAAAAAAAATATATAATATTTATGTATAAAGATAAGTTTTGTAAGAGATGTTATACTAGGGTATTAAAAGAATTTGCTGAGAGAAGAAAAACAAATCCCAAAATAAATTTAGATACTTCTTCATTAATTTTCAGATGTAAGAATCCGGTATTGTTTTATGACCCTTATGGAAATGCCAAAGTTAGGGTTTACAATTGTGAAAAAAATGTGTATGATATATACAATCTTAAAGATTATGAAAAGAAATTTGGTGGATTATGAATAGCAAGTTTAAATTTGTAGTAGGTATAATAGTTGATCCCAGATTTGAGGATGAGGATTTTGCCGTAATGTTTAGATTTCCTAAAGAGAATAAAAATATGTATGATGCATATCGTACTAGTGTAATATCTGCCAATAGCTATTACGAGATGAGAGAGAAGGCGATTGCAGAGTTGGATAAGGTTCTTGATTCTTACAAGCCTAAAATGTTTATTGCAAGGAATGTTGAGGTCAAAGAATGTAATGAAAACGAATTGTCAATAACAGAGTTTGGCGGGAAAGAGAAAAAGAAAACAGAAGTTAAAAAAGACCTACCTAAGTCAGACAATGAATTGTTTATAGACCTATGAAAAAAAATCCGGTGGATATGCTGCAACAATATCAAAGCAATGAACTTGATTGGTTTGTTGTGTCCGAGGTCATAGAGGGGCATTTAGATGAAGGTGATACGATGTTACCTAAGGTCTCTCAAAACTTTGGCTCTTCAAATTTGGTTTTTTCTTATATACTTTTAAATTATGGTGACGTTGGAGTTTCTTTAGGAGAAAGATATTTCAACGAAGCAGTTAAATATAAATTTATGTTTAATAAAAATCCTATATCTGTATATAAAGTTTCTTGTTTGGATAAAGTAGCATATGGTCGGTCTTTTTCGGAAGCAATTTGCAAGCTGGCAATATGTTTGAAATTCAATTTGAAAATAGGGGTATGAATATATGGAACTTGGCGATTCTTCGAAAATAGCAAATTCTAAAAATAGGTTGGATATAGAAAGCAAGATTATAGGGGGTATGTCCGACCACGATATATGTTTATATGCACTTGACAAGCATAAAGAGGTTTTAAATTTAGCCGATGTTATTGCTTATAAAAGAGAATATTTAATGCAATGCAGAGGGCTTATACACAGGATAGCAGATGCGGCCAAAGATTTGAACAAGAAAGAAATGCCGCCTGTATCTGAGGTGGATAGGTTGTCTGGTTTTTTTTCTTTTCAAAAGGCTAACGAAGATTTAAATATGATTTATTCTAGAATTAGAGAATTGCATTCTCTTGCAATTGCAGACCCGACAGAAGATTCTTATGACAAAAGAATTGCCGAGTACTTAAAAAGAGTTGATACGATCAAGGCTTCTCTGTTAAAAAATCAGTTTGAAGACCTTAGAAGGTCCGTATTATTGAATATAGGAAAGAAAATAGTTATTGCCGCAATAAATATCTTCCTCCCATATATAAAAGCCGATGAGAGAGATATTGCAAGACAAAAGTTTATGAATGCAATAGAACCATTAATCAATCCTGAGACACCTAAAGAACCAGAAGACATTGAAGCTATAAGGAGAAACGAAAATGGCGAATCAACCCAAGAAAAAGCAGAAGATTGATATATTTTCAGATATACAGTCTACCGTAGAGAAGGTGGCTAGAAGAAATGACGTAGATAGAATATTTGATCCGAATTACTCGCCTGAAGACGACCCTTCATTTTGGGAAGACCAAAATCTCCTTTCATTTAAAGATTTTTGCGCATCTCCAGAACATGCCAATTTTCCACCATTGTCAGAAAAACAGCTTGAGATGGCCGAGTATATGTTGGGAAATGACGCAAAAAAAGTTTTCAACAACGAAAGAAACATTGCATGTCTTGTATGGGGGAAGGGTTCGGGGAAAGATACCTTGTCTGCATTGGTTCAATTATATTTAACATATATATTATTAAACATGAGGTTCCCTCAAAGATATTTTAAGTTATCGGACAATGCTTCTTTGGACATGATAAACGTTGCTTCAAGTAAGGAACAAGCTCAGGTTGTTTATTTTGAAATATTAAAAAGGTTTGTATTAAATTGGGAATGGCTTAAGAAGAGATGGGATATAGTTGTAAATGGAAGATATTTTAGCGCTCAGAATGAAAATACGGTAGATTTTTTAAACAAGGTTACTATCACGAATGAGGCGATATTATTCCCTAAGAATATTAGAATGTTTAGTGGCAATTCTGAAGCTGAGTCTTCCGAAGGTAAAAGCCCAATATGTTTCGTTTTAGACGAAGCGGATGCTTTTAAAGGTGAGACAAGAAGTGCCTTAAAGATATTTAGAACGCTTAGATCTTCTGCTAAATCTAGGTATGGCAATAAATTTAAGGGTTTTATCTTGAGCTATCCTAGAAGTAGTGAAAGTTTTATAATGTCTATGTATGAGAAAGCTAAGCAAAGTCTCAGCTTTTATGCCGACAAGTCTGCTACTTGGGAAGTTTTGCCAAAGGGGAAATTCTCAGACAAGTATTTTGAATTTGAAGGCAAAAAGATTCCAATGGATTTTTTTGACGATTTTAACGAGGATCCAATGTTTGCAAAATCTGCCTATCTTTGCGATCCTCCTAAACATGAGAGTCCGTTTTTTGGTCAGGTAGAGAAACTTGAAATGGCTATGCAGGGGCAGAATAATTTATTTCAGTTTTCAAATTATATATCTGACCAAAAGGTCTGTAAATCAATAATTTCATATCCTAGTTTGTCAAATAAAAAATATGTTGTTGCATTCGACCTTGGAGAAACGCAGGATTCTACCGTTCTTACGGTAGGGCATGTTGATAATGATAAGGTTGTAATAGATCTCATTACCGATTGGGAACCTGATTATGCTAAAAAATATAAGGTTTCATTTTCAAATTTCGAAGATGTGTTGAACGATATTATTAAGCATATAAACGTAATAAAAGTTGGAGGAGACCATTGGAATTGTTTAGTAGGTGAAACCATGGTGTTAGCTGGATTTGGGGAGTATTTAAGAATAAAGACGCTGACTCAGCCACGCTTTGAAGGAAAACTTTCAGTTAGGGCATTTGACCTTGATGCTAGAAAATGCCGTGTTGCTAGTGGCGTAATTGCTAAAAAAACATATGATGCCGCTAAAATTATTGGTATAGAAATATATTCCGTTACACATGGAAATTTTACCGTAGTTAAATGTACTCCTGAACATAAGTTCTTATTAAAGAATGGTGAATATATAGAGGCGCAGTTTTTAAGTAAGGGAGATGAGCTAATGCCGGCAGTTATGAGGGACAGATTTTTTGTAGCTAGTACTTTTTCGTATACCCAAAAAGAGCCAGTGTATGATTTGCATGTGCCTGGGTATAATAATTTTGTTATATGTCCAGGGATAGTTGTTCATAACTCTGCTTTGATTATACAGAAATTAAATTCTTCTGGAGTAGAGTCTTCAACCGTAAAGATTGATTTTGATGATTATCAAATATTTAGACGCTATCTTTACGCTGGCAAGGTTATATTACCTAAGAATGATAAGTTATATAGAGAATTGAAAGACCTTCAAATATTTGACGGGAGCAAGGTTGACCATCTGGTTGGTAAACATAATGATATGGTGGTGGCTTGTGTTTTGGCTTTTAAAATGCTTTTAGGTTATGGCGGTGGGCAAGGCGGGGCAGATAATGGTCTTTTGAATAATGGTGAGTTTGTTTCTGAAAACCTTAGGACATCTGAAGTAGACGGAACTTTTATGCCAACCAACAAGGAAGGTATAAATATTGACGGGTTCTCTTTTTAGAAAAAAGGAAAATTAAATACTAAAAAAACCATATAATATATATTGATATAGTATGGAAATAAAAAAGAAAGCCATTATATTAGCCCCTGGAGAAGGGCCATATATGGAAAAACCTTTTCAGTATCCCACTGAAGGCGATATTAATGATAAGGAAGACAATTTAAGCGATTTAGATAATTTAATTGGCATAAATCCTAGGGATGAGTTTAATAAAAAATTAAAGGTGCCAAAGGAGAAAGTAGAAATGTCGGAAATTAATAAATCATCTTCAGATTCTTTTCGTTATGAAACATTTATTATAAAAAGTGTTATTGATCGTATTAAAAATTTTACTACACGTTTTGTACAGCATTTTTCTACTAAAAAAGAAGATAAAGCCGTAGATTATATTGTATTTATAAACAGTTTGTTTTTTTATTTAAGAAACGAAGGTGACTCTATATTGTTTTCAAAGTTTGAAAATTCAGATAAAGAAAAATTTAAAGTTTATAAAGAAAAATACCTAAATTTTATAAATGATATATTGTCTTATTTTGATAAAAGGAAATCGGAGGTAAATGCTGCTATTGGTAATACGATAGACGGTAATAGTGATGATATCCAAAAAAAATTTTCAGAAATATTAAAAGATATAGAGGAAAATTTTTCTGGATGGGAAGATAAGGATATCATGGGAAGTATGTATAGTGGCGATAAGAAAAATCAAAAAAAATTTTATAATGAAGACGTCATAAAGGAATACGATGTTATATTTAACAAATTTCAAAATGATTTTAAAGAATTGTCTAAGTATGATATTGAACTAAAGAAAATAGGTAATAAGCTAGGGTTATGGTCTGCTTTTATCAGGGAAGTAGATTATAAGTATAAAAATTTTATCAGTTATTTAAGTAAATTATCTTATTCTGGTTTTTCTTTGGCTAAAAGGGTAGGAGAGGAAACTGAGATTACGTTAGGAAGCTATACTGGAGATATATACGATGTATATCGCAGGATTGTGATTATGGTTTCTGATATTAAAGAAAATTTTTTAAAGAGTCAATTCATAAATAGAGAAAAAAGCGTAGGAGGGAGGGGCGAGATTGTCATACCTATTGGATATAAGGAAAAAATATTAGGGATAGAAGAAAGTGAAGAAGAATTGGCTTCTCCTTCTATTGTGTCAGAGTCGGGTAAGGGATATAATATTCCGATGCTGAGTTATCCTGAAATAAAAAAAGTTTTAAATTATTATTTAGCTAATAACCATGTTAAATTAAACGAAATAATAAGAATTGCGGACGAGTTAGAATCTAAAAAGAAAGTTTTTGACGCTTCTATTACAGCTATAAGTGATAAAGTCAGAGAGAATGATGCTGATATTATTAAGGAAATAGATAATATCCTAGATGAGATTAAAAATATTTTGGTTGGTGCTGGTGTCGAAAAAAATGAAAATAAAAAAGAAAAAAATAAAAATGTACAAAAAATTGACCCTGAGATCCCTCCGTATTTAGTTCGGGTAAGAGAAAATTTAAATAAAATGAAAGAATATTTATTAGACAAAAAATACAATGAATTTGAGGAACTATATAACAAAATGTTTAATAAAACCGCTAGTATTGAGTACTTATTGAATTTTACTCCTTTACATAATGTTATTAATAAATATTCGTCAATATCAGTGCAGTTTCAGCCCATGGCGGAAGAATTTAAAAAACAAATAAAAGATATTTATGATACAAATAAAACATTATATGGTCTTCTTGTGGGAATGGAGAGTAGTTTAAAAGAAATGGTTAATGAGATAAAAGAGGTTTATACCGACGAGGCTGATGTCTCTTATGACGGAGTGGCACCTGGAATATATAATTTTAATTTATCTCCGTCTTATGCGAATAAAGATAAAAAAGGAATAAATGTTTATTCTGAAGATATTGATCCTTTAGCTGATAATACCAAAAAAGAAATAGTTTCAGAAGACGTCGTTAGAGAAATAGGTGCTTTTATTTCAAATCTAAAAACATATTATGGACAAATCAGTACAAAATCTAGTTTAAAAAAGATTTCGAAGTCATTAAGTAGATTTATTGATGATGTTGATTCTAAGTTTAAAGAAAAAATGGCTGGTAGGAAAGGGATATATATAGATGAGATTTTTGATATATTAGAATCTTCTTTAAATGATTTTGTTAATGATATAGAAATGTCTTCTGGTATGAAAATTGTTCATGTAATGGCTAGAATGGCCGACAGGTTAAAGGCTTTTATGAATAAATTTAAGTGGGAAATATTTAATACTGAAATTAATTATGCTAATATAAAAGCCGATAAAGAAATTATATTAGAGAGAATTAATCTTATAAATACCAATATTAATAATATGTCTAAGCATTTAGAAAATTTTCATGGTATGTTTTTATTAGACAAAGAATATTTTGGGTATATAGGGGCTACTAATATAAAGAATATTTATGATCTTAATAGCTATCTTAGAAATTTAGAATTAAAAATTAAGAGTATTTATAGGTCAAATAAGATAGACCAAGCGGTAATAAGAGAAACAAGTCAAACATTAGTCGATGTATTTAACAGTATAGCTGCTAAGTCTGCATTGCTTGTAACTATTTTTAGGCAAGTTAAAGGGTCTAGGTCTAATAAAAGTTTTCAGGATTTTGATGATTTCTTTGTTAAATTTTCAAATGAATTAATTAAACAAAAAAATTTAATTAATGATTATTTTTTTCTTATTGATGATTCGTATTTTTTGGATAAATTAAAAAAAATGCCGGTTAACGATAGGAATAATTTTATAATGAGTAATAGATCATATTTGGTTAGAGAGTATAACTTAGGTGGGTTAAGCGATAAGGAAATAGATGTGGTTATTAGTGAAATGAAGAAAAAAATTTATGATATTAAGTCTAAATTTGGTCAATATAGCTCATTGTTTATTGAGATGGTGAAAAGCGGTGTTTTTGAAGGTGTTTTTGATAATGTTCAAAATATAATTAATGTCCTCAAAAATAATAATATTGAAATGTTTGAAAAGAAAATAAAAGATTTTGTGCAACAGAATTTTTCTCATAGGTTAGCTAGTGACAATAGCGGCAAATCATATGAGGACTTATTGTCAATACTTAATGAGTTAGATAAAGATGTGGAAAAAATAAATTTAATTTTATCAGATGATACAATAAAATCTACTGCACAAGTTGTTATTTCTGATACTATATATTCTAATTTAGACCTTTCCGGTAATTCTTTGGGCTATAAAAAGGTAGGTAATAAAATAAAGTTAATACTAAATAAAAACAAAGATAAAAAAATTAAGACCCAAGAGATAGGTATTGACAACGGTTCTTTTTCTAACGGGGAAAATGTTAAGGTATATGATTCCGGTAATTTTGTAGACGCAGTGGTAATTGAGGCTCTTGGTGACGGGATGTATTTACTTAGCTGTAAAGGGGCTCTCAAAAGAATTGGTAGTGGAGATATATTTAAATTGACGGAGGAATAAAATGTCTTTTGATATAAATTCTATAGGTTACGAAGTTGAATATAAACAAAATGTAAAAAAAATAAACAGATTTAGTAATGATATTTTGCAAGATGTTATGCTTGGCACGTATTGGGCTAATACAATGGGTAAAACTAATGCCCCAGGTGTATATCAAAGATATCTAGAAGAGTTAGAGTCAAATATGTATCGTATTATTTCTTTTAGAATAACATATAGAGAAATGGAAGATTTGTTAGTTGATTTTGGTTATGAAGTAGGAGATATTAGAAATATATTTAAGAAAATAACCGGTATAGACCCTGTTAAAATAGAGTATATGAGGATAGAGGATGTAAAAAATACTCCACCTAATATCCCTAATTTTAATTTAGGATGGGGGAAAGATAAGAAAGGTGATGGCCATTTCTTTATAGATAGGCAGAATGATTTATATATTGTGTTTCATCAAGTTGATGATATGACAAGAAGAGAGATTGCATATTTTGCAGTTTACGAAGAGGCGAAAGAGTATCTGACGAAATTAGTAGAAAAACCTGTATTTTATGATGTTTATATGGGTGATATATATATGGATTTATTTAAGTCTTATAGAACTGGCCCTATAAACAAAAAGGCAGAAGAAGACCATGTGGCTAAAGAGATGCAAAATAAAAAATTAGAAGAAGAATTAAAATCAAAAACTCCAGTGGAAAGATTTCAAGATTCTATTAAAGATAAGGTGGATACTTATATAGCAGATTATATTAAAGAAATTACCAGATTTATTAGTGAAAAAAATTTAGAATTAAAAAAATATGAAACTACAATAAGAAATATACATTATGAAAAAAAGGAAAATATAACTCCAATAATTACAAAAATAGACAATCCTAATCCTAAAAATGTTCCTGGGATAATAGTTTCTGTCGTTCTTCAAATAAGAAGTCTGCAGTTAAGTGAAGATAAAAATAAAAAATTTGCTCTTGCATTGTTTTTTGTGGGAGAAGACGGAAAAGTCTCTACTACAGATTCTGTCAAGGGAGAAGATGATATTATTTATGGATATAGTGATGAAGGGTTTGATAAGTATTTTTCTTCCGTAAAATAATATAGACAATAGAGGAATATAATGATGAAAAAGAAAAAAAATGAAAATGAAAAGTTAATAAAAAAAATGAATGCTATACCTCCTATGCAGATAAAAGGCAATGACAATAATAATGGTCTTGATAAAAAGTCAATGGATTTAAATAGCCCTATGATAGGGGGGTCTGTCCCAAATTTTGCTAGAGGGTCCTTATTGTATGTGGACCCTATGTTTGATCCTTTGTTATTTTTATTCCCGAAGGACCGGTTGGATGAAATAAATAAAAGGTTAAGGCACTATTATGAAACGGATGAAATAGTTGGTGGTGCTATAGATATTCATACCATTTTCCCTTTAACCGATTTTTATTTAGAATGTGAAAATAAAGAAAATGAAAGATTTTGGAATGATTGGAAAGATAGAGTTGGTTTATTGGAATATTTGAGAGCTTTAATACATGATTATTGGTTGCTTGGAGAAGGTATTGGAGTACCAGTGTGGGACCATTATAATTCTGAAATATCACACTTTGTACAATATCCACCCGAGTATATTGATATAATACAGGTTTATGCTTCGCCTAAGAAATTCTTTATGCTTAAACCTGACCCAACTTTAATAGATAAAATAAACAGTAATGACCCAGCAGATAAAGCTATCATTAGCACATTATCTGAGGATTATATAGATTCTTTAAAAAATAAAACTCCCTATTTTTTAGGCGATGATTCTAGCGTTATGTATCTTGCTAGGACTTCTACTAAATATAGGTCTAGAGGTGTTTCTTTATTAACAAAATGTTTGAAAAATTTATTGTATAAAGATAAATTAAGATTGTTGCAATTAGCATATGTCGATAGACATTATCACCCTTTAAAAATATTTAAACTAGGATCTGAGTCTAAGGGATGGATCCCATCAAAGCAACATTTTGAGAAATTGCAACAAATGTTGGCCAACTCTGTTAATGACCCGGACGCAAGTATTTTATGGCATTTTGGACTGCAAGTAGAGTATGTCGGTACTAAGGATAAAATACAAAATTTAGTTCCTGAATTTGAATGGGTTGAGAAACAGATAATGGCTGCTCTTTTTGTAAATACTGAAATAATACACGGTGGAATTCCATCTGCTGTTAGAGATACTGTTAGTATAAGAACACTAATGATGAGGTATAATGATTTAAGAGATAAGATAGAAAGAATGCTTGTTAATATGGTTTTTTTACCTATGGCAAGAGCGCGCGGTATGTTTAAGAAGGCCCGTACGGGAGAATCTAAGCTTGATAAGAAATCATCTCTTGATGCGTCTTATTTTGATATACCTAAGCCTATATGGAAAAAAATTAACCTTGTTAATAATACTGCGGAACAGCAGTTGTTTATAGCATTAGAAGAACAGGGTAAAATTCCTCTTAGTATGGTTTTTGATATATTGGGAATAGATTCTAGACTTGTGCAAGCTAAGATGAAAGAACAAGAATCTACTATAATGGACCCGGTATATAGACAAATAAGAGATGAGATGGCTAAAGAGAAGGGAATAAGAGAACAGATATTAGGCGGAGTTAAGCATGATAAATGGATAAATCCTAGTCAAAAAAAGACTGATAATACATCCGCTCAGAACATAAATGGTGGTATAGGTGGATTGGGTCTTGGGCAAAATGATAATTCGGCTTCGTCTGCATTGTCCGGAGTTTCTACGCCATTGTCAGAACCTCCTAAGCTGGAACCAATAAATCCGCCTGCAGCAGAGCTTTCTTCTGAGTTGCCTCCTATGGGTGAAAGTATATCTGGAGAAAGTTTGCCAAAAGAAAATTTTGATACTGGAGAAGGTATATGAAATTACCGGCATATGTAAAAAATGTTATATCTGCTTCTGTAAGGGATATAATATATTCTATAAAATCATGCAATCCAAATATGCTTATTAAAAAATTTGCTAAGGAAGATTTGGAGGATAGTATCTATTCTCTTGTGCATGATTTATACTGGTTTAATAAAGAAGCAGAAGACAGCGGAAGTGTTGTTAGGGACAAAATATCTAGATGGGTTTCGGAGAATGCGTCAAAAGATATTTATGAGAAATATATTGGTGCAGAGAAGTCTTTGGTGAATCTCTTAGGGAATATGTACATAAATACCCCCATGAAGCTTAAATCTGATTTTCCTGATTTATATAGTTTATTATCTGGCGAAGCGCAGCCTAAAATAGACGGCGATAATGACCTCAATGGTGAACAGGATATAACTCCTTTAGATTTGAATATAAATAATGATGCAGGTAATTCTTCTGGTAAATTGGAAGACAAAACTGACAATAGTTCCGAGTCTGTTCCTGGGACGTCTTCTAGTGGGATTGAAAACAATAAAAAAAATAATAGTCAAAATGAGACTAGTGTTAGCGACGACAAAGGAAACAAAGGCGCTAAGGAAGACGTAATTAAAATAGAGCCAAAAGAAAATATATTTGACAAAGAGATTTAATATGGATGATTTGAAAAATATAGAGTCTATCCCTAGACCGTATCGGGGCTCTCCTAATAGAAATAGGAATAATAAAGACTGGTTTTCTATTAATACTGATAGGGATAATAATTATTTCAGAGGAGATGAGAGGGACCCATCTGATTTGATTGAGGATTCTAAACAAGTTAAGCAGGATTACGAAAAATATGAACATTAAATACAATAAGAATATTGCTTTATCTGGAGATTTAAGTGAATTGTTTTATTATATATCTAAAGCTGAAGAAAATTTAAAGTATGCTAAATATTATTCTGATAATATTAATATAATATATAAAATACATGAAATTGATAATACTATTAAAAATATTAAAAATGAAATAAATTTTTTATTTGCAAAACTAGAAGAAACATATAATATTGGAGCTAAAGTCACTGAAGAAAAGGACCAGGAAGGAGAATAAAATGTTTAGAAAAACAGGTGAAAATTATAAATTTAAACTTAATAAAAAAGATACATTTATTGATATTAAATGTTCTTGTGGAAATGTAGTTGGTATAAAGGCTGGTAAAAGAATAATATCTTCAAATTTGGTTAAAGGTTCAAAAAATATTGTTAAATGCTCTATCTGTGGGAGGGAAGTAAAATGTTTATAAAAAGATCTTCTATTATGATTGAGGCCATGCCAGAAAAAGAAAAAATAAATTTTGTAGATGATAATAATGAAGTAGTTGAATTTGATTATGATCCTGAGAATTTTGTGTATTTTAGATGCAGAGCTATTACTGCAGATACCCCAAATACTAATGGGGATTATTTTCCTGAAGAAGAAATTAAAAAAGCATATAAAACATTTATTGGGATAGGATTATATTTAGACCATAAATCTGATTCTGTTGAAAAATCTATAGGAAAAGTTTTATGGGCTGAATATATACCGGAAGGTAAGTATGTGGAGTGCTATTGTGCGGTTGATAAAAATTTAGCCCCAGAGATAGCTTATAGAGTTAAACAAGGTATTATAGATTCTGTTAGTATGGGAACATCCGTAGAGACTGCAATATGTTCTTATTGTGGTAATGAAGCTACTAATATTAATGAGCTATGTGACCATATGATCCCTGGTAGCGGTTATAAGGGAAGATATATTGACGGTAAGCTAGTCTATGAGATAAATAAAGGATTAAATTTTTATGATTTGTCTTTAGTAACTAATCCTGCCGATAAAACAGCAAGAGTTTTTGAGGTTCATGCTAGCGATAAAAGTTTAAGTGGTTTAATAAATAAAACAGCTGACATAGGCAATAAGGATTATTTAACAGGTGGAAATTTTAAAAAAGTTTTACTTAATAAAGATAAAATTAAAAAGATAATATCTGAAAATAGAAATATTGAAAGTAAAGCTTCGGATAATGCTTTAAGTGCTATTATAAAAATAATGGAATTTTATAATCCTAAAGTAATAAAGTATTATGAGGATAATATTTCTAGTAAGCTTCACTCTAAGGATTTGGGTGGGATTGAAAAAACTCCTGCGTATAGACAATATCAAGAAAAAGAAAAAAAAGAAGTTATATCTATTTTTGAAAATAAGAAGGTTAATTTTAACGGAAAAGAACTTGGTCTTACAGATAAAGATATAGAAGACATAAAAAAATGGATGATGGTATCTGGGCTAAGCGGGAATGCTTTGTTTAACAACTATTCTTATTTAGATGGTTTTATACTATCTGAAAAAGATTTTCATATTGAAAAACAGGATATCGAGCTTCTTAAAAAAATGGAGTCTCAAGGTGAAATAATAGGGTATCCTTTATATAAATATAATAGGGAAAAATTTGATAGAATAATAACAAATATAAAAGAGTCTCATCCTTCTATTTCTAGTCAGGTTGATTCTTATGTTGAAATATTAGTTAAATATGATAATATTTTAGAAAAACAAAAGAAATTGGAGTATATTGATCCTAAGACAGTTCGTGCAGTGATTGATGACCTTAATAAAAAATATCCAAAACTAATATCGACTAAAAGCTTTAAGGAAATAGAGGATGCAAGTAATGAATTTATATTTAATGAATTCAGTAAAAATAATAAAAATAGTTTTAAAGACGAACTCGCTTCTATTGGTATTGTTAACCCGCCTAATATAAAAAATAAGCCAATAAAATATGAGGGTGGTGGGATAAGGATAGAATCTGTTCTTGATGTATTATCTTTAGATTATTTGGGGAAATATTATGAACAAATGTCTTCCTTGGATTTGGCCAGAGAGTCTTCTTTGATTAATGTCGAAAATTATATAAATGAATATTTGGCGGACATAGATCCTGATTTAATTATAAGTGAAAAAATAACAATGACAATTGATGAGTTATTATATAAATTAAGGTTATATGTACCTAAATATTATGGGCAAAATATTAAAATAACTTATATTATAAAATATTTGTATAATGAGTATTCTTTTTATGAGTTTTTTAAGTTTTTACAAGATAAAGAAACTGATAGTGTGTGTTATAATTATGTGGTGGGGTTTGCAGATAGTATTTTGATTAAATTAGATTCTATTAAAAAAATTATAAAGGCTGTTTTGGAGAGTGATTTAATTAAACTACTTGAAAGTAAGGGGTTAACTATTTCTGGGGCTAATGAATTTATCCAATCTATAGATGGTGAAAAGAAAAAAATAAATGATTATATTTTTTCACTTGGAGGGTCTACTGACCAACCTTTTAAAATATCTGGCGATAGTTTTGAAATAAAATCTAAATTTCTTTTGTCAAAAAAAATTAGTGATAAGTTAGATAATATAATAAAAAGCATACAAGACATGAGCAAGAAAGTAATTAAAGAAAAAGAGATGGAAAGCTCTATAGAGAAAGGCCGTGTATATGATGATAAAAGCTTGTCTAATATAAGTGATAAGTATATAGGTCTTCATAGTTTGAAAGATAATAAGACAGAAAATAATTCTAGCGACACAAACGATGACCCAAGCAAGGCGGAAAAGTTGTATGATGAGGATATTATAAGAGATAAGTTTGTTGGTTTCATAAAAAACAAATTAAATATTAATACTGCATTTAGTAACATTGTCACAGGTGGAGTATGGGATAATATTATATATGAATTTATTAAAGATGAATATGATTCTCCCAAAAAATACAGGTCATTTATAAATGATTTATCTCGTTTTGTTGAGATAGCTTATGATAATAGTATTAAAAGTGAAATTAATACATTTTCAGAGTATGCAAATGCCGTTTCTCTTTTTATAAAAAATTCTGAGTTTTACTTGGAAGAAATAGGCAATTTATTTAATAATTATAAAAGCTCATTGCCAAAAGATATTTCCGAAGATTTAAATAGTATAAGAGATTACATTTCTTCTTATAATCATAATGCTAATAAAACGAATGATATTTTAAATAATTTAAATAGTAGTAATATTGATAAAAATAAAGTAATTTATATTAAAAATTTTTTGGAATATTTAAAAAATGGTATAAATAATATTTATGATTACTTTAATAATTTGCATAAAAAAATACATAGCATTTACAGGTATAATGAGAATATTATTAATATGTATGAAATGAAAAATGTTGGTACTTTAAATATTTCTAATAGGCAGTATAAAGACGCTATTGAAATGAAAAAAAACATTGAAAATATTTTGGAGCATATTAAAAAATATGTTTCTGATAAAAATAAAATAGATACTGATATTTTAAATAAGGCAATAGAAGTGCTAGAAAAAATATTAGTAAAAAGTGAAAGTTTTATTGAAGTTATTAAATATTTGCCTAAGTTAAAAAAAGAGATAAGTGAATATTTCGATTTTTTAATTGGGAAAAGAAGGGTAAATGTGGTAAAGGTTGACGACCTTGTCGAGTATGGTAAAAATGAAAAAACGTCAAAAATATTTAATGATAAAAAAATAATAATAAAAACATATAATAATAAAGGCCTTAAAATTAGGTATATGCCAGGCCAAAGTTTTAATAGTTCTTTTATAGTTGCAAGAGAAGGAGAAGAGACATATCAAGTAGAGGCTTATAAGATTTTGCCTTTAAATTTTCAGTCTGCTGTTTTGTCTGGCGCAGACAATATTATAAGTAGTGAAGAGTTTGTTGATATGTTGAATAATAAGTTTTCTTCTTTAAAAGATTTTAAAAGATGGGTATTTAAAAGGAAGTCTAGAAATAAAAAAGCTTTCAAAAAATATGTTTTAAGTAAAACATATAGTATTGAAGATGGAGGGATCATAAACATGTCGAAAGAAAATATAGAAAAAGGTGCTACATCAGAAAAACTGCAAGAGCTTTCTAAGGCTTTAGATGAAATTTCTAAAGTTGTAAAAGATAAGAAAGTTACTGCGGCTCAAACTGAAAAAGTAGAACCTGTTGTTGATGGAAAAGTTAAAACATCCCCCGCTCCCGAACCGACTGGTGCTATAAAGGAAGTAGTAAAAACCGAGCAACACGATGGTAAAGAAGCAAAAGGGATGAATAATAATTGGTCTGTCAACGACAAAGAACTCCAGTCTACTCCTAAAGAAGCTAAACCGATTCAAGCCATGCCTGCAAATCCTAGCGTAGATGCTAAGGAAGTTGAAACAGAGGCTCTTGACCTTAAGCAGGATAAAGCTTCTGAAAAAGCTGTTAAAAAGTATTATAACGAGCTTGGAGAAGGTGCTACTGGAAAGGTTCCGATGTCTATGGACGTTAAATCGAATAGCGAAATAGCTATTTTGAAAATGGCCTTAGAAAAAGAAAGAGCTGAAAAAGAAGCTCTTTTAAGAAAATCGGAGATGAGAGAGATAAGCGATGCCATAATGGAAGTCGTATCTACTCTTGAGAGTAAAGGTTTAATTAAATCGGAATCTGCCGAGAAAGTTGCCGAAGTACTCTCTAAAGAATTTGCTGACAAAAAAGCCCTTGCTGGTTTAAAGGCTCTTATAGTTCATTTTGAGTCTAAAGATGTGGAAGACAAAAAGGAAGACAAAGAGCTTTCTAAAAAATCAGCCTCGGCAATTCCTCAGTTGTTTATAAAAGAGGAATATAAGTCAAGCGATGACCAAGTATTGGAATGGTTGTCCAAGAATTGGAATAAATAATAGTATAGGAGGAAAGTAGAATGATTGATGTTTCTTATGTTGTTCTTGAAGACTCGATGAGAGTCAAAAATCCTGCTGCCCAAATATTTGAAGGTCAGCCGGTAAAACTTAACGCTGCTGGAGAAGTGGTCCCTGCGACTGCAAATGCGCCGGTTTATGGTATATCTAAAATTGACGCTAACCAGTATAGAAACTATGCCTATGGAGAACTTGGCGCTTATGGAAGCGGAAAAATGACCATAGTTCTTAGCGGTATAGTAAGAGTTAAAGCCAGCTCTTTCAACGTGGTAGAAGTTGACCAATCAGGTTCTGTTTCTAGTGCGGTAACAGTAAAGATATACGACGATTCTTTGACGTATGTTCCTGGCGATGTTCTTTATATAGATGCTAATGGCTTAATAACCAAAACTGCTTCTGATAAAGTTTCTATATTCGGTAAAGTAGTTTCCGCCCCTTCTTCGGATGGCTGGATGGAAATATTGGTCGAACCGATGATAGCCACTGCTGCTGCTCAGCTTGCTTAATTTAAGGAGTTAAAGTAATATGACGAATAAAGATAAAGAACTCTTGTTAGAAAATATAGTTAAACTTGTACAACAGTCTTCTGGCGGAAAGTTCGGCGGAATGAATAAGACTGCCGCTCTCACTGAGGTGGGAGACGTAAACCAGAAAGAAGAAGCTTTTAATTATCTTCTTACTGGACCTAAAGGACTTCAGAAGCTTTCTTATGCCATGACTGGTCCTCTTAAGGAATTATTGGACTACCATGGTGTAGGTAGAAGACTTTTGAAAGTTGATACCATACCTCAAGGCGAAATACCGGTCTATGACAAAGATATACCTGAATTCGCTTCTGTGTCTATAGGTGCACTCGGACAGCCTGCCGTGGTAGAGACTAGAGCCAAAAGAATTCTGTTCCCTACTATGAGCCTTGCTAAAAATGCCAAGGTTCCTTATGAAGAAATACAGGTAAGAAGATATCCTGTATTCGATAGAGCGAAGGAAAGGGTTGCCATATCTATGGCTATAGCGGAAGATAGAGAAATATTTAAACTTCTTGCTACTGCCGCCGATCCTGCGGTATGTCCCAACTCGCCAATAGTTTCTGCTACAATAAACAGAAGCGCTTTGGCAAGCGCTTATGCGGTTCTTGCTAACAATCAGTTGCAACCTGCTCAGGTAGTAATGTCGCCTTTGAAATATGCTGACTTGTTAAAACTTAACAGCAATGACCTTGACCAAGTAACATTGAATGCTACTACCCAAACTGGTTCTATAGGAACCTTTTTCGGACTTCAGTTGCTGGTTTCTACTAAACTCCCGGCCCCGTCTAAAGTATTTGTTACTACGACTCCGGACAAGCTTGGTAGAATACCTGTAAGAAAAGAGCTTGAAGTCAAAATATTTGACTATGCTCCGAAGATGTGCTTCTCTGTGCTTGGATGGGAAATGATAGGTTTTGGTATACATAACACCTATGGTGTAGTGGCCATAAATCCTAGCTAATCTTGTAATTTATATTGCGGGGGAGCTTAAACTCCCCCGCATATAATATTTTATGATATAGGAGAAAATGAAAATGAAATATATAAATAATAGCAATTACATATTAATAGCGGGTGAAATAACCTTAAACCCAAATGATGTTACAAATGATTTAAGTGAGGACGCTGTTAAATCAAATCCGGATTTATTAAATTATATAAATAAGGGTTATCTTAAAAAGTTTACTGGGGAAAAAAGAAAGTTGGAGCCTAAGGTTGACCCCAGGAGAGAAACTGAGAAAAAGACTCAAGAAAGCAAAGTCGCTAAAGAAAATGATGTACTATTTGTTGTTAATGATACCCCCTTTAAAGATTTAGGGTCTCCTGTTACTAATAGTACAGATGAAATATTCCCTGATGTAACTGACGTTTCTAATAAAGTAGATAAAATGGAAGAATTATTAAACATGGAAAGCGATGACAATGACCCTGATACTAATCTTGCGGATTTTGAGGAACGTTCTGTTGAAATAGACGAAGCAAAAGATTTTATGGAGAGTGAATATTCTACCATAATATCTAATGCTAAAAAAAGCGGAGCAAATATAATAACAACAAAAAGTATTGTTAATGAAATAGAAAAGGCTACCGATGTTATAAAAGAAGAGGTAAGTAAGGCCTCAGACGAAGGTGAGGTCAATATTAAAGCTTCGCAAGACCAGGATAAGGCTATGTATGATTTTTTAAAAAAGCCTTTTTTTACTAAAAAGAAAGAAATATCTACTAATACTGATGTAGATTTTCTAAAAAGGGTGCGAGAAATAACTAGTTCTGATAATTTAAAGAAAATAGTGGAACATAGATTAAGAGAATTAGACAATAGTAAATAGGTGTATTTATGATTGAGCTATCTTGCGAAACTATAAACCTTAGAGTTTTTAGGAGAAATAAAAAAAATACTATTTTAATATGGGATGTTCAGAAGATCCCTTTTGTCAATAAGAATGTTTCAAATGTTTTTATTGATGAATCAACTAAGTCTTGTCATTTTGAGGTATTTAAACCTGGAACCCCACACAAATTTCTTACTGAAGTTAGTGGAGTGGTTGTATCTCATTTTGAAAATCATATAAAGGAATCTGATAATTATAAAGTTAAAATAGTATTTGAAGATGGCTTCTATGTATTTAAGGAAGTTTTTTCTTCTCCCGGAGATATACAATTACCTCCGGTGGAAAAAATAGTCCACCTGTATGCATATGACTACCGGGAAAGAAAATGGGTTCCATTCCCGGTAGATAAAAAACTCTTGGAGAGTTAATGCCAAATCCATTAGACTTAAATAGTGGGGTAGTAATAGGTTGGAGTATTCCTGAAGAAATAATTAAAAATCCATCTATTAATCGAATAAAAGTCTATAGGTCTTCTGGGGAGAATTACGGGTACTCTCTTTTGCCTAATCCAATAGATTTTACACCTGGGACAACTATCCCTAATACATTTAAGGATGATACTGGTAGTAGGGCATATTATTATTTAGTAACATTTAATGATACTATAAGTAATTATGAAAGTTCTTACCATGTTGCTTTCTATTCCCCGTTACCAAGAGAGTTAAGGCTTATCAACTTACTTAAAAGAAGTTTCCCAGATATATTGAATAAATCTGCAATATTTAATCAATTAACAGACGAAGATTATTTGTCTGGATTAAATCTTGCAGTTCAAATGTTTAATGTGCATCCTCCGGCTACAAATTTTAATTTATTAAACTTCCCTAAAACACATGAATTCTTTTTAATAGGATTTGCACAATTGCTTACCTTAACATCTAGGTATCTCCCTATTTCAATAAAAGACTGGAATTATAGTGAGCCGGGTGGAGTTACTATGAGTATATCTAGAGGAGACAAGGTGAATCAGGCTATAAGCATTATAACCCAGATATATTCTCAATATTTACCTTTGGTTAAACTTGATTTCTCAAGTGATTATCCAATGGGATTTGGAACTGTCCCGTTACCTTTAAGTATGGGGGGCGCTATAAGTAGAGGAGCTTTAAATATATTAAATATTTTCAATATGGGAGGGTAATAATGCCTAGAGAAGAAAAAAAAGAAGATACAATCAACGGGTTAAAAGATATAACTGACATAAAGAAGGAGAGGCAGGAAAAAATAGATAGTAACGAATTGTATGAACCATTAGGAGAAAATCAGGTTGTGCCTTCTCCTGGGCCTATCTCCCCAGATATTACTGCTTCTCAAGCTCAAGTTCCTCAGCAGGAAAACATAAATGCTAAACCTCAAAATATTAATACTGATTTGAATAAATTTATTGAAGATGCGTCTAAAAGCATGCTTGACGCTTCTTTGAATATGGAGAAAGCAATCGTATCTTTAGAAAAAATATTTATTAAAAATGATAATATGGGGTCATATCTTAAGGACTCTCTCCATGAGATATATGATTTAAAAGAAGATATTAAGAAAATGTCTGAAGTTATAATTAAATATAAGATGAAATAATTAGAATCGATTGGAGGATTAATGTTCTTAAGCGTTAAGGAAATTAATTGTTTGAAAAGTGAAACTATTAATATTTTTGTTTTCGGAGACATACAAGAGCATTCATCTGGGTTTAGTGAAGAATATTTTCAAGCATTTAAGTCAGATTTTCTCTCAACTAAGAATGCTTATGCAATAGGTCTGGGTGATTACGGTGATTTTGTTAGGCCTAGTTTAATGAAAAGAATTAACACTATAATGGATCCTGTACAGGATAGAGACTATAGGAATCAGCTAGATAAAATGGTGGATGCGGACCTTAGGCGATTGTGTGATAAATTTTCATTTCTTAAAGGTCGAACTCTTGGAATTACTAGTGGTCATCATGAGTGGGCTTTTTTAAGCGGAGATACTTCTACTCAAAGATTGGCTAAATATTTAGGGGCAGATTTTTTGGGATGGACTTCTTATTTGGTATTAAAAGTTAGATATTTTAAAAATCAGTCTGAATTAAAAAATAGAAAATCTGTTAATATTAAGAGCTCATCTTTTGCAGTAAAGTTTTATTGTACTCACGGTTCGGGTGGTGGACTTTATAATCATAGTGACTTGTCTAATTTAGAAAGAAAAATTGCTCCATATTGGATTGCCGATGTTTATTTAAGAGGCCATTCTTCTAAAGGAGAACTTGCCCCAATAGAATTAAATGATGTTTCTTTATCTGGAGATTGTAAGATAATTAAAAAAACTAGATGGCTTGTTAATTGTCCTGGGATGATGAATGGATATATAGATGGAGATACTAGTTATGTTGAGATGAATAATATGCCGCCCGCATCTCTTGGATATTCTAGAGTAGAAATAAAATATACGACAAGAGATTCTGAAAAAGGTAAGCCAGGAGATCGGATTTGTGGGATAACAATTCAGCCGTATATAGTAAGCCCTTATAATTATGGAATACACTAAAGAAGAAATAGAATATTGGCTTAATAAAATTTATCCAATAGAATTGGAGAATTTAACACGTAAATATATGAAGAAGAAAATTCAATATAATCCAAAAAATGGCGACAGAGTATCTTTTAAGGGAATGGATAGGAATGAGGCTTACGAAAAAGCCTTAAATGAGCTTGCACCAATAAAAGAAAAGTATGTAAATATGTTGGATAATATTAGTAGGTCTAGCAGTAAGGTAAAGTGGTTTATTACTAAAAAATCAAAGAAAATATCATTACCCAAACCTATAAAACCTACTAAAACTAAGATTAAAAAATATGATGATGCTCCAAGGTCTCCTCTTGGATATAAAAGAAAGTTGTATATACCTAAAAGATTTATAAGGCGGTCCGGTTCGTATTGGAGCGCCGATTTTTATATATTGAGTGATATTAATGATTTATTGAAGTCTGGCAAAATAAAAGATAATAAGATAGATTGTACTTTTATTTGGAATGGGCATAGTGAATATGATTGTGAACAATGTAAAAGCCTTAATAATACTAAAGTTGAGTTTGAGGATTTATTAAAGCGTGGTACAATGGATGTTGTAAATTCTCTTGGCCAAGTCTCTCCATTGGGTACATGGGGTATAACACATTATAATTGCCTGTGTAGCGTTGATCTTTCATTTATTATTATTGGTCCTGGCGGTGAGATGTTCCCTATTAAAGGGCGCGTGAGTTATGAGGGTGTTGAAAAAGGCTTATATGATATAATAAGAAAATATAAAGAAATTAAAATAATTAATATTAATAATAATAATAATAATAATAAAAATATATAATATATTGGTGTTATTTTAATTATAGGCGGTAAAATATGGATAAAATAATATTAGTCGACTCTATAGAATATAAAGTTGATGGGGATTCAGTTAAAATGATTGATCCTAATATATATAATATATTTTATGCTTTAGATAAGTCTTCTAAGCATTTGTCTCAGTTGGCTAAATATTATAAAGATAATTTTGGAGAGTTCTCTTTTATTAAAATAGTTATGGGGAAGAGGTATGTGAAAATTGATTTGGACGGCAATTTAATTAAAGAATTTAAAGATAAGGAAGCGGTTAAAAAATCAGCCGCAGATATAAATAACTACAATAAATTAATAGGTGAATTAAAGGGGATATTAAATAAAAGCCCTAAGACTTCAGAAGATTTTAAAAATTTAAGTAATGTTAGTGAAAATATTTCTAAAGAAATAAAGAGCATAGAGGAAGAGGTTAAAAAGGATGATATAAAAATTTCTTCTTCTACGGTTAAAACAGAAGAAAAACCCGTAGAAGAAAAACCCGTAGAAGAAAAGCCTGTAGAAGAAAAGCCTGTAGAAGAAAAGCCTGTAGAAGAAAAGCCTGTAGAAGAAA
>CAYXOL010000047.1:22811-41588 GCA_964467165.1 uncultured Clostridium sp.
ATAATGAAAAATTAAATGATGAAACAATTTCTATATTAATAGATATTGTAAATGAATTAAAGAAAAATATATTGCCTTCTATAAATGCAGAGCCCGAATATGGAGGCGAAAAAGAAATAAAGAAATCCTCTTTTGATAAAGATAATAAATCTACTGTAAATACTGGTGATAGCGATGTGTCTAATTTAAATAAAAATATTGATTGGGAAAAGCAAGAAGAGCTTTTTAAGGGGCTCCCTGGCAAAGGTAAGAGGCCTTTAATTGAAAAAATATCTGATATTAAAGTGGGAGCTAGGGTTAATATTAAAAACGAAAATGGTGAAACTTTATTTGACGAACCAGGGTTGGTAGTCGGTGTGGATGGAGACAATGTTTTGGTTGACATAGGAGAAAATTCTCCTATGTTATTCTCAACCGCTGAAGTAGTCTTAGAAAATAATTATGAAGATATTGATGTTTCTAATCTTTTTTCAAAAGTAGCTGTTAATGAAATATATACCGTTAAACCTATTGGGGGCTTGGTCGGTGATATCTCTTATAGTTCCTTAGAGGAAAATGATAGAAAGATTTTAAAGGGATTTGAAGTATCAGTTGAAAAAATAGAAGAAGACTTTATATAATTGGAGAGTCTATGGAAAACGAAACTGAAAAAAAGAATATAGGCAATGATATTGAGTCTGAAATAAAAGAATATCAAAAAAAATTATTAATAATACAAGAAAAAATAAATGAGTTAACTACTCAAAGAGATAATCTTTATAAAACAGGTCTTCGTATTGAAGGTATAATAGGATATTTGCAAGAAAAGGGAAATAAATCTTAATGGATTTACTTAGGACCAGTTTAGAAAATCCCGCAGTTACTGTTTACTCTTCTTTAGATAAATTAAAATATAAAATAGAATGGAAGCCTCAAACTGGAGCTGTTGGATATAGAGTCTATGCCGGATATGATCCATATCATATCAGGTCATTAATATCTGGCGCAAATTTAGTGATAGGGACAACCTTTGAATTTTCTATTCCATTTAATGATCCAGGGCGAGTAGTGTATTTTTGGGTTGCGTATTTTGATGGTATAGAGTTGAAATTTATTGATGATATTGGAAGCTATGCTTTTTTATATATGCAAAATGAGAAGTATAGCGGAGCTAATTTATACGATGATCCTTCTTTATCGTGCTATAGATTTGGTGATGACCTTTATAGAATAGAGGAAATTAGGAGAAGGGCTAAGGCTGTTCAAGAAGAAGTTAGTGAAGATGCTGATGTTTATATTCGGCAATGGAGGGGTTTGCCTGACCCAACTACGCAAAGCGAATTAGATTTGGATCCAAATTATCAAGGGATGAGCAGGAATGACAATACATATGGTACAGGTGTTTATCCTGGATATTTCCCTCCAATAAGAATGAAGGTTAGATTTGGTGGTGCCCCGAGTTCTGCTTTAACGTATCAGCCGTATGGTATGCGCCCTCTGACAGATTATGAGATGTGGGCATTATGGATTCCTTTATTGTCTACTGGAGATATTATTGTGAGAGTTAATAATGGATATAGATATGAAGTGGTATCTTGCGCGGTATCTACTATAAGAGGAGTTCCTACTGTGCAAAGATTTTCCACAAAATTAATAAATACAAATAGTCCATTATATAAAATAAATAGTAATGATATTTGGAATAAATGGAATAGTATAGATAGGATTGGTTATAATAGAATAGGATTTAATGTTTTATCTGTCCCAGGTGGAAAAGATTATTTAATATTTAAATAATAAAAAAAATATATAATATAATATGGGTGATGAAGTTTTAACAGCTGAAGGTGTTAGTTCTCTAACAAGTATCCCATCCTTGGTGGAAAGGGTTAAATTATCTTTTGTCCAGGCGTTAAGGCATTCTTTTTCTAGCAATTTGACAAATAAGGATATTAGGTATAATCAAGATGAAAGTTTGACCAAAATAAAAATATATACCGCATATCCATTGAGGATGGAGTTTGTTCCTGCGATAGTTGTGAATGTCTCTTCTGGAGATTTGTCTTTTAATTATTTGCAGGATGATTTTTTAACTTATATTGAAGACAAGGAAATTAGTATATATAATGGTAAAGTCCCTTTAACTATAAGACTTTCTGTAATTTCTAATGGGACTTTAGAAAGAGAAAAGATAATAGACCATTTAATTTTTTATTTAAGACATGTTTTCCTTGGTTTATTTAGGAGATATAATATTTATTATTTAAGCAATATAAGTTTAGGCGATGAAAGTATACAAGAAGTATCTGGCCGCTTAATATATGAGCAGGCTATAACTATCCCATGTTATGTCGAATATACGGCTGAAGTCGACATGAAGGAAATAGAAACATTGCAAGCTATAACCGTACAGGCTATAGATACAATTGTAAGTAACGGAGGAGTCTAAAAATGGCTGAAATATTAACAAATATCCAAGAACCTGGTTTTTTTAGTAAAACCACAGTGTCACCTGAGCTTTTTCTAAATCCCACCAAAGAGCAGGTGGTAGCTTTAATAGGTACTGGTCGAGACTATAAAAATAGTTTCAAAGTTATAACTAGGGGGACGCTTAATGCGGATATTATAGGTGCTGCTTATAATATAAAATCTATTAATAAAGTATCCATAGGAGATAGTCCTTTAGGTCTTCCTGTTACTACATATAGATTGGCTACGGTTGCTAGCTCGGATATTAATTCTAGTATAAATGGAAAAATTTTAAAATTTTCCATAAATGGTACCGTATATCAATATACTATAACTGCTACTAATCCGGTTAGTATTTTGGATTTAGTCACAGAAATAAACTCTGCTAATATTGGTATTACTGCTTTTAGATATGGCTCAACCAATATGATTGGTTTTTATGCCACTAACGGTGGGGAGCTAAAGTTCCTTGATGGTGATATAAATCCTTTAATAGGAATACCTAACAATTCTTTTGGTAACGCTATATTTTGGATATCTTCCGCTCCTGCTTCTGGAGATAGCTTAACTATTTCGTTCTCTTTGTTGAAAGAGGAGTTAGATTTTTCTCCTAAGTTTTTCTACGATGCCAATGATGTGTACGCCGAATATGGTAGCGATATGGGATTGTATTCATTGTCTGCCGGCGCATATGGCGCATTCGCCGGTGGGGCATATGTGGTTGTTTGTGTACAGGTCGATCCAATCTTGTGGGATAGTGGGGATAGTGGTAAAAAAACCGCAATAGAAAATGCATTAAAGAAATTAGAACCTTATTATGTAAGTATTATAGTCCCAATGGACCCTGTAAATACGGATACCAGTAAAATATCTTATTATTTAGACCATGTATCTAAAATGTCTAGTAAATTGGAAAGGAAGGAGAGAATAGCAATATTGTCAGTAGATGAAAGACAATCAAAGATTGCTATTAATGATTGGCAAAGTTTAATGGGAGCATTTAATGTCCCCGCTTCGTCTGGACGTGACCCAAAAAGAGTAATGGTTCTCCATCCTGGGTCTGCTTTTGTTACATATAATGGTATTACTTATAATTTTGATGGGTCATATAATGCTGCTGTTTTGGCTGGTATGATGGTGTCTAGAAATTATGATGAGGCCACTTCTATGACTAGAAAAGTTATGCCTACTATTTCTTCTTTTGTTTCAGAAGAATATACTAGGTCTGAAAAGAATTTGTTAACTTCTTATGGGGTTACTGTTCTTGAAATGAAGGATGGCATAGCTTTAATAAGAAGAAGTTTAACGGCAGATGGTTCCTCTATAGCCAACCAGGAGCCGTCAATAGTAAGGTCTTTCGATAGAGTCGCTAAAGAACTTAGGGATGGATTGGAAAAAGAATATGTTGGAACTAAAATAAACAGTTCAACAGTTGGGTTAATTTCTTCTTCTGTATCAAAATATTTGGATGTTCTAGTTTATAATGAAATAATTTCTGGATATAGAAATATATCAGTTAAACAAAATAAACTTGAGCCTAGACAGATAGATGTAAGATTCGAAGCTTCCCCCGTATACGTTTTGTTATGGGGTCTTATTGATATATCTATAACTTTGTAATTTTGGAGGAATTATGGCTTTACAGATAAACAATTTACCAAATACCTTAGCTAGACTTTCGCCTAGTATTGTTATTAGGGCTACAGGTAAAAATGGACAGACAAACAGTATAGGCGCAGTGGTAGAAATGAGTCGTACTGTTACTAGGTCGGTAAGCAGACGATTTGAGTTGGATTCGGAGGTTCCTGGTAGAGCGGTAGAAATAATACCTGGAGCAGTAACAAATGTTTCTTTAACAATAAAGACTGCTATGTTGTATACTGGGTCTCTTTTGGAAACTCTTGGTTTTTATAATGCTGAAGACTTAGCATTACAAAATGTGCCTATAGATATAAGGGAAGTTAGATTTGAAAGGCCTAATCCGGCCGCTGGTCCAAATGGATCTCCTAAAACACAGGTTGTAGAATACATAGGATGTTATTTTACAAATAATCCATTGTCAGTTAGAATAGATGGAGACTGGCAGATATTGCAAGATTTCAGTTTGGAAGTAAGCAAGATAATTACTAAAGATGGGCCTACTAATTAGTTATATAGTAGTTCATGGAGGAAAAAATGAATGAAAATATGAATAAAGTAGAATTAAATGAGTTTGATGATTTATTAAGTATTGGAGTGCTTAAAAAAAAGGTTTTAGTAGGAAAACACGAATTTGTGTTAAAGACCTTAAATTTTAATGAGTTCTCTAATGTTTCCACTAATATAAAAGAGGCGTCTGTCGAATCTCAGTTGCATTTTTTAGTGGAATCTATAGATACTATAGACGGAAAAGTTTATGACTCTAATTATAAATTAGAATTATTAAAAAAAATGCAAGTTGTTATAGTTAATAAACTTATGGCTTCTTATGCTGAACTTATGGAAGAGCAGGCGTCTATGGTTAATGAAGTAAAAAAAAATTCTTAAATAAAGATTCAATAGATAATATAACTGAAAATTTATTATTTGAAATCGGTCGGGAGTTCGGAATCCTTCCGACCGATATGCGTATAAAGTCTTTACCATTATCGCATGCTCTCTGGTTGTATGGTCGTATAATAAAAAAAGATTTAGACGATAAAAAATTTTTTAGAGACCAAATAAAAATTTTATCTTATATGATAAATCCTACCTTGGCAAAAAATATATATAATGAAGATAGTGGTGACAATATTGTTAACAATGGATATCTTGAAGATTTAAAAAAGATATGTGGCGGGAAAGATTTATCTGCTATATCTTCTATAATACAAGGAATGCAGAATGGCCAATAATAACCCTATAAACAATCCTATGGATAACCCCAATCCCTATGGCAAAATTAGCGGAAAAGGATTAGGTCATAGTAGTTATAACTTTGATAAACAAGAAGAGATATTGAATAGCATAGAAAGTTTTTCTAATAGTTTTAAGAGGCTATTTACAGATGCCAAGTATGACTTTGAAAAGATGTATGAGTTAAGGTCGGAATATAAAGAGTTATTTGATAAAATATATGGGTCTATTAAAGGTCTCGATGAAAATGTAAGGAAAATTATAGACGCTAATAGTTATTTGGAAGTTGCTATTGATGGGTATAGAAAATCTATATTAAGGATGCAGCCTAGACTAAATGCTGCTGTTGATAGTTTCTCTAAAGAATTTGGGTTGTCAATGTCAACTGCTAAAGAGACCGTAGCAAAAATGGCTGTTAGTGGTTCTCTTGTTAATTGGGATAATTATATTTCTGCATTAAGTAAGTTTGAAAAAATATCTGAATTGTATAATATTGAAGGTGAGCAAAAGAAAAGGCTTAAGGAAGAAATAATGTATGAGCCTTCAAAACAGTTGGTTGGAACTAAGGAGTTGGCACAGGTTTTAAAGAGTAATGAGGTTGCTACTAAAAAATTAGCAGAAATAAATGAGAAAATTGGAATAAAGAATTATGAAAACACTAATAAAACAATTAATTCTTTTGATGGATTTAAGAAAGTACAAGATAAACATTCTGGAGTTATTACTAATACGATAGGTAAAATATTTGCTAAATCAGGAAATTTTGGAGAATTAGTAGCAAGAGAATCGGTTTATAGTGCTAAAGATAAAGGTTTAATTAAACAAACCTTGAGTGGGACTGGTAGTTTTTTGTTTTTCCAGGCTTTTGAAGGTATAGCGTCTATATTAAAGTTGGGGTCTTTAAGTAATTTAGGTATTACTATTGGTTTAATAACTAATTTTGTTAAAACATTTATTGAGTCTGCCAATGAATCTAGAAAAATGGCTGCTATGGCGTCAATGTTTGGTGATACTGGGACTTTTGAAGCCATGAGAATCCCTTTAGATAAGGCTACGGGGTACAGTATGGGGATGATGGTTTCTGGTATGCATTATAAAATTATAGATTCTATAATAGAAAATATGTTGAGAAGTGGATATTATCAGAAAAAAATATCCATATCTGAGTCTCAATATTCTGGTGCGATAGCAGATGTTGTTAAAGAAATGCCATCTATGGTTAAGGTTGGGTTTAGTGTTGGGATGTCTTTAGATGAAGCCTCTAAAGCGTCTACGGAATTTGTTGCTGCTATGGGTGCTGATAGGGGGGTTGCGAAGGAGTTCAAAAGATTAATTATGTTTTCCAAAGAAGCTGGAATGACATTTAGTAATTTAACTAGTAAAATAGGAGATTTTACTACATTATCTGCTAAGTATTCTAAAGAAGCTGCGTTAGAGGCTATGCAGGGGGCTAGTATAATAATAGGCAAAATGTCAGATTCTGTTGGGAAATCGCTTATGGCCAGTTCTCTAGGGAGACTTTTAGGAATGGGGTTAAATTATCAGTATGGTTTAACATATGCTATGTCTGGGGTTCCTGATTTGGGTAGGTTAGCAATGGGTAAAAGTGGTGCGCTTGGCATATTGATTAATGATATTAATATATTGAAAAATCAGCTTATGGGGAATATGGGGATCAATAAAGATTTTTATAAGGGAGAAATCAAAACTAGGAAAGATTTGGAGCGGCTATTAGCTATATCTAATGTATATTCTCAGTTCTTGGGAGAAGAAGTTGGTAAAAAATATTTCTCCGATCCATCGTTTAGGCGCGAATTTGAAAACGCATTTACTTCTAAAAGTATAGATGACATAGAGAGACTGAGAAGGTTAGCTGATGCAGAAAGTGCAGAGGCCCGAGCAGAAAAACAAATGGTACAACAGACTAACCTTCTTGACCTTATAGCTAATTCAACTGCTACTATTGTTAGAATGCTGACTAGACTCCCGTTTATTAGCGGGTCTGTAGCTTCTAGTAATTATTATGGACAGCAGCCAGTAAAGATTTAATAAATAAGGATAAAATATGGCATATTTATTACCTCTTGGTATAGTAAATAAAAATAATCAAAGTAAAATGAAAATTTTTGGAACCGAGATAGGTGTATGGCTTTTGGTTAATCCGGAATCTATAACTATTAAAAGAACTCCATCTATTTCTGCCTCTAGGACTATGGGCGGGAATGTTTTTCAAGCATGGCCAAATAGACCTGACGAAGTTGAGTTTGGTGGGATATTTTATGGATTTCGTTCTTTATATGAATTAAGGGTTATTACCGATAGCACTTCTGAGCCTACTGATAATAAGGAAGTTGATTTAATTTATAAATATCAAAAATATAGTGGATATATCACTAATTTAAGAATAACTGCATCTGCCGATAAACCATGGATATATACGTACTCTTTTAATTTTATATCTAAAGATGCCATAAGTCTTGCTAGATTAATGCTTGGGAACATAAATTCTATAGCTGCCGAAGCATCTTATGCTAATGGGGTTGTGCAGAATCTTAGAGATATAGTTAAAACCAAGGACCAGGCACTAGTACTTAACTCTCTTGCTTCTGTTGCTGGGGCTGCATATTTTTATGCAACGAATAAAAAATCGCTTGGATATTTATTGGGAAATACAAGTATTTTGTTGGTTTTGAATGTTTTTAAGAGTTATGCAAGAAAAAATAAAATATTATGAACAGAAATTCATACTCAAAGTTTAGGGTTGTTATTTATAGAATAAATCCAGAAAAAATAGACGATGATATATATACGACATTATTTTTAGATCCGTTAGATCCAAGATATGTTCAGAGCGTAGAGAAATATAAGGGGAATGCATTTAAGGAAATATTAAAAAAATTCTATAATAACATCACAAATCCAGTGTTTAATTCTGGAGAAGAAGATCCAGAATTAGTGAAAAATTTTTATAAAAATTATAATACCGGTATACAGGAAATAGATATTACTCCATTCGTTTTTAGTGTTAATTCTAGTATTAGTTTAGAAGGAGTTAATTCATGTTCTATTTCTTGTTCTAATTCGTTATTTTTAAAATTAAGTTTAAGTGATATTAATAGATTTATTTCTAATAGTATTTGGGGTGAATATTTGATTGGTAACCATAAAAAATATTTAGAAATTTTGTCATCTTTAGTAATTAGGGAGTATGATTTTATAAGGGTATATTCTACCAATGATAGTAAAAATATTAATGATACTATCAACTCATTGATTAAAGTATATAAAGAAAAATATGGTAAATTTGATATTAATAGTTATGATTTTAAAAATTTTTTAGAGATTAATTTATTTAAACCTGTATTCACTGGAGTGGTTAAGGGGGTCTCGGTTATAAACTCGGTTGATAGTGTTTCTAGTTTAGAGTTATCTTGTTTAGGTATAATGAGCGTATTTGGTGAAACGTCTACCGTATTAGACCAAAGCTTAATTAATAGTGTTACTATAAATAATGAATTTGTTTCTAAAGATATCTCTAATGAAAAACAGCCAATTGTCGGATTTGCAAATAAGTATAGCGGGATGAGGGCTGACGAGGTTTTTGTAGATTTAATAAATAGTTTTTTAAAACCTAAAAAGCTGGCTGTTAAAGATATGCCATGGAAGGATATCTATGGTAACAATAAAAATATTATAGATAATATTGTTTTTGGTGAACCGGATATTAATAGTATATTTGATTCTATCTCTAAGGATAATATAGATTTTATTCAATTTTTTCATTTTTTATATGTATACCACATGGTTAAGACTAGATTTAAAGAGAAAATTTTTATTATTTCTGATTTTTTTGATAATGCGATATTAATGAATTCATATTTGTTAATGCTTAAGGACCAATTCCAATTATATAATTCAGTTTATGACTCGCCTATAAATATTATTTCCAATATAAGAAATAATTGTTTTTTAGATATATTTGAAGACAGAACTGGTTGTATTATTATGCAGGTTCCTAAATTTATAAAAAAATATTCTAAATTTTTTATAACCCATAATGACATAGTTAGTAGCACAATATCTTTAAAAGACTCTTCTAATCTGAATACTATAGGCGTTCTGCTTTCTCAGCCGGTAATTTCTACTCTTAACTTTGTTCCTCCTACATATTTTATAGACCCTATTTCTGTTTTTAGATTTGGGATGAGAGTTTCACAGCCAATAGTGAATCCAAATGTGAGGTCTTTTGAATCTGCTGGACTCTTTTCTAAATTTTATCGGTTTTATTATTTATATAAAAATTCAAGGTCTGCTGCTTTTTCCTCTGTTGGATGGAGTCCGTCTTGTGTTGGGGAAAATATTATTTTTGAAAATAAGATTTTTTTAAATAATACGGTATCTAATAAAGATTATTCTACAAGTATATTATGTGGTTATATTAATACGGTTAATGATACGTTGTCGGTGGACCAGGTCCCTATACAGAAATATGATGTTAATTTTGTTCAAACCGGTATTGAGTTTAATCCTGAAAAATTTTTAGTAAATGATATTGAATTTATTGAAAGTAATTATTGGGGAAAGGGCAGTTGGGATGGGGAATATGTTTTTATAGATGATATAAATACTGCGGATTACATGAATGTTAATTGCTATTCATATACTCCTTTGAATGATGTTTTTAAATTGTATCATCCTATACAAGATAAGATTGGCGGGATTGAGGAAAATTGGGACCTAAGCACTACTAAAAAAGATTCTTTGAAAATAAAAGAATCAAATAAGTCATTGTTAGTTCAGTATTTAACTGAATATATTTATTTAACTTACGTTTTAGATATATTAACTAGAATAAGAAATTTTTATAATTCATTTGGATATGGAGCGGCAAGGCTCCCTATTGAACATGGGCTATATGCTTCTTTGATTAATTATAATACTGCATACAATGATATAATAAATGATAAAGATAAAAATATTTATAGCGAAGAAGAATTTTCTAAATTGTTTTTAAATATTAATAATTTTAAAGATGATAGTTTTTATTCTTTAATGTTAAAAAATAAAAGTTTTTTTCTAAATATTGAACAATATAGGAAGTCTGATTTATTAGATATTAGTATTTTAAATGATAAAAATAATTATGCATATAATTATATGAGTAAAAATTTGAAATATGATAAATATAATAAAATATCTAGTTTTATGAAGGTATGCGTATTGAGTGATCCATTTTTAAGAAGTATCGGATATATCGATTTACATAAAAATACTTGTTATGATGTGGTAAAATATTTTTATAATAATAAAAATAAATATTCTGAAAATGAAATTAGTAATATTTTAAAAGATATAGAAGTCCAGTTTCTGGTGATAATAAGTGAAACTGATAGATTTGTTTCTAGCAGAAGGACTCAAGTATTTGATAACGCTAGGGATGTTTATAATAAAATAATATCTTTCTTAAAAAAGAGTGAAGTTCCATTGGAGTTGTCTTTTAGGCGTAATGATGTTGAAATATCTACTCCTACTATTTTAAATATCCAACATTTGGAGCCTTAAATGATAGATTATAAATTGGGTATAGGGAATTTTTTGGGGTCCAACGATAATATTTACAGAGGTATTGGGATGGATGCTAATGGATATGGATTCTCTGTATTTGCGTCCCCTTCTGAATATATTTTTGGGTTACCAGAAAATAACGATTCTTTTTTATATATAGATACTAATTCTTCTTTTAGATATTCTTTATTTCCTATTGCCTCTAGTATAAATGGATTAAATAATTTTTTCCCAGAAGGAACGGATGACATAAGGTCTAATATATCCAATTTAATACATATGCATAGTGGGGATATGTATATTGGTAAGTATGCTAGAGGTTATTTTAGTGATTGTGCAGCCATTACATCTGATAATTATAGGAGTTATTTATATTTATGGGATGATGGTGCTGCCGAGCTATCTGGATATAATTTCAAAATAAAAACAGAAGATTCAAGCATTGAAATATATAGCGATAGCTCTGTCCCGTTAGAATATGACGGTGAAGAGTTGCCCGTATTTGGGGATATGTTGTATGTAAAGAAGAATTTGTCTAATAATATAAATAGCTCTATGTGTTTTAATAAAGATGGTGGGGTTGATTTTGGTGTAATGTATTTTGATAATAAGCCTCTATTATCTCTATCGTTAAAATGTGATGGTAGTTATGATATGTTTATTAAGAGTAATAGGGAAGATTTTAATTATCATTTAAATATTAGTCCTAGTGGAAATGTTGGGTTACTATTTAAAGATAGTATAATTAATTTTAATGGCATTTCTATGTCTGGTAAAAGCGTCTCTGGTAATATTGAGAATATGAACTTTGTTGGTAATGCAAGTGTTAATGGTGATATAAATCATTCTGGTAATTTTTATTCATCTGGGAATAGTTTTAAGGCTTTATCTCAAAATATATATCTAGATGGTAGCGTGAGGGTTAATGGAATTTTGTCTTTAAATAATGCAATAATTGGTCCTGGTGGGACTTTTGGTCCAGGTATGCCATATAGAAGCACTTTAAATATAAGTATTAATGGCATGACATATTTTATCCCATTATTGTAATAAAAAAAATATATAATATTATTATATAATATGAATATAAAAAAAATAAAAGATAATGTTAAAATTAATATTAGCAAAGGGATGGTAAGCATTGTAGAGTGGAATAGTTTTATCGATAATATAAAAAGTCGATTAAGTAAAGATATTAGGGTTTTGGAAAGGCTAATTATTTTAGATAAGAAAGCGGCACAAGTTAGAGCTAAGAATAAACCAGAGGAAGTTAGGGAAGGTTTGGTTTCTGAGATATATAAATATGATAATAACTATAATTTGTCAGGCGGAGATCTTGACTTGGACGCTATTTTAAAGTATATTAAATATTTTAATAGTGGTAAAATTAAAAAAATGAATATATTAGCAAACTGTTTATATAGAAATATTTTTTATTTAGATAAAAATAATAAAGATTTAAGTTTTTTAAAAAATATATATAATCAACTTGATGATTTAAAAATATAGTATGGCATATGACATAATGTTATTAAGAGAGGTTAATTTATCTAATCTCAACGTCACTGCTAACGAAATAAAGGTGCCTGTAAATTATATTTTTGATTTATATAATAATGATATTCATTATGATGATTTTGGTAGGCTAATGATATATGACGATAAAAAGAAGCTGATACAGAATTTGTTGAAAGCTATATTAACCCAAATTGGTAAGAATCTTGAGGACCCAGAATATGGTTCAGAGTTATATTCTTTAGTTGGAAGAAAGGTTAATGCGTCTTTATATTCGGATATTAATGAGGCCGTAATTAGATGTATAGATAAATATGTTGAGCTTAATAGGGATATAGATAATTCTGCGGAATATATTGAAAGTTTAGATAATATAGTTGTTTTAAAAAATGAGTTAGACCCTAGGTCTATAATTATAAAAATTGAGATGACCTTAGAGAATGGCGAGTCATTAGGGTTGGCCATCCCTGTAATAGAGGAATTGGAATAATGAAAACATTTAATGAGATCGTTAATGATATAATAAATTCTATAAATTCCATATATAATGGGGTACGTAGAATTGATACACGTATAGGAACTGTTTTAAGGGATGTTATTATATCTCCATTTGCATATGTTATATCTAATATATATACATATTTATCTGATGTGCAAAGATATCAGAATGTTTATGAAGTATCTGGTGATAGATTGGAGCTATTGGCATCTAATTGGGGTATTAAGAGGGCCTCAGCAACTCCTTCTTCTGGAATTGTTAGATTATACAGGTCATCCAAACCCTTGGTAGATATTTCTATTCCCGCAGGTACTATAGTATATTCTTCTTCTTTGTCGTTTAGAATTATAGAATCTGTAGTGTTTTCTACTTCGCCTTTGTTGGAAACATCTAATGATTCTCCCTATAAAGGGTTTTATTATGTAGAATGTCATGTTGTTTGTGATACTCCTGGCACAATAGGTAATATAGGGGTTGGTGAAATAAATAAATGCAGTCTGACTTCTATTGACCATGCCGATAATCCTTCAGCTTTTAATAATGGTAAGGATGAGCAAAGCGATGAATCTTTAAGGGAATATATAGTTAGCTCTGCTTCGGGCGGAGTTGGGACCGAGGGTGGGTATAGATCTTTAATATTAAAAAATTATAATGTTAAAGACGTACAGGTGATTTCGTATAATAATTCTGACGCCTTCCTTAATAAAGTAAATGGTACCGGGAATATTTTTATATATTCAAATAACAATATGGTTAAAACTGAGTTTAGAGTGGGCGAAAGGGTAATATATTTTTCAAGACTACCTATATTAGAGGTGTATTCGGTTAAAAAAAATGGGGTATTATTGTCTGCTTCTGACTATGTTGTTAGTATTGATAGGGTTAGTATGTATAGGGGTTCTTATAGGGAATTATCCAACGTGTCTATATCTAATACTATTCCTATATCTTCAACTGATAATATAGAAGTATCATATTTATATAATGAAGACGTGGGGAACATGCAATCTTTTATAGATTTACCAGATAATAAAATTGTAGGTTCTGAAATATATGTTAAAATGGCTTTGCCTATTAGAATAAAAATTGGTTTTAAAATGTTTATATTACCAGGGTATGATTATGCAACATTAAGGGATAGCGTTATTTCAAGGATAAATAATTATATTAGCAATCTTAAGCTTGGGGCCACAATACAGAAATCTGATATTGTAAATGTGATTTATGATATTAATGGGGTAGATTCTGTTGATTTAGATAGTTTTGTTTTTGAAAAGGCTAATGATTATTTTGGAAATTTTTATGTAACTGTTGATAGTTTAAGTATTTTAAAAAGTGAATATTATTTATTGGATAGTATAAATATTACTTGAGGTAAATATGGCTATATCTGATTTTTATCCGTTCCAAGAAGGACAAGTTGTAACTGCTGCCCAATGGAATGAATTATTTAATGCAATTAAAGATGGAAGTTTTATGTTGACATCTACCGATATAGGTAATATTGTGTCTAGAATTTCTACTCTTGAGCAAAATATGGGCTATTTTATTTCTTTAAGGTCTAAAATAGCAAGAAGGTATCAGGTAGTTTTGTCTGTTGGCATGGATAGGGTTTTATTGCCGTTTTTGCCAATATTAGATAGTGAGAGTTTATTTTTGAATGGAGTATATTTACATAAGACTGATACTGTTTTTAATGGCGATTATACCATTGACGGTCGTACTATACTATTTTCTAATGAATTAAAAAATGAAATAGAGGATGGAGATGTCCTTACAGTAACCTATGTTACAGAGGAGGAGATTTAATGAGTGTTATATATACTATCCCAAATAGAGTCGTAGCGAATGGAAGGATTGCTCCTATCCTTATTAAAGATGAATTTACACTTCCAAATATTGGTGGAAGTCTTATCTTAAAGTTAACAGAAGTCCCATTTGAAATTCCTGGGATAGTAGTTGATGGTGTTTTTAGAGATACTACTATTTTTGTTAGGGAAAAAGTTGGTGGTTTGGTATATGAGATGGTTAATGAGCCCAATTCATTAATGCCTAATAGGTTTTTTGTTAATTCTGATTCTTATCGTTTTGGTTATATTACATTAATGGTGGACGTTGGCCAAAATAATGGGAAGGTATTAGAAATATATTATAATGGAATAGGTTCTGTAGTAAGAGCGGAAGATATTAATGAAATAGTGTCCGGTAGCTTACTTGCCGATGGGGCTATAAAAAGTAGGCATTTTTATAATAGTTCTATAAGTGTTAATAGTTTAAATTCTAATGCTATTGAATCTAATGAAATTTTAATTAATGGCAATATAACAAATGGCAAGCATGCTGTTACTAAAGAATATGTGTATGGTCTTTTGCAGGGGTTAGACATAAAAGGATCTGTTAAAGTTGCAACTACCGAAAATTTAAATTGTAATTTTTCAGATAATAAATTAACTTCTGTTTATCAGGAACAGTTAGTTATTGATGAGATTCAGTTGTCAATTGGGGATAGGGTTTTGGTAAAAGATCAATTTGATAAAAGGTATAATGGTATATATGAGGTGGAAAGTGCTGGTGGTGCTGGTTATAGTTATATTTTAAAGAGAGCTTCGGATTTTGATTCTAATGAAAAGATTTCTTCTGGTGCTTATACTGGGGTTGAAAGTGGGACTGTTAATGGGAAAAGCGGTTGGATATTGGTGACTCAAGACCCTATTGTTCTTAATGCTACTGATTTGAATTTCCAACATTTTTATCATGCTGGTGCTTCATGGGTATTAAGTGGCAATAATATTTATAATAATAATTCTGGGAATGTTGGTATTGGAAGTGGGACCCCGTCTGAAAAATTAGAAGTAAATGGTAATACTAAGGTTATTGGTAATATAAATGTTTCTGGTGAAGCAAGTTTTAAAAATTCAGTATTAGTTGATTCTAGTGGAAATTTATCTCTTAGTGCAAAGCTTAAAATGTCAGGGACCGAGTTTAATGCTATATCATCTAATAATTTATTAGTATCAAATTCTTCTGGGAATTCTTTGTTATTAAAGGATAATGGTAACATTATAATTGGTGGGGATTCTGTTTCTAATGAGAAAAAGGTTAATTGTAAAGGAGACACTTCTATACAAGGTACTTTATATGTCGGAATTCCTGGGGATTCGTCTGAGAAAACTATTACTGCTAGTTCTTCAGAGAACGTTACTATATTGTCTGGTGGTATAGATTCTTCAGATAGTGCCTCTATAAGATTATATGGTGGGACATATCCTTTAGGGAACAATGGATGTTTTCAGTTGCTATCTGGAAGCAATATACTTGTTCATGGCGCTAAGAACGGAAATGTTGGCATTGGCAATATTAATCCAGAGGAGAAGATTGATATTTCTGGTAATATTAAATTGCCAGGTGATTCATATATATCGTTTAAAGGAGTAAATGAAATAGCTAATATAAGATGTGATGGGACTAATTTAAAGATAAATAATTTACTAAATGATATAGATACCGAATGCGCTAACCTTAAAATTAAATCTGATTCTGTTATATTTGGGAAAAACATTGGAGCTAATAAGGTTATATCTATAGATAATTCTACCACCAATAATCCTTTTATAAGATATAATACATCTTTATCTAGGTGGGAATTCTCTGATGATGGGGTGACTCCTAGGACTCTATCGAATAATAGCAGTGCTCCACAGTGGATTAAATTTACAAAAAGCTATAGCGATTTTGCGTCTAGTCCTTCTTCTATTTTGTGGTTTATTCCCGCTGGGGGTATTCTGCACGCAGTAAAAATTAAACACAGTGTAGCGTTTTCTGGTGTTGGTGTAAGTTATTTTAAAATTTCATTAGGGGTAAATGGGGGTTTTAGTAAATATGCTTCACCATTTGAGGTAACCTCTGCACCGTCTCAGACTAATTTCTATGTGGCCAATAGTTTTTTTTGTGAAGATTCGACAGGGTGGAATGTATGGGTTTTAGGCCAAGCATATGATTCAAATATGGCTATTATGACTAATCCTTCGTCGGGGGCTGGTCAAGTCGATATATGGCTTCTTGTTAGTATGGCTAGTTAAGGAGATTTTATGCCTGTAATTGAAAATAAGAATAGTAATATAAAAGTGGGCACAGTTTCTGCGTTCCCGACTAACACTATTATCCCCGAAGGGTGGCTGATATGTAATGGAGCTATACTGAATAAGAATGATTTTCCAGATTTATTCAGTGTAATAGGTTATACTTATGGTGGTTCGGGTAACTCTTTTAATGTGCCTAATTTACAAGGCAGATTTATAAGGGGATACGGCACAGATCCTGCTGACGGCAATAGGCATTCCACTAATATAGGTCAGTATCAGCCGGATTGCTTTAGATCGCACAATCATAGTATGTATATGTCTTGGGGCGGTGGTGGGCATCATGGTGGTTATGGTTCAGTGGAAGATGGCGCATTTATAGGTTATAATACTAACTATTGTCAAGGGGCAGGTGATGTGGAAACTAGACCTGTTAATATGCCAATGATATTTTGTATTAAATATTAAGGAGAATTTATGAATGTGAAAGAAGTCCCACAGTACGATTTAGTTACCGGTGAATATGTTGGCAAATGTTTGGTGAATAAAAATCCTTTTGGGGAGGGGTATCTGCTTCCCGATAATACCACTGAGGCAGAAACCCCTGAATATGGTCAATACCAAAAGCCAGTGTGGGATAAAAATACGTCTTCTTGGAAAATAGTCCCGGATTATAGAGGGGTAAAAGTTTATTCAATCGCTACTGACACATTGGGGAAAGAGATCCATTTAACATTAGGCGAAGACTTGGGGACAGACAAAACTCTGTTAGAGCCGCCTAAGCCTGAAAAAGCTTACCAGAAATTAAATTGGGATGGGAGCTCATGGGATTTTGTAAATGATGCCAATATTGCCTTGGAAATAATAAGGATTACAAGAGATAGGCTAATATCAGAAACTGATTGGCTTGTTTTAAGACATAAGGATGAATTAGATCGTGGCGTCATAACATCTTTAAGTAATTCTGAATATCAGGAGCTGTTGACTTATAGACAGGCGCTAAGGGATTTCCCAGATACTGTTCAGGACCTTTTTAACCCGACTTATCCTCAAAAACCTGCGTTTATGATATGAGGTAACAAATGCCAAAGGTAAAAATTAAAGGGAAACAATTAGCTGGGAGTGGGGTTGACTCTTATATTATAAGGGATCATTCTATTACTAAGGATGATTTGGCATATAATTCTTTCGATGGATCGATGTTCATCGATGGGAGTATCCCAGACTCTAAGCTGTCTAATTCTGTTACTAAACAAGGGAATGTGTTCAATGGGCCTAATCAATTATTGAAATTAGATTATAATGGGATTATCCCACCAGAAGTTGGAATAGATGTTCATTTAAATACATTTGACCTTTTGGACGTTGATGGGCCAGTCAATTCTCCTAATGGGTTAGTAAAATTAGGTGGATCTGGGGAACTTTTTTTAAATTCTTCTATATCATTTCCTGGGATATCAGTAAATCCTTCAGTTTCTTCTAGTGAATGTAAGGTTTTTTTTAATATTCTTGAAAAGAAAGTCCATTTTAAGACGTCTGATTATGATAATATTATACATATAGATATATTTAATGAGACGCCTAGTGGGGTTATGGATGGGATTAATAATGAATTTTTTCTATCTAAACAGCCAGTACTTAATACTGAACGAGTATACGTTAATGGCCTTAGGGAAAAAAAAGGATCAGGGTATTCGGTCGTAGGTAATAGAATAATATTTTCTGAGCCCCCGAAACCAGGATATGAAATAGTAGTTGATTATAAATATTAATGGAGGATTAGTATAACATGGCAAG
>CAYXOL010000048.1:0-40399 GCA_964467165.1 uncultured Clostridium sp.
AAGCAGGTTTTCACACCCGCTTTTTCTTCTATACACCCAAAGTTCAGAAAGAACCCTATTTAATAGATGTCCCACTCCTTTAAAACTTTATTGATTCCATATTTATTTTACTTTTAATACAAATATATGTGGGGTAAGTCTACCACTTTCAATTTTTATCTCTTGAAGAAGCTCTAGATCTTGATTATCAATTAGAACTTCCCTAAATAATTGCTTTTCTATTGTATAAATAAAAGCCATGCCACCTTCTCTTACAAGAGTAGGAATCTTATCTACGAATGATCTATAAAGGTCGGCATATTTGTTATGGGTGGTGGACTTATTGTCAAAAGGCATATTTGTAATAAGCTCATCAAAAAGGTAGTTTGTAGAAAAATCTAATATATCGTCATCTATTAATTCTATATTTACATTAGCTAATTTAGAATTTACCTGAGCTGCTGATATTGCTGTTCTATATATATCCACGCCAGTTAATGATTGAGGTTTCTCTAATTTAGCTCTTTCAATAAGCATTGTGCAAGTTCCACAAAATGGGTCTATAACCGATGCGTTAGGTTTTATCCACTTTTCAATAGATTTTACTACAATAGCTGCAGTTACAGGATTTATGGAGGTAGCTATTTCGTTTTTCCTATAGTCAAATCTTTTATCCTCAAAGGAATATAGTTTTACAAATACACTGCAAAGATTATTTCTTTCAACTATTCTAATTTCAACTTCATAGGAAGAGGGGCTGTTTTTTAAATTACCATTAGAAATTTCATCTAATTCGCGAGCTAAGTTTTTTACAAACTCTGATCTTTCTCTGTTTGCATCCATAGTTTTAAATTCAACCCTGTACCAAAAAGGAGAATTAGAATCACCTTCATGACATTGATTTAAAAAATCAACGATATTTGCATCCATAATTGCAGCTGATATTGTCTTATAATCAAATTGTAAGTCTTCACACCCATCTAATGGAAATAATAGTTCGTAAAAAGTTCTGCAATTGTAAACCTTTTGGATATCATTCTCATAGATAATAATACCATCATCTAATAATCTACCATCTATTGAATTTTCATTAAGCTCTTTTAAAGTTTGTTGATACTGATAATTCATAACGGTAAGTAACATAGGCACTGCACTTTCAAATTCTTCAAATCCTTTAAACTCATGGCGAACAGGAGGGGATAATTTATCGATAGCTCTTGTAAGCGCCAGTTTTTCCTCATTAATATGTTTATTAGTTGCTATTAGTGAGTTATCCTCTTTGCAGGCTTTTTCATTCATTACCACATCTTCAAACATTTTCTTTAACTTATCAGCATCCTGAATGCTACCACAATTTCCTATGGCAAGTACGTAAGAATATCTTACAAATAATTTATCCTCAGAGTTATAGGCATTATAAAGTGCTTCTAAATATTCAGGATCACCAAGTTCCCCAATAACACCACATACATTCTTTCTAACTTTTGGATCAGGATGAGAAAGAAGAGCACTAAGTTTTTCTTTGGAATTACCAATAGTTCTTTTGAACATTCCCTTTGGTTTTTCCTTTTTTAGAATATCTCTCATAACAGAAAGGATAGTCCTTGGATTCTCCTCGGTTATTACTTTTGACCATAACATTGGGATTGCATTATTATAATCTAGGGAAAGTTTATTTACTATTGCAGATCTCTGTTTATCATCTGCAGTTTGCAGACTCTCTAAGAGAGCTGTCACTGCACTATTTATTTCTATCATTTATTTTCCTCCTGTAGTTCGCTGGGGCACATAACAATTATCAATTGTTTTGCCTCTTATATTTTAATTTATCAACTTTAATTATACCTTATATTTGGCGATAATGGGGGGATATTAGTGTTTTATATATTTTATATGTATTATCCATACTTAATTTATTATATGGTATTATATTGGTGACTATGCGTTTTAAAAGTGCGTAGTTACAATATGACTATATAGTAGTATAATTATAAATATTGAAGAATAAGAAGACGGAGGATTTTAATATGAATGAAACTTTAAAAAATATAAGAAATAGAAGAAGCACAAGAGCTTTTTTACCAGAACAGCTTAATGATACAGATGTGCAAGACATAATAGATGCAGGTATTTATGCACCAAGTGCCACAAATAAGCAACCATGGCACTTTACAGTAATACAAAGAAAAGACATTATAGACAGATTAAATGATGATTTTAAAGATATTGCTGCTAAATCAGATAATGAATACATTAGAAGATTTACCGATAATGAAAAATTTCATGTGTTTTATAATGCACCTACAATAGTACTTGTATCAGGAGAAAAAAATAATGAAGCTGCCTCAGTTGATTGCGCAGCAGCTGTAGAAAACATGCTTTTGGCAGCAGAATCCCTAGAAATTGGTTGTTGTTGGATAGGCCTTATTGCATTTTTATTAAATAGTGAGCAAGGAGCAAAATGGATGACTGAGCTTGGAATACCAGAAGGATTTAGACAAATACATGCATTTTGTCTTGGATATAAAAAAATTCAGATAACTAGTGCACCAAAAAGAAAAGAGAACACAGTTAATTATGTAAAATAATAAGTAAGTAGTTTTCTATTGGAAATTTCTATAGGTATTTACAAATGCGGAAAAGTGGTATATACTAAAGTAGTTCCGTAACGTGCGTCACTAGCTCAGTTGGTAGAGCACCTGACTCTTAATCAGGGTGTCCAGGGTTCGATTCCCTGGTGTCGCACCATAATAGAAACAGATATTTCAGTAATTTGAAATATCTGTTTTTTTTTATTTTATGGGAAACAGTTTGTGAAAATCACTGTGGATAGCATTTAGACCACACTGTAAGGAGATTTTACCTAAAAGGTAATATTTTATAATAATTTATTTTTTTTACATATGATGTATGGACAAAATAGATAATTGTGCTATATTGTTATTATAATTTTTAATTTAAAGGGGGTTTGAATTATGAAAAAAATATTAGTTTTGATATTTTGTTTGATTTTCATTTTGGTTGGCTGTAATAGTGATAAAAAAGCAAATAAATCTATACAAGCTACTAATGAGCAAAATAGTGTTGATGAAAAGAAAGAAACAGATTTAAATAATGCAAATTCTATACAGTCAACTAAAATAAATCCCAGTAAACAACTAGTAAAAGATAAAAATAATGTCTCTCAAAAAATAAGTAAGGTAAATAAGAAAATAGAACTATATGAAGGTAATTATTTGGATGATAGATATTTCGCAGGTGATCTCGGAGAATCAACAAAAAAATATTGTGAGGTTGTAATTTCTAATGTAACTAATGCTTCGTTTGATTTTACTGTTTATGAAGTAGATAGGGAAACAGAAGATAAAAAAGTTATTTTCCTTACAAATACATCAGTTTTTACAGGCGATGGAACAAAAGCTAGTTTTTATGGAAATGATTATACTCTTAACTTTACATTTCCCTACGTAACAGTTATACAAATATCTGGATTCAAAGCATTAGAGGGCAATACTTATCTGAATAATAAAATACCAAAACGTGAATGATTTGCTTTTTTTAAGAAATTGTAAAATAAACACTAATATATGTAAAATATATATAATAATATGCTATAGTAATTCAGTATCTGTGATATAATTAACATGTTACAGTATTTATAAAACAGAACATAAAATGTAATTAAAAGGGTGAAAATTATGGATCTAAGTTCTTATACATTTTTAATTATACCAGGGTTAATATTAGTAGGGTTATTTTTATTTGCTTATGGTATAGGGTTTACAAGCATTGGAACTGATGAAGTAGGTATTGTTGAAAAATGGTGGAGTATGAGTGGTTCCGTTCCGTCAGATGGCCTTATAGCACTTAAAGGAGAAGCTGGTTATCAACCAGAAGTACTACGGGCTGGGGTTCACTTCAAAACGCCTTTTAAGTACAAGATTAAGAAGGTAAGACTGGTAACTATACCACAAGGTCAAATAGCTTATGTATTTTCAAGGTCAGGGGAAAGTTTAGGAGATGGCCAAACACTGGGTAAGGTTATACAAGAATGCAAATCATTCCAGGATGTTGTAGCATTTTTAAATAATGGTGGGCAAAAAGGACCCCAGAGACAGATCCTTCGTGAAGGTACTTATGCATTTAACTTAGCACAATTTATTATAATCACAAAAGACAAAGTAAATTCGATATTTACTTCAAAGGATGAGACTGCGCAAATAGAAACCATGAGAAGTGACCTAGCTAGAGTAGGTGGCTTTAGTCCTGTACTTATATCAAACTCAAAAGTTTCTGATCAATATACTCAGCAGAATGATAACAGTGAAGTGCCAGTAAATTATAATAAAGCAAGTAATAATTCAGGAAGTCGCGATACTATAGGTATTGTAACTATTAATGAGGGGCCAACACCTGACAATGGCGCAATTATAGCACCTATCGTTGGTGAAAGTATAAATAATGAGTTTTACCATAATAACTTTCAGGAGCCAGAGAAATTTTTAGCAGCGGATGGTAGAAAAGGTAAGCAGATGCAAGTACTTACTGATGGAGTTTATTTCATCAATAGAATGTTTGCAAGTGTGGATATAGTACCTAAAAGCATAATAGATATTGGTTATGTAGGGGTTGTGGTAAGCTATTTTGGAGAAAAGGGTGAGGATGTTTCAGGTACAGGATATTCTCATGGAGAACTTGTAGAACAAGGTAAAAAAGGTATTTGGAGAGATTCTATGATGCCAGGAAAGTATGCATTTAATACTTATGCTGGTAAAGTTGTACCGGTTCCTACTACTAATGTAATTTTAAAATGGATTAGTGGTCAAACTGGAGTACACAAGTTAGATGATAATTTAAAAGAGATTAGTTTAATAACTAAGGATGCTTTCGAACCTAATCTACCACTAACAGTAGTATTTAACATTGATTATAGAAAAGCGTCATCAGTTATACAAAGGTTTGGGGATATTAAAATGCTTATTGAACAGTCTCTAGACCCAATGATAGCTGGCTACTTTAAGAATATTGGTCAAACAAAGACTCTTATAGAACTGGTTCAAGATAGAAGTCAAATTCAGCAACAGGCATCAGATGAAATGAAAGGTAAATTTAAATTATATGATTTGGAGCTGCAAGAAGTATTAATTGGAACACCTGCAGCGTCTGCAAGTGATACAAGAATTGAAAAAATACTTACGCAACTAAGAGATAGACAAGTGGCTATGGAAGAGATTAAGACTAATGAAGCTAAACAAAAATCAGCTGAAAAGCAAAGAGAATTAAATGAAGCAGAGGCAAAAGCAATGGCACAATCAGCTCTTACTCAATCAAGCATTGACATAGAGGTAGCTGATAATAAAGGAAAATCAGAATTAAGACTTGCAGAACAATTGGCATTTAAAACCCAGAAACTTGCAGAAGCTGACAAATACAAGAGAACACAAGAGGCAGATGCTGAAAGATACACTAGAGAAGCTCAAGCTGCGGCGCAGGCAAAAACTATAGAACTAACTGCTGAAGCTAGTGCAAAGCAAGTAGAACTTTCAGCAACTGCAGAGGCGTTTAAACTTGAAAAAGTAGGTAATGCAACAGCGTTAAATATTAAAGCCGTTGCCGATGCTACAGCTGAACAAGAAACAAAGGTGGGTATTGCAAAAGGAGCAGCAGCAAGAGCTTTAGTTGATGCCTACGGTGGACCAGAGTTACAGGTACAGCAAAGTGTTATGATAGCATTTGCAGAAGCATTAAAGGTAAGTAAATCTCCACTTGTACCACAAACTGTAATAATGGGCGGTTCTGATGGGAAAACACCTAATGCAATGGAAGGAATAATGAGTATGGTGCTTGCAAACATGGCAACAGAAAAAAATACAATAGTATCAAAACCTATAGAAAATATAATTGTTAAAGAGGTAACGATTCCAGAAAGCAAATAGTATAAAATTTAGTGAGAAATCCAGTAGAATTATATTCTGCTGGATTTTTTTATTAATTAAGTGGCAATTGGAGCAGCAACATGCCACTTGCCACCTGGGTGGCACCAGTTTATGCAAGTTATTATGCAGAAATTATATAAATATTGAATTTGTTGTTGCAATATTCCAAAGATTATTATAATATATATACGTGATAATAATTTAACAATGTTTGAGGGGGAAATAAAATGAATGCAACCTTTGATTATAGCAAGTTGGACAGCATATTAAACCACCATGAATTTAAATCCTGTAATATTATTGCAATACTGCAGGATACTCAGGAAATTTATAGATATTTACCTAAAGAGATATTTGCCTATTTGTCAGACAAACTTGGAATGAGTAGAGCTAAAATATATAGTGTAGCAACTTTCTATGACAACTTTTCTTTAGAGCCTAAAGGAAAATATGTTATAAAGATATGTGATGGGACAGCTTGTCATGTAAGAAAGTCCATTCCAATATTGGATAAACTTCGAGTAGAACTTGGACTTTCGCAGGCTAAGATTACAACAGATGATTTAATGTTTACTGTAGAAACAGTGTCGTGTCTTGGTGCCTGCGGGCTTGCACCGGTTATAACGGTTAATGAAAAAGTATATGGTGCTATGACTCCTGAAAAAGCGAAGCTGCTTTTAAATACCCTTAAGGAGGAGAAATAAAATGCTTAAAGATAGAATTGATTTAATGAATATTAGAGATGAATATAAGGCTAGCATTAATATGCAAAAGAAGAAAATTCTTATATGTGCTGGAACTGGATGTATTGCAGGTGGAGCTTTAGAAATTTACGATGAACTTGTTAGGCTAATGGGGGAAAAGGGGATAAACTGTGGAATAAGTCTTGAAAAAGAACCACATGAAGAATCTGTTGGCATTAAAAAAAGTGGATGTCATGGATTCTGCGAAATGGGTCCTCTTGTAAGAATTGAACCTTGGGGATATTTATACATAAAAGTAAAGCCAGAAGACTGCGCTGAAATATTAGAAAAAACTATAATTAATAATGAGTGCGTTGAGAGACTGGCATATAAGAAAGATGGAAAAATACATAAAAAACAAGAGGAAATACCTTTTTATAAAAAACAAACTAGGATTGCACTTGAAAATTGTGGACATATTGATGCCACTTCTATAGAAGAATATTTTTCTATAGGTGGATATAGCGCTGTGGAAAAATCATTATTTGATATGAGTTCCCAGGAGATTGTAAAGCAAATAGAAGAATCAAATTTGAGAGGACGTGGGGGCGGTGGATTTCCTACAGGCCGTAAGTGGGCTCAAGTAAAACTTCAAAAGGAACCTACAAAATATATTGTTTGCAATGGTGATGAGGGTGACCCTGGAGCGTTTATGGATAGAAGTGTAATGGAAGGGGATCCACATAGAGTGCTTGAAGGGATGATTATTGCGGCGATTGCTTGCGGGGCACAAGAAGGATATATATATGTGAGAGCAGAATATCCACTTGCTGTAAGTAGACTTAAAAATGCTATTAGTCAAGCAAAAGAATACGGGATCTTAGGGGATAACATTCTTGGGACAAACTTTAGTTTTGATATTAAAATAAATAGAGGAGCAGGTGCCTTTGTGTGCGGTGAGGGAAGTGCTCTTACAGCGTCTATTGAGGGTAAAAGAGGGATGCCAAGAGTTAAACCTCCAAGAACAGTTGAGCAAGGACTTTTTGGTAAACCTACAGTACTTAATAATGTTGAAACTTTTGCTAATGTACCATCCATTATTGTTAGAGGAGCAGAGTGGTATAAGAGTATTGGAACGCAAAAAAGTCCAGGCACTAAAGCTTTTGCATTAACTGGTAATATTGAAAACACTGGACTTATTGAGGTGCCAATGGGTACAACTTTAAGAGAAATAATATTCGATATAGGTGGAGGGATTAAGGATGGCAAAGAGTTTAAGGCTGTACAAATAGGCGGACCATCTGGTGGTTGTCTTATAACTTCGGATCTTGATTTATTATTAGATTTTGATTCGTTAAAAAAAGCTGGAGCAATGATAGGCTCTGGCGGGCTTGTGGTTATGGATGAAGATACTTGTATGGTTGAGGTTGCTAAATTTTTCATGGATTTTACTCAAAATGAATCTTGCGGAAAATGTGTTCCTTGTAGGGAAGGTACTAAAAGAATGCTAGAAATTCTTGAAAGAATAGTTTCAGGTAAAGGCGTGATTTCAGATATAGACTTGCTATTAGAGCTTGCAGATACTATAACGTCTACAGCGTTATGTGGTCTTGGAAAAACTGCTGCACTGCCAGTTGTTAGTACTATTAAAAATTTCCGGGATGAGTACGAAACCCATATAATTCAAAAGAAATGTCCATCTAAAACCTGCACAGCCCTTAAAACAATATTTATTGAGGAAGATTTATGCAAAGGATGTTCAAAGTGTGCGAGAATTTGTCCTGTTAACGCAATTTCAGGCAAGATTAAACAGCCTTTTAAAATTGATGAAGCTAAGTGCATTAAGTGTGGTGCTTGTATTGAAGCCTGCCCATTTAAAGCTATAAAGGAGGATTAAGACAATGAATGGTGAGTTTATGATTATAGATAATATACCTGTAGAGATAAATGGAGAAAAAAATATTCTTGAATTAGTTAGAAAAGCTGGTATAGATTTACCTACCTTTTGTTATTATTCTGAGCTTTCGGTTTACGGTGCTTGTCGTATGTGCATGGTGGAAAATAAATGGGGTGATATGGAAGCGGCTTGCTCTACGCCTCCAAGGGCTGGTATGGAAATACAAACCAATACGCCAAGACTTAGAAAGTATAGAAAAATGAATCTTGAACTATTACTTTCAAATCACTGTAGAGATTGCACTACCTGTGAAAAAAATGGACATTGTAAGCTACAAGATTTAGCACAACGTTTCGGAATAAAGAAAATAAGATTTGAAAATACCTCGCAGAAGAGACAAATAGACGATTCATCCCTATGTATAGTGAAAGATAAAAGTAAGTGTATTTTATGTGGTGACTGTGTGCGAGTGTGTGATGAGGTGCAAAATGTGGGAGCTATAGATTTTGTTAAGAGGGGATCAAAAATGAGTGTAGGCACTGCTTTTGATGAACCACTATCAGAGTCCAATTGTGTTGGTTGTGGACAATGTGCGGCAGTTTGTCCTACAGGTGCTATTGTAGTTAAAAACGATACAGCGAAACTTTGGGAAGATATTAGCAATAAAGATACAAAGGTTGTAGTTCAGATTGCGCCAGCAGTTAGAGTGGGAATTAGCCAGGAGCTAGGACAAAAAGATGGCGAAAATGTAATGGGGAAAATAGTAAGTTCTCTTAGGAAAATGGGCTTTGATGAAGTGTTTGACACTTCTACAGGAGCAGATCTTACAGTTTTGGAGGAAACTACGGAATTTCTTTCGAGGCTTGAAAAAAATGAGAAATTACCACTATTTACTTCTTGCTGTCCTGCTTGGGTAAACTATGTAGAAAATACATATCCAAGTTTAATGAAAAATGTGTCTACCTGTCGTTCACCTATGCAAATGTTTTCTTCAGTACTAAAGGAGCATTATAAACATTCCAATAAAAGGATTGTATCCGTAGCTATTATGCCTTGTACAGCAAAAAAATCAGAAGCAAAAAGAAGTGAATTTACAGAGGAGGGGGTTTCTAGTGTAGATTATGTAATAACTACCCAGGAACTTATCCAAATGATAAAAGAATCAGGAATTGTATTCTCTGAGGTAGAACCAGAGGCAGTTGATATGCCATTTGGTGTTTCTAGCGGTGCTGGAGTTATATTTGGAGTAACAGGTGGAGTTACAGAAGCTGTTATACGTAGGGTTTTAGATGATAAATCCACTTCTACATTACGTGCTCTAGCGTTTAATGGCGTACGTGGAATGGAGGGAGTTAAGGAAACTAGTATTACTGTGGATAACCAAAAAATAAATATTGCAGTGGTAAGCGGACTTAAAAATGCGGATGATCTTGTAAAAAGAATACAAGCAGGAGAGGCTGATTATGATTTTGTTGAAGTTATGGCATGTCCTGGTGGATGTATTTGTGGCGCAGGACAACCTTTTTCTAAAACTGAGGGCAAAATAAAACGTGGTGCGGGACTATATGAAGCAGATAGAATGAGCAGCATAAAGCGTTCAGAAGAAAATCCAGTTATGATGTCCTTGTACCAGGGAATTTTAAAAGGAAAGGTTCACAAACTGCTACATGTAGAATATAAAGGTAAGGAGTGATTTTTGTGATAGATTTAAGTGTTTGTGTAGGTAGTGCCTGCCATATTAAAGGGTCCTACAATGTTATTAATAATTTCCAGCAAATTATTGAAGAATATAACCTGGCAGATAAGGTTCAACTAAAAGCAATCTTTTGTTTAGGGCATTGTACAAAGGGTGTATCTGTGAAAATAGATGACAGTGAAGTGTATAGTGTTTCGGGTAGCACCTCTAGAAAATTTTTCGAGACTGAGGTACTGACAAGATTAGATTTATAAAATTATAATAAAAATACCCTATGCGGTAGACTGGTATTAAGCAGTCTGCCACATAGGATATTTTTTAATAAATCAATTATTAGGTTGGTTTTTTATTGAGAACTAGCTTTTTATTTTGATCTTTTAGCTCGTCTGTCATTGATTTCATACCATAAATCTGCATTTTTAATTCCTAATTTTTTAGGGTCAAATGTAAATGTGTTTGCATCTCTTCCCATTTTCACTTGTTCTTCGTAGTCTTTTAAAACTTTTAGACCAATGTTTCCAAGAATTATTATGGCGATAACATTGAGCCATGCCATGGTTCCAACAGCAATATCACCAAGTGCCCAAGCAACTTCTGCTGTTTTAACAGAGCCATAGAAAGTTGATGCAAGAATACCGAATCTAAGAACATTAATCATGATCTTGCTATTTTTAGAATTTTTAAATAAATAAGTAAGATTTGTTTCTGCTATATAGTAGTATGCCATTAGTGTTGTAAATGCGAAGAAGAATAATGCGATGGAAACAAAAGCTCCGCCAGCGCTGCCCATAACAGTTCCAACAGCTGCTTGTGTATACCCAGGTCCTATGGCAACATCTGGGATATTTGATACTATGAAGCCACCTGCTGGGTTTAGAACATTGTATTGATTAGTTAATAAAATCATGAATCCAGTTGCAGTACATACAAATAATGTATCAAAGTAAACTGCAAAAGCTTGTACTAAACCTTGTATTGCTGGATGGGATACTTCAGCAGCTGCGGCTGATTGTGGTCCTGTACCTTGTCCAGCTTCGTTTGAGTAAATCCCTCTTTTAACTCCCCATTGAACTGCAAGTCCTAATATACCTGCAAAAGCTGGTTGAGCACCAAATGCGCTTTTAAATATTAAAGCAAACATTTGAGGAACGGCACCGATATTTAATACAAGTACTACTGCTGCTACTAAAATATAAGCGATTGCCATAAAAGGAACTACAATTTCAGCAGTTTTACCAAGTCTCTTTGTACCACCGAAAACAATTAAAGCAAGTAATACTACAACTAATCCACCAGTTATTGCAGGACTAACACCAAATGCATTATTAATACCAGCTGCAATACTGTTTGATTGAACACCAGGAGCAAAGAAGCCTAGACCAATTATAGTTGCAACTGCAAATATAATTGCATACCATTTTTGACCCATAGCTTTTTCAATGTAGTAGGCTGGGCCCCCACGATATTCTCCGTTAATTTCTTCTTTGTATACTTGACCAAGTGCGCATTCTATGAAGGATGAACCTGCACCAAGAAATGCAATCGCCCACATCCAGAAAAGGGCACCTGGACCTCCCATGGCTATTGCGGTTGCAACACCTGCTATATTACCTGTTCCAACACGACCAGCAACTGACATTGCAAAGGCTTGAAAGGATGATACTCCTTGGCTGGAATCTCCACCAGTAAATAGATATTTTACCATGGCTTTAATATGACGTAGTTGAAGAAATTTAGTTCTAAGTGAAAAATAAACTCCTGTACCTAGGCATAGATAGATAAGTGCTGGACTCCAAATAAGACCGCTTAATGAATTGATAAAATTTTCCATGAATGACCCCCTAAATTTGAAATGTGGTACAATAAAACATTTATATTTCTGAATATTATCACAATTCTGAATCCGTGTCAATAACTAAATACGAGCACATATGACTAAAATTTTACTCGCATTGAAAATTATTTCTATTTGCTTTACTTATACTTATGAATTTCAATAAAAACAGGAATCTTTTAACATAAAATTTGCTGGAATAATAAAAAACAACAGAATAAATTAATATTCTGCTGCTTTTTTTATTTGATTATATTTTAGGTATAAAAGATGCCACTTGCCACTTGGGTGGCACTATTAACCTATAAAGTTTTGGATGGCAAGTAAAGCTTTAATATCTATTTTCTCCTTAGACAGAATCAAACTTTTAGCTTCTTGTTTTGATAAAAGCATAATCTCAATGTCTTCATCTGGCTCTAAATAAGCCTTTGATATTTTGCCATTGCAAGTGCAATAAACTAGGGCTGCAGATTCGTCTGTCATACCTGCTGATATGTAGGCCTTAGAACTAGTCTTATTGTAATCAATTTCAATTAAATTAAGGCCGGTTTCTTCCTTTAACTCACGCTTTACTGTAGTTTCAAAGTCTTCACCAGAATCTATAAGCCCTGCAGGAATTTCATAAACATAATCATTAAGAGGAACCCTAAATTGTTTTATAACCACCAATTTATTTTCATCTATATGGGTGGCCACTATTATAACGGCATCAATATTGTCTTCTGCGCCATTAAAATAATTATCCTTTAATGTATTTAAATCTTTTCTAGAAGCTATGGTCCAATTTTTGGGTTTTCCATTTTTATTGATATATTCTGCATTGTAAAGTTTTAAGAACTTTGTATCTGCAAGTGTTGTAATATTTGTCATTGACATTACTTCATCTCCAACCAAACTTTAATTTTTAGTTATTCAAAATCTTCTGGTTTTAAATTATTAACATAATTTAAAACTACATCTAGTGAACTGGAGGAGTACATTGCGTCAGTTCCGCCTTTATGATAGTAAACTGAGAAACGCTCATTCTTAAAATAGAAGATATGATAACTTCTAGTACCTACTTGTCTATGACCTAAACAACTCTCGTCTTCTAGAATTAGTTCATTTAGTATTTTATTTCCTACATTTACGTCTTTTATTACATCTAAACTAAGGAAACGAGGTTCGAAAATAAATTCTTTCATTGTGTTCATTTTAAATCTCCTTTCATACAATATATAAGTTAATAATATCACTTTTTAAGGGGAAAGACAAATATAAACTAGTAATATTTGCAACAATTGGGTTGAAATATTAATAGAAATTAAAATTTAAATTTGTTATAATGTTTATGGAATTTAAACTAATGAAAAACATATATGAAGAGTTAAATAGACAGTTTTTTGAGGGGGCAAAAATGTTTTATTTTGTGAAAGACATAGAAGATAATATTATGAATGTGAATTGTATTAAAGAAATTCCTTTTCTGGAAGAGGCAATATATAATATGTCCTTGGAAAAAATGATACAAGAGTACGGGAATTTAAAAAAGTGGTTCATGATTAATAATATGTCTAACCATTTTCAGATAAAAGGCGTTGCAGGAAAGGAATTGGAAATTTTAACTATAGATAACATTCCTTATGAGGATTTGGACTATACCCATGATGTTCTACGTAATAGAATTAAACAAAAGATGGGAAGGGAATTTGAAGAATTTGAATGCGAATTAAGATTAAGATTAAGTAGGACATGCTCTACAATTTTATTCAACTATAAAATTAATTCTATTATGAAAGAGCATACATAAAGTGCCACCCACGTGGCAAGTGGCATGATTTAAAGATACTAGGATAATGGTGGTATCCTAGTATCTTTAAGTGTATATTCACTGTCGGTATTAAAATCTATAATTGCAGCTTTCATTTTTTCTGATAATTTTTGGAGTAAATCTTCTTGCGAGGAGCCATCAAAAGGATAGGTTATAAAAACAGTTTCTACGTTATAATATTTGTATTTTTCATTTTCAATTTTAATATTTTCAAAGGACTTGTCTATCTTATCTAGGATGATAGGTGTATTTTTTTCGTCGGAAAAAGGAAAAATACCTATAAAACTTTGAGATCCATATTTCACAAATAGATCTGTTTCCCAAAATAGACTTTTAAATGAATCATAGACCTCATTATTTAATGCGATATATTCATTTTCAAGTTCTTCATTAAATTCATTATCAATTTTGAAAAATACGCACATAACAATAGATAGGCTATAACTTCCTTTAACGGCCCGTTTGAATTCTCGGCTTAGATACTGTTGAAAATCAATTTCAGGGGTGGGTTTATTTTCAACTGTGTCTACAGAATTATTGTTGAGGTTTAAATGCTTCATAATCCTGTTCATAAAATTCTCCTCATTTAGAGGTAGCAAAACATAATCTACTGCGCCATGCTGCAATCCTTTTATAAACTGGCTTCTTTTGCCTATTGTGGTCAATATAACTATTGGTAGAGTTTCATGGCTTTCTCTTATTTTATTCATAATCATGAAAACATCATCACCAGGTAAATTAATATCTAGGAGTAGTAAGGCCACATCATCTTTAAAAGTATTTAGCAAATCGTATACTTCTACTGAATTTGTAGCGCCTAATACATCTACATTATAGGGAATCATTAAGTCTTTAATTTGTGTCTTTACATAAGAATATTTATTTAAAACAATAATGCTTTTCATATCACAAACCACCTTGACAAAAATTATTTTTATTAATAATATACCACAAATTAGTTAAGATATAATTAATTTTTTTTATAAAGTGCATAAAGTTTTTTTAAAAATATACGATGTATGTATTGTAGGGAAATAATTTATATAAAATGGGTGATAGTCATGGCATTATCTACAAATACAGTTAATAATGCGCTACTAAATCAATATGCAGCGCAGATAAAAAATAATAATATGATTCCTGATAAAAGTGCAAAAAGTTTTGAGGATGAAAAAGCAACGCAGGATTTAGCTTTTCAAACATTGCTTATGCAAATCATGGATAGTTCAGGTAACTCTATGATGGCAGAACTTATGTCTACTGCACTAGCAAATAAGGATTCTTTAAATCTAAACGATTCATTAGGATCAATGAGCGATTTTAATTCAATTATGAGAGGCGTAACGCAGTCGTTTTCAAATAGTGATAAACAGAGTGAAGATAATAAATTAATTGGTTTGGGTAGCATATCTGCTAAATATGAATCTAATGCTAGTCCAGGGACAATAAGTAATACACCTGGGGATTATGGTGGAAAATCTTATGGGACTTGGCAATTTTCGTCTAAGACGGGCTCTTTGGATTCTTTTGTTGCATCATTACAGAAAAAGGATAGTGGAATTTATTTGAAACTATCTCAAGCAAAAGCTAAAGATGGTGGTATATATGGTAAAAACTTTGATACTGCATGGATTAGTACTGCACTGTCTCAAAAAGATAAATTTTTGAAATTGCAGCAAGACTGTATTAAAGGAGATTACTACGATACAGCGGCACAAGCTTTAAAGTCAAAATATGGATTTGATATAAGCGGAAAAAGTGATGCTTTAAAAGAAAGTTTATTGTCTACCGTAGTTCAACATGGGGTAGGAGGAACTTTATCTGTGTTCTCTAAACTCAACTTAAATAATAGTGATGGTAATATCATAAATGATTTATACAAAGAACGCCAAAAAGTTGATCTTTACTTCAGAAGTAGTTCAGAGCAAGTAAAACAAAGTGTATACAATAGGTTTACCAATGAAAAGCAAGATATGCTTAACTTGTTAAATGGACAATCCGTTTAATTAATTTTTAAATGATAAAATGTAAAAAATCCAGTAGAAGTTTTCTTCTATTGGATTTTTTTTAGTTGATAGATAACTGAATAGTTAATCTAAATTAAAACATACTAGTTATATTATGAAAAAAACTTCAGTAAATAATAATATATTTGAGGGGGAGTAAGATGAAAAAACTCACAAAAATAACTTCTATGTTACTGGTAATAGCATTACTTCTAAATAATTTTACGACTATTTTACAAGGTTCACAAGTTGTAAAAGCTGCTCAGTTAAGTAATTATTCTTTCACTTCAAAGGATAGAGATGTCCTTAAAAATGGCGAAAACCTATCAGGATTTAAACTAGAGTCTAAAAAATGGATAGAAGATATACAATCTACTGCTATGATATTTAAGCATGTTAAAAGTGGAGCAAAACTGATTTACCTACGGAACCAGGATGAAAATAAGGTGTTTTCAATAAGTTTTCGCACCCCCGTACATGATAACACTGGAGTTAATCATATTATAGAGCATTCGGTTTTGTGCGGTTCAGAGAAATATCCTGTTAAAGACCCATTTTTAATAATGACCAAGCAATCATTAAGTACATTTATAAATGCTTTTACAGGAGCAGATTTTACAATGTATCCAGTAGCTAGTAAGAATAAAAAGGATTTTGAGAATCTGATGAGTGTGTATCTAGATGCAGTTTTCTGTTCAAATATTTCTAAAGACCCCAGAATACTTAAACAAGAAGGTTGGCATTATGAAGTTAATAGTAAGTCAGGTGAGCTAGGTTATAATGGTATAGTGTACAACGAAATGAAAGGCATTTCTTCTGCACCGCAGGTGAGATTAGCACATACTATTAATAAATCACTCTTTAAAGATAGTTCATACAGTTTTGAATCTGGTGGTAATCCGGAAAATATCCCCGATTTAAGCTATGATAAGTTTATAGAAACCTATAAAAAATATTATATTCCATCAAATAGTTCCATATACCTTTATGGAAAATTGGATATAAAAAATACATTAAAGTTTATAAATGATAATTATCTGAGTAAAATAAAAAAAACAAAGGTTGATAGCGAAATCAAATTACAAAATAAATATGAAAGAAATGTCGAAAAAAGGGCTTTTTATCCCATAGCTAAGGATGCCAGTACAGATAAAATGACTTATTTATCAACTAACTATGCCATCCATAAAGGCTCTGATGTAGAAACAGTGGTAGGGCTTGGGCTGTTGCAAGAAATCCTTTTAAATGCGGAGGCTTCACCTCTTAGAAAGACACTGTTGGATAGTGGTATTGGATTAAATGGGTATGCCAGTTTTAGTACTTCAACAAAAATACCGGTTTTTAGTATAATAGTAACCAATGCAAATGAAGCAGAACGGTATAGATTCAAAAATCTTGTTCAGGATGAATTAAAGCAAATAGTAAAAAAAGGCTTTGATGAGGAGTTAGTTAGGTCTGTATTAAATGCTGCAGAATTTAGTTTGCACAGTGAAAATGCCGAGGCTAGCAGAGGCATGAATTATATGTCCACGGCCCTAAATGCCTGGAATAATGATATGTGTCCTACAGAATATTTGGAGATAACTCCAGTGCTGAGCAAAATAAAAGCTAAGATATCACATAGATATTTTGAGAAATTAATACAAAAGTATCTATTGGCTAATGAACACAATTCATTAGTTGTATTAAAACCTATTAATGGCTTAAATGAAAAAAATGAAGGGATTTTAAAAAATAAACTTGAAGCTTATAAGGGTTCTTTATCAGAAATAAAATTAGCTGAAATTAAAAAAGATACAGAAAATTTAAAAAAGTGGCAAGAGACAGATGATTCCTTAGCGAATATATCCAAAATACCAACACTATGCAAGGAGGATTTAAACTTAAAATCAGAAGAAATACCTACAATAGAGAAAGTGGAAAGGGATATAAAGGTATTGTATCATCCTATATTTACTGATGGTATCATTTATTCTAATTTGTATTTTGATAGTTCAAAGGTGCCCCAAAACAAAATATTATATTTAAAATTACTAGTTAATGTTTTAGGAAATGTTAGCACCAGAAAATATGAGTTTGAAAATCTTTCCAATACTGTAAGGGGAGAAACTGGAGGTATTAGTTTTAATTCAACACTCTTTAAAGACAAGATGGATGGTAATAAATATTTTCCTAAAGTTAGCGTTTCAATAAACGCAGTTAGTAGCAAACTACCAAAAGCATTGGAAATAACAGAAGAGATAATGAATCATAGTAAATTTGAGGATAAGAAGCGAATAAAGAGTTTGATTAGTGCTTTAAAGTTAAATTATGAATCTATGTTTGTTAATGCTGGTAATAGCCTTGCAATTGAGCGTACGCTTTCATATTTGTCAGATAGTGGTAAGTATAATGACTTGGATTATTTGCCTTACTATAAATTTATTTGTGATTTATTTAGAAATTTTGATGCTAAATTTGATGATATAGTAAGGGAGTTATATTTTGTAAAAGATTTGGTGTTTAACAAAGAAGCATTGGTAGTAAGTTATACTGGTGATGAAAAATACTATAATGAATTTGCTAAGAGTCTCAACTCATTAGGAGAACAAATTAACGATAAAACATTCCCTCATCAGGAATATAAATTTGATTTTTCAAACAAAAATGAGGCTTTTGTAATTCCGTCTCAAGTACAATATGTGGTTAAGGCGGGTAGATTTAAGGGTTTGGGGTTTGGATGTAATGGGAAAATGAAGGTGGCCCAAAATGTATTAAATACTGATTATTTGTGGAGGGAGCTTAGAGTGAAAAGTGGTGCATATGGTGGTGCTATGAGTTTTACAAATAGTGAAGCCTTATTTTATTCTTACAGAGATCCCAATTTAGGGGAAACTCTAAAAACCTTTGATGGGGCTATAAATTTTTTGAAAAAATTTAAAGCCAGTGACAAAGAAATGACTAACTATATAATAGGAACAATAGGAAGTATAGATTGCCCAACCTCACCGCGTAATAAAGGGTTACAGGGAGATAATATGTACTTTTCAGGAACTACCCAAGAGGATGTTCAAAAGTTGCGAGATGAAGTCTTATCTACTAAAGTGGAGGATATAAGAGCTCTTGCAGAGGTCCTAGAAGGTGTAATAAAACAAAATTTATATTGTGTTGTTGGTAGCGGTACAAAAGTTAATGAAAATAGGCATTTGTTTCATAGAATTATACTTCCTATGAATGATTCTAACTATTGAAATTACTAAACTTATAAAGTATATGGGAAGTATACTAATATATTTATTTTGATGCTATAGTATATATAAATACTATGTTATAATGTAAATAAAAGTATATTAGCCAGCAAGGAAGTGCTTAGTTATGAATTTGATAAACAACAGATATAGAATAATTACAAATTTAAGACAAGATAGGATGAAGTCATCCTATCTTGTTTCTGATGTGATTAATAATCATAAAAAAATACAATTAAATATAATTAATTCTGAATTTACCTCGGAAAGTTTGATAGAGTTTTATGTGAAGGAATTCGCAACATTCACAACTATAGACCAATTAAATATAAGTAAAGTATTTGATTTTGGGTTGGTTTATACTATTGATAATAAGAAAGTAATTAACAGTGAATACTTTTATACAAATGACTATATAGAGGATACTTTTTTATTAAATGAATTAACTACTAATATGGATGAAAATGAAATTTTAGATCTATTTATACAACTATGTAGGGCACTAAATTACTTACATATTAGAGGTTTTGTTTATGGAGAATTAAATAGTAATAATATAATGATCTCATATGAAGATAATAAATATAAAGTCATTCTTACAGATATACCAACTATAAAAATCAAAAATCAAGACTATATTCGTAATAATATGGGACAACTTAAATTTAAATCACCGGAGTACATTATAGATAATGAAAAAACAATTGTAGCAGATATCTATTCTCTGGGGGTTGTGTTGCTATCTATATTGAAAATTGAAATATCTGAAAATTCAAATATTATCCAAAGTATTAAAAAGTTTGAGAAAAATGAAAAAAGTGGTTATATTAAAAGCCACCAGGGCATTAAGGAAAATGAAACTTTAGAATTTTACAATAAATTAATGTTAATTGCTAAGAAAATGACTGAGCGAGATTTAAGTTTACGCTATGATAATATAAATAAAATCGTTGAAGATATTAATGAAATTTTTAACAAAAACTATAAGGCGTATATAATTGATGAAATAGAAAAATTGAATTTTAAAACAAAAATTGTAGGAAGAGATGCTGAAATTAAGGAAATAATCAATGCCTATGACAATTTAATTATGCCTAATGCACTAAATAACATTATTGTTGTTCATGGTGAGCAAGGAATTGGTAAAACAAGATTTTTAAAAGAGATTGAGCATTTACTTTATATGAAAAAAGCTAATGTATATTCTAGCTTTGCTATAGAAAATTCCTTTAGTAAAAGTAATAAGGCTTTTGTAGATATATTAAAGAAAATAGTAACTGTCTGTGATGATGATATAGTAAAAAGGTATCAAAGTGAATTAATAAAATTTATCCCAGAGCTTGGCCTGGGAAATAATATTGTAGCTTCAGAAAGTTTAACAGGGGAAAAGGAAAAATTTAGGATTATAAGTAGGGTTTGTAGCTTTATTGAAGAGGCAATATACAATAAACCTACCATATTTATCATTGATAATGCTCATTGCTTAGATGAATTTTCATTAGAGTTTTTAGAGTTTGTAAATTTAAAAAAAACTAATGAGCAAAATATAATGATTATTTTGTCTTATAATAATACTGAATACATTACAAATAGTAAACAAAAGCAAGTATTAAATAAAAATTCTAGTAATTTGAATCTTTATTTAGACAATTTAAATAATGAAGAAACTGCTATTATGATTAAGGGAATACTTAGTAGTTCTAAAGTTTTCAATGAATTTGCAGCAAAAGTTTATGGAAAGACCTATGGAAACCCTTTATTTGTGGAGGAAACTTTAAAAGATTTTATGGCCAAAAAAATCCTTTGTAGAAATGAGAATAATGCCAAATGGCGTGTTACTTTTGAAACTATTGATGAATTACCTATTGCATCAACAATGGAGCAAGCAATACTTAGTCAAATTAAAGAAATAAACAAGGATAGCTATGAAATTCTAAGTAATATATCTGTTTTCAATACTGCCGTTTCCATAAGAGTTATTGAAAAGTTTTTTGCTTCCAATGAAAAAAATATTGTGGCTAATATATATGAATTATGTTCTAAAGGGATTTTAATTAAAAAAATTGAGGATATGGGTTTTGTATATGATTTTTATAATAAAGTGCTTAAAAATCTAATATATAATAGATTAAGTGAAGATAAACGGAAATTAAAACATGAGTTTGTAGCCTCAGTACTGGAAGAGTTATTTCAAGTTGAGGGGAGAGAAAATAAAGAAGAGCTTATATATCATTTAGAAAAAGCTAATGATAAGAATAAACTTGTAAAATATTGCCTTGAATTTGCAGAAAAAATGAAATCACTTAGAATAATGGATGAAGCCATTTCTAAGTATGAAAAGGCTTTGTCTGTACTATCAGATGAAGAAGATCAAAATAAAAAAGTGAAAATTTTTCTTGAAATAGGGGACATCTATTCGGATACTGGAAACTTATCTGGCGCATTAGAAACTTACAAAAGAACATATGGGTATTCAAAAAAAATAGTGGAAGAAAAACTTCAAGTTGATTGTGCAAATAAAATAGCATATACATATATCAAAAAAAATGAAGTGGAAAAATCAATGAAATATATAACAAAAGGCGAATCAATATTGTTAAATATTGAGTATATGGAAGGTTACTTTGAAAATAAAAAAAATCTTGCTAGAATATATCTGCAAAGGCAAGAATATGAAAAAGTCTATGAGGTATGTACTAGCTGTATAAAAAAATGTGGAAATGATTATATAAATTATAAGGGGATAATGTACAATATTCTTGGTATTATGTACACACAAACTTCTAAAACAAATGAAGCTTTAGAAAGCTTAAAAAAGGGTCTTGAATATTTAGAACAAATAAATGACACTGATGGAATTAGCCGCTGCTTGAACAATATTGGGGTAGTTTATGCAGATCATTATGGAGATAATGAGACTGCAATTTCATATTATAATAAACTTAAATTAATTTGCGAAGAAAATAACAGCGTAGAACTGGGGTTAGTTGCTTTAGTTAATATAGCAACTTGTTATTGCGAAAATTTTGATTATGATGCTGCATTTAAATGTTTTAAAGATGTATTAGAAAAGTCAAAAAATATAGAGTTTGAAAGTAATATATTTTATGTCTACAACTATTTTTCTTATCTTTGTTTAAAAATGGGGAATAATAAAGATGCATATGAATATTATTTACTAGCAGAAAAGGAGCTGGAACAATATCCAATTCAGGGCAAAGATATCTCCATATATTATCAAATGGGTGCAGAGCTTTACCTTGGAATAGGAGAAATAGATTTAGCCTATGATTTAATAAAAAAGGCACTAGATATATATAATGATGATGGTACAACTCAAGATAATAATAGCAAATTGCTATTGCTTATTTTAGAAATTCATAGATCTAAAAAAATAGAGGATATAAATAAAAACATAGGAAGTCTAAAAAAAATAATTAGTGGACATAAGAATAATACAAGTAAAATTAATGCAATATATGAGATTTGTATAGTATTGTTTGAAAAGGGATATGTACGCAAAGCTACTAATTTGTTTGAACTTCATCCTACCAGTGATGATGTTGTTCTAGTTGATATGGTTAGTATTAAAAAGCTATATTTAGAAGGACTCATAAGTAAAGATAAAAACAAGTTAGAGCGATTGATGCTTGCTTTGGATTTATGTAAAAAAGTAAAAAATAAATTTTTCCAATGGAAAATATGCAGTGCAATAGGAGATCTCTATTTATCGCAGAGGAATTATTTCTATTCAATAAACTATTACTTTGAAGCCTGCGAGATAATAAAAGATTGTACTATGCAGTTGCCAGATGGATTAAGGGTTAATTATATTAATGCATACAATATGATGAAGCCATTTAATATGATTAAAGGAATAAGAACCACTCAGGAAAATAGTAAGATGTGCTCTTTAGAAGATGGTAAAATTACTATTTGCAACAATGAAGATTTAGCTAGTCTTTTCAATTATGGGGAATTTACTGAAATATTAAATAATAAAAGTTTCGTTGAATCTGCTCAAAAGATATACAGTTCTATTCTTCCTGAGGGGATTCATAGTATAAACGATATAATTACAAATATGTGTGAGGAGCCATTGGAAATATTAGACGTAATTAGTAAACTTATTTCGAATTTGGTTTTGTCCAATAGGAGTTTAATTATTTCTGAAGGGAATGATAATGAATGCTTAGTAGTTGCATCCAGCGATGGCAACCGTGATATCAAAGATGTAAAGCTAATAATGCAAAGAGTCCGGGAAACTAAAACCTCAATATTAGTTAGCGATGGGTTTAATAGCACAAAAAACTTAGAATTTAGATTCATGCCCAGTGGAATGAAATCAATAATGTGCATACCAATTGTAAGAAAAAGCAACTGTTATGCTGAAAACTCCAAAGGTTGGAGCAAAAGACTTAATGAACCAATTAAAGTACAAAATATAAAAGGCTATTTATATATGGAGTCGGAAAGAGTGCTAAATAATTTTAATGAAGAAAGTTTGAAAGAATGTGTGGGTTTAACTTCATTTATAAGTTTTATAATGGAAAATTATCTGCTTAAAATTAGCTCTTCTATTGATAAACTCACAGGAACACTTACAAGGAGATTTCTGGAAGAAGCGCTATCTGAAAATGTAGAAAAGGCAAGTAGCAGTTTAGGAGTATTCTCAATTATTATGTTTGATTTGGACAATTTTAAGGGGGTAAATGACAGATTTGGACATCAAACAGGGGACCAAGTGCTGCGAGATGTTAGTAGAATTGTTATGGATTCAATTAGAAACATAGATGTATGTGGACGATATGGTGGGGAAGAATTTATTGTTATTTTACCGGGTATGGACACCGCTGCTACCAATTTAATTGCTGAAAGAATAAGACTAAATATTGAAAATAAAAAAATATTAGGATCTAAAAGAGAGCTAACTGTAAGTATTGGTATTTCAACTTATCCAACTCATGGAAATTGGAAACAAGAATTAGTAGAAAAAGCTGATCAAGCATTATATGTTGCCAAGGCAAATGGCAAAAACAGATGCCAAATCTGGGAAGAAAAATTTCACGGTAACGTAAAGGGTAGTGATAAACTGGCGGGGATAGTGTCAGGAAATGTAGTTCAGGATTCAAGAAATATACTAGCTATGGTAGAATTAATTGAGATTATTAAGGAGGAGTGCGATTTAAAAACTAAAATTTTTAATGCACTTGGAAGAATAATTGAAACCACCGAGGCACAAAATGGTATGTTGTTTATAGTGAATAAAAATGAAGTTACCGAAAAGTTTAGGCGAAAGATTTTTAAGGAAAACTGGATGGAAGTTAAAGGATATAATGCAGATATAATAGAGTCGGTAATTAAACATAAGCAAGGCAAATGCATAATTGATTGGGACTCTATAATAGACTATGATTTAGTAACTGGAATGCCAAATTGGAATTCTGTTTTAGCTATTCCTATAATTAAATCAGGTGTTGTGTGTGGAATACTTTATTTAACTGTTCCTATTAAAGTTAAAGAATTCAAATCTGAGGATTTAAATTTTGTAAATACCTTGGGACAACTTTTGGTTGGAATGTTATAATATATTAGAAGCATAGCAGTGAATATAAGGCGTAAGTTTTATGTTCACTCTTTTTTTATGGTATAATAAAAAGATTATGAAATTCTAAAAACTAGGGAGAAAATATGTTGAAAGAAGATATGGTATTACAAATATTTAATGAAGGAACAAGTGGTAAAAATCATGCTAAGGGGCAAAGAGTTCTTAATAATGATTTAGTTTCATCTATTGATATTAGGAATGAAGATAAGTTGATATGCATAGAGGGAAATGTGATTTCAGAGAAGCTTTTTAATGAATATCATACAAAAATCGAGATGGATACAGTGAGAAGAAGTATTTTTACAACCTATTGTAGTTGCTGTGATTTTGATAATAATGAGTTTAAAAAAGAAAATTATTGTTGCAAACATTTAGTTGCAACCTTTTATAGTGCATTAGAGGATTTAGCCAGGCATCCGCTACTAAAAGAAGAAGGGGCGGAGAACCAGGCTATATTTAAAAGTAGTAGCAGTGCATTGGCTATGCTCTTAGGGGACGAAAAACACAAGGATGAAACTAAAATTGAGGTCTATATAAATAAAAATCAGTGGACGAGCAATCTTACAGCTGAGTTTAAAATAGGGTTAAACTCTATGACTTCCAGTAATCTTTATATTTTAAAGGATATCAATCACTTTTTATTAGCCTATGATAATAATATTCCTATAAACTATAGCAAAAATTTTACATTTAATAGGCAAGAGCAAAGACTTAGCACAAAGGATAAAAGGCTTATGGATTTTATTGAAATACTAAAGACTATGGAGAACTCTCAAAGATATGTTACCAGAAGTGAAGAACGTTATATAAATGGGAAAAGCATCAATATTCCTGGATTTTTAACCCGTGAATTTTTTGATGTTATAAGTAAGCATAGGGTATATCTCAATGAAGGATTCTTTTCAAGGGCCGTGGATACTGAAATTTTATATGAAGCGCCGGCTCTGGATTTTGATTTAAAGCTAATAAAAAATAATTATGTGCTTAAATCACTGAATGGAATGCCAGTTGCATTAGGAGATAAAAATAATGTTTTTTTGTATGGTAGCTCAATATACCTTCCGGATTACGAGTTTTGTTATAAAATAAATCCTTACCTTCAAGTTTTTAATGAGGCAAGGGTGATAACAATGACAAGTATGGAGGAAGAGAATATATTAAGAAGGCTTGTTCCAGATCTTAATTTTTTATCACCCAATGTTACATTATCAGAATCTATTAAAGATAAAATTGTAATGAGTAATTGTGGGTTTAGTTTTTATTTTAATCAAGAGGGAAAAGATATTACCCTAACATTAAAGGTTAAGTACGGAGCCTTTGAATTTAACATTTTTCAGGATTGCAGTGAAAAAATAATATATAGGGATTCTAAGAAGGAAACACAGATTATTGGAGTGCTAAAAGCCTTTGGTCTATGTGACACAAAGAATAAGTTTTATTTCACAAAGGGAGAAGACTATACATTCAAGTTTTTTAAAAGTGATGTAAAAAAACTTCAAGAAATAGGAGATGTGTATTACTCTGAAAACTTTAAAGGTATAAAATCTTTGGGTACAAAGGGGATTAGTGGAGATATTAAGAGCGGAAAATATAATTACTTCGAGATGGATTTCAAAATAGGAGATATTGAGCCGCGTGAAACTACAAATATATTAAGAGCCTTTAGAAATAATCTTAAATATTATAAGCTTAAAACTGGTGAATTTCTTGATTTGGAAGAACTAGAGCTTAATAAATTTTTAAAGCTTTTAGACGTTATGGCCCCCTCTTATATTGAAAATAATTATATTGAAATATCAAAAAGCAAGGGAGTTTTTCTGGATAGCTATTTAGAGGAAAATAACATTCGATATATAAAAGGGAAAAAAGAATTAAGAGAAATAAAAGATAAACTAAAAAATGTTGAAAAATTGAATTTCAAAGAGCCAGCTACATTTAAGGGGAAATTAAGAGAATATCAAAAGATAGGGTATAATTGGCTTAAAACTTTGGATTATTTAGGGTTTGGTGGGATTTTGGGGGATGAAATGGGCCTTGGAAAAACAATTCAAGCTATTACTTTTATATTATCCAATGTGGGAAGTAAGACATTAATTGTAGCACCTACCTCCCTAATATATAACTGGATAAGTGAGTTTGAAAAGTTTGCACCTAGATTAAAGGTAGCTGCTGCTAATGGATTAAAGGATTCAAGAGAAGAGGTAATAAAAAATATTGAAAATTATGATGTAATTATAAGTACTTATAATTTAATTAAGAGGGATTTAGAAAGTTATAAAGTGTTAGAGTTTGATTATTGCATATTAGATGAAGCTCAAAATATAAAAAATCCTAATTCTCAAAATGCAGTGGCTGTGAAGGCGATAGTGGCGAAAACTAGATTTGCACTATCTGGTACACCGGTAGAAAATTCTCTTATGGATTTATGGTCTATATTTGACTTTATAATGCCAGGATACCTATATGATGAAAAGAGATTTAGTGTAAGATATCATAAAAAGCTTAAGGAAAGTCCTGAGATATTAGAGGATTTAAATAGGCTTATAAAACCTTTTATTCTAAGACGTAGAAAAAAAGATGTTCTAAAGGAACTACCTGATAAAATAGAAAAACCACTAATAGTAGATTTAGAGCAGGAGCAAAAGAAAGTTTATAAGACTTATGCAAACCATGCTATGGAGCTTATTGAAAATAAGGTAAAGAATGATGAGTTTAAAAATAGCAAAATAGAGATACTTTCTTATATAACAAAGCTAAGACAACTATGCCTGGACCCTACAGTGCTTATGAACGATTACAGTGGTGGAAGCGCAAAGGTAGAGGCTCTAGTGGAACTTCTTCATAAGAGCATAGAGGAGGGGCATAGGGTACTTGTGTTCTCGCAATTTACGTCTGTTCTTAAGAATATACAAAAGAGACTAAGGTCAGAAAAAATATCCTTTAGTTACTTGGACGGCTCAGTATCCTCAGAAAAGAGAATGAAGCTAGTTAAATCCTTTAATGAGGGTGAAAACTCTGTGTTTTTAATAAGTTTAAAGGCTGGGGGAACAGGTCTGAATTTAACTTCAGCAGATGTAGTAGTTCACTTTGATCCTTGGTGGAATCCTGCAGTAGAGGAGCAAGCAACTGATAGAGCACATAGAATTGGCCAAAAGCATGTTGTAGAAGTTGTGAAAATTATAGCTAAGGGCACCATTGAGGAAAAGATTTTGGACCTTCAAGAAGAGAAGAAAAAACTAATATCCTCTCTTATGGGAGATGAATTGGCAAGTGGAGAAGGCTTTTCAGCTTTAAGTGAGGAAGAGATATTTGGATTATTTGAAATGAAGGAATAAAATGTATAATGTGTTTACAAAATGCTCACAATAAAATGAGGTGAGATTATGAATCATGTAAAAGAAATGAATAAATTTTTAAAGGGCATACACATGGGAGGGGCCACATTTAAAGATTATCTCCGCAAAGCTAAAGGCCCAGAAGTGAAAAATGAATTGGTACAAATCATAGAATCCTTTAAAAGACATGAAGAAGCAATTACCAATAGGATAGAAAAGGTAGGCGGTAATGCTTCCGATACGCTTGGAATAATGGGCACTATGGCAGATTTTTTTGAGAAAATCAAACTTATACCTGTAAATACTGATTTGGAAGTCTGTGAGAATGCTATGGCTGCAATAGAAATGGGAATAACGCAGGGCGAAAAGTTTATTCAGGAGAATAAGGATTTGGATACTAGTCTTATGAAAGAGGTTAAAGCTGTTGTAGCTGACTACGACAATCATCTAAAAAAGATACAAGAAATAATCAGAAATTGCAAATAGCAAAATGCTTCCGCTTTATAGGTGGAAGCATTTTGTTAATTATTACTTGTGTTTATGTTTTTTAATAGGGTATAATGGCATTTATACCATTCGTTATTAGGTTCTATATCATAGGCCTTTTTTGCATATATTAAGGCAGTTAGGCTATTGCCCATAGCTATATACACTTCAGACTTCCCGAAATAGGCAGCACTTTTAGTACCGTCTACTTCAATTGCTTTATTATATGCTTCAAGGGCTTCATTTTTACTACGTAAGGATAGTAACACGCTACCCTTACCACATAATGCCTCATATAAATCTGGACACAATTCTAGGCAAATTTCAAAGCATTCTAAGGCCCTTCTAAAATCGTTAAGAAGTGCTAGAAACTCTGCTTTTTTTAAATGAATATCTATATTTAAAGCATCATTTTCAAGAAGTCGCTGGCAATAATAAACGCATTTATCAAAGTGTCCAGTTAAATCATTTATATCAATTAACTTCCAGTAACCTTCTGGGTCACCTGGAACTAACTTTAGATATTTCTTTATACATTTTTCAGCTTCACATACTTCATATAAATCAATATGAGCTTGAGCTTTTACTAGATAAGAGGGTGCATATTCATTATTTAAGAAAATTGCTTTATTAAATTCTTTGAATGCTTTTTTTACTTCTCCATGCCTAAAGAGCCCCTTGCCTCTTTCTATATATTCTCGAACTAGAGTATAATTATTGTTTACATTAATACCATTTTTCATTAATCTATTCCTTTCACCTAGGTTTATACATTACAATTATTGACACAAAATAAAACTGTATACATAAAATTCATAAAAAATAGAAATTTACAGATATTTTGATATAAAATTCAGACTTGTTATTTATACCAATGTGTCTTATAATATTTTTATAAATAGCATAATTTTTTACAGAAAATAAAATAGATTTATAGTATGGGGGTAACAATATGGGGAAAGTAGTAAAATGTTTTATAATAATACGTGATGACTTTAATGCTGTGCTCATTGCCGCTAGAGGTAAAAAGAAAACACAAAAGGTGTGGAGTATTTTTGGAAGGGAGATTAAGGCCAAGGAAACTTCTGAGCAATGCGCTTCTAAAGCAATAGATAAAGATTTGAATTGTATTATATTTGATATGATGCCATTTAAAGAATATGTTTTAGATAAAGACAGTGGGGATATTTCATTGGTTTATACTGGTAAGGTAAAACACTATATAAATTCACATAAGGACATAAATCAAATTAAGTGGATTACTGAAAGAGAATTGGATACCTATGATTTTAATAGTGATGAAAAAGAAATATTGATAGATTTCTTTAAAAGCATAAAGTAGTTAATTATGAAGCAAATAAAATTTTGGATGGAAAATTTTTAATGATAGTAGATTGGCTTATGGATAATATTAAAAACTAATAAAACTGTAGTGTGATTTTAATTCATAAGATGACACTACAGTTTTATAAATTAATACCAGTTCTTGTAAGAAGAACAACCATTGTGTTTGCAATGATAATAAGGTAAAATGTACTATAGGTATTATATGTGAAAAAAAGTATTTCAAATAAAGGAGGCGCTATGGAAAAGTTCAGTGGTAAACCGGATTCTCTAAAAAAGCTGGGTATTAGTTTTATTATCTCAGTTATTTTAATCTTTGTGAGTTTATTCTTTATTACTAGTTTTATGTTGAAATTATTTTTACTAGTAATTTTTATTTTCGCTGCATTTCAGTTTTACAAAGGGCTTATACTTTCTATAACAGTGGATGACCAAAAAATCATAATATATAAGCCTCTTAATAGGAGCACTATAAAATTTGACGACATCGCTTTTTGCGCAGTACATGGGATTGATGATGATACCACATTACTATATGCGTTTAGACGAAAAAAAAGACGCAAAAGGGATGGAGTATATGGAATCAAATCTAATAAGTCCTTTGATGAAATAGTGAAAATCGTCTCAGAGGATGAAGGAAATACAGACCTAAATATTAATTTTAATATGGCTTTTAAGGTTCTGATATCTTTTGTTGATAAGGGAGATATATTAAGGGATAAAATACTTACGCTTGTAAATGAAAGACATAAAAAGATCATATAAAAAAATCCTTGTTGAGATATCAACAAGGATTTTTTTATATGATTAATTTTATAGTTATTACATTTTAGCTGGTGTTTTTGCACCTTTGTATTCTGGAGCAGAAGGATCATCCTCAAGTTTCATCATTGTAATTCCTGTAAATCCAAAGAAAATAGATACTAATGGATTTACGAGGTTTAAGAAGCAGTAAGGAAGATATGAAACTGTTGCAACTCCTAAATAAGTTGACATAGTTGCACCACATGTATTCCATGGAACAAGTGGTGAAGTTAAAGTACCAGCATCTTCAAGACATCTTGAAAGATTTCTTGGGGCTAGTCCTCTCTTATGGAACTCTTCTTTGTACATTTTGCCAGGAAGTACTATTGAAAGATATTGATCTCCGGCAAGTACATTTGTAAATATTGATGTGCATACTGTAGCGGTTACAAGAGAACCGGTACTCTTTGCATATTTTAGTACTCTCTTTGAAAGTGCTTCAAGCATTCCAGTTTTCTCAAGTGTACCACCAAATGAAAGGGCTACGAGTATTAGAGATATGGTCCACATCATACTTTGGTATCCGCCTCTAGTAAGAAGTGCATCTAAAACTTTATTTCCAGTTTCTGATACAACACCATCCTGCATTGCTGACATTACACCAGAAAAACTAGCGCCTTGAGTGAGCATAGCCGCAACGCCACCAAGTAAAACGCCTATAAATAAACCAGGAATAGCAGGTACTTTTTTAGCAACCATAACAATAACTATAATAGGTACTAATAGTAACAATGGTGTTATTGTAAAGTTTTGGCTCATTAAGGTTGTTAATGAATCTATATTTGATGTATCAAGTGCTTTTCCTGAAAATCTAAATCCCAGTATTGCATATCCAAGTAATGCGATTGCCAAACTTGTTCCTGTAGTGTAAAACATATGTCTAATATGGTCAAATAAAGTTGCACCTGCCATAGCTGGTGCTAGGTTTGTAGTGTCAGATAGTGGAGACATTTTGTCACCAAAATATGCACCGGAAATTATTGCGCCTGCTGCCATTGGTGCTGGAATTCCAAGTCCAACAGCAACACCCATTAGGGCTATACCTACGGTACCTGCTGTAGTCCATGAACTACCTGTTGAAAGTGATACAATTGCACAAAGTATGCATGCTGCAACCAGGAAAACTCCTGGTGATAATACTTTTAATCCGTAAAAAATAAGTGTTGGCACAATACCACCAAGAATCCATGTACCAATAATCATACCTATAATTGCAAGAATTATTATTGCTTGCATAGTACCTGAAATACTACTTATAATTCCTTCCTCGATTTCCTTCCAAGTATAGCCAAGTCTAGTAATGGCTATTATTGAAGCTATGAGTGTTCCAAAAACTAATGGAATATGAACTGACTGATCAATCTTAAAAACAGGTAATACAGCATACATTAGAAGTGCTATCGTACCAAGAATCGGGATTAAAGCCTCCCATAATTTTGGCTCTCTAGGTGTTTTTGCTTTTGAGACCATTGATAATTCCCCCTTTAATATTATAAGCGTTTTGAAGATTTATTGTATTATATATATCAAAATTTAGAAAAAGTAATTATCATTTTCTAAATTCTAATAACCCTTATTAGGATTGGCAGTTTAGTTGAATTATCCGGAAAACATATATTAATATTAAGGTTAACTTGTAAAGCATGAATATTGGTTAAAACTGAAAGTTTCATTTTAATTTAGTTTATTCATAAAATTCAGACTTTTTAGAATAATAATATTTATGAAATTGAAATGGATTACATACATCAAATAAAATATATTAATTATATTATACAGGTTTTAACTTAAATAGCAATATAAAAAAAAGGTTGCATGGTAACTTGATACAGTACAATAGCATCAAAAAAATGACCTTATTGATACTTCAACAAGGTCATTTCTATATTATTTTTTTAGAATACTACATTTGAGCTTTTGCTATTCCATTATATTCTGGGGCCGATGGATCATCTTCAAGTTTCATCATTGTTATTCCTGTGAACCCAAAGAAGATAGATACAAAGGGATTAACAAGGTTTAAGAAGCAGTAAGGAAGATATGATAAAGTTGCAACACCTAAATAGGCGGACATAGTTGCTCCACAAGTATTCCATGGAACAAGTGGAGATGTTATTGTACCGGCATCCTCGAGACATCTTGAAAGATTTCTTGGGGCTAGTCCTCTTTTATGGAACTCGTCTTTATACATTTTGCCAGGAAGTACGATTGCAAGATATTGGTCCCCAGCAAGTATGTTTGTAAATATTGATGTAAGTATTGTAGCGGTTACAAGTGAACCTGTACTGGTTGCATATTTAAGCACTTTTTTTGTAATGGCCTCAAGCATTCCAGTTTTATCAAGTGTACCACCATAAGAAAGAGCGGCAAGTATTAGGGATATTGTGAACATCATGCTTTGATATCCACCTCTAGTAAGAAGTGTATCTAGAACTGTATTGCCAGTTTCAGATATAACTCCATCTTGCATTGCAGACATTACACCAGCAAAGCTAGCTCCTTGGGTAAGAATAGCGGCAATACCACCCAGTAAAACACCTATAAATAGACCTGGAATAGCAGGCACCTTCTTAGCAACCATAATAATTACTATAAGTGGTACTATTAATAAAAAGGGTGTTATTGTGAAATTTTTACTCATTAAATCGGTAATTGCGTTTATTTTTGTTGCATCTAGTTTTGTACCAGCAAATCTAAATCCAAGTATTCCAAAGCCGATTAAAGCAATTACTAAACTCACGCCTGTTGTATATAACATATGTCTAACATGGTCAAATAAATTTGCACCTGCCATTGCTGGCGCTAGGTTTGTTGTATCTGATAAAGGGGACATTTTATCTCCAAAGTATGCACCAGAAATTATTGCGCCTGCTGCCATTGGTGCTGGTATACCAAGACCTGCAGCCACACCCATTAGTGCTATACCTACTGTGCCTGCTGTAGTCCATGAACTGCCTGTTGCAAGTGCCACAACAGCACAAAGCAAGCATGTTGCAATTAGGAATATTGATGGTGATAATATTTTTAATCCGTAGTAGATAAGGGTAGGCACAATACCACCTAGAATCCATGTACCAATAATCATACCGATAATTGCTAGGATAATTATTGCCTGCATTGTCCCTGATATACTACTTATAATTCCTTCCTCAATTTCCTTCCATGAATAGCCCAGTCTAGTAATGGCTATAACGGAAGCTATAAGTGTTCCGAAGATTAATGGAATATGAACTGGTTGATTAATCTTAAAAACAGGTAATACACAATACATTAGAAGTGCTATTGTACTCACAACTGGTATTAGCGCTTCCCATATTGTTGCTTGTCTATGATCTTTTGTTTTTGATATCATTAACAATCCTCCTTAAAGTTAGATGCTTAAAATTTAGAGATAGTGTTGTAACAAACTCAAAATATACAAGTTATATTGTATATTATACAGTAGTTGCACTGAAAATCAAAATGCAGAAAATGTCATATTCTAAAATGTAAGCGTATTTATCGGGATTTATATACATATTTACCGTATTAAAGAAAATAAAAAACAAGGCAAAATGCTAGCATTTTTGCCTTGTTTTTTATTTTAATTTATATAATTCTAGAATCCATTTTTATTCACTATATTGCTTCGTTGATACTGAATAGGCCATTCTATTGTCTCAACTAGTTGGTTAGCAGCGGTAAATGCCCAATAAGGATTTCTCAAAAGTTCCCTTCCTAAATACACCAAATCAGATCGGTTATTATTTAATATTTCCTCTGCCATTAAAGGTGAGGTAATAAGTCCTCCAGCTATTGTTGGAATATTACATATTGTTTTAATTGTTTCAGAAAAACAAATTTGATATCCAGGGTAGGTAGATATTCTTGCAGGAACTGTGCCTCCAGAACTGACATTTACTATATCTATACCCATTGCTTTTACGAGATTTATAAGGGATGCAGTATCCTTTGCACTATTTCCACCCTGGACGTAATCTTCAGCAGATACTCTTAACTGCAAGGGTTTAGTTTCAGGCCAGACTGTCTTTACTGCTTTTATAACTTCTTTTAAGAATCTTACCCTGTTTTCCTCACTACCGCCATATTCATCTTTTCTTTTATTTGTAAGAGGGGATAAAAATTCTCCAATTAAGTACCCATGGGCACCATGTATTTCTAATAAATCAAAACCAGCAGTGAAGGCCCTCTTAGCAGCAGATTTAAATAAATCTATAGTTTTATTAATATCTTCTTTAGTCATTTCATTTGGTAGCCTATAATTTTCATTAAAAGATATAGGGCTGGGTGCTATAATTGGATAGGAGAGAGTTTCAGATTTTCTTCCAGCATGATTAATTTGGATACCTATTTTTGAACCGTATTTATGACATTCTGTTACTATATTTGATAAGTTTTTAACATGATCCTCAGACCATATACCTAAATCATAATCAGTTATACGCCCACCAGGCTGAATTCCTGTAGATTCTACCATGATAAGTCCTACACCACCAATAGCTCTGGTTGTATAATGTACAAAATGCCAGTTGTTAGCTATTCCGTCCTCAGTATTACAAGAATCCATGCACATTGGGGCCATGACTATTCTATTTTTTAATTCCATATCTTTTATTTTAAAATTACTAAATAATTTTGACATTGCTAATCGCCTCTTTCTTATATATTCTAATGATATACCTTGTTAATGGATGTAATCATTGTTCCATTCAACCTTTATTAATGCTATACAAGTATAGCATTAATAAAGAAATAGTAAAGTATGCACTTTATAATAAGAAAAAATATCATATGATATAGTGGATTTATTGAATAATATACATATTTTGAAAAATATCCATGGAGGTGGTTACATGAAAATTAAAGAAATGATTTTGTCCTTAGTGATAGATGTTACTTTATTAATAGGGTGCCACCCACCTTGCAAGTGGGTGGCACCAGTGGTATAATAAACTTATAAAAATACGTTTAAAATAGAAAGGTAAATTAGAATGATAAAATTTAAAAAATTAGGACTTAGCGATGATATATTAAGTGCGCTAAAAATTCAAGGAATAAGTGAACCAACTCCGGTTCAAGAGCAAAGTATTCAATTAATTAAAGATGGTATTGATGTTATAGCTGAGGCGCAAACAGGTACGGGGAAGACACTGGCATTTTTACTTCCTATGTTTGATAATATGTCAGCAGATATAAGTACAATTCAAGGATTAATAGTGACACCTACGAGAGAACTGGCAATACAGATTACAAGTGAAGCAAGGAAACTTGCAGAGGGCAAAAACCTAAACATCTTGGCTGCCTATGGTGGTAAGGATATAGGAGTGCAATTAAGAAAGTTAAAAGGGAATATTCATTTAGTCATTGCCACCCCAGGAAGATTAATAGATCATCTAAGACGCGGTACAATAGAACTCGATAAGCTAAAAACCTTAGTGATAGATGAGGCAGACCAAATGTTACTTATGGGATTTAAAAATGATATTGAAGATATCATAGAAAAAACCCCTAAAAGTAGGCAGACGCTTTGCTTTTCAGCAACTATGGGTTCAGATGTGAAAAAAATGGCTTATAAATATATGAAAGATCCTAAAGAGATAATCATTAAAAAAGAACAAACAACACTTACAAATATCAAACAATTTTTAATAGAGACCACAGATAGAAGAAAACAAGAAGATTTATGTAAGGTCTTAGATGAAGATAATCCATTTATGGCTATCATCTTTTGTAGGACTAAAAGAAGAGTGGATGATCTTGAGATGGCTCTTTATAAAAAAGGTTATAATTGTAAAAAGCTACATTCAGATATAACTCAAGCAAAAAGAGAAAAAATAATGAAAGAATTTAAAAAGTGCGATATTCAGTATTTAATTGCTACGGATGTAGCGGCTAGAGGGCTTGATATAAATGGAGTTAGTCATGTTTATAACTATGATATACCTGAAACTGCGGAAGGTTACATACATCGTATTGGAAGAACAGGAAGAGCCGGAGAAGAAGGATATACATATTTATTTGCAGCTCCAAAGGATAAATTTATTTTGGATGCTATAGAAAAGAAAATAAAAGGTGAAATTCCTAGAAAGATTTTGTAGTGGGCTTTATTTCATAATAGTTAATTCATTATGCAAAACATTTAAAATAACAGGACACTTAAAGTTGGCTTAATAGCCAACTTTAAGTGGTTTAAATAGGTAGTAAATTTACAATATTTTATTAAAAATAGTGTTAAATGAATTTTTTAGCACTCTTCCAATGCTTTGAAGCTAAGTCATACTTTTGAAAATCGGGTATAGATCCATGGGTTTCGACTAGTGCTTTGGCTACTTTTTTTAAATCGCTTCTTGTTTCACATTTAAAAGAACCTGATTGTTCTATTGAATTCATTACTTCTTCTACCGTACCTTGGAATTTGTTCATTGTAAAGCCTCCTTTAGTTGCTAAAATCTTAATTTTTCCGTTGCCCATATAGTTTTAACTAATTAAAACACTAATATACTTATTAATAATGCAAAAAAAGAGACCTAAATAAAATATCCTCCTGTCATGAATATGATGTGAGGGTATTTTTCTATAGATGTAGTTGATGTGAAAAAATAACATAAAAATTTTACTGCTTGGTATAGGTATCCTATCGCTTTTGTACCTTATATATTTGTTGAAGAGAACAAAAGGTAATTTAAACGAAAGGTATGAAGATGAAAGAATAGGCTTGTTTATTATGTTGGGCAGCATTATCATATTATGGGTAGAAACAAAAGAGATTATGTTTCCTCCTAGTAGAGGTCCGTCTTCATCATTAAAGGATTAGAACAATTTTATTAATAAGTTCAAAACAAATAAAATGCAACTATTCTTTATATAATGCGTGGATAAATCTGAATTGTTGGGAGAGATGTACATGAATATTTTAGTAAGTGCCTGTATAATAGGACAGAACTGCAAATATAATGGTGGAAATAATTTGAATAGAAGTGTAGTTAAATACATACAAAGACATAATGTGATTGAAATATGTCCTGAACTGCTGACAGGTATGAAATGCCCAAGGGCATGTGCTGAGATAGTAAACGGCATTGTAATGTCTGAGAATGGTGAGAATGTAGATGCAGAATATCGCAAAGGGGTAGAACTTGCAATGGAGAAAATTAAGGGACTAAAGATAGATTTAGCAATATTACAGTCAAGAAGTCCTACTTGTGGTGTAAATACTATCTATGATGGGTCTTTTAGTGGTACTTTAATTGAGGGACATGGTTTATTTACTGAAGCCATTATTGAAAAAGGTATTAGGGTAGTAGACTCCGAAAATTTTTAAGTTTGCTCAATTCATAGTTTACTACTTATCGAAATGATACATCCTTTAGTAAGCTAATTAAACAATATTCATGTATTCCGTCACAACGGTAGGATCTTATTCCGCCAGAATCATTAGAGGCTTTTTATAACATTGTTTCAAAAGATAAGAAATCAAAATCATCAATACAACTGATTGATTTATTGATATTGATAAGAAAGGCAATATCTGAAAATAAATATGTTATACACTATGGTGTATAAGCATAATTTTTAGTTGATTAATTAGCATTATTCTTATATGTCATCACTATAGAGCATACTTTTCTCATTATTTATTATATATGGCAAGAATGGAAAAGAAATTTAGTTGAAAAATGTATATATTATAATTACCACGTGGAATAAAGAAGGTGAAGGGATTTGAAATTTAAAATAACTATTTTTAATAGCTTAAAATATATTGAGGAAAATATCAATGAATCTATAATGGCAAATGATATTGCAAAAAATGCAGGGTATTCATTATATTATTTTTCAAGAATGTTTAAAAAACAAATGGGATTATCAATTATGGAATATGTAAAAGAACGTAGACTAATTAAAGCCTCAGAAGAAATTGAAAATGGTAAGAAAATAATTGATGTTGCACTAGACTATGGCTATCAGTCACATAGTGGTTTTACAAAGGCATTTAAAAACAAATTTGGGTTTTCGCCCTCACTTTTAAGAGCATTTAGCTTTCAAATTAATTGTTTAGGAGGTACTTGCAATATGAGTCATGTATTTATTAAAAACACAGCTGTCCATGCTACAAAAGAGGAGTTATATGAGCTATTGGTAACGACTATAAATGTGAATATGTTAGAATATGACAAAGAAAAGATTAAGAAGGCATATGAATTTGCTTGCAAAGCACATAATGAGAAAAAGAGATATTCAGGTGATGATTATGTAACACATCCGATTAATGTTGCTATTCTGTTATCAGAAATGGAAGCAAGCGAGGAAGCTGTAATAGCTAGTTTGTTACATGATACTATTTTTGAGAAAACCAGCATTTCTCTTGAAGAAGTTAGAAATGAGTTCTCTGAAAAAATTGTAAAAATTATCACAGATGTAACAGAATTTAATGGAAATGAAGATATAATAGATGAAGATGTAATAATGGTTAAATTAGCTGATAGGCTTCATAATATGAGAACAATTGAGTTTATAGATAAAACCCGTTGGAAAGAGAAGGCAAAAGAAACATTAGATACATTTTCACCGATAGCAGTAAAATTGAATAATGAAAAGTTAATTGCAGAATTAAATGATTTATCAGTTAAATATATTTAAAATTTTATCATTGGTATTTCAGCATAAACTTTATTATGTAATTACATGATTAGATATATTTATTTTTTTGTATAACATATTAAGGCTTAATATTAATCCATTTGCAATTAATAATATACTTATAAATTCTTTATTAGAGTAATACTTATATAGAGCTATAAATGCGAAAGAATAGGATATAGCATAAACTAAAATCTTAATTATTTTATGAATAGAAAAATTTAAAGATTTAAACATGAAATAAGTTGATAAAATAATATAAAAAATACTTATATATAAATGATTATATTGAATTATATTAGAGTTTAATTTTAATTTTTGAAAAACCATGTTCCAGTTGGATATATTTATATATATAATGTAAGACATACAGATATAAAGAAATAGATGTATTAAATATATAGATAATATAAACATTTTGGTTTTATTGATATTTTTCATAAAAAAATTCTCCTTTTTTAGAATTTATAAACTTGGGCTTAAAACCACTATTCCCCTTTTATATTGTTGGTGAAACACCTAAAGTTACTATGAGTGGAAATACAGTTACTCTTGCATAAAAGATCATAACCACCTTAAAAAAGGGTGGTTTAATTATGTCCCATATGTAACACTGTCTACCTCGCTAAAATAGCAGTATACATAACACTTTTATTTTATATTTTTATTTTTATATACATATATTGTAACTAAAACATATAAAATTAATACTATTTCTGCCATAGTACCTATTTTAAAACCATAAGGTTTATAAATCTTTAATATGTTAAACATAATTATGATTATAGAACCTATAAATGTTAATATACGTATTTTTTTTACATTCACATCAAGCATCTCCAATCAAATTATCAGTAAGTCAAACATACTCACTCGCCCAGACTGTCATATATTTCTACTTCCCTCTACTATTGTTATCCCCCTTTCAAGTTTAAAGAATAAGTAAAACAATGTCAACCGGAATAGGTTCAATGGAACATTTAATAATAAGTGAATTACTTAATAATGAAAATGTTCTGTTCAAGCTAAATGTATTTAAATGTGCGTATAACTTGGTTTATGTATTTGTCAAGTGAAAACTCCCCCATATTCTAGCCCAAAACTACCCCACTAA
>CAYXOL010000049.1:0-38858 GCA_964467165.1 uncultured Clostridium sp.
AATTTATTTTCATTGGAAAACTAATTAAATAGTAATCAACATCTAGCTTGTAGTTCTCATCGTTTGTGACGACAAGGAGTATTCTATCATATACACATATAAGTCATTTATCTAAACTCTCCAAATACGACAATTATATACAATCTTCTTTATAATACAACTAATTACTAAGTTTCTTGTATATTGATACACTAGGATTAGTATACTGTCTCTAGTGAAAATGCCCTTTAACTTTCCTTACAATGAACGCTCTATAATTTTTAATACGTATACAGTAATTATATAAACTACCCTATTTATATTTCTATATTATATTTCATCTATATATATGAAGCAATATAAAAAAGCCGACGATTTCCCACCGACTTTTAGTCTATTCTACATATACACTTCCTACCCATATTGATTTAAAAACAAAATATTAAATTACATCTCATTTAAAAAAACTTCAACCATGTCTTTTTCGCACTCAAACCCTAGTGCCTTTAAAGAATTTTGTAATGCTAATAGTGTATATACCATTTTATCACTTTGGGCATTTTCACCCATATGACCTATTCTTATTACTTTTCCTTGTAGATATCCAAATGAACCCGCTATAAATACATTAAATTTATCAAACATGTACTTCAATAATTCTTTATCATTTATACATTCAGGCAATTCTATAACTGTTACAGTATTAGAATATCCTTCTTTAATATATAAATTAAGTCCAGCTTCTGTCACTGCTTTTCTCGTAGCCATACCAATAGAATTATGTCTTTTAATTATCTGTTTATCTTCCAATATATTATCAATAGCTTGTCTTAGTCCAACAATATCACTTATTGGTTGTGTATATGGGAACCACTTATTTTCGTAGTAATCCTTCCATGCAAGTAAATTGCAATAGTAAGAAACTATGGGCTCTTTTCTATCCTGCATTAATTTAAATGCATCTTCACTTATACTTAATAAAGTTAAACCAGCTGGAGCTGATACACATTTTTGCGAAGCACCAAGTGCTATATCTATTTTCCATTCATCTACTCTTATATCCTCTCCACCCATAGCCGCTACACTATCTACTACAGTTAATATACCGTTTTTCTTTAAAAGCGGGCATATTTTCTCTATGTCATTTAAGACTCCTGAAGGAGTATCACAATGTACTACTGTAGCATATTTAAAATCATGATCTTTTTCTAAGAATTTTTCTAGCTCTGCTATATCTATCTTACTTTTTCTATCACCTTTAAAAAAGATCACTTCTCCTCCATACATCTTAACAAAATCGCTAAACCCTTCTCCAAAGATCCCATTATCAATTACAAGTACCCTATCATGAGTTTCAGTTAAGGATGCACATGCTGCTTCAAGACCCAAAATACCCTCACCGTTTAATATTCTAACTTGATTATTAGTCTTTAAAAACTGAGCTATTTTCTCACAAGTTTCTTTATAAAATTCATAAAACTGTAAATCTAAATCTGGATTAGTGGTAGCTAAAGCTCTGGCCATTCTAACATTTTCCCTTACCTGCGTAGGTCCTGGAGTCATTATTTGTGACACTTTCATATTTTCCACTCCTTAAACTATAGTTTATTTTATAATATTAAATTATAACACGGATAATAGTTTTAAAAAAATGTATCCATACAATACTTTTTTTACATTTATACATATAACACTATTATAAATTAACTAATAATTTAGATTATCTAACCATATGTTAAGTTTCCAAGCCTTCATTGTATATTTTATATATTTTTGGTTATATTTGTAACTAAGTTGTATGTTTTCGTGTTTAACATAGATATATCACAAAATTAAAAGCAGGTGTGAAAATATGAGTATAAAAAACAATCTTATTAATTGGAAACTTATATTAATTACAATTGTGTATAGTGTAGTTTGTATAATAATGATTAGAGATTTTGCTGCATTAAATGCCCTAACTCTCAGCAATTTAAAAAAATCAACTCCCTTGAAAATTGTTAATAACCCCTCACATACAGCACTTTCAAATGAATTTCATTATGCCAGTGCATTACCACCAATGGATAACAAAATATCTACGCTCAGTCGCGGATACATTGGTGAACCTAATACAGCCGCCTCAAAGAGACTGGAGTCCCATGATTATGAAGATACTATATACGCATTAAATGAGGCCAATCTATTTAATAGCTATTATGCAAAAAAAGCTAATATTTATTTAGCCACTATCAATCCTAAGGAAAATCAGGTTATTAATGCCTATCTTCCTAATTTTTTAATGTACAAGAATGTTAATATAACAGATTTAAAAGAATTTTTAAACTCAAAGAATTCACTTTTAGTTGAAGAGCCTTATTTTTCAACAATAATATCTGTAAGCAAAGATTTCAACCTAAATCCACTTGTTATGTTCGCTATTACAGGTCAAGAACAATCCTTTGTTCCTAAAGATAACTATAATGCCTATAAAATCGCTAACAATCCCTTTAATGTGTTTAACAGTTGGAAAAAATATAACACCAACATCCAGGATGCTACCAGCATTGCTGCAAGGACCATAGTAAATTTGTGTAAAAATAGACCTAATAATGTAGATGCATTTACTTGGATTAATAAAAAATACTCTGAAGATGAAAATTGGTCAAAAGCTATTCGCTCTATATTCAAACAACTTGAAACTAATGTTTCATATTGGAAATAAATTAGCATTTCGCTATAGCGTTAGCTTTTGTAGCAAAACTTTATTTTAATTTCGTCAGGCGTTTATTTGGTGGAGCATGTCTTTTTTTAATGTGACAAATATACATAGTCAGAAATGCTGTAAGCCCACCGCAAGTATCCACCATCACATCCCTAAAGGCAGGTCCTCTGCCTGGAACAAAAGCTTGGTGGAATTCATCTGAGCAGGCATATAAAAATATTATGAATAGGCTCCAAATGAACACTTTAATGTCATAATTTTTCTTTTTATTCATAGCCCTATATAATAAAATGTATAGAATAAAATATTCTGTAAAATGTGCTGCTTTCCTAACTATAAAATCACTGAGAGTCCCAAGTATACCATTTAGGTCTAGGCCAATAAGTTTAAATATATATATAACAAACTTATTATTTTGACTTGATACCTCCCCCGGTTGACTAGAAAACAGGAATATTAATATCATCCACCCAATAACCAAAATCCAATTTATTTGTTTTTTCTTCATCTATGTACCCCTCATGTATTTCAAATTATTAATACTTTTATTATCTTTTATGTAGATATGCTTGTCAATATTCCTTATAAAAGAAGCTTCTTAATTAGATTATAGTAAATACATATATATTACGCCTATATAATAAGATTTTATAAATTTGTGAATTGCCCCAAAAATATTTTTTTTGCATGTTGACAAATCACAACTTGCAAGTTAAAATAAATGTAAGTTATTTTTCTAAAGACTATGACGAGAAGAGTACATATAGGAAGTAGTTAAAGCGAGTGGATTATAGTGAAAGTTCCATATGACGCCTATGTCGAAGAACATCTCTGAGTTTCCAGCTGAAATCCTTGTGAAATTAGGTGTGGACGGAGCCTAACCGTTATATATAGGGCAGTATCGAATCTTTTTTCCGTACTGATTATGAGTGAGCTTTTTAAGCTAATTTAGGTGGTACCACGAAAGTTTAACCTTTCGTCCTAGAAACAAGGATGAAAGGTTTTTTGTTTTTTGTTCCAATTTTTAGAATATAGCATAGCTAGGCTAATAAAAAAAACACAAAATTACTAGGAGGTTTTAATTATGATAATTTACAAAAAAGATCTTGCAATTCCAGTTGGATACAAACCACGTCTAGGGCTGAAAGATACAGAAATTGCTATTAAACAGGTAAAGGACTATTTTGAAAAGAGAATAGCTACTGAGTTAAATCTTACTAGAGTATCCGCCCCTCTTTTCGTAAAATCTGATACTGGAATAAACGATAACCTAAACGGTATAGAACGTGTGGTTTCCTTTGATATGAAAGCTCTACCTGCTACTAATATTGAAATTGTGAATTCACTAGCCAAGTGGAAGCGTATGGCTTTATATCGATATGGCTTTGCTCCTTATGAAGGTCTATATACAGATATGAATGCTATAAGACGTGATGAAGATTTAGATAACCTTCATTCTATATATGTAGACCAATGGGATTGGGAAAAGGTTATCCTAAAGAAAGATAGAACTTTAGATAAATTAAAAGAAATTGTAACTAGTCTTTATGAAGTTTTTAAAGATACTCAAGATCATGTCCACAAATTATATCCTAAAATAGAAAAATTTTTACCTGAAGAAATTTTCTTTATAACCACGCAAGAACTTGAGGACTTATACCCAACCTTTACTCCAAAAGAAAGAGAAGATGCCATATGTAAAGAAAAAATCGCAGTATTTATAATGCAAATTGGTGGTGCACTTACATCCGGAGAAAAACATGATGGTAGGGCTCCAGACTATGATGATTGGTCACTTAATGGAGATATAGTATTTTGGAATCCTATACTTGAAAGAGCCTTCGAACTTTCTTCCATGGGAATAAGAGTTGATGAACTAGCGCTAAGAGAGCAACTTAAAATAGCTGGCTGTGAAGAAAGAAGTAGTTTTGAATTCCATAGACTACTACTAGAAGGTGAACTTCCATATACTGTAGGCGGTGGTATAGGTCAATCTAGAATATGTATGTATTTCCTAAATAAGGCTCATATTGGAGAAGTTCAAGCTTCAATCTGGACAGATGAAATGATAAAAGATTGTATGGATGCAAGTATCGTTTTACTTTAACAATATTTAAAAAACAAAAGCCACTGAAAATATTAATTATTTTCAGTGGCTTTAACTTTTAGTGTGATCATTATAAAATATTTCTATTTAAATTTTACTGCTGTTCCATATGCAATGACTTCAGCCGCCCCTTGCATTATAGCACTAGTCGCGTATCTTATATTCACAATACCATCAGCACCCAGTGCGTTTGCTTCCTCTACCATTCGTTTTGTAGCTATTGCCCTTGCTTCATTCATCATCTCGGAGTAACTTTTAATTTCTCCTCCAACTAATGTTTTAAAACCACTCAAAATATCCTTGCCTACATTTTTTGACCAAACTACTGAACCTTTAGCCATAGAAAGAGTCTCTATGTCTTTACCACTAATATAATCAGTATTTACTAATATCATTTTCATCGCCCCTTTTTATTTCTTGTATTCTGTCATACATATTATAAATTAATACTCCTATAATTCCTATAAAAATAAGTGCCGATATAGGTGCTAAGAAAGCCGGTGCACCTTGCTTCGTCATTGTATAAAGTGTACCTATTGAATATCCTCCAGCTATTATAACAAAAATAAGTGTTATAAATATAGTTATAATGATTTTCTTCATTTTAACCCCCTTATCCAAGGATTTATTTGCTATATCTATTATACAGCAAGTTTGAAAAAATTAAAAATATATATAATATATTGCTTGTATTATATATATTTTCCTCCTAATCTTATATTTAGATTAATTTTATTATGGTATAGAGTAATTCCCTTGCCAAGATAATTTTTATCCAAAAAATTCGGGTTTTCCCACATTGTCCGCTCTTATAGCTTTTTTCATTATAGTAAGATCTACAGTTTGGTTGTTTTTATCAACGCAGCAAGGATATTTGTTGCCACAGGTGCTACATTCTATATATTCCTTGAAGCAAATTTGTTCTCTGTTATCAAATAAAAATGGAAGATTATCCGATTCCTCATCTTCTGCATTTACCATATCAATTTTATATGTATAGATGTAAGTGGCTTCATGTTTAACTTGGAAATTTTCATTGTTACATTTAGGGCACTTAAGAGATTCATTTATTTTCAATTTATTACTTCCTTTCTAACTTATTATATTTATAGTCTTTGTTTATTTTTCTTTACTATTCTTCTTATTATCCTTAGAGTTATATAGTATTTTTATACACTAAATGATAAAATATGTATTATAAGTAAATTCTAAAAAGTACTACTAATTTTTAAACTTAAAAAATAATAAGGGATTTTTAAATGAAAATAAAGGCTAAAGAAATACTATTGCTTTTAGGACTTTTAAGTCTATCTATGTTTATGGTAGCCTGTGTGCCTAGTGGTATGATTTTGGATTTTACATGCTATTATTAGTGGTTTTGGTGTGCTTTCCTTAAGTCACAAAAGGAAAAAGGAAAAGTAGTAGGTCAATATTTTATTAACTAATAGTGAGATTAATGGTAAACTAGTTAGTATAAATATATTTTTAATAACTAAAATTAATTTTATTATTAATTTTAGTTATTAAAGTTACATTGTATTTTTTACATCTATGAGCAATGTGTACCATAGCTGTAAGAATAAGATTGGAGGTTTACGCTTTGATTAATACTAGAAAACAAATAAGTACATCTGTTTTAGAATCCGAAAATTTATTTCAAGATATATTTGTTCCTATAAATAAGCGGCAGGGATTTATTAAATCAAAATCCCCTAATATACCTATTTATTTTTATAGATATATTGGTATTAGTGAAAATAGTGAACTCTATTACGAGAATTTACATAAATTAAATGCTAAGCTTACTTCACTTGGAAGTTTGTATCTAAACTTTACCACAGGCATACCAGTGGAAATTTTATCTACATCTATATCAGAAATACCCTGGGATGGACTTTTAAGTTCTAATTCATCCCAAAGAAATACATTAATCAGTATTCTTAAAACCAAGGGTTTATTTCCGAATTTTAATAACAACTTTTTCAATGAATACATCCAAAATAGCTTCGATGAAACCATGGCTCTTTATTTAGTAAATGAGCCTAATAGTACAGAAACTGTAATGAAGAATTTTGCTCTTAAATTATTAGGATGGACTATGGACTTTGCTCCAAAACTATTCCATAGAGCTAATTATAATTCTAAGGTAGAAGAAGATCTTATAAATCCCAAAGTGCTTTTTTATGGCGAGATCAAAAAGCATGAAATCTATTTTTTAATCTTTTTATCTAAACTTAGTTGTGATGTGATATACATTAATTCCCTATCGGATATGGGTTTTTCAAGAATAGATAAACGAAATATATATACAAAACTTCTAAAGCTACCTAAAACTCAACCCTTGGTAACTCTTGATTTAAAAACAAACATTAATTTCAAAAAAACTATTGTTGAAACTCCAGGGACATTTAAACAACCTATAGTGAGTCATACTAGTGAATTAAGAGAAACTGTTATTAAAACTGCTTTGCCTGTTTTAGAAAATAGAATTTCAGACGCAGACATAAGCTTTAAAGGTTCTATTAACACTTTACTTAAAAGCAGTATGAATATATTTAGTGATTTAACCTTGCCTGTGAATAAAAGGATTGGATTTATAGGAGGCTCTGTGCCTTTTATACCCGTATACTTTTATAGATATATAGGAATAAAGGACAATGAAGATGATTACTACAATGACTTATTTAGATTAGATAAGAACCTTAGTCTGTTTCAGGGTTTGTATTTAAAATTTACAGACTCTATACCTATAAGGTCTAATGCTAAGTTAATCACCAGCACTCTAAATATATGGCAGCATGTGGATCCTTTTGATACTTCATTAACTACTAAGATTGCTGCACTATTTATGGAACATAAAGTTTTCCCAACTAATAATAATACTTTAAATTCTTCTATGGCAAATAGTTTTAGCTACATACTAGATTTATACTGCAAGGAAGAGAAGAATTTAAATTTATCTAAAGTTAAAAATTTTTCACTGAAATTACTTTCTTGGGTTTATGAATTTGTTCCATCCCTTATGAAGAATTTTCATTTTCAAGATACGTCCACGGATGAAATTTCAAGCCCTAAAATTATATATTATGGTGATATTAAAAAACATGAGATATTGTTCTTAATTTTTCTATCTAAACTAGGCTGTGATATACTATATATAAATCCCACAGTGGATAGGTTTTTAGAACTTACAACATATACCGAGATATTTTCAAAGTGCTTTGAACTCCCCTATAAAGCAGATTTAAAGGAGTTTCCAAAAGAAGAGGTGCTTACACGTAAAGAAACTGTGGCCTCTTCTGCCTCTAGAGAATTAACAAGTTCACTTTATACAGATGCAGATGGTTTTTATAGACCTTGGCAATTTGAGGAGTATAAAACTCAACCAGCCACCCTTAAAACTACCTTTCATGAGTTTAAATTATTATGGAATGAACCCTCTAGTTTGCGTACAGGATTTAGGGTAGAGAATAAAACTGTATATATTCCAAACTTATTCGCAAAAATAAGTGGTGTACCCAGTGATTTAACTTTGTATTGGAAGGATTTCTTTCATTTAAAATCCGCAGATAATACCTTTTTTATATCTGAAATTCCCTTTACTAATATAACTTACTCTAAAACGGATTTATACTCTTTAGCCTTTGTGCTTAATAATGATGGCTTCGTTGATGAAACAAAACTATTAGCTCACAGCTGTTATAATTTTTCTTATTTAAAAACTTCACTTCAGCATATTATTTTAGAAAAAATAAATTATTTGATGAAAACAGATATGCTAAAAAGATCTATAGATAAAGACTTCAAATTAAAGATTTTAATGACTATATTAAATACTGATAAAAACATACTACAACTAATTCAGAAGTATGATTATCCCTCTAAGGTACCTAAACTTCTTATTTATGATAATAATGAAAGTATTTTTAGTGATGAGGATTCCATTATGCTATGTTTTTTAAATCTATTTGGCTTTGACATTAGTATATTAACCCCTACTGGTTATAATAATGTAGAAGAAAAAATCTCTGAAAAATTCTATGATGCTCATAGATTGGAAGAAGTTAATTTCAATTTGCCCTTACCTGATTTTAATGATGAAAAAAAATACACCAAAGAAAAAGGTAAAAGTTTCTTGTCAAATATTTTTAACTTTAAATAATTTCAACTAAAACAATAGGTAGACCACATAGTATTCTATGTATAGTCTACCTATTGTTTTTTACTGCATAAAATAGTAACCGCAAAATAAAGAAAAATCACTCAACTGTCTCTATTCCATAATTCTCACAAAGTGCCTCAAGGCCACCTCTAAATCCACTGCCTATACAATTAATCTTCCACTGATCTTTATACCTATATATCTCCGCTACTACCATGGCCGTTTCTATAGATAAGTTATCATTAAATTTATAATTTAAAATTTCCTCATTACTATCAGCAGCTATAATTCTAATATATCCATCTGATAGTCCTGCAAAGTTTTGATTTCTTTCCACTGCTTCATATATAGTTACAGTAAATGCTAACTTTTCAATGTGTGCAGGTATTAGATTTAGATTTAACTGAATGCACTCATCATACGCCTCTTTAAGGGAGGTATTGTGATCTGCTTTAATAACAATTCCTCCACAAGTACTCTTAGTGTTTTCATAAAAGATAAAGTCTTTTTCTAGAGTTTTATCATTTGCACCCACCATAAATACTGATACATCTAAATCAAAGTCATCATGACCCTTATTTATTGTATCATAATCCAGTGTCACTATTAATTTCGAAAGATTTTTAGCCTTTTGGTTTAAGCTTAATTTCTGACCTTTTCCCAGTTTAATACTTTTTGTAACATCCACCCGTTTTCGTTTTTCCATGTTCTTAGTTGGCTTTACGGTTGCATTCACGTTGTTTTGCACACTTATCTTAGTCTCTTCTTTATTTATGCTTTTAGATTTTTTTTGGCCTGTATGCTGATTTGCACCCATTACTACAGTTAAATTATTTTCTGGTCTGATACTAGTTTCAATAATTAATTTCCCATATTGTTTCTTTTGGGATGTTATTTTTTTATTACTGCCTTCAATAATTATAGCCACAAAAACATCCCTCCCTTAATCTATTGCGACATGAAGTCCTGATTCTCTTTCATAAGGCTGAATAATTACCGTTTCCCCCTGAGAATTAAATTCTAACATATATGTTTCCCCGGAAGTTTGTCCAAGGAAAGACTTCCAATTTACATCTGTCTTGAAATGGGGATCCGGACCTGTCCAACATACTACTGCATCAGGATCTACTACGCAGGGAGTTTCTAAAATAATCGGGTTTCCATTTGTAGTTATAACAACCTGCGGATTATTTCCAATTGCTGTTAAGTTTGATGTAAACATACCCTTTTGAGATATTACCCCGGAACCCATAAATCTAACTCCATACTTACAACCCTCAGTAAAAGCAAGTAAATTTTCCCCTTCAACACCTACACTCTGCCCTGGAGCAAGTGTTATTATGGTAATATGTTGTGCTCTGTTTGCCATATAATAACTGCCCTTGCCGTTTACCTTCATAATAGGAATATTCTCGCCAGTTAGCTTTCTTGCAGCTAGATTCATAACAGATTTAAATATGCTTTGATTACTATTTGTATCTAATAATACTTTTTCAGAAGTGAAACTACCCTTATATGCCACCATAGCACCTAACTTTGCAAAAAATTGTCCGTCTCCCTCTGCGATGCAAGTAAGTTCTTGATGATTCTTAAAGTTAAACATACATCTTATCTCCTTTCAATATGGTAATATAATTGAATTTTTATGGTGTAAACTATATATTTTTTCAAATTCAAATTTATTAAATTCTAAATATATTATATCATAATTTGTTAATGATTTATTAATCCTATAATTACTCAGTATTCAATAATTACAATATAAAGTAATTACTGTGTGTATTATGTAACTATTAAGTCAACTATGTTATAATTATATATTACAATCAGTAATATATAGAATCTTTAAAATTACTGATTAATTTATTATGATAAATGGAGAAAAATTATGAGATATTTTAAAGATATTAGTAATTCACAAGACATTTTTTTTAAATCCCCTTCATCTTACGGATTATTTTCCTCAAAAGAAGAATTGTCCTATGCACTGGGTGCATGTTTATATATGCCAGGAACAAGGGAAAATTTACTTAAAGATATAATTTCTAGTAAAACCAATGGAGCACATACTATTACTCTTTGCATTGAAGATTCTGTATCAACAAGTGAAGTTGTACAAGCCGAGCAGAATATCCTTAACCTATTTCTGAGAATAGAAAACAGACTAAAAGAAGACCCTGCTTATATTGACAGCCTTCCTCTTATTTTTATTAGAGTTAGAAACGTCTGCCAACTTCAAAAATTACTTAATAATTCTTCTTTAATAGGGCTTTGTGGTTTTGTTTTTCCGAAATTTGATGCTGAATTTGGAGAAAAATACTTTTCTGTACTAAAAGAATATAATAAATCTAATAATAGAATGTTGTACGGAATGCCAATACTGGAAACTCCCAGCATAATTCATAGTGAAACTAGACTAGATGAACTTATTCGTTTAAAACAGATAATTGATTACTATAGTGAATATGTTTTAAATATTCGAATTGGGGGAACAGATTTTTCCGGATTATATAGTCTTAGGCGAAGTGAAGATTTTACAGTATACGACTTAACCGTAGTGAAAGATTGTATTTGCGATATAATTAACGTCTTTAAAAGGGATAACTATGTGATCTCTGGTGTAGTTTATGAATACTATAGCAAAGTTTTAGATTTCAATAATAATATTCTTATTAAAGAAATTCTTTTAGACAAAACCAACGGCTTAATTGGTAAAACTGTTATCCACCCAACACAGGTAAATATAGTTAATTCTCTTATGGTAGTTTCCAAAGAAAATTATATAGATGCAATTAACATTTTAGATTCATCACAAGATGGTGTAATTAAGAGCGATTATGCAAATAAAATGAATGAAGTAAAACCCCATGAAAAATGGGCCAAAGAAATATTATTAAAATCAAAAATAATGGGGGTATTTGAAGATGGAAAATCTCACAGAGAATTATTACAACGGATCCATTAATTACAACATAGATAATAGACTTGCAATATCCCTTAATATTAATGAAAACAAATGTAAAATCCCCTTGTCAAAGCTTTTTACTATGTCAGCTAGAGACAATAAAAAAAGAGATTTTTTGTTTGTAAGTAAGGTTATAGGTAAACATATGCCAATGGTTCCAGATACACTAAAAACTATCGGATCAATTTTAGCGCGCCTATGGATTTCCGAGAGAGAGGACTCCTGTGAATATCCTACCACTGAATTGGTCCAAAAGCTTATTGCTTTAGATGTATCTCTTAACCTAGAAGATTTAAATTTAAAAAAACAGCAATCAATTGTTAAAAATAATATTTGCCCTGATAATGTAAGTAGTTCAAATTGCATTTTAGATCGCCCTATAAAACTAGCAAACAAAACTCTTTTTATAGGCTTTGCAGAAACTGCTACAGGCCTTGCTCAATCAGTATTTCAAAACTTTTCAAATGCTTCTTATATACACACTACACGTGAAAAAATAACTTCTATAGAGTCCGCACTTTTTTTTAACGAAGAACATTCTCACGCAGTGGAGCATTCACTTTTTCCTTATAAAAAGGACTTTTTTAAGGATTTTGAGGATATAGTATTAATTGATGATGAGCTTACTACGGGTAAATCTGCACTAAATTTAATAAAATGTCTTCCTGGTAAATCTTTTGGAATATTGTCCATACTAGATTGGAGAGATACTAGCAGCTATAAAATGTTTGATGACATAAAAGATATAGATGTTAGGGTATGTTCCTTAGTAAAAGGTGATATTCGGTGCAGTAAATCAAAAGATATAGTTAGCGATGCTATAACCATTCCTCCAAGTTCCACTAAATTAATTCCCTATAAAGATCATATTTTTGAAATAGCTGAGTGCATTGATGGTTACAACAAATCTACGGGTAGATTTGGACTTAGTTCAAAAGACAATCCTAAAGTTTTTGAAGAAATCAAATCAATATCTGAAATATTAAAAAAAGAAAGAACTACTGGAAATTGTCTTTGTATAGGAACTGGAGAGTTTATATTTTTACCTTGTAGTATAAGTGCAAACCTTGGTGATAATGTATATTTTCATTCCACCACTAGGAGCCCTGTTCACGCTAGAAACATAGATTATTATGGAAATAAAAACAAGGTTGCTTTTAAAAGTCCGGAGGATGACACTATAACTAATTATCTTTACAATATTCCTGATAATTTTTATAATCAGGTATTTTTCTTTTCTGAAAAACCCTTAACAAAAGAAAAAAAAGAAGAATTCAATAGACTTTTTTCATGTTTTCATGTTAAATCTATTATCTTCGTATGCTGGAAAGACTAGTTTTAATTTTCAAAAATAATATACAAAAGAGGTGTATTTAAATGAGTAAATGTATTTTTTCAGGAAGCTACTCCGCACAAGATGTTGTATTTCTTCTTAAAGACATATCAAACCTTATAGTAGAACAAGATAATGAATTTAGAGAAAATGCTATACAAAGTGGCATTCATTATTCTGAGATGCTGCCAATAGAATATACTCCCTCCAAAGAATATATGGATATTTTCTATAGCACTCTGCAAAGCTCAAAAATCAAACTTGCTTCACTAGTTTCTATATTAAGTGAGAAAATTATAGAAGAGCGTGGTAAAAACATCGTTTTAGTTTCTCTTGCTAGAGCTGGTACTCCTATTGGGATATTAATTAAAAGATATATTCAGTTTAAATATAATATAGCTGTCCCTCATTACAGTATTTCCATAATACGTGATAAAGGCATAGACAAAAACGCCCTTGCTCACATATTAAAAACTCATAATTCTCAGGATATTCAATTCATTGATGGGTGGACAGGGAAAGGCGTTATTCAACATACATTAACAAAAGCATGCAATGAACTTTATGAAGATTCTAAAATAACCATTAATTCAAACCTCGCAGTATTATCTGATCCTGCTCATTGCACTCTTATTTACGGTACAAGAGAGGACTTTTTAATTCCAAGTGCTTGTCTTAATTCTACAGTTTCTGGTCTTGTAAGTAGAACTGTACTTAGTGATAAATATATTTCTGGTGATGATTTTCACGGTACCAAGTTCTATAGTGAACTATTACCCCATGATGTTTCTAATTTCTTTATTGATGAAATATGTTACTGTTTTACGGTCCTGGATGAAAATTATATATCTAAGCTATTAGATAGCTCAAACACCTGTGAAGTTGCGGCAGACATTGAGTTTCAGAGTGATGTTTTAACATGCAAAGGACTTCGTGATATTGAAAGTATTAAAACTGAATTTCATATAGATAATATTAATCTTATAAAACCAGGAATTGGGGAAACCACAAGGGTACTTCTAAGAAGAATACCTTGGAAAATATTGGTTGACTCCTTAGATAATCCTAACTTGCTACATATATATAAATTAGCAGAAGAAAAACATATCCCTGTAGAAATATATAGAAATATGTGCTATTCATCTTGTGGCATTATTAAATCTAAAGAAAAAGAAGATATATAAAAAGTAATCAAAGGATGTGACTATATGATATTTGCCTCGGACCTTGATAGCACGCTTATATATTCTTCAAGGCACTGTACCCTTATTGATGAAGAAAAACTTATTCCTGTGGATTTTTATAATAATTGTAATTCTAGTTTTATAACTAAATCCATGCAGGATAAACTAGCGCATATAAAAGAGTCTATGCTTTTTATACCAGTCACCACTCGCTCCACAGCTCAATATATGAGAATGAAATACTTTTATGATGTAATAGACCCTAAATATGCAGTGGTAGCCAATGGCGGTATAATACTAAAGTATGGCACGGAAATCAAATCCTGGTCAGACATAACTTCTGCCAAAATCAACGGTATTACATCTATCCACACTATGATTAAATTATGTAGTTTCTTTTTACAACGTGATTTTGTAAAATCATATAAAACTTGTGAAAATTTATTTATATACTCCATTATAGATGAAGAAAAATTAGCTAATACCACTTTAAATGGAGAAATCCCACTAGATTATTTTCATGCACTTCGGCTCTTTTGTTCAAAGCATAGTTATAGCCTTTCAAAACAAGGTAAAAAGGTATATATAGTTCCCTTTTGTATAAATAAATATGATCCTATAAAATATATAATGCAGTTAGAAAACATAAATACATTTATAGCTGCTGGTGATTCTCTACTGGACTACCCTATGATTAAGGGATCAAATTATGGAATAGTCCCTTCACATGGAGAGCTATTACAAAGCATTTCCCTTAACAACCTTGAAGATACCGTATATATTACAAAGGCATCCGGTATATTTGCGGGGGAAGAAATTTTAGATGTGGTACATGAAACTTTCCATAAACTCAAAGGCATTACACAAGATAACCCTGGTTCTTATATTGGTTAATATTATGGTACATATAAAAAAATCCACATTATTGATTTTACTCAATAATGTGGATTTTTATAGTTTTGTATCCATATATCTAGGCTGCTATTTTCTCTTCTGACTCTGATTCAATTCGCTCCTCTTTTTTTGTAAAAGGCCTCATAATTAATTTTACAATTTCATTTAATACAATTACAAGTGAAGATAAAACAATTATCTTAAGCCACATAGTAGCACTTAATGATACTGCATTAAAGAATTTTGAAAATACTTCTGTTACAATTATTTGTGCCACAGCTGTACCCGCAATTATCTTTAAGAATATAGTGTTTTTTGTTAGACTTGGAAATATGCTATCTGTTCCAAACTCTCTACAGTTAAAGGCATTGAATAATGCACTAAAAGCGAATAATGCAAATAATACGGTCTGCATTTGGTTTGGTCCTGTAACACCTTCTTTTGGGAATCCAGCTCCTAATATGTCAAATTTCATTTGAATCATAAGAACTAAGGTTATATATATAGCATTGGATAACATACTTTTCATCATTTGTTTAGTTATTATACTTGCATTTCTATTGGTAGGTTTTCTGTTTAAAACAGCATCTCTTACTGGCTCTAGTCCAAGAGACAGTGCTGGTGGTCCATCCATTATGATATTTACCCATAATAGTTGTATTGTAGTAAATGGCATTTGAAAGTCAAATACTACGGATAATATTGCTGTTAAAAACGCAATTATATTTACAGTTATCTGGAATTGAATAAATCTTTGGAAGTTTTCATAAATACCTCTTCCCCATTTAATCCCCTTTACAATAGTTCCAAAACTATCGTCAGTTAAAATTATATCTGCTGCGTTTTTACTAACTTCTGTTCCAGCTATACCCATAGCTATACCAACATCTGCTTTTGTAAGTGCCGGAGCATCATTTATTCCGTCTCCAGTTACAGCAACTACTTCTCCATTGTTTTGAAGGGCTATAACTATTCTCATTTTTGTATCAGGTTTTGAACGAGCTACTATTGAAATAGTAGTTATTTCTTTCCTAAGTTCTTCGTCAGACAATGTATCTATATAAGTAGCCTCGACAGCCCTATTAGTACCGCCCAGTAATCCTAATTCTTCACCTATAGCAATGGCGGTATTAATATTATCTCCTGTAAGCATTTTTGTAGCAACCCCTGCTTTTCTAGCAGTTTCAACAGCTTCTTTAACATCAAGTCTTAGAGGATCTCTTATTCCTACGAATCCTGTAAACACTAAATCATCCTCAAGTGTACCCTGCTCCGTAGCCATAGCTACCTCACCATTTATATTACCATATGCAAAACCAAGTACTCGCATAGATTTTTTCTGAAGTGTTTCAATTTCATCTAATATCTGGCGTCTTCTAGCGGAGTCAAGCTCTACTTCCATACAATTAATATGTTCATATTTACATAACTCTAGAATGATTTCTGGGGCTCCCTTTGTAAGTACCGTGGAACCTTCCTCTTCTTCTATAACAGTACTCATCCTCTTATTCTTTGAACTAAATGGAATTTGATGAGCTATAGTTGCATTTTGTCTTTCTTGTACATAATCACATGCATCATTGTATAAAAGAAGAGCGCATTCCGTAGCACTACCTAAATATTTAACTTCTGAATCATCCTTTTCAATATCTGCTGTTGAATTTACAAGGCAGTTATCTATAAAGTAGTTATTACTTTGGGTGAGTTCATCTCTTTCTCTGTATTTACCGTTTAAATAAACTTTTTCTACAGTCATTCTGTTCTGAGTAAGTGTACCAGTTTTATCTGAACATATAACACTTACAGATCCTATTGTCTCACAAGCTTCCTTTTTAGTAACAAGTGCATTTATTTTAGCCATTTTCTGCATAGTAATTGCAAGTGTCATATTTATCATTGTTGGAAGTCCTTCTGGAACTGCTGCAACAATTAAGGCAACACATACAACAAAAGCAGTTTTTATAGGTTCAACTGACTGTAAAAATGCAAACACACCTGTGGTGTCTGGTGATATCTCATTTGCTATAACCATTTTTATAATCATAACTATAAACAATACAGCAGCTATAGCGCTTGATACTTTTGAAATCTTACCACCTAAATCTCCAAGCTTTGCTTGAAGCGGAGTTTGCAAATCACTCTCTTCAAGATTTCTAGCTATTTCGCCCATTTGAGAGCTATCTCCTGTGGAGGTAACCACAAAGCTAGCTCTACCATAAGCCACTAGAGTTCCACCAAAAACCATATTCAGTTGTTTTGCTGGAATAGGATCTTGTACAATATTTTTATCTTTAGTTTTTATATTTTCCATCTGTATTATAACACTGGCATCTTTGCTTACATCCTCAGATTCCCCTGTAAGCATATCCTCTCTAACCATCAAATCTATGCTGCTAACAAGTCTTCCATCTGCAGGTACCATGTCACCAGTTTCAATTAGTACTATATCCCCAGGTACCAAATCATTTTTATTAACTTGTACAATTTTTCCATTACGTGTTACTTTTACTTCTATGTTTTCTGTCATTTTTGAAAGTGCATCTGCAGCCTTTTGGGATTTTCCTTCTGTAAATATTCCTATGCCAATTCCTATTGCCACGGCGCATACTATACCAATGGCATCTTGACCCTCTCCGACTAAAGCACTAATTACAGCTGCCACTAAAAGTATTATCATCATAGGTTCCATAATGGCTTCCTTTATGCTATCCCATATAGAGCCTCTTTCTTGCTTAGTGAATTCATTAGCACCATATTTCTCTAGTCTTTGTTTAACCTCAGAACTAGTTAACCCAACGCTGCCATCAACTTTAAGCTCCTCTAAAACCTTTGAGCTCTGCTCATTAAAATATTTCATCTTATCCACCTTTCAGTAATTTTTGTATTTTCTTTTACATTAAAATGTAGAAAATGATGGACATGTCATTTTCTACACAATTTTTCAACTTAAATATATAGTTAAATCAATCTATAATCCAATTCAAAATTATTGATATTTCTTTGACATTTCGTTTAATCCAGCGGAGGTATCACCCTCGCCTACAGCTATGAATTTCCACTCTCCATTATTGCGATAAATTTCAGCTACATATAATCCAGTTTTCCCAGAGTATTCTTCTGTTAAGTTAAAACGAAGCATTTCTTTATTGTCAGAAATATTTACTAACCGTATAAAAGCATTTTCTATCATACCAAAATGTTGTTTGCGCTGAACTGCGGCATAAATATTGACAACAAAAACTAATTTCGCTATATTTTCAGGTACCATTGATAAGTCAACCATAACTTGCTCATCGTCACCATCACCACTACCTGTAAGATTGTCTCCCATATGCTGAACGCTACCACATTTGCTTTTTAAATTTCCGAAATAAATTATATTTTCTTTGGATTTTAGCTTACCATTTTCATCTAACATAAACACAGATGCATCACAGTCTACCTGCGCTTGGCTACCTCCAAATAAACCTCCAAGTAATCCCTTGGATTGTTGTTTTACTGGATCCCATCCAAGTCCCACCATTGTCTTTTTCAAACCAGGATTATCTTTTGTTAAACTTATTCTTTGACCCTTTTGTAAATTTATCCCCATTTTTCACAACTCCTCTAATATCTATTGTATTTGCTTTAACTTATCAAGTTAAATTTGTATATTTCTACGCATCAAGGCCATAATTTTTACAAAGGGCTGATAACCCACCTTGAAAACCACTTCCTGTTGCACTAAATTTCCATTCACCATTATTAAGATATATTTCACAAAATACCAATGCAGTTTCTACTGAAAAATCCTCTGATAAATCATATCTTAAGATCTCTTCGTTAGTTTCTTCATTCACTACTCTAATAAATGCATTTGAAACTTGACCAAAATTCTGTGCACGAGCTATTGCATCATGTATAGTCACTGTGATAGCAATTTTCTCAATATTTTTAGGTATTTTAGAAAATTCAACTATTAATTGTTCGTCGTCTCCTTCTCCATCTCCAGTTCTATTATCACCAGTATGTATAACAGCCCCTGATGAATGCTCTAAATTATTATAAAATATAAAGTCTAAGTCATCATTGGTTTTTCCATTTGCTCCTACTAAAAAGGCTGAAGCATCTAAATCAAAATCGCCTCCACCTGAGTATTTGTTTGTATCCCAGCCTAGTCCTATAATCGCTTTCTTTAAACTTGGGTTAGTCTTGGTTAAATCAATTTTTTGACCTTTACTTAAATTAATTGTCATAATTATCCCCCTTATTAGTTATGATTTTTCATAATATTAGTCTACACTAATTCCAAAATTACTACAAAGTGCACTGAGTCCACCTTCAAAACCACTTCCTACTGCACTGAACTTCCATTCTCCATTGTTACGATATAATTCAGCTACAACTACTGCAGTTTCAACGCTATAATCTTCACTTAAATCATATCTTATTAATTCTTCATTATTTGTTTCATCTACAATTCTTATAAATGCATTAGACACTTGTCCAAAATTTTGTGCTCTTTCAACGGCTTCATGAATAGTTACAGTAAAGTTGATTTTTTCAACGGATGTTGGTACTTTACTAAGCTCAATTCTAATTTGCTCATCATCACCCTCACCCTCACCAGTCTTGTTATCTCCTAAGTGAGTTACAGATCCTGCTGAATCTTTTGGATTATTATAAAAAATAAAATCATTATCAGATGATACTTTTCCATTTAGTCCAACTAAAAAAGCTGCTGCATCTAGATCAAATGACGATCCACCATCATACTTATTGGTATCCCATCCAAGTCCAACAATAACACTAACAAGGCCTGGATTAGTTTTTGTTAAATCTACCTTTTGACCTTTTTTCAAACTAATTGCCATGATAAATTCCTCCTCGAAACCACTAAAGTGGCTATATTAAACTTTTAAAGTATATACATAATACTTGCCCAACTCATCATACTTCATAAAATGTAAAGCATATTATTAATCATTTCCAAAATCACAGACAATAATCATTTATTTGAGCATTTATGAAAAAAACCTTATTTTAGTATAAATTACATAAAATAATTCAACTATAATAAAGCAACACCTATTACTCCTATTATAACACCATTCCTTACTAAACAGTAGACTATGCAGTTAAATATCCTTTACTTTTTTGTATATTTTTAGTGAACAATTGATTAATAAAGATTTTATTGTTGCTTTAAATAATTGTTACTATATAATATATATTATATTAATTAAAAGAACGGACGTGATATAGTGAGATTTCCAAGCATTAAAAATCTTTTAAAAGATGATCATAAACCTAGATTTATGGCATTAGACTTTATAAAATATATCGGACCTGGTCTTCTTGTAACTGTAGGATTTATAGACCCTGGTAACTGGGCAGCAAATGTAGCTGCTGGCGCCAGTTACGGCTATACTCTACTTTGGATGGTAACCCTTTCAACTATTATGCTAATTATTCTTCAACATAATGCGGCCCATCTTGGAATTGCAACGGGTAATTGCATAGCAGAGGCATCTACTGCCACCTTAAAACCAAAATTGAATAAAGTTGTTCTTGGTTCTGCGGTTATTGCCGCAATATCCACAGCCCTCGCAGAACTCCTTGGTGGCGCTATTGCTTTAAATATGTTATTTGGCATACCCATAAAACTAGGAACAGTATTGGTTTTAAGTTTGATTTTATGGATGCTATTTACAAACTCTTATAAAAAATTAGAAAAGTGGATTATTGGATTTGTTTCAATTATCGGAATATCTTTTATATTCGAATTAAGTCTTGTACATATCGAATGGGGAAAAGCTATGATAAGCTGGGTTAAACCATCTTTTCCTACTGGATCTATCCCCATAATAATGAGTGTTCTAGGCGCCGTTGTAATGCCCCATAATTTATTTCTACATTCGGAAATAATTCAAAGCCGTCAATGGAATCTCGAAGATGAAAGTGTAATTAAAAAGCAATTGAAATATGAATTTATGGATACATTTTTTTCAATGATAGTAGGCTGGGCTATAAATAGTGCTATGATATTAATTGCGGCAGCTACTTTTTTCACACAAAAAATTAACGTTACTGAACTTAGTCAAGCACAACAAATGTTAACTCCCTTGCTTGGAAATACAGCGTCAGTAGTATTCGCTTTGGCACTTCTATTTGCAGGGATTGCCTCCTCTGTTACTGCAGGTATGGCTGGTGGTAGTATTTTTGCTGGAATTTTTGGCGAACCCTATGATATTCATGATATTCATACTAAACTCGGCGTAGGAGTTACTTTAATTGGTGCCGCCGTAATTATATTTTTTATAACGCAGCCTTTTAAAGGGCTCATATATTCACAAATGCTCTTAAGTGTACAACTTCCTATAACTATATTCCTTCAGATATATTTGACCTCTTCTAAAAAAGTTATGGGTAAGTATGCAAATTCTAGATTCGATAAAATTGCACTTTGGATTATTGGACTTATAGTAACTGCACTTAACATAATGCTATTATTAAGCTATATGTAATAAAATTATATAAGGTATAAAGGGAATTGAGCACAATATATGCTCAATTCCTTTTTTCATGCCCAAAAATAAATGTATTTAATTAAAAAGGCATCTTATGCCCTCCTTCTTAATATACATAGTTAAGTACTGTAATTAAACTTTAAGCATATTTGAAAAATGGACATGCCTACTAATTAGTTGTTTTTTGAAAATGCCTTAGATAAGGGAGGTATTTAAAATGCAAAAAAAAGAAATGATAGCTATGATTCTAGCTGGTGGACAAGGTAGTAGACTTAAGCTTCTTACTAAAAACACTGCAAAACCAGCAATTCCTTTTGGGGGTAAGTATAGGATTATTGATTTTACCCTAAGTAATTGTTCAAATTCAGGAATAGATACCGTTGGGGTACTAACGCAATACCAACCACTTGCTTTAAATTCTCATATAGGTGTAGGCACTGCTTGGGATTTAGATAGAAATATCGGTGGTGTAACTCTGCTTCCTCCTTATATGGATGAATCCGGTGGAGACTGGTATAAGGGTACTGCTAATGCAATCTATCAAAATACTAATTTTATAGACTCCTATGATCCAGAGTATGTACTTATTCTCTCTGGGGATCACGTTTATAAAATGGATTACTCCAAAATGCTAAATTTTCACAGAGAAAAATCTGCTGATGCAACTATAGCAGTTATTGAAGTTCCAATAGAAGAATCATCTAGATTTGGGATAATGAATACTACCTCAGATAACAAAATATATGAATTTGAGGAAAAGCCTGAAAATCCAAAAAATAATATGGCTTCTATGGGTGTATATATTTTTAATTGGAAATTCCTTAAGACATTTTTAAGAGAAGATGAAAACAATAAACATTCCAGCAATGATTTCGGAAAAAATATAATACCTGCTATGCTTAAAAGCGAAAAAAACCTATATGCTTATCCTTTTAATGGCTATTGGAAAGATGTAGGTACTATTAAAAGCCTGTGGGAAGCAAATATGGATTTAATAGATGACAATAATGAATTAAATATTCATGATGAAACTTGGAAAATATATTCTATAAATCCTACCAACCCAGCACAATATATAGGACCTAATGCAAAAGTTACTAATTCACTAGTCGTAGAGGGCTGTATTGTGCTTGGTGAAGTTTGTAATTCAGTACTATTTCAAGGCGTAACGGTTGGTAAAAATTCAAAAATATCAAATTCTGTAATAATGCCTAATACAAAAATAGGGGACAATGTTATTGTTAATAAGGCTATAATCGGTAACAATGTGATTGTAAGAGGTCATTCTCTTATAGGTATATCTGATGATATAACTCTCATTGCAGAAGGCACCGAAATTAAATCTAATTCAGTTATAAGATGAGGTGGTTAAATGCTTACTAATTATATGGGTATCTTAAATCTAAACGAAAATGAAACAAACATAATAAGTCTTACTAAAAATAGGCCCCTAGCTTCTATCCCCATAGCTGCTAGGTATAGAATTATAGATTTTGCATTATCTAATATGGTTAATTCAGGATTAAAAAATATCGGAGTTTTCACTCAAAGTAAATCTCGTTCACTAGTGGATCATTTAGGTTCAGGGAAACCATGGGATTTGGATAGGAGACTTAATGGGCTCTTTGTTTTTAATTTTGGAATTGCCAGTACCTCTTTAAATGATGCAGAAATGATCTGGAATAACATGGAGTATATATACAGAAGCAAAGAGGAGAATGTTATAATCTGTCCCTCTTATATGATAGGAAACATAGATTATATAAAAGCTGTAAAGTATCATGAAGAGAGAAATCAAGATATAACCGTTATATACAAAAATATTAAAACTGGCACTAAAGAATTTTTAAATTGCGACGTGCTAAATATAGATGAAAATAATAATGTATTAAGTGTTGGAAAAAATACAGGGGCTTATGATAGTTTAAATATTTCCATGGAAATGTTTATCATGAAAAAAGACCTATTAATATCGCTTATTAACAAATGTGTACAAACTGGTTCCTACTGTACTATTAAAGATGCTATATATAAAAGCATTAAGGACTTATCACTTACGGCTTATGAATTTAAGGGATACCTGCAATGCATAAATTCAATAAGCGCTTACTATAAGGCTAATATGGACTTGTTAAACTTAAAAACTACTAAAGAATTATTTTTTACTAATGGACCTATATATACAAAAATAAAAGATGAACCTCCTACTAAATATTCCCATGAAAGCAGAGTTAAAAACTCAATAATTGCTGATGGTTGTATCATAGAAGGGATTGTTGAAAATAGCATAATATCCCGAGCAGTTTCGGTTCATAGTGGTGCTGAAATTAAGAATTGTATTATTCTTCAAAACTGTGAAATTAAAGAGAATTGCAAATTATTTAATGTAATAATGGATAAAAACGTAATTGTACAAAAGGGTACAGAGCTCACGGGCGATGAAGAATTTCCACTTGTAATTGAAAAAAGAGCATTGTTTTAACTCCAAAATACTTAATTAGTATCATAAATTAATTAGCAGCAATAACTTTATAAGTTACTGCTGCTAATTGATTTTATATAAGCTCTTTAAGTAAAGTTATTGTATCTTCTACATCCTTCATTGAGATCATTTCTGATATAGAGTGAGTATATCTACAAGGAATTGAAAGTACTCCTGTTTTTATTCCACCATTTTCTTTGTGAATATTTCCACCATCTGTACTTCCCTGTGAAATTCCATATTGAGTTTTCACCATGGATTTTTCTGCTGCCTGCTCTAGCATTTCTTTAATTTCATGGTGCATAATTAAAGTTCTATCTTTCACCTTAATTATAGGTCCTTTTCCAAGTTCTAATTTGCCCTCTGCACCAATGTAATCTCCTGTTTCCTGTGTGTCGATTATTATGCAGTAATCTGGCTGCACGGTGTAAGCTGCAGCTCTTGCTCCCCTACCCCCTAATTCCTCTTGAGTAGAAAATACAAAATACAACTGATTTTTAGTTTCCTTTATTTCTTTAATCATTCTAAGAAGAATATAGCAGCCAATCCTATCATCTAAGCATGGACTGATTATTTTATCGTCTACTTCCATACCATCGGATAAAAGACATGCGGTGTCTCCTTCTTTGATTTTCTTTAATGCCTCTTCTCTTGAAGCTACCCCAAGGTCTATAAACAAATCTTCAATTTTAGGTTCTGATTTTGAAGAGGCAATTTTTCCCATAACACCATTTTGAAATACAACAAAATTATGTACTATTTGAGAGGCATGAATTTCTCCTATATTACTTACTCGTACAAATCCATTATCCTCTATGTATGTAGCTATAAGGCCTATCTCATCCATATGAGCACAGAACATTATTTTATTTGCACCACTGTTTTCACTTTCATCTTCACCTAATTTAACTATTAAATTACCCATCTTATCTTCTTTTATATCACAATCAATATCCATTAGTTCTTCTCTTATAACCCTTCTAACTTCTTCCTCACGGCCACTAACACCAAAGGCACTAACTAGTTTTTGTAACATTATATCCATAATTAATCCTCGCTTTCATAATACTTGTTATCATTAAAACGTCTTTAGCCACTCCACCATAAGTCTTATAGTATTTTTATAATCATCTATACTTGCCACTGATATAGAGGAGTGTATATATCTACAAGGCACTGATACTGTAGCTACCTTTGCTCCCTCTCCTGACATAAGTATAGCTCCTGCATCGTTTCCACCGGAAGTTGCTCTCCTTAGCTGATATGGTATGCCCTTATCCCCCGCTACCTTTATTATTGAATTTAAAATATCCTCATTAAAAACGCTTGTCTTATCCATAATAGATAGTGCAGGGCCCTTGCCTATTTCTGTAGCGTTTAAATGACTGGGAATGCCCGGCATATCTGCACATATAGTTCCCTCTAGCGCTACTCCTATATCTGGTTGTATATTGAAAGCAGATACATATGCTCCCCTCTCCCCTACTTCCTCTTGTACATTAAAGCTAACATAAAGGTCACAATTATAATTTTCCTTTAATACTTCTATAGCAACCGCGCAGCCCATTCTATCATCAAAGGCTTTTCCTTTAACTAGCCCATCTCCAAACTTACCATACTTCATATGAAATACTACAAATTCTCCAAGCTTAATATGCTTTCTAGTTTCTTCCACAGAGCTTGACCCTATATCAATACAACACATACTAGCCTTTACATTCTTTTTTCTTTCCTGCGCATTTTGAAGGTGAATTGGTTTAAACCCAATGACTCCAGGTATTTTCTTTTCGCCTATTAATACAACTTTAGATAAAAGTACCTTACCATTAATTCCACCTAAGGATTCAAATCTTAAAGTTCCATCCTGGTTATATCCAGTAATAATAAAACCAACTTCATCCATATGCGCATCTATAAGCACTTTTATACCCTTACCACTTTTATGAGCAATAACATTACCCATCACATCTACTTTTATCTCATCTACATAATTCACGATTTCTTCTTTTATAATTTCTCTTACTTCTCCCTCAAAGCCTGAAGGACCTGCAGCATTAGACAGTTTTTCTAAAAGCATAGTAATTCCTCCACGTCCTTTCTACTTACCTTTTCAATAAATTTAGCTATTATTCTTCCTGTATTTATAATGTCATCCATATTAACAACCTCAACCGAAGTATGCATGTACTTAATTGGTATGGATATTAATAGTGTAGGAATTCCACCTCTAGTTACCTGTATATCCCAGGCATCTGTTCCAGTATTACCAGCTTCCACTTCCACGTTATAAGGAATGGCGTACTCATCAGCTATCTCCATAAGCCTTGTCCTAAATTTGCTATGTATATTAGGTCCAAAACATATAACCGGACCGCCCCCTAATTTGTTTTCGCGATCCATATCTCCCATAGGTCCATTATCGAAGGTTACATCTATAGCTATAGCAAGAGTTGGCAACAAATCATAACTTGCCATTTTAGCCCCTCTATGACCTACTTCTTCTTGACAAGAGGCTACAAAATAGACATCTAAATCATGATTTATTTTTTCTAGCTCCCTTAAGCAAGTATACATAGCAACTATACCTGCTCTATCATCTGTTGCCTTACAAGCCACATTATTGCCTAAAAGTTCATAAAAATCTCTTTTTAAAGTTACAAAATCTCCAATTCTTATAATCTCTTGTAATTTTTCTGTGCTATACCCTGTATCAATTAAAAGTCCTTTGATAGCAACTGATTTTTCACTTTCTTCCTCAGTCATAAGATGAGGTGGCTTAATTCCTATAATTCCATCTATCTGTTTTTTGCCATGAACAACGACTTCCTGGGAAACTAAGGTCTTAGGATCAATACCACTACCAATAAACTTTAAAAATCCCTTTGGCATTATCTCTGTTATCATAAGGAAAACCTCATCTGAATGTGCCATAAGCATTATACTTTTCTTTTCACCATTGTTGTTGCCTTTTTTTATAGCATATAGATTATTTAATTTCCCTTCTGCAACTTCACAAAAAGGCTCAAAGGCCTCTTTAATCAATGGATGTATCCAATGTTCGCGTCCACTTGGAGCATGTGCAGTACATAAGTTTTTAAGCAGTTGCATCTCGTCCATAATTTCCTCCTCCTTGAGATTCTAGTCTAACTAATATTTAACCTCAATTCTTTATTTTTAAAAAAATTCACTCTAAAGTTTCCTTTTTTTGAAGTTTATCCGCTAATTCAAAAGCTCCTTCTACTGTACCAGGTACGCTTTCCACATATACACTTGTGCTTGGAAATGCCATCGAAACTCCTTGATTTTGTAAAATATCCATTATTTTAAAATTAACATCTTCCTTTATTTTAAAGTATTCATCAAATTCTGGTGTATCAGTAAAAAAATATATTAAAATATCTAAACTGCTTGAATTAAATTTATCAAATCTAACAAGAATGCCATCGGTGCAAACCTGTGGATGATTCTCTAACATATACCTTATGCTTTCAACACAAGTTTGCATTTTCTCCCTAGAGGTTCTATACGTTAGTCCTAAATTTAAACTAACTCTTCGTTTACCCCTTCTACTAAAATTGATTACAGCTTCATTAGTTAATTTCGAATTAGGCACTATTATTAGTGATTGATCAATAGCTCTTATTTTAGTAGTTCTAAAAGAAATATCTTCTATGCTACCCTCTAATGAGTCATTACTAAGCCAATCTCCAATAGTAAAAGGTTTATCTAATATTATAAAAATACCTGCAATAATGTTCGCTGCTGCATCTTTAGCTGCTAATGCAAAAGCAAGTCCTCCTAGGCCTAGCCCAGCAACAAACCCTTGGATATTATATCCCCATTTTTCAGCAATTATAGTAGTAGCTAACGCTAACAGTATAAGTCTTAATGCTTTTGACATAAATGGAAATAGTATTTTATCCACCTTTATATCATAGGCTTTATGCATTCTTTCAAATAGCACAGAAGACTCACCCATGAGATTATATATTCCCCAAGTAATTAGAATTATTATAGCAGAAGCAAAAAACTTATCTATAGTTATTAAACTAATTGGAATTCTTGCCATTGTTAGAATTTTAAAAGCAAAATAAAAACCTAACACCTCAAAAAAATTGGTTACTGGTTTTTGAAAGGCAGCTACTATTTTTGTATCTGCACTAAACTTTGTTTTATTAACAAATCTCAATATTATTTTAAATACATATTTCGCAAACACCTTTTTTAATAATACAAAAAATGCAAAAATTGCAATGGCTATTCCCACATATTTGAATTGGTATGATTGTATATCAGTGAATACATATTGTATTCTATTTTCCACAAAAAAATCAACTATAGATTGGAACAAAAAATCACTCTCCTTTTTTCTTTTGATCATGTCTATAATCATTTTAAGCTAATTATGTTATTTTCTCAATGAATTACTAAGAATTAATAAATTATTACTAATCTATTCATAAAAACTTTTACAAATATTCGTTGACAATAATTTGCAACCCGTATATACTGTTCGTATAGTATATATACACTATTAACAAAGGAGTCAATTATGAATATAATAATTTCTAATTCATCACAACATCCAATTTATGAGCAAATAGTAATTCAAATAAAAACTGCCCTTATGAAGGAGGATCTTTCAGCAGGTGATTCCCTACCGTCTATAAGAAGTTTAGCAAAACACCTTCAGATAAGCGTTATAACAACTAAGAGAGCTTATGAAGAACTTGAAAGAGATGGCTTTATAGAAACTGTACCCGGGAAAGGTTCCTATGTTTCTGGTCAAAACAAAGACCTAATAAGAGAAAAGCGATTAACAGCTATAGAAGAAAAACTAACAGAAGTTGCAAATGAAAGCAAACATTTAAATTTAAGTTTAGAAGAATTACAAAGTATGTTAGCACTACTATATACTGAAGAAAATTAATATCTAATGGAATTAACTATTTATAATTCTTGCGTTTTACTAAACTAATTAAGGAGAGATAAATATGGATAATATTTTAGAAATAAAAAACCTGGGGAAATCCTATAAAAATTTCACTTTAGATAATCTGTCTTTTAATGTTGAAAGAGGCTCCGTAATGGGATTTATAGGACCAAACGGATCAGGAAAAAGTACCACCATAAAACTTATAATGAATCTTATAAAAAAAGATTGTGGGGACATAAATGTTTTTGGAGTAGACAACTTAAAACATGAGAAAGAAATCAAACAAAAGATCGGCTTTGTTTATGATGAAAACTACTTTTATGAAGGCTTAAACATCATAGAAATGAAAAACATCCTTCGGCCTTTTTATAAAAATTGGGATGACAGCTTATTTGAAAAATTCGTAAAGGAATTTGAACTTCCTAAGAAAAATAAAATTAAAACCCTGTCAAAAGGAATGAAAATGAAATTTTCTCTAGCACTGGCTCTTTCGCATAATGCAGAGCTAATTATAATGGATGAACCTACTTCTGGACTTGATCCAGTATTCAGAAATGAGCTTTTAGATATTTTATACAATATAATTCAGGATGAAAATGTAAGTATATTCTTTTCAACTCACATAACTACTGACCTTGAGAAGATAGCAGATTATATTACTTTTATCAATAAAGGCAAATTAGTTTTTTCCCAAACTAAAGATGACATAGTTTACAATTATGGGTTAGTAAAAGGTGCAATATCACTTTTAGACAAAGATACTAGGCGTGAATTGGTAAGTATAAAAGAAACTAATTTTGGATTTGAGGCTCTAACAAAGGATATTAACAGTGCAAGGAAAATATTTAAAGATGGAGGCCTAATTGAAAAGGCATCTCTTGAAGATATTATGGTATATTCAGTAAGGGGGAATATTTAATGTTTAATTTAATAGTAAAGGATATAGCAATTCAGAAAATGACCTTATTATATGCACTTCTTTATGCTATTATTGCACCAATTGCTTTTTTTTCCATGGGCCCCAGTATCGCCTTATATGTCTTGCCCCCTATGGCAATTACCTATATATTCATAAGTTTTGCGGTAAGTTATGATGAAAAAAACAAAAGTGAAATTGTACTAAATAGTTTACCGATTAAAAGGGACGATATTGTTATATCAAAATATATATCAGTATTTGTATTTGCAACTATAGGCATTATCTATTCAATATTAATTGGATTTATAGGAAAAGCTACTGGCCTTCCAATGTTTACTAGGTCAATTTCATTATTGGACATTGTTATAGTTTTAACGTCTGTATGTATATTTACTTCTATATTTTTTCCTATGTATTTTAAATTTGGGTTTATAAAGATGAATTTCTTTAACGTTATGCTTATGATGTTGTTTTTTTTCGTACCAACATGGGCTATTGATTATGCTACTAAAAATCCAAGTAATATTTTTATTCAAAAAATCAATTATTTTATAAATAACACTTCCAGCTTTACACAAAATTCACTAGCTCTAATAATAGGCTTAATTTTCTTTTTAATTTCTCTAATGATCTCTATACAGATATATAAAAATAAGGAGTTTTAAACCCCTTATTTTTAAAACAGTACTTTAGCACACCTTGCCGTTAACAACTTTAATAAATAAAATTGGAGGCTTTTTCAGTGAAAAAATACAAATTATTAAACATTGTAACTCACAATTTTCATATCTATAAAGGCAGTTTTACTATATTTCTTTGGAGTTTATCAACAATACTTAGTATATTAGGAAACATATTTGGTCCTTTATATTTAGTTATAGCGATTTTACCAGTTTTTGCATTAGGTATACTTTTAATTAATGATAGAAAAAATACTGATTTATAACAAATAGGAGAATAAAATTAGGTACAGCCCACATAAACATGTGACTGTACCTGTTTATATATTTAATTAAAAAACTAATTAACAAGCTGACTTTCTACCTAATTTAATTTTTTTTAAATGTCCAAAATGCATTCCATTATACTCACAAAAATATGATTTTTTATCTTCTGCCTCTATAGTATCTCCGTAGTCTATACTTTCTTCATTAAATCTATAAAAAAACGAAGTTAATTTTTCTAAATTTCTATCTGCTGGTTTATAAGTTGGATCAAATACGTATGCTGCTCTATAAAATTGACATGCCAAAAATTCATCACCTTTATATTCTGAAATAACTCCTAGTAAATTGTACACTATTGCTGAGTGGTCATTTTCAATCATAGCTGCAAATAAATACTTACGTGCTAGATCATATTTATTTGATTTTATTGCATCAATAGCTTGTTTTATATTATTTTCAAAAGAACTTTCTTCATTTATACTTCTTAACATACTATCACACCAAGCTATCCTTTCACATTTTATTTGATAATTATATTTTATCAAAACCACTATAAATATGCTATTAAGAAAGTATAAAGATAAACTCTTCAGCATGAAGATTGTGTGAAGAATTTATAATTCATCAATTTTAAATAAAAAAGATGGAGCCAAAGCTTCATCTTTAAATATTATTCATCTACTAAACGATACCCTACTCCTACCTCCGTTAATATATACTGAGGCTGAGCAGGGTTTTTCTCTATTTTCCTTCTAATATTAGCCATAAATACCCTAAGCGACTGTGAATCATTATCAAAATAATTTCCCCAAATCTCATCAACAATGTATTTATGGGTTAATACACGTCCTGCATATCTTGACATTAGCTCAATCAACTTGTACTCCATCGGTGTTAAATGTATTTCTTCATTTAATATTGTAACTCTGCGTTTTTCAAAATCTATTTTTAAGTCCTTAACCATAAATACTGATTGCACATTATTTTGCGAATTATTATCTTCATTAAAATGTCTGAGTGCCACCCGAGTTCTAGCTAAAAGCTCTGCTACACTAAAAGGTTTGGTCAAATAATCATCTGCCCCCTTATCTAAGGCTTCTACCTTTTCACTTTCACGTCCACGAGCTGAAACAATTATAATTCTAGCTTTTGTGGACTCCCGTACCTTGTCAATAACATTAAGTCCATCCATATCAGGTAATCCTAAGTCTAAAATTATTATATCTGGATTGTGCGAAAAAACAAGGGTTATAGCAGCATTTCCGAATTCAGTTTCAATGCACTTATATCCTTGTGCCTCAAGTGAAACTTTCATAAACTTTTTAATTTGTTTATCGTCTTCGACTATTAAAATCAAAGGCTTTATATCCATTTTCATCACTCCTTATTTCAGGCAAACTAAATCTAAAAGTCGCTCCCCCAGAAGAGTTATTTAAAACTTCTATACTTCCACCATGTCCTTCTATAATAGACTTACATATAGCCAATCCCAGTCCTATACCTCGTCTTTCTAGGCAATCACCCTTAGTTTTAGTATAAAACCTATCAAATATGGCCGATATATCTTCTTTCGGTATGCCTTTTCCATTGTCCGATACCTCAAATATCACATTTTCTTGCTCTTCTCTAACCTTAACTTTAATGATGGAATTATCCTGTGTATACTTTATAGCATTATCAATTAAATTAATAAGAACTTGCTCTATTAATAACCCATCTACGAATAATATAATCATACTTTCTGGTAAATCAGTCACAATATTATGATTCCCTGAAAATCTTTTAACCCTTGATATAGACTCGGCAACAATTTCTTCCACAACCTCTACATCCTTCTTAATTTCCAGCTTACCTTCATCTATTCTTGTCATGCTCAGTATATTTTCAACAGAATGTATAAGCCAGCTTGTATCCTCATATATGATAGCAAGAAGCTCCTTTTTGGTATCATTATCAAGTTTATCATAATTATCAGTAATAGTAGAAACAGACCCCAATATTCCTGTTAAGGGAGTTCTTAAATCATGTGAAATTGACCTTAGAAGATTACCCCTAAGTCTTTCTGTCTCAGTCTCTAAATTTATCTGCCTTTTCTTTTCATATAAATCTTCTCTTTCAATAGCTAAAGCTATTTGTGTAGAAACGGACTCTAGAAGAATCTTCTCATTTTTTGATAAAGTATTTTCTTCTAAACATGCTATGCCAATAATTCCAAGAATCTCATTTTGTCCTTTAATAGGATGATAATGTCCAACAATATTTATAGGTATCTCAGCTTCAGCGCCCACTGATTTACCTGTTATAAAGCATTTTTCAATTGCTCTAGTCTCTACATCCGACTTAAATATATCCTTACTACCTTCTCCGTTAATCATATAATCACAAGGTTTTTGTAAATTGTTTTTATCATCTAATATAGCTACCATGATAGTTCTATCAAACATATCAACTAAATTATCCCCACAAAATTCTACTACTTGCTTTTTATTTCTTGCTGTAAGTAATGATTTATTAATCTTATATAAAATGTGCATTCTATTTTCCCGTATCAAAGATATCTTAGCTTGCGTTTTAACTCTTGAAGTTAAAGTGCTTGTAATAATTGCAGCTAGTAACATAATAATAAAAGTTACAGGATAATCAGCTCTATAAGCTAAAAAACTATAGTATGGCACCGTAAATAAAAAATTAAATGATAATACTCCAATTATGGCAGCTAAAATACCATACACATACCCATCAGTAATTCTTGATACAAATAATACACCTAAAATAAATACTATTATTATATTTGACTCATGAAATCCAATTTTTCTAAATATCAGAGATATTATAATGGATAAACTCATAATTGCTATGGTTTTAAACCCATTTATAATTATCATTGTTTTAGGTTTAATTTCTTCATATTCATTATGTTTATGGCCACTTAGGATTTTTAAAAAATGTTCATGAGATTTGCCTTTTTTCAAATTCCCCAACTCCTTCCCAACATGTCTAAATCCGCCTAATAACCAATACCACTAACAGTCTTAAAAATACATCCCAAATGAAAAGTATCTGATACTATGATTAGTATGGACAAAAACCAAAAGTTAAAACAAAAACATATTGTTTTGAAGTTCTAAAAAAAAGCAATTCATTTCGAAGTGCTTTTAGTAAATTTTAAATATGAAAAAATTAAAGTAAATGTTATAAGTGTTAATATCACTGTTACAATTTTTTTATTGTTACTTATAGGAATTACTACAATGCCACCAGCATCTATAATTTTAACTGAGATTGCATGGACATCCATATCTCCGCCATGTTCCACACAAGCCCTATTAAAAGTCCCAGTTATCTCTACAGTATCTCCCTTATAACCATACTTCCCAAAGTTTTTTATACTTTGAGCTTGTTTGCTGTCAATCCATATTCCCATAGCCGTACTTCCGTCACTTATATTTACCCAGGAATATTCACCTCTATTCATAGCTTCTCCAATAGCTTCACCCTTTATTGTGATTTTACTATTATCAATTTTTTTACCATTTTCTATTAAATCATTATAATTACTATAATCCTTTGCCTTGCATGTTATAGCAAAAGAAAAAACTAAAATACCTATTAATATTATTGTCTTAAAAGTCTTAGCCATAATTTCTTAATACCTCCAAATGTAGCTCCTATTAGTACAAATACAGATATAAATTCTAGTCTTCCCAAATACATTGCAATTATATAATAAATCTTCATTGCAGCTGGCATTGCTGGAGTAGTAACACCAATGGATAATCCTACATTTCCTGTAACTGAGGCAGCTTCAAAAGCTGAACTTAATAATGGGTATCCATAATAGGTGCCTAATGCAGTTCCTATAAAAAATAATAGTATATAACATATTATTATTAGGTAAGCAGCTTTCACCATTCCATCCTCTAAAATGATTTCTTTTATATGATGAAACTTAAATACCTTTATTTTCCTATCAGAGTTTAATAATTTGTCTATCTCTGCAACTATGCTCTTAAAAACCACTCCAACTCTTAGCCCCTTAAATCCACCTGCTGTAGAACAAGCTGATCCACCTATAAGCATGGCTATTATAAGCATAACCACAGGAAAATCTCCCCACTCAGTAGCAAACTGCCTAGCATAAAGATTACCAAACCCAGTAGTCGTGTGTGCTGATAATACATTATATACCCCTTTTCTGAAAACTGATATAGCATTACTATATACACCTGAATTTGTTAGTTTTAATGCTACAAAAAATGAGATAAGTAAAGCAGTAATAAAGAAACTCTGTGTTTCAATATTCTTGAATATTTCTTTTTTATTACCTTGCCATACAGCATAATGCAATGCGAAATTTAAAGAACCAATAACAAATAAAATCATTGTTAATAGCTCATAGGATAGGCTATGATAATATAATATATTTTGAGACATTGGCGCAAATCCACCTGTGCTCCAGGCAGACATAAAAATAAATAAGCCATGAAAGAAAGCACTTACAGGCTGTAATCCTATAAATATTCCATTAATCCAAAGCATACTAGTACCTATAATTAAATATACAATACTTATTTTCCAGATAATTCTTGCCGTATTTTTTACGTTAGGTACGAGCTCTACATCTTTACCTTCACCTACATACATTTTATAAGCACCTAACGTATGGTTTACCATAAAACTCAATGCTAGTACAACCATACCTTGCCCTCCAACAAAGGTAATAATATGTCTCCACATATTTAGTCCCAGTGAAAGATGGTCAAGATCTTGAGTAAGTACAAGCCCTGTGGTTGTAAATCCACTCATAACATCAAAACATGCGTCTAAGAAAGATATGGTTTTCCCACTAAGCTCGTAGGGCACAGCACATAACAAAGTTAATATAGCCCAAGAACTAGATGCAATTATTAACCCATGCTTCCATTGTACCTTAACTTTATCAATTTTGCTTCTACCTGTAAACATAAGCAATATACCTAAACAAAGTGCTATACTTATACTAATAGTAAAGTCTAAAAGTGTGCTCCACTCCTTAAACATAAGTGAAGTCAACATTGGTATCAACATTAAACTTGCGGTTGCAATGATTACATACCCTACATAAAAATTTATTATTCTAAAATCATCAAAGTCTTTTGTTATTCTTTTCATATAATCACCTTGTAAGCAACATATTAATGCCATACAAAACAAATAAAAACATTAGTGTATAGCCTATCTCTGTAATTACTCCACATATAATCTTTTTGCTTGTCATAATATATTACCCTCCAATTATAGATTTCTCTACATCTTTCTTTCTATCTGTATTTGTTATGATAAGTACTTTATCGCCTTCTTTTATATCTACAGATCCTCTTGGGAAAATCACTTTCTCACTTCTTATTATAGATAGTATTAGACATTCCTTTGGCAACTTTAACTTTTCCACAGATTTATCTTTCCATGCACTATTTTTATCTATTTTCGCTTCTACTAATATCATTTCTCCTTTATTTATGCTTTCTATTACTTTTAGTGGTTCACTATTAAATTCTCCTTCTATTAAATTACAAATTACTTGCGTGCTACATACGGTCTTATCTACTCCTAGCGCCTCAAAGATTGCTATATTTTTAGGATTGTTAATTCTAGCTATTGTTTCATTAATATTAAAATTTACTTTAGCCATCTGACAAATCACCAAATTTTCTTCATCTTTTCCAGTTACTGCAGCTACTACTTCAGCTTGTTCTATATCTGCTTCTTTTAGTACTTCAACATCCGAACCATCCCCACATATTACATCTACTTGGAGTTCTTCAGCAATCTTTATACAAATTATTGCGTCTTTTTCTATTAACGTCACCCGGTGTTTTTTCTCTATTAATGCTTTAATAAGATAGTACCCTACTTTTCCGCCACCAACTACTACTGCCCTCATATAAGCTTCTCCTTCATTATTGCCTTTACTAACTTTTCTTTGTTATCCTTATTTATGCTACAGAATATCTTATCTCCCTTTTCTAATACTTGATCACTATTTGGTATAGTGTATTCTCCATTTTTTGAAATTGCACATATCCTACAGTTAAACTTATCTTCTATTTCTAAAATATTATTAAATTTTAGTTTGTTTATTGTAATTTCTTCTATAGATATATCATTGCTCAATATTAATAATGTATCAGACTTTTTATCAATGATTTTGTTTTTAATAATATTTATACTTACTTCCGTTGGACTTATAGTTTGTAGTCCTAGTTTTCTATAAATAAACTCCCTTGAGGGGTCAAAAATTCTAGCTATTACTCTAGGTACCTTAAATATATCCTTTGCAATTTGACTAGCCATAATATTTATATTATCTGCTGGAGTCATGGCCAAAAATAGATCTGCTTTATCTATTCCTGCTTCCATTAATATATCATTATCTATTTCCACTCCTTTAATTCTAATTCCATTAAAGCCACTTCTAAGGCGTTCTAAGTTTTCTGCATATTTGTCCACTATTACCACATCATGACCGTCATTAGAAAGTTCCATGGCAAGACCACTGCCTAATCTACCACAACCAATTATTACAATATACATAATATATTCCCCTTACTTGAATAATTTTAAATTTACTTATTTTAAAAAAATAATGTAGTACTAAATTTAAGTACTACATGCATATTCTAAGCAATTATAGGGAATAACGCAACTTTGCATATCTGTTCTTAAAATCATTCTCCTGTTCCTTATATGTGTTTTAACAAATTTATAATCACTATCCTTTGTTTATATTCGCTATGCTTTATTTTCCTCATAGTATTAAACTATTAATCGATTACATAAGTTTTGTTAAAAAAGTTAAAAAAGTTATTGTATTTATAGTTGCTTATAATTAATAAAAGTCTTATACTAATATGTAAACTTAAAAATATACTTTTATACTTTTAATAATATAATTTTCATTTAGAAAAGAGGGCAACTATGAAAAAAGTTTTAGTTGTAGATGATACAAAAAATATTCGCACCTTGCTAGGCATTTATCTTAAGCTAAACGGATTTGAAATTTTGATGGCTACTAATGGTCATGAAGCACTATCCATAATTGATACCCAGCCTGTAGATTTAATTTTTTTAGATATTAAGATGCCTGAAATAAGCGGCACAGAAGTTTTGAAAAGAATTAGATCTAAAGGTATAACTACACCTGTGGTAATTATGACAGCTTTTGCCACAGTTAAAAATGCAGTGGATTGTACTAAACTTGGCGCCCTTACTTATTTACAGAAACCTTTTACTACAGATAAGATAAAGACTATTATTGATGAAATTATGAAACAAGAAGAAAATCCAAATGCAAGAAATATGGATTATCAAATAATGATTATAAAACAATTAATAACTGAAAATAACCTAAAAAAAGCATTGGATACACTAAAATTAGTTTTATCTAGTGATCCAAATACTCCTGAAATTTATGAATTAATATCTATAGTATATAGTAGGCAAGGTGACTTAAGAAAGGCTGAAATATTTCATAATATGGCCCAGCAATGGAAATAAAAAAAAGCACTTCATAAAGAAGTGCTTTTTTTTGGTGGCTTACCGGGGAATCGAACCCCGGACACCATGATTAAAAGTCATGTGCTCTACCAACTGAGCTAGTAAACCATGTTTACCTGGCGACGACCTACTCTCCCACAAGGTTGCCCCTGCAGTACCATCAGCGCATTGAAGCTTAACCTACGTGTTCGGTATGGGAAC
>CAYXOL010000050.1:0-38276 GCA_964467165.1 uncultured Clostridium sp.
TAATCGTTACTTTGGTAGTACTTATAGTTTTTGCAGGGTATCTTGCAACAAAGGTAAATGGGCCATTATATGTAAATGATAGTGACTTTGGTGAAAAAACTGCAATATCTTTAAAAGAAAACACAAGTTCTTCAGCATTCTTTACGGAAGCAACATTATCAAGAAATCAAGAAAACGCAAGAACTCTACAAGACATTAAGGCATTGATAGATGACGTCAACACACCAAAAGAACAAAAGCAAGCAGCTAGTGATGAATACTTAGCTGTAGCAACTACTAGTTCCAAGGAATTGGATGTGGAAATCGCACTAAAAGCTCAAGGCTTCGATGCAGCTCTTTGCAGCATAGTAGATGACAAGGTGGAGATATTTGTTAAGAGTCCCAAAAAAGAACTTTCAAAGGAAGAGCTTAGTAGAATTCACGATGCTGTTATGAGTAAAACAAAATTAGAAAATATCAAAGTTATTATCAAAGAATAATAATTGTAAATCAAATATTTATCTGCTATAATAAATATAGCATTATCATGTTTTACCTAAGTTAAACAAGGGGGTACTAATATGGAAGATAAAATTTTAAAAGAAACAGATATGGGCATTGTTAAAATATCTGAAGATGTAGTTAGTGTTATAGCGGGACTCGCTGTTGCTGAAATACAAGGTATTGTTGGAATGAGTGCTAGTCTAGTTGGTGGAATAACTCAAATATTAAGTGGTAAGAAAAATTTGTCTAAAGGCGTTAAAGTCAATGTTGGGGAAAATAGTGCAGTAATTGATTTACACGTTGTACTTGAGTATGGAGTTAAAATTCCAGAAGTAACTGAGAAAGCACAGATAAATGTAAAGAAATCAGTAGAGCTGATGACTGGGCTTTCAGTATCAGCAGTAAATGTGTATGTACAAAATGTTGTACTACCTAAAACAGAAAAGGTAGAGGAAATAGAAGAATAGGAATAAACACCCTCTTTAATCAGAGGGTGTTTTAGCGTTATAAATATGTGGATTTGGATATAATTATAATTAACACCCTACTAATCTAATTAAAACAAATTTTATATTTTATGTTGATTATTACGATGGAAGGTATAAAACTAGGAGGATTACTAATGAATAGAAGAAAGTCAAGAGAAGTAGCAATGAAATTACTTTTTGAAATGTCAATAAACAAAGAGAGCTATGAGGATATAATTGAAAACTTCAAAGAATATACAGATGTGGATTTAAAAGATATTGATATGTCATATATTACAAAGGTTTTGGTGGGGATTATTGAACATGGCAATGAGATTGATAAAAACATAGAAAAATTCCTAATTAAGTGGAAATTGGATAGATTATCAAAAATGAATTTAGCTATTTTAAGAATTTGTACATATGAAATACTTTATGAGGATGAAATACCAGGAGTGGTTTCGGTAAATGAGGGAATAGAGCTTGCTAAGAAATATGGGGAAGACAATTCACCAGCTTTTATTAATGGTATCCTAGCAAAAATGATTTAAAATATTAGAGCCTTTCATATTAAGCGTAGAATAGGTATATTTAAAATAGACTAGTCAGTATGCTAGTCTATTTTACTATAAAAAAAGAGGGTTAGAATTATTATTTAATAAATTAAAAACAAAAGGAGAGGATAATATGGGAATTAGAGTTAATGGTAAAGTAATAGTTGAAACTTATAGAAATGAAATTAAGTCAGTTATAAACGAGGGGGCTCTTAAGGGACTTCGGGTGCCTTCAATTAAAACTATTTTAGTGGGAGAAGATGGCGGATCCCTGTCATATGTGAAAAGTCAAAATAGTTTATGCGATAAATTAGGTGTTTCATATACTTGCATTCATTTAGATAAAGATGTGGACGAAAAGGATATTACGGATCTTATAGAAAAATTCAATGAAGATAATACTGTGGATGGAATAATACTGCAATTACCCTTGCCACAAAAATTCAATGAGAAAGAAATTACTTCTAAAATTTCATATAAAAAAGATATCGATGGATTAACTGATATAAATATGGGTAGATTCTATAAGGGCGAGAAGTGTTTTATGCCCTGTACTGCTTTAGGGGTTATTGAAATGATTAAAAATACGGGTTGTGTTATTAAAGGTAAACATGCGGTTGTTATAGGTAGAAGCAATATTGTAGGGAAGCCCGCAGCACAATTGCTACTTAATGAAGATGCAACAGTAACCATATGCCACTCTAAAACCATAAATTTGAAAGAAATATGTAAAACAGCAGATATAATAGTTGCAGCCATAGGTAAACCAGGGTTTGTTACAGGTGATTTTATTAAAGAAGGAGCAGTTGTTATAGATGTTGGGACTACAATGATAGATAATAAAATCACTGGGGATGTAAATTTTTGTGATGTTATTGATCATGCCAGCTATGTTACCCCTGTACCAGGTGGAACTGGACTAATGACTACAACAATGCTTATTAAAAATGCTTGCTTAGCCTGGAGGAGTAATGTTTATTAAAGTAATAACAGTAACTGCTCTTAATGGATATATTAAAAAAATAGTAGATAGTGACTTTATATTAAATAATGCCAATGTTAAAGGTGAGCTATCTAACGTAAAAATGCATTCTAGTGGACATATATATTTTTCATTAAAAGATGCGTATGGTAAGGTGAATTGTGTAATGTTTAAATCCCAAACACATAAACTGAAAATTACTCCTAGAGATGGCATGAATGTTATTGTTCGTGGTAAGGTTTCTGTTTATGAGCGGGATGGAGCATATCAGGTTTATTGTGACTCTATAGAGGCGGACGGAGAAGGCCAATTATATTTAGCTTTCCAAAACCTTAAAGAAAAATTAGAAAAACAAGGCTTATTTGATAGCACATACAAGAAAAATATACCTTTATTCCCCTCTAAAATAGGAATAATTACTTCGCCTACAGGGGCTGCAATTAAGGATATTATTAATGTGGCCACAAGGCGCAACCCCAAAATAAACATGTTAATATATCCAGCTCTAGTTCAAGGGGTAAATGCAAGTTCCGAAATTATGAGCGGGATAAAATATTTTAATAGTACAAAAGATGTTGATTTAATTATTATTGCAAGAGGCGGAGGTTCTATAGAAGAATTATGGGCATTCAATGAAGAGGATCTAGCTATTGAAATACACAATTCAAAAATACCTATAATTACTGGGATAGGGCATGAAACAGACTTTACTATAGCAGATTTCGCAAGTGACTACAGAGCGCCAACTCCATCAGCTGCAGCAGAAATTGCTGTGAAGAATCTAAAAGAGTTAAACAGTGAAATTAGATCATTTAGAGAATTGCTAATGCGATCTGTAGAATCTAGGGTCACCAAAGAATACAATAAAGTTAATTTACTTGGGAAATCACTAAAAATAAATAACCCTCTAAATTATATAGTTAATCAGTATATTCATATAGATAATTTAAAAGAAAGTCTAAGCAATAAATTTAATTTTGTACTTTCATTAGAAAAGCAGAAACTTTCCAAGTTTAATGCTCTACTTCAGGCCCATAACCCTTTGAATGTATTAAATAAGGGTTATGCACTAATTCAAAATAATGAAAATGTGGTTATTAGTGAAATTAGCAATTTAAAAAACATAGAAAAGGTTAAAATTACCTTAAAAGATGGTAGTGCTGAATTTAAAATAAGTGATTTGGAGGAATTTTAATGGCAAAGAAAAAAGAATCTTATGAAAACATGATGGAAAGACTTGAAGAAATTGTAGATGTAATGGATGGAAATGAAGTTACCCTAGAACAAACCATGGCTATCTATGAAGAAGGCATAAAAATCTGCAATAACTTATATAAAATTTTAAATGATACAGAAGGTAAAATAAAAATATTAACAGCAGAAGGTGAAAAAGATTTTGTAGAAATAGCAGAAGTAGGTAAAAAATTATAAAGAGAAGAAGGGATAAAATGAATATGAAATCCATGAAAGATACATTAGAACAGTGGATAAGTGATTATTTTGAGGATAAGCCTGAAATTGATAATAGAAATTTCGAAGCAATGGTTTATAGCATAAAAGTTGGAGGAAAAAGGGTTAGACCAATTTTAATGCTTCTTACATATGCCATGTATAGGAAGGATTATATAGATATAATGCCCTTTGCGGCGGCACTTGAGATGATTCATACATATTCCCTTATTCATGATGACTTGCCCAGCATGGATAATGATGATTTGCGTAGAGGAAAACCTACGAATCATAAAATTTATGGGGAAGCAATAGCTATACTTGCAGGAGATGGGTTATTGAATGAGGCCATGATTATAATGCTAAATCAATGTTTAGATGGAAATTTAGACAAGATTAAAGCAAGTGTAGCTATAGCAAGTGCATCTGGATCTCAAGGAATGATAGCTGGTCAAATTTGCGATATTTTAAGTGAAGGCATTCCTATATCTGAGGAAGAGCTACTTTATATGCATAGAAATAAAACCGGTAAGCTAATTAAAGTGGCAATAGAGAGTGGTGCAATCCTTGCAAATGCAAGTGCAGAGGATTTAACAAATCTAAGTGACTATGGTGAGAAATTAGGCCTGGCATTTCAAATAAAAGATGATATATTAGATGTAATTGGTGACGTTGATATTCTGGGTAAAAACATAAAAAGCGATGAATGTAATAATAAAACAACCTTTATAACCATGTATGGCTTAGAAAAATGCAAGAAAAAGTGTAGTGATTTAACACAAGAATGTTTTGAAATATTAAAAAAACTCCATGTAAATACAAAACATTTAGAAGAAATTACAGAGTTTTTATTAAAAAGAGAATTTTGAAAATATACTAGTATATTTTAACTAAGGATAATCATCTAAAATACACTAAATTGTCCAGTTAAGCACAAATAGCTTTTGAATTAAATATTATTATATGATATAATGTCCCCATAAATGTGGGCGAAATAAAGTGTATGCCTTATTAGTTTTATGGATTTTTTTAATATTATAATTTATAAAGAAGGTAGAGAAGTATGAATAGAATTTTAGATGATTTTAATGATATAAATGCAGTGAAAAAAATGACTATTGAAGAATTAAATGCATTTGCAGTGGAGATTAGAAATTTTTTAGTTGAAAAAGTTTCTAAAACTGGAGGTCATTTAGCATCTAATCTGGGCATAGTAGAATTAACTCTAAGTTTATACAATGTGTTTGACTTGGATAAAGATAAAATAATATGGGATGTAGGTCATCAATCATATGTGCATAAAATTCTTACAGGAAGAAAAGATAAATTTGATTCTCTTAAAAATTATGGAGGACTTAGCGGATTCCCTAAAAGAGAAGAAAGCATATATGATAGCTTTGGATCAGGACACAGTAGCACATCTATCTCTGCTGGGATTGGAATGGCAAGAGCTAGAGATCTACAGGGCGAAGATTATGATGTTATTTCAGTAATAGGTGACGGTGCACTTACAGGAGGAATGGCGTTTGAAGCTTTAAATGATATGGGATTTAGAAAAACAAAAATGATTGTTATATTAAATGACAACCAGATGTCTATTTCTAAAAATGTTGGAGGAATCTCAAAGTATCTAAGTGGGTTTAGAATTGATCCGACTTATAATAAAATAAAAAAAGAAATAAATTCCACCCTTAGAAGAATTCCTGCAGTAGGCGATGGTATGGCCCAGTCTATTCATAAAATTAAGGATGGAATTAAACAGGTTATTGTTCCAGGCATGTTATTTGAACATATGGGTATAAAATATTTAGGGCCTATAGATGGACACGATATTAAAGCAGTGAGTAAAGTTCTAAAGCTTGCTAAAAAAATAGATGGACCAGTAATTATTCATGTTATAACTAAAAAGGGCAAAGGCTATAAATTTGCTGAAAAGGAGCCACATAAATTTCATGGAGTAGGTTCCTTTAATCCCATCACCGGTGAGTTATGTGGTAGTTCTAAGGAAAGTTACTCCGATGGGTTTGGAGAGCAGATTGTAAACCTTGCAAAGGATAACAAAAACATAGTGGCAATAACAGCGGCCATGCCAGAAGGTACTGGTTTGGAAAATTTCTCTAAAAAGTTCCCTACTAGGTTTTTTGATGTTGGAATAGCAGAGCAACATGCAGTTACTATGGCGGCAGGAATGGCAGCACAAGGATTAAAACCTATTTTTGCGGTTTATTCAACTTTTCTTCAGAGGGCTTATGACCAAATTGTGCATGATGTATGCATTCAAAAACTACCTGTTATTTTTGCCATCGACAGAGCTGGCATAGTTGGGCAAGATGGAGAAACACACCAAGGCATATTTGATTTATCCTATTTATCACACATTCCTAACATGACAATAATGGCGCCTAAATGTATAAGTGAACTTAAGTCTATGCTAACTTTTGCGGTTAAACAGAATTATCCAATTGCTATAAGATATCCTAGGGGAGGCGATAATCCTAATGTTAGTATGTCACCCATTAAAAATTTTAATAGGGGCAAGTGGGAGATTCTTTTTCAAGGTGGTAAAATTGCATTAATAGCTACTGGTAAAATGGTCCAAAATGCGGTTTTAGTTAGAGAAAAACTCCTAGACCTTGGAGTAGAAGCTGCAGTTATTAATGCGTGCTTTATAAAGCCAATTGATGAAGCGTTAATTTCAGAGCTAGTCCATAAAAAGTATTCTATAGTAACTATAGAAGATAATGTTATACATGGAGGATTAGGTTCTTTAGTATTAGAATATGTAAATTCATGTGAAGACAAAACAAAGGTAGTTAATTTAGGATTTACAGATAAATTTATTACTCATGGAACAGTTGATATATTATACAAATTAAACAAATTGGATGTTGATGGGATTTTTCAAAGTATCCTAAAGTTAGTCTAAATAAACCACTTTAGTGGACTTATAAGGAGTTTTTCATGGAAGAAAATAAAGAGAGGTTAGATGTTCTCGTAGTCCAAAGAGAAATTTTACTTTCAAGGCAAAGAGCAAAAGAAAATATTATTGCTGGTAATATATATGTAGATGGTGTTATGACTCGGAAATATGGAAAGAAAATAGATGTATCATCCAATATTAAATTTATTGGAGAAGATATTCCTTATGTAAGCCGAGGGGGATTAAAACTTCAAAAAGCTATAGAGTGTTTTAATATTGATCTAAAAGCTAAAGTATGCCTAGACATAGGAGCATCCACTGGGGGATTTACGGATTGTATGCTTTCTAATGGAGCATGCAGAGTATATTCTATAGATGTTGGAACAAATCAGTTAGATAGTGGTCTACGTCTGGACCCACGGGTTGTATCATTAGAAAATACAAATATTAGATATTTGTCCTTAGATACTATAGGGGAACTGGGGGATTTTGCAAGTATTGATGTATCTTTTATATCCCTAGAAAAAGTCATTCCAAATTTGCTAGGACTTTTAAAAGATAATGCGTTCATTGTAGCGCTTTTGAAGCCACAATTTGAAGTAGGGGTAGGCGTAGTAAATAAAAAAGGTGTAGTTAAAAAACAGAGCCAGCATTTAGAGGTAATAATTAGAACTTTAAATATGTTGAAAGATCTCAATGTAAATGTTATCAATATGGATTACTCATCAATAAAAGGACCAAATGGTAACATTGAATATTTAATTTATTTTACAAAATCTAAAGATTATTCTGAAAATTATAAGATGGAAAATATAGAACTATTAGTAAGTAAGGCTCATAAGAATTTAAATTAGGTATAAGAATGACAAAGTAATAGTTGATATTTGCTATAGAGAAGGGCAAGGAGGAAATATGAAACGCATTGGGATTAATATAAACACCACAAAGGATAAAGATGGCAAAATCATTAAATATGTAAAAAATATTATTAGTAAGTACATAGATGCTTCTAATATATTTATGTTTAAAGATTCAATTGGCCTTGAAAGTGTAAAATATAAGGATTTAGATATTATTATTGCATTAGGTGGGGATGGGACTATTTTATTAACATCACGAAATCTATATAATGCGAGTATTCCAATACTGGGAGTGAATATAGGCAATTTAGGATTTCTTTCTAGTGTGGAGTTATTAGAATTCGAAAATGCTATGAAAAGATTTATTGAAGATGATTATTATGTAGAAGACAGGATGATTCTTAAGTGTACCTTGCCTAGGAGAGGTAGCCCAGAGGTATATACTGCGCTAAATGATATTGTTGTATCTAAGGGAACACTAGCCAGAGTTGTTAAATATGAACTTCACATAGATAATAAGTTCTATATTGATTTTACAGGAGATGGCCTTATAATAGCTACACCAACAGGATCTACAGCATATTCATTATCAGCAGGGGGTCCTATAATTTACCCTAATTTAGATGTTATAGCTGTAACACCCATTTGTCCATTATCATTATCTATGAGAACTATAGTACTAGATGGAAAAAGTGAAATATCTATTAGTATAAAAAGTGAGCATGAAAGCATATTTTTGACATTAGATGGACAACGGGCTATAAAGCTAAATAACTATGAGAAAATACTAGTAAGTGTTTCAGAAAAAAAATGTAGGTTGGTCAAATTTAATGATTATAATTATTTCGAAATTTTAAGAAAAAAAATAATTTCTAGAACCACAGATTGTGAAGGAGAGAAAAATGAAAATTGCACGGCAGGCCAAAATAATTGAAATCATTCAGTCTAAAGAAGTTGAAACTCAAGAACAGTTAGCAGAGCAACTAAAAATTAGAGGGTTTGATATTACTCAAGCAACTGTTTCTAGGGACATAAAAGAACTAAAATTGATTAAGGTTATGAATTCACATGGGACGCATAAATATGCTACGATTTCTCCAGAGGATACTTTTTTGTCGAATAAGTTGGTTAATATTTTTTGTCAAACAGTGATTTATGTTGATCATGTAGATAAAACAATAGTTTTGAAAACTATAGCAGGAGCCGCACCAGCTGCTGCTGAAGCTTTAGATTCCTTGAAATTCACTGGTATTGTAGGGACTATAGCTGGGGATAATACTGTTTTTATTTTAGCTAGAAATGAAGAAGATACGAAAGAAATAGTTCAAAAAATTAAAAAAATGATTAATGGATAAGAGGGATGAGTATGCTCCTACAATTAAATATTATAAATTTCGCTCTAATTGAAAATTTAAGTATTAATTTTCAGGCAGGATTTAACGTGCTTTCTGGTGAAACAGGCGCAGGAAAATCAATTTTAATTGATGCTATAAATTATGTGTTAGGTGGAAAATTCAATAAAAACACAATTAGGACCGGGGAAGATAAAACTTACGTTGAGGCTATATTTACCATCGAAAATGAAAATAGCAAAAATGCATTAGATGAAATGGATATTGATTATGAAGATATGGTAATTGTAAGTCGTGAAACTTTTCAGTCAGGAAAAAGCATTGCTAAAGTCAATGGAAAAGCATTGCTTTTATCAAAGATTAAATATATTAGTAAGACACTTTTAGATATTCATGGTCAACATGATAATCATAATTTATTAGATAGTGGGAATCATATATTTTATGTGGATTCCTTTGGTCTAAATAAGATTAATGTGTTTCTTGCTGAATATAGTGAGAAATATGCAAGACTTACCCAGATCAAAAATAAGATTCAGAAACTTGAAGGAAATGAAGGTCAGCGTGAAAAACGAATAGATTTCTTGAATTACCAGATAGAAGAAATTAAAACCGCTAACATCAAAATTGCTGAGGACGTAGAACTCTTAGAAAAACATGCAATCATAAGTAATGCAGAAAAATTAGAGAAACATTTATCTAAAAGTTATGGACTTTTATATATTAACGATGAGGAAAATACTTCTGTTTTTTATAATTTAGCTATTGCTATTAAGGAACTTAGAACCATAGAGAAGCACTTGGAAAAGATAAAAACAATTGCAGATGCTATAGAAGAAAGTTACTATAATATAGAAGAAAGCATTACGCAGCTCAGGGACTTAAAAGAAACAATCTACTATGATGAAAAAGAATTGGAATATTTGAATAGCAGAATAAGCCAAATCAACATTTGTAAAAGAAAATATGGAGTTACTATTGAAGAAATACTTGAATATAGAGAGAAAATTGAATCAGAGTATGAGGAATTAGTTAATAGTAGTGAAATAATCAGTAATCTTAAAAGTGAAAAAATAGATTTAGAACGAGAAATGAGAATTATAGGTGATAAAATTCATGAAATCAGATGTGATATCTCAAAAGAACTGCAAAATAAAATAAAAGATGAATTAAATTATATTGGTCTTGAAAAAAGTAAATTTTACATAGAAGTAAAATTGGAAAATGAATTTTATGAAAATGGCTGCGACAAGGTTAAATTTTGTATATCTACGAACCCAGGAGAACCACTTAGCCCTCTGGAAGATATTGTATCTGGTGGAGAGCTATCACGTATAATGCTGGCACTGAAAACTGTATTCGTTGATAAAGATGAAATACCTACTGTTATATTTGATGAAATAGATACTGGTATTAGTGGTAGAATTGCACAATGTGTTGCAGAAAAAATGTATTTAATCTCTAAAAATCATCAAATATTTTGTGTAACTCATTTGCCACAAATAGCTAGTATGGCGGATACAAATTATTTAATAGCTAAAAATGTTATAAATGACAAAACCTATACTAGTATTACAAAAATGAATGATGTTGAAAAACAACAGGAAATAGCCAGAATGATAGGTGGGACAGAAGTAACAAAATTAACCTTAGAAAATTCTAAAGAAATGATAAATATGGCCAAAAATAAGAAGCCTAATTAATTTTGATTTATCTAAAATAATATAGTAATAAAAACATGTAGTATAGGGAAAAATAAAGTCATTAATAATGGCTTTATTTTTTTATCTATGAGATTTATAAGAAAATATATAAATAATGGCAATTATGAATATTTTTTTTAGTTTATGATAAATTAGTTTTCAATCTATGTCTTTGACTATTATTGAATTAATGTTATAGCATAATGTAAAGATTTCGAGGGTAACTTAAGGTCATAACTATAAAAAGGAGGCAAAACACATGAAGAAAAGACTGAATTTAATATGCTGGATTATGGCACCTCTGATGATTATTGCTTTAAGTGCATACTTTAACACCCCAAATAATATTGTTACTATGTTTAATAGATCAGTTGAAAATTCATGTTTTAAGCAAATTGTAGAAATAAAACAAAGTAAAGACTATGTTGTTACCAGTAATAATGTAAGTGAAAAAAACAAAGATTTATCACTGAATTCTTCACAGAGATTAAGAGAAAAAGCTATTTTTACAAAAAGTGATTCAGAAATCATGATTTACCCAGGTGGTCAAACCATTGGTGTCAAATTAAATGTTAAAGGTGTCTTGGTAGTAGCTTTATCAGATATTGATGGTACTAAGGGGAAAATAGGGAGTCCTGCCGCAGCTTCTGGAGTACAGATTGGAGATAGTATAGTAAAAATAAATCATGTTGAAATAACCCATGCGGAGGACGTAACAAAATTTGTAAATCGACAAAATGATTCATATGTTACGCTTGAAATACAAAGGAAAAGTAATATGGACACCATTGAAATAAAGGTTAAACCTGTAGTAGACGCTAAAGATGGAAAACAAAAAATAGGACTATGGGTAAGAGATTCTACAGCTGGGGTAGGAACATTAACTTTTTATGATGATAAGACTAAAAAGTTTGCGGCACTTGGACACCCTATAACAGATGCTGATACTGGAACGATATTAAGTGTTAGTAGTGGTGTAATCATATCATCTAATATTGTATCTATAAAAAAAGGAACAAGAGGAAATCCAGGGGAACTAAGGGGTCTTTTTGTAGATGAAAATAATATAAAAGGACAAATAATTAAAAATACGGAATGTGGTATATTTGGAGATGGAACAAAAAGCCTTATAAATAAGAAGTACAATAAGCCAATGAAAATTGGTCTTAGAAATGAAATTAAAGAAGGTAAGGCAGAAATTCTAACTACTATAGACGGAACTGAACCTGAATTGTTCCAAATAGAAATTCAAAAACTATTACCTCAAAATACATCTGGATCTAAAAGCATGATTATTAAAATAACAGATTCTAGACTTCTGGAAAAAACTGGAGGCATAGTGCAAGGTATGAGTGGGAGTCCAATCATTCAAAACAATAAGATTATTGGAGCAGTTACTCATGTATTAATTAATAAACCTGATATGGGATATGGAATATATATAGAATGGATGCTTAAAGATGCGGGGGTAATATCAAATTAACTAGTAATTTTAAAAAAAAAGAGGTAAAATAGAAATTAACAGTAGGAGATAGCAAAAGCTATCTTTTATTTTACAAATATTAATAAAAATTTATTTATTTGTAATTTTTCTCAATATTAGAAGGAATTAAAATTCTTTTGTCGAATTTATAATTTGTTAAGTTATGGAAAAAGAAATTTATTTGTAAGGGGGAGTTATAGTATGGAAGAACCTAGAATTAGTGTGCTTATTGCAGATGATAATAAAGAATTCTGTAATATATTAAATGATTATTTGTTAAGCCAGAGGGATATTGTGGTTACAGGTATAGCAAAAGATGGAATAGAGGCACTGAAATTAATAAAAGAGAGAAAACCTGATTTAGTAGTATTAGACATAATAATGCCACATTTGGATGGGCTTGGTGTCTTAGAAAGATTAGGAAGTATGGATCTTGATCCAATACCTAAAATAATAGTATTATCAGCGGTAGGTCAGGATAAAATTACACAAAGAGCAATTACCTTGGGAGCAGATTATTATGTAGTAAAACCATTTGATATGGATGTTTTTACAAAAAGGATACGTCAGATGTTTAATAATACTATTTCCAGCGATAACAGCAAGAAGTCTATATCTTTTATAGACACCACTGAACCTAGAAAAATCAACCGTAATGAACCAATGGATTTAGAAGCTGAAATCACAAGTATAATTCACGAAATTGGTGTTCCAGCTCATATTAAAGGATATATGTATTTAAGAGAAGCAATAACTATGGTAGTAAATGATATTGAACTCTTATCTGCAGTTACAAAAGAGTTGTATCCATCTATTGCTAAAAAATTCAATACAACAGCTAGTAGAGTAGAAAGAGCCATAAGGCATGCTATAGAAGTAGCATGGGGACGAGGCCAAGTAGAAACTATAAATAAGATATTTGGATACACTATACACAATGCTAAAGGCAAACCTACAAATAGCGAGTTTATAGCTATGGTAGCAGATAAGCTGAGATTACAAAATAGAGTAAGTTAACGCGAGTAATATAATGGTTCAAGGGATTTAAAGAGCAATAAACTATACAAAAAGCGTCATGGAAATATAGCTTATTGTATAGTTTATAAATTTTAAAAAAATAATCAATAGACTTTTTCTATTTATAGGTGTAAATAGAGGAGGTCTATTTTAATGAAAAAAAATTGATTTTATGATTTACTGCGAATCGAAAAACCTATTTAAGAAGACTGTGATGAGTTATGAACAAACTCTAAGGTTATTTTCTAAATATTTGCAAGAAGAAAAAAATATTGAAGATATTATTAAAATTACAGAAAAAGACATTAGAGAATATATTATCTATTATGAATGTCGTGCCCAGATGTGGGAACGTTCCCCTTAATGGATGGTAGACACGTAGTTAGGCAGAAGAAATTTAACTTCTATTCAAAACATTGCAATTGCTGAGAAGTACAGGACTATATTTGAAAATAAAGCTAAAGAGAATATGTAATTTGGTGGAAGTGATTAAAAATCGGGTTTGGTAATATTGCCAAGAACTTAGTAGTTATTTCTAATTTATACATAACTCAGAATGCTATCGCATAATTGTACGTAACAAACCCAGTATAATAAAAAATTATACTGGGTTTGTAAACAACCTGAGCACTCATAAATGAGTTCTTTTTTTATATAAACAGATATAATCTGTTACCCTCAAGTGACGGGACTCGAACCCGTACATAGGTTACCCTATGACTGATTGGTAACCAGCTTGGTCTGCCAATTGTGCTACACATGTATATAAGTAATAATGTGATACTTTTATTATATATTTATATACATGGAATATAAATACACATTTAAATATATTAGTTGGCAATTGTATCTATTAGTAACAACTAGTACAAATATAGTAATACCAATGGTTACAAGTGGATAAAAAAGATAATAGGAAAATATGGTGCATTAAAGATTAGACTATTTCAATCTTTAATGTTATATTATGTATATAATGGTAGGGATAATATGTATTGGGATTATTATTATAATATATATAAAGGTGGTTGATTTAAATGTACAAAAAACATGTGAAATTATCAATTCTATTAACATTCATGTTGACGATGATTATATCTACTAGTGTTTTGGCTTCTTCAAACTACACAAGATTGTCGGGAATAGACAGATATGAAACCTCATCTAAAATAGCTTTAAATGGTTGGTCTCAATCTGATTATGCTGTTTTAGCTTTGGGTGAAGATTATCCTGACGCATTGTGCGCTGCTCCATTAGCTGAAAAATACAAAGCACCAATATTATTGACAAAGACAAATTCAATACCAACCTCAACATTAGCAACAATAAAACAGTTACAGGTTAAGAACATATTTATAGTGGGTGGTACAGGAGTTATTTCCAAAGCTGTACAAGAACGACTCACAGAACTAGGAGTAACAACTACCAGATTAGCTGGGAAAACTAGATATGATACTGCAATTGCGGTTGCTAAACAGTTAGGTAATGTTTCACAAATAGCAATTGTAACAGGTGAAGATTATTCAGATGCTTTATCTATAGCACCAATTGCTGCATCATTGAATATGCCAATTATAATAGTGGAACATAATAGTATCCCTCAATCAGTTACAGATTACGTAGCTAGTCAAAAAATCGCTAAAACCTACGTAGTTGGGAAAGGAACTTCTATAAACAATGTAGCAGGACTTCCTAATGTTATTGAAATTAATGGATCAGATAAATACGCAAGAAATATTTCCATTATAAATGCTTTTAAAAGTAGCTCAGATTTTAGTACAATCTATCTTGCAACAGGTGAAAACTTTGCAGATGCTTTAACTGGTTCAGCTTTAGCTGGAAATAATTCTAATGTATTGCTATTAATTGGAAATGACATTGCAAATGAAAAAAAAATGCTACAACTAGTTGCACCTAATGCAAATATAAAAATATTAGGTGGTAGTGGTGCTATAACCGATAGTAAGGTACATGATGTTGCTAATACCATACCTACTACAGTAGATAATTTAGATGTACCTGAAATTTGTATTATTTCAACTAAGTTAACAAAGAATGCAGCAAACACAGCTACATTTAAATACAAAATACTAAATAGCTTTGGTAAAGAAATTACTATGTCAATTCCAACTTCACAGATAATAACCGCTACATCTAAAAGTGCAACAATAATTTTAGATCCATCAACAGCAACTGGTACAATAACATATAATTCATCTACTGATGTTGATAACGAAATTAATATTTCATTAGTGGACAAAGTAACTGGCTCAAATGTATCCTCAACTATGTCAACATCTGCGATTGTACCATCTAAACCTGTAACCAACGGTACAAAAGTCAGTAGGATTACTATAACTTCAACAAAATTGGGAATAGCTTCTATATCTTCTAATATACATGGGTATGCAACATATTGTGTATATGATGAAGCTGGGAAGGATATTACAAGTTCATCACTTAGTGACACTGTAACCTTTAAGAGTCAAGCTGGTACAATTGTTGCTAAAAACGGACTGCTCACATTAACGCCCAACGCAGATATTAGTTTTAGTACAATTAGTTCAGTGGTGATAACTGGAAGCGATTCGATTACTGGAGTTTCAATGAGTGCTACATTAATAGTCCCCCGCGTGCTATGATATTTGTCGTAGGGAATAATATAATTGAAATTTTATTACACTATCAAATTATTTTTATTAGACGTCATAAACAATAAAAGTTTGTGGAGTTTTTACTTGTGACGACACAACTAGATTTAAAATAAAGAAGATACTTATCGTACCGATAAATTAAGATTACAAAATAGAGTAAGTTAACGTAAATAATATAACCTATGTGCATAATGCACATAGGTTATATTATTTATTAAGGTTATTGAACTAAGTAGGTATATAAACCTCTTCCTTATCATAAATATGAAATAAGTTATAATATTCATATTATAATTTTACATGTTAAATATAAAATAAATTAGGATTGCTAGTAAATAAGAAAAATGATTAACTAAAGGGGGAATAATTTATGTCATCGGCTACACTAATAGGAAATATAAATAAACATATACAAGAGAATTTTTGGTTATATATTATAAGTATACTTTGTGTATTTACAGGCATAATTTTGGGGATTTATAGTGTTAAATATATGGGGAAAATAGAGCAAAATGAGTTGGTAAATTATTTGATGAATTTTATTGACCCATCAAATACAAATGGCATTAGTTATAAGGTAATATTTTTTCAATCACTTAAAAATAATCTACCTGTGATTATTTTTCTTTGGTTTTTAGGTTTAACTATTGTGGGAATACCAATAATCATAGTCATTGATTTATTGAAAGGTTTTACGGTGGGATTCACATTTAGTTTTATGATAAGTGGGCTTGGGAAAAGCGGAATAGGAATTGCAATATTAGGAGTGTTACCTCAAAATTTGATTTATATTCCCTGTATTATTTTTGCTTCTGTAGTGTCAATGGAATTTTCTATAATGCTTCTTAGGGATAAATTCAATAAACAATGGACAAGTAGTATTTCGAGCAGAGTGATGTACTATAGCCTAATATTTATATTAATAGTAGTCTTTATATTTATTGGAATAGTTATGGAATCATATATTGCCCCTTATTTCATAAAAAATCTTATTAATGATTTGGGAAGCGTAATCAAATGAAGAACAAGGAACTATGGAGTTTTGTAATGCTAACGATAAAATGCTTTATTATTTTATTGATAATTGGAATTGTCTTGCCAAAAGTTGTAGAGTATTTACTTCAAAATCTGGTTAACAATACAAAAAATTATAAAAATTCTATTTTTGTTTGCAAATTAGTCCAAAAAAATTATAAACTAGTTTATAATTACATTCTAACATTTTATTTGTTTTTTAGAGGATAGATTCTTTATAAATAACAATGTATACACATAAGGCAAATAAAAATAGAATTTTAAAAACAAAAAAAAGCTTTCAAAGATGAAGGCTTTTTTTGTTTTATGAGTATAATAATTTATTTTATTTTATTTACATAAACAGTGATAATATTGTGGGAACTTGGTAAAAATAATCATATAAATTTTAAGAAAGGTAGACAGCAAAAGAAGTGTTGTCTAGATGAAAGAAACATGAGGAGGAAGCATATGAAAAGAAATATTAAAAGTTTATTATGTTTGTTTTTAACCTTAATTTTCACCATGCAGGTTTTTACAATTTCAGCAAAAGCAGAAGGCGAAAAAAAAGTTGATAGTGGAATTTTAGTAGAAGCAAAGTCAGCACTGCTAATGGAGCCGTCTAGTGGAAAAATAATATATGAAAAAAATGCTCATGAAAAGTTTGCCCCTGCGTCAGTAACAAAAATAATGACAATGCTTCTCGCCATGGAGGCCATAGAGGCAGGTAAGATTAAATTACAAGACAAAATAACTATAAGTGAAAATTCGAAAAAAATGGGTGGAAGTAGCATGATACTTGATACTGGTGAAATTAGAACCGTGGAAGAAATATTAAAAGGCATTGCTATTGCCTCTGGAAATGATGCAGCGGTAGCAATGGCTGAGTATTTAGGGGGAAGTGAAAGTGCATTTGTAGGAATGATGAATGAAAAAGCAAAAAGTCTTAATATGAGGGATACATCTTTTAAGAACTGTACAGGACTAAGTGCAGATGGACATCTTACTACTGCCTATGATATTTCAATTATGTCTAGGGAATTATTAAAATATCCTAAAATATTGAAATATTCAGGAACTTATATGGAAACTATTACTGAGGGTAGAAAGAGTCCTATTGGTCTTGTTAATCACAATAAATTGGTTAGATTTTTTGAGGGATGTGATGGACTGAAAACAGGATTTACAAACGAGGCAAAATACTGCATATCTGCTACAGCAGTGAGAAACAATGTAAGAATGCTTGCAATAATTATGGGCGCACCAACTTATAAAATAAGAAATAGTGATGCTAGTATGTTAATGAACTATGGATTCTCTAAATTTGAAACTAAAAGAGTAATAACAAAGGATGAAGAATTAGAAAAGATGGTGCTAAATAAAAAAGGAGATAAATTTTTAATTGTGAAAGCTCAAGAAAATTTTCTAGTAACCCTTGAGAGAGGTAAGAAAAATGACATTACTAAAAAAATTGTTATAGAGGAGGGGTTGAAAGAATATAAAAAAGATGTAGCAATTGGATTTTGTGAAATATATATTAATAATGAATTATGTGGTAAAATTGTTATATACAGTGATAGAGACATTAAAAAATCAAGAGTATGGGATAACATTAAAAATAATTTTTGGGACCTTTTTGATAGGGCAATTTAAGTTAATACACTTACTTTGATATAAAAAAGATAACTTCTAAGCAAAAAACTTTGTTTAGAAGTTATCTTTTTTATGATATAATAAATTTTTTATAAATAGTTTTATACTTACTAGTTATTTTCTAAAAGATGCACTATACTTAAAATGACTTGATATAAAAAAAATAGATAAATGCCATATTTATTTATAATTAAATTTCATTTAGGAGCGAGTGCATATGACATTAAGTATAAAAGTAAGTAATTTTGAGGGTCCTTTTGACTTGCTATTGCATCTTATTAAGAAAAATGAGATGGATATTTATGATATTAATATTTATGAAATTACAAATCAATACTTGGAATACCTTAAAACTATGAGTGAGATGGATTTAGATGTAACATCAGAATTCATTGTTATAGCTGCAACGTTAATTCAAATTAAATCAAAACGATTGCTACCGAAAAATAAAGAAGAAAATAGCAAAGAGGAAGAAGTTGACGTAGAAGAGGAATTGTTAAACAAATTAATAGAATATAGGAAATATAAAGGTATTGCTGAAAGTTTAAGGGTGCTCGAGCAGGGAGCAGGTATAATGTTTAGTAAAAAACCAGAAATTATCGAAGAAGATAATAAAAACGCTAAAGAAATAGATTTTCTTAAAAATGTTACAATGCTTGATTTGTATAATCTGTACAACAATTTAATGCAGCAATATATTAATAAAATGAATGTTGATAATATAATAAATAAAAAAATACTAGTGGATGAATACAAAATAGAAGATAAAATGGAAGAATTAAAAAAGGCACTTGATTTATTTGGAAAAGTCTATTTTTCAAAGTTAATAGTTGGATATTCATCAAAAATAGAAGTTATTGTCACCTTTTTAGCGTTACTTGAACTGATTAAAATTAGAAGTGTGAAAGTAATTCAAGAAAGTACTTTCAAAGAGATATATTTAGAAAGGGTAAATTAATATGAAAGAATTTAATATTAAACAATTAGACATGGACGGAATTTCTCCGAAAAAAATATATTTTTCTATTATTGAATCATTACTGTTTGTTACTGGAGATTCACTTAAAATAACGGAAATGGCAAATATATTAGAATGTAGCATTGATTTTACAAGAGAATTAATGGATGAATTAATGGTGAAATATGAAGAAGAGGACAGAGGAATTAAAATTATAGTAACTAATGATCAATATCAATTTGTTACAAAACCTTGTAATAGCGAATATGTCCAAAAACTTTTAAAAACAAATATTAGACAATCACTATCCCAGGCTTCACTTGAAACTTTAGCAATAATAGCATACAAACAACCTATCACCAGAATGGAAATTGAGGATATAAGAGGAGTTAAGAGTGATAGAGCAATTTATACATTAGCAGAAAAAAAGTTAATCGAGGAAAGTGGAAGGAAAAATGTTCCCGGAAGACCAATTATTTATATAACTACCGATGAATTTCTTAAACATTTTAATTTTTATAGTCTAGCTGAAATGCCAGCTTTAGAAAGTTTTGATGACATTTCAAAAGACATTCTAACAAATGAAGTTGAATAACTATTTTTCCAATATATACAGGCACAAAATTATAAACCCCTAATGTAATAAAGCATTTAATATAAAACTTTATTATGTTGGGGGTTTATAAATTTTTATATTAAATTATTCATCATACTTTTCACTCTGTTGATTTTCTACATGATTATTATCTTTATTTTTATCTTTATCTTTAAAGAGATTCTTAAGAATATCTATAATCTGTGGTACAGTATCAACGATTCTATCATATGTGTTTTGCTGGTCTACAGATAACAGCCTAATAGAGTCATTTTTAACAACTAAAAATGCCACAGGTCTAACTGTAACTCCAGCTCCAGAACCACCACCGAAGGGGTATTTATCGCCTGAAACACTAGGCTTAATATTATTAAACTCACTGCCGCCGGATGCAAAACCAAAACATACTTTTGAAATAGGGATAATTGTAGTCCCATCTATAGATTCTACAGCATCGCCAACAATGGTGTTTACATCTATCATATCTTTTATACTTTCCATAGTGCTTTTCATTAAATTTTCGATTGGATGATTATCCATTAACATTTCCTCCTTGATATTTTTAAGAATTAGTTTTCTTATGCTTAATATGTATAAGGCAACTTATCATTATGAATGATATATAAATAATTTTTCCTAAATTGGTATAAATTATACTCGAAATTTCAATGTTAATATCATTTTTTTTGAAATGAGGTATAACTTTTAAATCTATGCTTTTCACATTGGTAAAACTTTGTAAAAATAAATAAATATAACTATATATGGTATGAATTACACCGAATAAAATAGCTACAAAAGCAGCATCATCAAAACCATATTCTAATTTAGTGTTTAAAATTAATATGGGCTTAAATTTTGAATTTGTAATCTTCTGTATGATTAATGGCATATCATTTAAACTAAAAGAAACAAAAAAAATTTTCTTTAAATGTTTTCTTTTCATATTTTTTGCACTAGGTTTTTGATTTATTTTTTTATTATATAAGAAAATTTCCAAAACTTTGTTCCTATATTTAAGAGTTATTTTCAAAGGGATTGGAAATAATATAATCATTAAGGTTAAAAGAAAAAATATTATACCTTTAAACATGATAACCTCCCAGTATGCCTAATAATTGGTATTATGTCCAAAAGGGTAAAAAAAAATCAGTTAATCACTATTATTTATATTTGTGCAAAATTATTTTCTAAAATAAAAAGAGGTGAGCTTGTGAAGAAAAAATTTAACATGTTTTTATCAATTACTTTATGTTTGTCTTTTTTATTTCTGTCATTAATACAAAATGCTTATGCAGAGGGTATCCAAATTAATGCTATTAGTGCTATAGCATTAGATTGTGATTCCAAACTTGTTTTATATGAAAAAAATGCGTATACTCCCATTGAAATTGCAAGCACTACAAAGATAATAACTTGCCTTGTGGCAATAAAATGTGGGGATTTAAATAAAAAAATAGTTATATCAGAGAAGGCATCAAGTATACGTGGATCAACAGTGGGGTTAAAAAAGGGAGAAGAAATAACTATAAAAGAGTTGTTGTATGGTCTTATGCTAAGATCTGGAAATGATGCAGCCATAGCTATTGCGGAAGGAGTAAGTGGTAGCGTTAGTGAATTTCTAAAACTTATGAATGAGTATGCACTAGAAGTTGGATTATTAAATAGTAATTTTGAGTCTCCTCATGGATTAGATAGCATAAATCATTATTCTACAGCTTATGATTTAGCTTTGGTTACTGCAAAAGCAAAACAAATTAAATTATTTAATGCTATAGTCAGTTCTAAAGATATTGATGGTAAAGAATATGGATTTAGTAGAAGTTACCATAATATAAATAAAATTCTATATCTTTTACCGAATGCCACAGGTGTAAAAACGGGATCTACAGGAAAAGCTGGTAAATGTTTAGTTACTTCTGTTAAAATTCATGGAAAAGAGGTTATTATAATTACCTTGAATTGTACCAATAGGTGGAAGGAGACTGAGAAAATAGCTGGATATGTAGCAAAAAATTATGAATATAAGAAAGTAGTTAACAAGGGGGAGACTTTGGAATACTTTAACATAAAAAAAGAAAATGAAAAGGTTCAACTGGTATGCAAAAGAGATATTATAATTCCGGCAAAGAAGGGCGAAAATATTGAGATTAAAATAAAAAAGCCACTGCACCAGATAATTGAGCAGGTAAGGGAAGGAGAAAAAATTGGGAGGGTAGATATATATTCAAATAATAAACTTTTGCTTACAGAAGAACTGGTATCTAAAAATGCTGTGGGTAGAGAAAACGTATTTAGACAAAAATTTCATCAAATTATGAATTTAATTAGAAGTAATAAATAAAAGAGTTCTATGGACTCTTTTATTTATTACTTCTAAGTTTACTAGATGATTTGTAATTATTATTATTTAACTTGTCACAATTTTTAGACTTATAAATATTTTAATAGTATAGCGTGCATTAGGAGGTTATATTGATGAGTTATGAACCCTATGATTGTATTGATGTAGGAAGTGAATTTTGTCCTAGATACATTAAACTGCGATAATGAACTTAGGGATTTAAGGATATTGGATTTATTTGAAGGCTGCCCGTAGCACCATCCCAATATATTGACTGTATAATACTATTAATTAAAATGTGTTTGTTATTGAAATCCAGGGCATCTACTAAGGAAGAGAAGTTGCTTAAAGTATTTAGAAATTTATTTGCGTCCCATTTATTATTTTTATCTTTATTGGAGATAGCTTTTAGGCTTTCATATTTATATTTTAGTTGTTCTATTTCACCACCTATTTTCAAAATTTGTGGTCTTATATATTCTGATATTTCATTATCTAGTGATAACTGGCATATTAGATTATCAATTTGGCATTGCTTCATTTTTATTTGTGATGGTAAATTATTAATTTCATTTTCCATAAAATTATTTTTTGTAATATCAGATTTGATTTTGTATAATTCTTCCAATAGGACAATTTTATCTACTGTAATATTTTTTAAAGTGTCTATAACTATTGACTCCAGTTCATCTACACGAATATTAGGGTTATTACATCGCAGGCCTTTTGAATAATCTTTGGTGCTACAGACATAGTATTGAATTTTTTTATTTGTTTGTGCACTAATATGTCCATGTTTAACAATCATGCTTTTACCACATTTATAACACTTTAAAGTTCCGGTAAGTAAAGCGGCGCGGGAAGTCCCCATTCTTGGTGCTTTATTTTTATTTTTATCTAATATTTGTTGAATTGCAAGCCAAGTGGGAGCATCAATAATTCCTTCATGGGTGGAAACGGCAGCTATCCATTCTCCAATATCCCGCTTAGTTTTACTGCCTTTACTTTTATTATAAGTAAGAATGCCGTGAATACCATCAACGTTTCCCATGACATTCATTCCAATTAATTCAAGATGTTTCATGACAGCCTCATTTGCTCTAACATATAATGGATTTCGTAATATAAGTTGAATTCTTTTCTTGTTAAAATCAGTTCCATTTTTTGTTTTGATATTTTTCTGGAAAACTGTTATAAAAACCTGGCTAATAGATTTATACAGTAAATATTTGTCATAGATGAATGCTACAACATCTAATTCTTCTTTTATAGGGGATAAGGCATACATGGTTTTTTCTTTGATATTGGAATCTAAATAATTTATTTTTTTACTTTCATACCCTAAAGGGGTTTGGCCACCTAGCCAGTGTCCACTTTTAGATAGTTCTAGCATATTATCGCGAACCCGCTCCCCGATAGTTTCGCGTTCTAGTTGTGCGAATACAGAAGCAATATACATCATGGCACGTCCCATGGGTGAGGAGGTATCAAATTGTTCACTAACACTTATAAAGTTTATATGAAGGTTGTCTAATTGATTTATAAGAGTAGAAAAATCTGATATATTTCTACTTATTCTATCTAGTCTATAACAGATAAGTACATTAAATTTTTTTTCCTTCGCATCACTTAGCATTTTTTGAAACTGAGGTCTTTTGATGTTTTTTCCGGAAAATCCTTCATCCTCATATATTATAAATTTATCAATTCCTAGATGAGTACCCTCATGTTTACATAGTTCAATTTGGTTAAGTATTGATTCGCCTTTTGTTGTAATCTTTGATTTTCTGGAGTATATAGCGGCAACTTTCAATTTACTTACTCCTTAATAATTGATTAAAAATTTGTTAAATAGAAAAATGATTATAAGTAGTATAATTACATAGTAGATATACTATAATGGCTTTACAAAATAAAGATATGTAGAATACAAAAATAATATGCACAACTCAGGTATATAATTAAATATATTTTCCCAGATACATATTGTAACATTGACATTATAAATGCATACTATAATACAATAGGATGTTTGGGGGATTATAAATGAAGATTAGTTCTATAACTTTTTTAGAATTAAATAAGGTGGAAACAGAATTTTTGCAAGGGTTATATACAAGAACTGCTTTTAAATTATTAGCACCTGAGCTAACATTACAAGATATAGACGAATTAATAGAAACATTAACCAAAAGAAACACTGGTGTTTCAGAAGGGATATATAAGGAAAGCGTAGAATAAATAGAAGAGGGAGAGCTTAAAAATAGTGAGAAGTGCTATTATATTAATAAAAAGCAAATAATGATGATTATACTAAACATATTGTATTAAAGAATGATATACTATTATAATATTAATACAACATGAAATATGGAGATGATTTATATGAAATTATGTGATATATGTAAAAAAAATATAGCAATGATATTAACATCAAAGATTGAAGGCGGAAAAACTGAAACGGTAGCCTTATGTATAGAATGTGCTAAAAAGCAGGGCGTTCCAGTTATGGATCAATTGATGCAACAAGCTGGTATATCTTCGGAGGATATTGAAAATTTAAATAGTCAGATGGGGAATATATTTAAAGATATGAATTTAGAAGATATGAACCTAGAAGATATGAACCTAGAAGATATGAATCTAGAAGATATGAATTTAGGGGATATGAATCTGGAAGATATGAACAATGAGAATGCTGATGGGAAAAAGCTTATTGGTAATATCTTCAATGGTCTATTTTCGCCTAAAGATGAAAATAAAAATTTTATAGATGAGGAAATTGAAACTTCCTCAAAGATTAAGGATGCACCTGAAGATAAATCAAAAAAGAGTTTTTTTAAAAAGAAGAGGAAGCACCTAGACACTTATGGAATAAACCTAACAAACAAAGCGAATCAAAAGGGTGTAGACAAAGTTATTGGAAGGAATAAAGAAATTGACCGAGTGGTACAGATTTTAAATAGAAGAACCAAAAATAATCCTATATTAATTGGCGAGGCGGGCGTTGGTAAGACAGCTATTGCAGAGGGATTAGCTGTGAGGATTGCAGAAAAACAAGTTCCGGAAAAATTATTTGATGCTGAAGTTTATCTGCTTGATCTTACCGCTGTTGTTGCAGGTACTCAATTTAGAGGACAATTTGAAAGCCGTATGAAGTCAATTATTGAAGAAGCTAAGGAAAGTGGTAATATAATATTGGTTATTGATGAGGTGCACAATATTATGGGCGCAGGTGAAGTGCAAGGTGGGTCAATGAATGCAGCAAATATTTTGAAACCAGCACTAGCTAAAGGTGAAATACAAGTTATTGGAGTTACAACACTTGAGGAATATAGAAAATATATAGAAAAGGATGCGGCTCTTGAGAGAAGGTTTCAGCCAGTTTTAGTTGAAGAACCGAGTTTAACTGAGACAATAGAAATTTTAAAAGGAATAAGAGGCTATTATGAAGAATATCACAAAGTTAAAATATCTGATGAAATAATTGAAGAAGTTGTAACTTTATCTGAGAGATACATAACGGATAGATTTCTTCCTGATAAAGCTATAGATGTTATTGATGAGGCGGGCTCTAGAGCTAATTTAAAGAATAGAGGACTTGTAGAACTTGCAGGGTTAAAGCAGCAATTAGAAAAAGTACAAAATTCCAAGAATGAGTCAGAAGAAACTGGAAATTTTGAAAAAGCTGCAGAATATAGAATGATGCTATGCAAAATAAAAGAAGATATTGTTGAAATCGAGAAAAAATGCAGTGAGGTTCAAATTACTGTGGAGGATATTGCTTTTGTAATTGAATCATGGACTAAAATTCCAATTCAAAAGATTACAGAGAAAGAAGCAAAAAAACTATTAGACTTAGAAAACAGACTACATAAACGAGTTATAGGACAAAATCAAGCTATTACAAGTTTATCTAGGGCCATTAGGCGAAATCGTTCAGGCTTCCGGAAAAAGAAAAAACCTTCCTCTTTTATTTTTGTAGGACCAACTGGGGTTGGGAAAACAGAGCTGGTTAAAGCACTAGCCGCTGAGCTCTTTGGAAGTGAGGAAGCATTAATTCGTATAGATATGTCTGAATACATGGAAAAACATACAGTTTCAAAGCTGATTGGCGCACCACCGGGGTATGTAGGCTATGATCAAGCTGGTCAATTAACTGAAAAGGTAAGAAGAAAGCCTTACTCAGTTATTCTTTTAGATGAAATTGAGAAAGCTCATCCAGATGTATTTAATATGCTATTACAAATCCTTGAAGACGGAAGACTAACAGATAGTCAAGGAAGGACTGTTTTTTTTGATAATACTGTGGTAATAATGACATCTAATGCAGGCACCAAATTTAAAGGGAGTAGCATTGGGTTTGTGCAGGATAATTATGATATTTTAGAGGCCCGTGTGAAGGACGCTTTAAAGGAAACCTTTAGACCGGAATTTTTAAATAGGGTAGATGAAACCATTGTATTTACTCCACTAAACAAGGAAGAACTTCGCAAAATAGTAGATTTGATGATTATGGAAGTAGTGGCTGAGGTACGCGAAAAGAAAATTACATTGAATATAACGGATGAGGTAAAAGATTTTGTATTAGAAAAAGGATATGATGACAAATATGGAGCAAGACCACTTCGAAGGACTATTCAAAAATATATTGAAGATGAGATTGCAGAGCAGTATCTACAAAATGAATTTAGTGAAGGGTCAAACATAACCATAGAATTAAAAGAAGGTAAAATTTCTATTAGGATTTAACAACTTTCCTTCTGAAGTCGTTAATTACAGCGACCCAGGAGATGATTTAATGTATAAATAAAGTATAAAAGCTGCTGAAGATTATTCAGCAGCTTTTATATTTATTGTTCAAGATCTTTTTCTAGTAAAGAATAAGATTTTTTCCAAATGTACAATTTGTACTGTTCTTCAATATAAGTAATTAAATTGAAAAACACGTCACATAAAAAGAGCGCGAAAAATATATCCATTATAACGTGTTGTTTAACAAATTGAGTAGATATAATAATAAGAATTCCTACCACATTAACCGGAATTTTAATCCGTTTCATAGCATCTGTGAGATTAATTCCTTTCATGGCCAGGTATGCTGTAATTACATGTATGCTTGGAAAACAATTATATGGCTCATCAGAATTATAGGTAAATAAAATCATTTTAGAGAATATATCCTTCCCTGTGACAAGAGGTCTTGAAACAGTGGTTTGAAAAAAGTAAAAGGTTATAAAAGCAACAACGTAACATAAGACAAGTGTAATCATAATCTTATAATAAACTTTTCTGTTTTTAAAACACAAATAAACAAAACAAATGGCAAGGTAAAACCATAAAGTCATATAAGGTATTATAAAGATTTTTATAAGTGGTAAAAATCTATCTAAATCAGTAGTTAGGTCATAAACCCCTCTATGTGTATTATTTAGTGTCCAATAAAATAAATTAGAAAAAGGGATGGAACCAATGAGTATTAGGGGTAATAAATTCTTAATAAGTTTTTTCAAGTAATCAGTCCTCTCTTCAAAGACTATTTTAACGGAAAATCAAAACAGTTTCAATGATTTTCCTGAAAATTTTTTATGAATATTGTGTCATTAATATAAAAATAAAACATTTGTAGTGTAAAGAGAGTAAAAAACACAAAAGGGTCATCGCAGTTTGGTGTTTCGAGCATGTCCTTGCCATCTGGCAGAAACTGGAGACTGTATATTATGTTCTCAGCTAGCAGGTAAAAATTTCTGTGATTGTTGTAATTGGAACGGAGTATGCATATATCAAGATTATGCTTCAAACAATTACAAAGCTAAAGAAAGTAGGAAATATTATTATTGCAAAATAATAGAAAAAAATAAGGTTGAGGATAATATTATTATTTTTACCATAGAAGCAAGTGATAAATTGGTAAGTGAACTAGTTCAGTCAGGAAGTTATATTTTTGTTCGCCGCCCGGATACAGATACAAGGTTTGATACGCCAATATCAATAATGGATACTGATACAAGAAATAATACTATAACTATTGCTATAGAATTAAAAGGAACTAAAACCAAAGCTTTAGATTTATTAAAGCAAGGTGAGGAGATATTAGTAAAAGCACCATTTTGGAATGGCATTTTAGGGTTGAAAAACATAAATACAATTAAAAATAGTAAATGCCTAATTGTAGCAAGAGGTATAGGTCAGGCACCGATGATACCTCCACTTAAGCATTTGTATGGGAATAATAATGAGGTTATAGTTATAATTGATAATTCTCCCTATAAAAATAGCTTTGTAAGTGGGTATTTAGATAAATATGCTTCAAAGGTTATATTGGTAAATACTATAGCTTACGGTAGGATTACAGATGAATTTAATAATATATTGAAGGAGTTAATTCATGATAATGATATAAAGCTGGTGCATTGTGATGCCGCGGATGTTTTAAATTATGAATTGATGAAGGCCGTAGAAGATTTAGACAAAAGCATTAAATATTCCTGTTGTAATAATGCGAAAATGTGTTGTGGAGAAGGTATATGTGGTTGTTGTACAAGAAAAAATAATGACCGTAAATTGAGAAGGCTCTGCAAAATGCAGACAGAACCTAAATACGTATTAGAGGGGAGGAGAATATTTTGAAGGTTATCGTAATTGGTGGCGGTTGGTCTGGTTGTAGCGCAGCAATCACAGCAAAAAAAGCTGGTGCGCAGGTCGTACTATACGAAAAGACAGATATGCTTTTAGGACTTGGTAATGTAGGTGGTATAATGAGAAATAATGGAAGATATACAGCCTCAGAAGAAATGATAGCTCTAGGAGCAGGAGATTTAATACATTTAACTGATAATAATAGCAGACATAAAAACATTGATTTCCCAGGACATAAACATGCCTGGCTTTATGATGTAAACAAGATCGAGCCGGAAGTTTTAAAATATTTAAAAGCTATGGACATAGAAATAAACATGATAACTAGAGTAGTGGATGTTGAAAAAGAAGGCAATACGATAAAAGGAATATATCTATCTGATGGAAGATATGTTCAGGCAGATGTATTTATAGAAACCACAGGTTCAACAGGGCCAATGGGTAACTGTTTAAAATATGGAAATGGATGCTCAATGTGTATTTTAAGATGTCCAGCTTTTGGGCCAAGAGTAAGTATAAGTTATAGAGCAGGTATTGAAGATTTAAAAGGTGAAAGGGAAGAAGATGTATATGGCGCTATTAGTGGCTCTTGTAAGCTAGCTAAGGACTCTTTATCTGATGATGTTATAAAAGAGCTGGATGAAACAGGTGTGGTTGTTTTAAAGGTTCCAGAAGAAGATGTAAATTTAGATAAACTTAAACTAAAGGTATGTCAACAGTATGCTCTCAAAGAGTTTGCAGAAAATATGATTTTATTAGATACAGGGCATGCAAAACTCATGACTTCATATTATCCATTAGAAAAGTTAAGAAAAATAGTAGGGCTAGAATATGCAAAATATATAGACCCATATGCAGGGGGAAAGGGAAACTCAATAAGATATCTATCCGTAGCCCCAAGAACTAACAGTATGAAGGTTATAGGATTAGATAATCTATTCTGTGCAGGTGAGAAGGCTGGGTTATTTGTAGGCCACACAGAGGCTATAATTACTGGTGCTTTAGCTGGACACAATGCAATAAGAAACTATTTAGGTATGCCATTACTTATATTGCCAAGATCTCTAGCTGTTGGAGACATAATAGCCTATGCAAATGAAAAAATGGATTCTAAAGAAGGAAGAACAAACAGATATACTTTTGCAGGAGCAGAGTATTTTAATAGAATGCAGGAACTTGGACTTTATACTTTGGATATAGATAAGATCGCAGGAAAAGTGGAAAAGTTAAATCTAACCCGTATATTTGATGAAAAACTTATATAGAGCAAGATATGGAAAAGTCAGCTAAGTAATAGCTGATTTTTTCATTTTTCTAAAGTTTTATAATAGCAATGTGTCTTAAAAAAACAAGTTAGGTGACTATGTGGTTTAATTTTTAATAAAACGCAATATTTGAGAATAACTCCGCAATTCATGGCGAGTAATAGAATTTGTTATATTGTAAAATGATAATTGTCAAGGTTAAATAGGAATTACTTAGAGGAATTGCTTTTTTGTAACAGTGAATTGTAGGAAAGTAGATTCTCAATTATTATATTTTGAAAGGAAGTGAAATCTGATTTCAAGGTATAACTACTGTGTAACTTGATAATCAGTAAATACTATGGGGAATACATGTAATGAGAAGAAGTTGAGAGTTGGAATAATAGGTTGTGGTGGTATTGCAAATAACAAACATATGCCAAGCCTTGCTAAAATATCACAGGTGGAAATGGTGGCATTTTGTGATATTTCAAGAGAAAAAGCTGAAGATGCGGCAAGAAAATTTGGAACTCAGGATGCAGTGGCTTACGAAGATTATACAGAGCTTTTGAAAGATAAAAGCATTGATGTTGTTCATGTATGTACTCCTAATAGATCACATAGTAGCATTACAGTTGACGTGCTTGAGGCTGGCAAGCATGTTATGTGTGAAAAGCCAATGGCTAAAACTACAGTTGAAGCAAGGAGCATGCTAGAGGCTTCAAAACGTACAGGTAAAAAACTTACCATAGGCTATCAGAATCGATTTAGAGGTGACTCAAGGTACCTGCATGAAATTTGTGAAAATGGTGATTTGGGAGAAATATATTTTGCAAAAGCGCATGCTATAAGAAGACGTGCAGTGCCTACTTGGGGAGTTTTTCTCAATGAATTTGAGCAAGGGGGAGGACCACTAATTGACATAGGTACTCACGCATTGGACCTAACCTTATGGATGCTAAATAATTATAAACCTAAATATGTAGTTGGAAATGTGTATCATAAGCTTAGTAGTAAAGAAAACGCAGCTAATGCATGGGGACCCTGGGATCCTAAAAAATTTACTGTTGAGGACTCAGCTTTTGGATTTATTACCATGGAAAATGGAGCAACTATTATCTTAGAATCAAGTTGGGCGTTAAATAGTCTTGATATAGCTGAAGCCCAAACAACTCTTTGTGGTACAGAAGGTGGGGCAGATATGAAGGATGGTCTCCGAATAAATGGAGAAAATTTAAGCAGACTCTATGAAACTAAAGTAGATTTTAACACTGGTGGAGTTGATTTTTATGAAGGAAGCTCAGAAGACCCTGCAGATATGGAAGCAAGAGGGTGGATTGACTGTATATTAAATGATAGTGAACCTGTAGTAAAACCGGAACAAGCCTTAGTAGTTACTGAAATACTTGAAGCAATATATGAGTCTTCTAGAACCGGGAAACCTGTCTATTTAAATAACTAGAATTATGGGAGGGTGTTAATATGTATATAGGACTTTTAACAGGATGTCTTGGGAGTATTCCACTTAAAGAAAAGGCAAAGTGGGCGAGTGAGCATGGATTTAAGTCTTTAGAACTTGCTTGTTGGCCAAGAACTAATAACCGGGATTATTCAGGAAGTGAAATAGATGTAGCTAACTTTGCGAAGGTGGAAGCTGAGGAAATAAAATCATATTTCCAGGAGTATGGGCTTGCTATATCTTCAATTGCTTATTATGATAACAATTTAGATAGAGATCTTACTATAAGATCTAATATAAATAATCATTTTAAAAAATGTGTTGATGCTGCAGTGCTTCTAGGGGTTCCTGCAGTAGGAACTTTTGTGGGTAGAAATATTGATAAGTCCTTGGAGGAGAACTTTGAAGAGTTTGAGGAGGTTTTTGGAGAGTTAGTGCAGTATGCCCAGGATAGAGACATTAAGGTGATAATAGAAAATTGCCCAATGATTGGTTGGCAGGTAGAAGGAATGCCAGGAACAATTTCTTTTAGTCCGGAGCTTTGGAGAGAAATGTTTAAAAGGGTTCCAAATAAAAACTTTGGATTAAATTATGATCCATCTCATATGCATGCCCTACTAATGGATTACATTACTCCTGTGAAGGAATTTAAGGATAGAATATTCCATGTACATGCAAAGGACACAGAAGTGTTTAAGGAAAATTTAAAAACATATGGTGTTTTTAATAAACAACTAAACATAAGCTCTGAGGACTTTGGGTATTGGAGATATAGAATGCCTGGACTTGGACAGGTAGACTGGAAAAGCCTTTTTAAGGAATTAACAGATATAGGCTACACAGGGGTGGTTAGTATTGAACACGAAGATCCCCTTTATGAAGGTAGTGAGGAAAAGGTAAAGGAAGGTCTGCAAATTGGAATAGATTATCTTCAAAAATTAATATAGAATTATTTAGGAGATGTTGAAATGAAGATATTTAAAGTAGGGATTATTGGATGTGGGAATATATTTCCAATGCATGCTCAATCTATAAATGTATTAGAAAATGCAAAGGTAGTTTCCGTATGTGATTTAAAGGAAGATAGAGCAAAAATAAAAGCTAAGCAATATAATTGTAATTACTATACAGATTATAAAGAGATGGTTTTAAAGGAAGAAATAGATGTAATTCATATATGTCTTCCTCACTATCTTCATGCAGAGGTTGCTATATTTGCTGCAAATCACGGTAAACATGTGCTTACTGAAAAGCCTATGTCTATAAATCTCCACGACGCAGAAAATATGATTGCGACTGCAAAAGCTAACAATGTTACACTAGGAGTTATATTTCAAAATAGATATAATCCTGGGTCACAACTTATAAAAAATACCCTTGATTCTGGCCAGCTTGGTAAAATACTATCAGGTAAGCTAGAGGTTACTTGGAACCGTTCGGATGAATATTACAGTCATAGTGATTGGAAAGGCACCTGGGAAAAAGAAGGTGGGGGAGTTATTATAGACCAAGCCATTCATACTATGGATCTAATGAGCTGGTTTGTAGACTGTGATATAGATTATATAGATGCTAGCATAAGTAATAGAGCTCATGAAATAATACAGGTAGAGGACTGTTCTGAGGGAATTATAAAGTATAAGAATGGAGTAGTTACAGCTTTTCACGCTATTAATTATTATACTTATGATGCTCCCGTAGAAATAGAACTTCACTGTGAGAATGGTATTGCAACTATGGTAGGGGATAGAGCGCATGTCTCTTTTAAAGATGGTAGAGAATTAATTGCAGATAATAATCCCTATGAAACTTTTGACTATGGAAATGGCGCAAAGGGATACTGGGGAATAAGCCATTCAAAACAAATAAAGAACTATTACTGTGCATTAAGTTTAGGTATTCAGCCTGATATTAATGGAGAAGAAGCAATAAAAACACAGAGAATTATATGTAGCATCTATGAATCTGGTAAAAAAAGAGTTAAAATAAAGATATAATAGGCAGAATGATAAATAGGCATACAAGATTAAAAATTTGTATGCTTATTTTAATATAGAAGTGTTGCCAAAATTATTGAAAACTCCGGAGGGTATTATGCAAGTTAGTTTAGAAAAAACAGTATTGGAACAAGATTTCCCGTTTAGATTATTTTTTAATGATGGGAATGATAGTACACCACATCATTTTCATGAAGATATTGAAATTATATATCTTGTGGAGGGAAAGCTTAAAGTGCTGGTAAATAAGGATACCTACAACTTGATAGTTGGTGACATACTTATTATAGGTTCAGGCCAGATTCATTGTTTTTTTAAGCAAAAGGAATTAAGTAGTAGAGCAGTTATACAATTTAGAATGTCAATTTACGATAACTTTCTTTCGGGAACAAATGATAATAGAACTATCAAACCAATGTTTATTCACTCCAGTATCCTTACTTATGGAAGTGAAGTGCATGATTTAATGGAAAAACAGATACAGCAGATTATTGAGGAGTACGACAAAACTAAGGAAGGATATAAATTAATTTTAAAAGCAAGACTCTATGATTTGGCAGTTATACTACTTAGAAATATGCCTAAAACAGTTTATTCACCAGAGGATGAGAGTGGGCATTTGGAAAAGCTTAGGAAGCTTGATAAGGTATTTGCACATGTACAGAAAAATTATCAAAATAATATAGGGCTTAATGAGATTTCAAATGTTGCGGGATTTAGTAAGTACCATTTCACTAGGTTCTTCAAAGAAAATACTGGCATGACATTCTTGGAGTATTTAAACAATTTTAAAATAACAAAAGCTGAGTGGTATCTTATGTATGATACAAATTCTATGATAGAAGTCGCTTATAAATCTGGGTTTAATAGTGTAAAAACTTTTAATAGGCTATTCAAAAATTTAAAGGGATGTGCACCTATGGAGTACAGAAAGACTATAAAATAGCGTTGATATGATAATATCAACGCATTAGTAACCTAAAATTATTTCTAAACAAACCAAGATAATATATGTTTGTACTGAAAATCTTCACCATAGGTTAGTTCATTAAGTTTTATTATGGAGTCTTTTACCTTAGTTAGGTAAGGTGAATAATATTGATCAGTTTTATTTAAAGTGTTTTCACAAATTTTTGGCTCATTAAAAACTAAATATTTTCTACAGATAAAAGGCCTTACTGAATAAATGCTACAATTGTTATTCTTATCTAAAAAAGCACAGGGAATATTAGCGATGGCGTATAATTTATAGTTTTCATTCATAAATCTACCGTTAATATGTACAAGTTGTGAAAAGACATCTTTGTTTTGTTTTATTTTATCATTAAACTCAGCCAGTTTATCCATAGAATAACTCTCACTCATATAATCTGTTATTAATTGATTTTCAAGTTGACTTGATAGTATTGGTAAAAAGCAGCAATGATTGCAGCCTTGCTTGCAAGAAGTTACTTTCTCTATAGGTTTTAGAGCATTATTAAGTTTTTCGTAAAGGCGCCTGAGTTTACGTGTTGCCTCCTCCTGGGATAAACTAGAATTAATTGAATTAATTCTAGATTCAATAAAACCATTTAAATTTTGGACTGCTACAACAATTTCAGTTTGGTCGTAAATAATTTGTTTCCCTGTATCTGGTAACACTATTGCTTCATAAATGTGATTTTTTTTCATACAACAGTCAGAAAAATATTTGCCACTTCCACATATGCATAATTGATTTTTGGGTATTATTGCTACGCCAGCATTGATTTGCATTTTAATCTTTCCCCCTTGTGATAGGAACACTTAAATAAAATTTTGTGTATAATTTGTACTTACTCATTATATTATTTATATTATATTACAATAGAAATATTGAATGTACAAGTAAAAGTAAATTTAGCACAATATTTTATTTTGAAGATGAAGTGAATTTATGTTTTTTACTAATTAGTAAAGTTAGAAGTATATTATGCAAGAGAATACAAACAATACATTTATGTGGAAAAGATTTATTATATATGGACTTTTAGGTCTCTTAGCAGAGGTTTTGTGGAATGGTTTTGGCGCAATGCTTACGGGTGATGTTTTACTTAGGGGCACAACCTGTATTTGGATGTTCCCTATATATGGGCTTGCTATATTTCTTGAGCCTGTGCACTATAGGATAAAACATCTTCCGCTTATAGTTCGGGGAGGTATATATATGGTTCTTATATTTGCAGTAGAATTAGTTTGCGGACTACTGCTTAGGTCGATTTTAGGTATGTGCCCTTGGAACTATGTAAATAAAACATTATCAATAAGAGGAATAATTACATTGGAATATGCACCAGTATGGTTTGCTTTAGGGATTATATTTGAAAAAATCCATGATGCTATAATACTCATTGAAAGCAGTATCGATTAAAATGGAAAATCAGGGTGTGAAGAGTTTTAGAAATGTAAAAGAATATACAGTGTGCGTAATGTACTTATTACATTACGCACACTGTATATTCTTTTATTTGCTATTATTACCTGGGGCTAAGCTTAACAATAATGAAGTAATATTATCCTTTATAAGTTCGGCACCTTGAAGGGTAAGTCCTGTAGAGCAAAGGATTTTATTTGGGATATCAATAGACTGTTCTTTTAATTTTATACCCTTATCAGTTAATTTAACATATACTTTTCTTTCATCTACAGTATCTCTAGTTCTATTTACTAGCTCCATAGACTCTAATTTTTTAAGTAGTGGTGTCAATGTTCCAGAATCAAGATATAATTTTTCTCCTAGGGCTTTTACAGTTATATTATCTTTTTCCCACAATACTAAAAGAGAAATATATTGAGTATAGGTTATACCCAGCTTATCTAAAACAGGCTTATACAATTTCGTTATTTCGCGGGAACAAGCATATATAGCAAAGCATAATTGGTTATCTAATTTAAGGGCCTCATATTTCACTTGTACCACTTCCTTTATGGTTTTTCATTTAATGAAAAAAAGTATGAACATAAAACATATATTATAACTTAAAAATATGTCCTATGTCCACACTATTAAAATTAAAGCAATAGGTTAACTAAAAAGAGTATTATAGTAGTTTTTTTATGTTTTCTTCAATATCCATGGGTTCTATTGGAGATTCAAATCTGTCTACAACATTACCTTGTTTATCTACTAAAAATTTAGTGAAATTCCATTTGATTGAATCTCCTAATAAATAGTCAGGAAGTTTTTCTTGTAAGAATGCATGTAACATTTTACTGCTTGGGTCACCCATATCAAAGCCTTTAAAGGATGATTGTTCAGTCAAATACTTGAACAGTGGGTCAGCGTCTTTGCCTCTAACTTCAATTTTTTCAGATAGTGGAAAAGTCACTCCAAAATTAATTTCACAAAAACTTTTTACTTCAACATTGTTTGCAGGCTCTTGGTCTGCAAACTGATTAGATGGGAAGCCAAGTATTTCGAAACCGTTAGGACTATATTTTTCGTATAATTTTTGTAAATCTTTATATTGAGGTGTAAAGCCACATTTGCTTGCTGTATTCACGATCAATAGCACCTTGCCCTTGAATTCCGCGAGGCTTGCGTCCTCTCCATCAATAGTTTTAAATTTAAAGTCATAAATATTCATAATTTAATATTCCTCCCATACATATATTTTTTATTATATAACAATACATTGATTTAACTCAATTTAAATATGCAAAACTAAATTGCATACAATTAATTTCTAATTTAAATTTAACATCTTAATAATAAATTGTCAAGAAGATATTTTTAATTTATAAAAAAGTAATAAAACATAATTGTTGTATTATTTTTCTAAATATGATAAACTACAAAAAAGATATTTATTATTAGTGAATAACCTATATAAATTAGAATTTAAATTTGTAATACTATGTTGAGGAGGAGATAATAGTGAACAATCAAGAATTGATGATTATAAAACAAGCAATTATTAACGAAATTGAAGGTTATGAATTTTACAATATGGCTTCTAGTAATTCTAATTCCAAAGAAGTGAAAAATGCTTTTTTGGAACTTGCAGAGGAAGAAATGCAACATGTAGTTTGGCTAAAGGATCTGTTTAAAAAAGTTAAAGATGATAATATTTTGGATTTTCATTTGGCATTAATTCCAGAACCAACTTCTCCTGCAATTTTTAAATGGGAGAATATTGATAGAAAGGATGCTGGAATTGCAGTATCAGCATTTGGTATTGGAATACAGATGGAAAAAGCATCAATAAAATATTATGAAAAAGCTGCTAAAGAAACAGATATTAAAGAAGCAAAGGAACTATTTAATATTTTAATTAAATGGGAAAAAATTCATCTAGATAAATTTGCATCTCAGTATGAGCAGTTAAAAGAAGAATGGTGGTCAGAACAAGGATATGCACCATTTTAAAAACATATTAAATCATCTCCTGCGGAGCTGCAGATTAACAACTTTGGAAGCAGATTTAGACT
>CAYXOL010000051.1:0-38035 GCA_964467165.1 uncultured Clostridium sp.
ACAGAATGAAAAACTATGAAAAATCAATTTGTCATAGTTTTAGAAATCAGGTTAAATATGAGCAAACCTAGTATGTTTAGCAAGGATTATGCGAAAAAATTAAAAAAAAGAAAAAGGAAAATAGCATTATTTATTATTGTCCCTATAATAGGATTAACTATATTTTTGATTACAGATTTTAATGCATTGAGAAATAGCGCCATAACTCTGAAGAATGGTATAAATAGCATTCTTCTAAATAAATCAAAACAGGAAAAAAATAGCGAAACAGAAGTTGATAAGACAAAATTGAACTCTGAAGAGAATAAGGCTTTAAAGGCCTCGGAAGTAGTGAAAGAAAAAGAGGATTTAAAGACAGAAGTGGCAAAGAAAGATGAAAACTTTGTTGTAACCTTAACGGATGGTCAAAAAATAAGCGTTGTGACAGAGGAGAAAAGTATAAAAGGTGTAACAGACAATAAAAATATAGCGTATGATATAAGTCCAAGTAAGAAATCTATAGTTATACAGAGCACGAACAATCAGGATTTAATGTATGCTGATATAAACAATGTGAGTAAAGACATTACAAAAAAAACATATCAGTCTAGCAAAGGCGAAATATTTACAAAGGATGGAATACTTAAAAGTCATAAAAACTACATTTGGTCAATTGCGCCTAAGTTTATCGATGAAGACAATGTTGCATACGTTAGTGAGTTGCCTTGGATAAATGAAAAAGGAGTACAATATATATGGAAGGTAAATTTAAAAAATAACGTTCATATGCAGGTAACCTCAATGTCGGGCAAGCATATCACTTTTGAAAACATTACACCTAAGGGGCTTACCACACTTGTAGATGGCAATGTGGTGTCTGTAACTTCTGCTGGGCGAGTAATAGAATAAGGAAAAGAGGTTAAATGGTGTATTTGTAGTATTATGTAGTTAGAAATGTTAATACATTATTTTTTTACTAAAATTATGTTGTAAATTACAAAAAACTTGGTTATAATCAGTACTATTAGACTATATAAGAATAGATGCTTAATAAAATTTGTAAATACCTTAAAAGTTATGTTATAATGTTATGGTTAATAAGCATTTGTGGTAATTAGGAGGAGTAATATAATGATAGTTAAAATGGAAAAATTAGAAAAAAATATTGTGAAATTAGAAGTTACTGTAGAAGCAACGAGATTTAATGAGTCTTTGAAAAAATCTACTGTAAAAAATTCAAAAACTATAAACATGCCTGGATTTAGAAAAGGTAAAGCACCAATGTCTATGATTAAAAAAATGTATGGTGAAGGTGTTTTCTTTGAAGATGCTATAAATTTCTGTTGTGATGATACATATCCAGAGGCTTTGAAAGAATATGATATTAGTCCGCTAGACTACCCTCAAATTGAAATTGTTCAAATAGGAGAGGGAAAAGATTTCATATATACTGCGTCAGTTGTAGTAATTCCAGAAGTTGTTTTGGGAGAATACAAAGGACTTGAAGCTAAGAAAACTGAATATAATGTAACAGATGATGAAATTGAAAACCAACTAAAAGGCATGCAAGAAAAAAATGCTAGAATTGAAGAGAAACTAGATGGCGAAGTTGCAATGGGCGATATAGCTGTTATAGACTTTAAAGGATTTATTGATGAGGTTGCTTTTGAAGGTGGAGAAGGAAATGATTTTGAACTTGAGATTGGTTCAGGATCTTTTATTGATACTTTTGAACAACAATTAGTGGGACTTAAAGTAGGAGAAGATAAAGAAGTTAAAGTTAATTTTCCAGAATCATATGGAAGAGAAGACTTAAATGGAAAACTTGCAACTTTTAATGTAACTATTAAAAGCATAAAGGAAAAAGAATTACCTGCTATTGATGATGAATTTGCTAAAGAAGTATCAGAATTCGATACTTTAGAGGAATTAAGAAATAATATTAAAACAACTCTTGAAAAAACAAGTAAAGAGAGAGAAGTTAAAGAATTTGAAGAAGCTGTAGTAGATTCGGTTTGCTCTAATGTTATAATGGATGTTCCAGAAGTTATGATTGTAAGAGAAACTGATGTTATGCTAAAAGATTTAGAAATGAAATTAAAATATCAAGGGTTAGATCTTGAGTCATATTATCAGTATACTAACAATACAGAAGAAAAAGTTAGAGAATTCATGAAAGAAGCAGCTGAAAAAAGAGTTAAAACAGATTTAATAATAACAGAAATAGCAAGAGTAGAAAAATTTGAAGCAACTGATGAAGAATTGCTTGAAAAAGCTAAACAAGTTGCTAAGCAATATGGAGAAAAAGATATAGATAAAACAGCGGATTTAATTTTAAAAGCACAAAAACAATATCTAAAAATTGATGTTGTAAATGAAAAAGTAATAAAAATGTTAGTTGACAGCGCTAAAGTTATTGCATAAGATACATTAAAGTTAATTGCCAGATATTTGTCTGGCAATTAATTTTAAATATAGGATAAAATTATATGCTTAAAAATCAATTATTAGGTTAGAATTACAATTGGATTATCGGTGGAAGTAGTTCTATTATTAGACAAGAGGAGGGAATTATATGAGTTTGGTGCCAATGGTTGTTGAACAAACAAATAGGGGAGAAAGATCTTACGATATTTATTCCAGATTATTAAAAGAAAGAATAATTTTTCTAGGAGAAGAAGTAAATGACGTCACTGCTAGTTTAATTGTGGCTCAATTGTTGTATTTGGAGTCAGAAGACCCTGATAAAGATATCTATTTATATATAAATAGTCCGGGTGGATCAATTACAGCTGGAATGGCTATATTTGATACAATGCAACTTATAAAACCACAGGTTTCTACTATATGTACTGGTATGGCAGCATCTATGGGAGCATTCTTACTTGCAGCTGGAGAAAAGGGAAAAAGATTTGCATTACCTAATAGTGAAATTTTGATACACCAACCTTTAGGAGGATTCCAAGGTCAAGCAACGGATATTGATATCCACGCAAAACGAATTCTTAGAACCAAAGAAACATTAAACAAAATATTGTGCGAGAGAACTGGCCAAACAATTGAGAAAATTCAACATGATGTTGAAAGAGACTACTTTATGAGTTCGCAAGAGGCTATGGAGTATGGATTAATAGATGAAGTGATAACTAAAAGGAAATAGCATTAAAGAAAATTATGTTAAAGAGGTGAAAATATGGCAAAGTTTGACGAAAAAAAACAACTTAAATGTTCTTTCTGTGGTAAAACGCAAGACCAAGTTAGAAGATTAATTGCAGGGCCTGGAGTATATATCTGTGATGAGTGTATAGAGCTATGTTCTGAAATAATTGTAGATGAATTTCAGGGAGATGTGGAACTAGACCTAGGAACACTACCAAAACCTGCAGAAATAAAAAAATATATAGATGAGTATGTAGTTGGTCAAGATACCGCTAAAAAATCCTTGGCTGTAGCAGTATATAATCATTACAAAAGAATAAATTCCAATATTAATGAAGGTGATGTTGAACTTCAGAAAAGTAATATATTGTTACTTGGGCCAACAGGCTGTGGAAAAACATTACTAGCTCAAACCTTGGCAAAATATTTAAATGTACCTTTTGCTATAGCCGATGCAACTACACTTACTGAAGCAGGGTATGTAGGGGAAGATGTAGAGAACATTTTGCTGAAATTAATACAAAATGCTGATTATGATGTAGAAAAAGCGGAAAAAGGCATTATATATATAGATGAGATAGATAAGATTGCTAGAAAATCAGAGAATCCTTCCATAACTAGAGATGTATCTGGAGAAGGTGTTCAACAAGCGTTACTTAAGATATTAGAAGGAACTACAGCATCAGTTCCACCACAAGGTGGAAGAAAGCATCCTCATCAAGAGTTTATTCAGATAAACACAGCAAATATTTTATTTATTTGTGGAGGAGCTTTTGATGGGCTTGATAAAATTATAGAAAAAAGAACGAGAACTACCTCAGTTGGTTTCGGCGCTGATATACAATCTAAAGAAGAAAAAAATGTAGGAGAACTATTAAAATCTATAATGCCTGGAGATTTGCTAAAGTTTGGGTTAATTCCAGAGTTTGTAGGTAGACTTCCTATTGTAGTTACTCTTGAAGCACTAGATGAAGTGGCATTAGTTAAAATCCTTAGTGAACCTAAAAATGCGCTTATTAAACAATATAAGAAATTATTTGAGATGGATAACGTAGAGTTAGAGTTTGAAGAATTGGCATTAAAAGCCATAGCTAAAGAAGCTATCAAAAGAAAAACTGGAGCTCGTGGACTTAGATCTATTATAGAGGATACAATGAAGGAAATTATGTTTGATATTCCTTCCAATGAGCAAGTATCTAAAGTAATAGTTAACGAGGATACTATAAAAACTAGAAACCCACAACTGATTTTAGCTGAAAATGGTAAAAGAGAAAAGCTAAAGTTAACAAAAAAAATTAAAAACAAAAAAGGTATAGAAACAGCATAAGAATAAAAAAGAAAGACGGATTACGTATCTGTCTTTTTTTTATTTCTGGTAAATTATTATATTATTATATGAATGATAAAGAATATAATAAATATAACTTGAGCATAATATCAAATGATAGATTTTTTACTAAAACCTGTCAAAAATATGGGAAAGGAGGATTAGTTTAATATAATTATTTATTAAACTTTTGATAATATGATTATGCAAATTTTAATGATAATACAAGTTTTTTTTACCATTGTAATTGGGATATATGTTTTTAATGCATTAAAAAATCATCAAAGTGCAAGGTCAGCTGCTGGTAGTGATAACAAAAAAGAAATGGAAAAATTAAGAATGATGAAAAGTATAAGTCTCACGGAACCACTTACGGAAAAAAGTAGACCAGCAAGATTTGAAGATGTTATAGGACAAGAAAAGGGTATTAAGGCTCTTCAAGCAGCAATATGTGGGCCGAATCCTCAACATGTTATAATTTATGGCCCGCCTGGGATTGGAAAAACAGCAGCAGCAAGGTTAGTTTTGGAAGATGCTAAAAAAAGAGTGCGTTCTCCTTTTAATGAATTTTCTAAGTTTGTAGAAATAGATGCAACCACTGTAAGATTCGATGAAAGAGGCATAGCAGATCCACTTATAGGATCTGTTCACGATCCTATCTACCAAGGTGCAGGACCCTTAGGAGCAGTTGGAGTGCCTCAACCAAAACCTGGAGCTGTTACTAAAGCCCATGGTGGTATTCTATTTATTGATGAAATCGGAGAGCTTCATCCTATAGAAATGAATAAATTGCTTAAAGTCTTAGAGGATAGAAAGGTATTTTTAGATAGTGCTTATTACAATGGAGAAGATCCTAATACGCCACTTTATATAAAAGAAGTTTTCGATCAAGGCCTTCCAGCTGATTTTAGGCTTATAGGAGCAACTACAAGGAGCCCAGAAGAAATAACTCCAGCAATAAGATCAAGGTGTGTAGAAATATTTTTTAGGCAATTACTTCCAGAAGAATTGCAGATAATTGCCAGTAACGCAATAAGTAAAATTGGGCTTAAAATTTGTGATAAAGCATTAAATCTTGTAGGTAAATACTCTAGCAATGGACGTGATACTGTTAATTTGATTCAACTTGCTTGCGGAATAGCTATTAATGATGAAAGAAATGAAGTAAGTATTGAAGATATTGAATGGGTTATAGAAAATGGGCAGTACTCGCCAAGATCTGAAACTAGGATATCAGATAAACCACAAATTGGATATGTCAACGGTCTAGCAGTTTACGGAGCCAATATGGGGGCTGTGATGGAGATCGAAGCTTCTGCAAAAAAAATGAAACTTCGAAAAGGAATACTTAAAATCACAGGAATTATTGAGGAAGAGGAAATTAGCAGTACAAATAAAAAGCTGAGACGAAAAAGCACTGCAAGGTCCTCAGTTGAAAATGTGGTTACAGTACTAGAAAAGTATTTTAGTATAGATTGTGACGATTATGATATTCACGTAAACTTCCCTGGAGGGTCTCCTGTAGATGGTCCATCTGCTGGTATAAGTATAACAACTGCAATATATAGTGCAATAAAAGGTATACCAGTTGATAACATGGTTGCAATGACAGGAGAAATATCAATTCACGGAAATGTAAAGCCTATAGGTGGGGTCAATGCTAAGATTGCTGCAGCAAAAAAAGCAGGAGCTACAAAGGTAATTATTCCTAGGGATAATTGGCAGGATAGTTTCAAAAATATTGAAAACATTAAGGTTATACCAGTAAGTAATATTACTGAGGTAATTCATGAAGCATTGATGGTAGAGGCCTCTAAAAATATCTCAATTACATTTGATAAAGATGTGGAGATTATAGCAGCTGAGTCATTAAAAGCTTAGCCGTAGCTTATATTGGAAACTTGAAGATAATGATTTAATGAGATTTTAGTAGATGAAGTAGCAAGTCAATATTACAATATATTTGGCTTGTTATTTGTTTTCCTATGGTTTATAATTTTAATTTAAATTATCTAGTATTGAAACTTAACAGTATTATAGGTATACTATAGTAGTATTATTATAATTATAGCTACTATAAATTTCAGTAAAGGAATATTTATCATTGCTACATTAATATAAAATTTAGAATTTGTAATGATATTTTTATACTAATAAAATAATATTAATTAAGAAAAGAGGGAGAAAAATGGATGAAAACACAAAACTTCTTCCGCTAATTCCACTAAGAGGTATGAATATATTTCCATATATGGTGTTGCATTTTGATGTTGGTAGAGAAAAATCTATACTTGCACTGGAAAATGCTATGCTAAATAATCAAGAGATTTTTCTGGTTTCACAAAAGATATCAAAGATTGAAGAGCCAGAAGAAAAGGATATATATAATATTGGTACTGTTTGTAATATAAAGCAAATATTAAAGTTACCAGGAGATACAATTAGGGTACTAGTTGAAGGACTAAAAAGAGCAAAAATTTTGGAATACAAGGATAAAGAAGCTTTTGTACGAGCAGAAGTAGAAATTATTGAAGATGAGACCTACGCTTTTGATAAAAAATGTACAGCCTTAGTTAGAATTATAGATAAAGCTTTTGAAGAATACATAAATTTATCAACTAATAATTTCCCGGATGCATTATTCAGTTTAGAAGAAACAAAAGAGCCCGGGAGATATTGTGATATTGTAAGCTCGTATCTAATACTAAAACCAGAGACAAAACAAAAATTACTCGAAACCTTAGATGTAATTAAAAGATTAGAAAAATTACTGTTTATACTAAAAAATGAAGTTGAAGTACTAAAAATAGAGAAGAAGATTGGATCAAAAGTTAAAGGGCGAATTGATAAAATTCAAAAGGAATATTACCTAAGGGAACAAATAAAAGCGATACAAGAAGAATTAGGAGAAGATGACGACAATAAAAAAGAAATAGAGGAATATGGAAATAAGATAAACAAGGCAAAGCTGCCTAAAGAGGCAAAAGAAAAGGCTATATATGAACTAAATAGATTTAAAAGTGCAGGGAATTATTCTGCTGAAAGTGGAGTAATAAGAGCTTATTTAGATTGGATTTTAGATTTGCCTTGGAACAAAGTTACAAAAGATAACATTGATATTAACAAAGCCAGAGAGGTCTTTGCAGCTGAGCATTATGGCCTTGAGGATGTTAAGGAAAGAATAATAGAATATTTAGCAGTTAAAAAAATCAGCAAAACCCTCAAGGGACCTATACTTTGTTTGGTAGGCCCGCCAGGAGTTGGAAAAACATCTATAGCAAAGTCTGTGGCTAATGCATTAAATAGAAATTTTGTTAGAATGTCGCTAGGTGGAGTAAAAGATGAGGCTGAAATAAGAGGTCATAGAAAAACTTACGTGGGAGCAATACCAGGTAGAATAATATATGCAATGAAAAAAGCAAACTCTAAAAATCCGTTATTTTTATTAGATGAAATTGATAAAATGAGTGGTGACTTTAAAGGTGATCCAGCGGATGCACTACTGGAAGTTTTGGATAGTGAACAAAATGCAACGTTTAGGGATCATTATTTGGAACTTGACTTCGATTTATCCAAAATTTTGTTTATAACTACTGCAAATAAATTAGATACAATACCGAGACCATTATTAGATAGAATGGAAATTATTGAAGTGTCCGGGTATACAGCAGAAGAAAAATTCCATATTGCTAAAAATCACCTTATTCCAAAGATGCTAAAAGAACATAATATGGAAGAGGGGAAAATAAGTTTTTCTGATCCTTCAATAAATTGTATTGTAGAAAATTATACTAGAGAATCTGGGGTTAGAAATCTTGAAAGACAAATTGCTTCTGTTATCAGAAAGGCAATAACGGAAATGGTAGAAAAGAAAAAAGAAAATGTTAGTGTTTCAACCGCTCATGTTAAAAGGTATTTAGGTATTGAAATATATACATATGATAAGGCTGATATGGAGGATGGAGTTGGAGTTGTAACAGGACTTGCTTGGACTGAAGTTGGCGGAGTTACTTTGCCAGTAGAGGTTAGTGTTATGGAGGGAACTGGTAGGCTTGAACTTACTGGTAAGCTAGGTGAGGTTATGAAAGAATCTGCAAAAGCTGGATACAGTTATGTTAGAGCTAATGCAGCTAAATATAATATTGATAGCGACTTTTATAAAAATAAGGACATTCATATTCATGTACCAGAAGGTGCAGTACCTAAAGATGGTCCGTCAGCTGGGGTAACAATGATTACTGCAATGGTATCTGCCTTGACTAATCGAAAAGTGAGACATAACGTAGCAATGACAGGTGAGATTACGCTTACGGGAAGAGTGTTACCTATTGGAGGGCTTAAGGAAAAATCTCTAGCGGCCTACAGAGCTGGTATTGATACAATTATAATTCCAAAGGATAATGAAAAAGATATACAAAAGATACCAAAGAGTATTAAAGATAAACTAAAATTTATAATTGCAAGTAAAGTAGAAGATGTGCTTGAAAACGCATTAATTGGAGAGATAAATAATGGAGATAAAACAATCTGAATTCATAATTTCGGCAGTTAAACCTGCTCAATACCCTACGGACAATAGAGTAGAGTATGCTTTTGTTGGCAGATCTAACGTAGGTAAATCATCCTTAATAAACACTTTGACCAATAGACGTAAATTGGTTAAAGTTAGTGGTACACCAGGAAAAACAAGACTTATAAACTTTTTTTTAATAAACGAAAGCTTTTATTTTGTTGATTTACCAGGTTACGGATATGCCAAAGTGTCAAAGTCTGAACAAGCTAAATGGGGTAAGATGATGGAAGACTATTTAATCCGAAGACCTCAACTTCAAAAGGTAGCATTACTGGTGGATTGTAGACGTAAGCCAACAAAAGATGATCTTCTAATGTACGGATGGATAAAACATTTTGGATATGAAGTTGTAATAGTAGCAACCAAAAAAGATAAGTTAAATAGAGCAGAATTAGTAAAAAATAATAAGTTGATTAGAGAAACACTTGAATTAGATGATAGTGAAGAAATTATAAATATTTCATCACTAAAAAAAATAGGTGTAAAAGAGCTCTTAGGGAATATGTTTAAAGAAAGTTCAGAAGAGGGATCCCCTAGTTTGTCAAATGGAAATCCTATATTTTAACGAATTTAATAGACCTACATTACTTTGTGCAAAAGATATTTTTGGTGCAAAGTAATGTGGGCTATTTTTTTTGCGTTTTAATTAAAAATTCAGTGTCAAATTATTTGTATCAGAATAGTATATATTAGAAACAAAAGAAAAACGTTTGCTAAATTAATGATTAACCTAGGAGGAAAACAATTACTAATTGTTATTTAACTAATAGTAAATATAAGGAGGGAAGTAAAGTGGATATGAATAGCTTACTAAGTGGATTAGCTAGTGCTCAAGGAAATTCAGGCGGTGGCGGACACGGCGGCGGAAGCCAATGTGGTTGCAACAACAATTGCAACAACGGCATCTTCGGCGGAGGGATAATTTGGATCATTGTTCTATTATTCTTAGTTGGAGGATGGGGTCAAGGACAAAATACTGGAACTGTTTGTGGATGCGAGCCAAAACACTGTAAGGAACTTTGTAGATGTGGCGCAAGTAACAACGCTGGATTTTGTGGAATGGGAGGCCTAGGTGGAGTAGGTTCAGGAAATGGCTGCTGGTGGATAATATTATTATTAATTGTGTGCTTATGCGGCAATCAAAACAGAGGATGCTGCTCAAACAATAACGATGACTGTGACTAATAATAATTTAGAAAGTGAACACTTGATAAATTAAAATGTTAATTAACTTTAGTTAAAATATGTAATACATTGAAACATGCCCAGAAAGGGGGGTTTTATATGTCAAAAAAAAGATGTTGTGAAGTGGTTGCACCTGTAAGTCCATGTGGTGGAGTTGGGATAGAAAGTCTATGTAGTAACCCAATATGTGCCATAATAGCATTAATCATACTTCAAAAAACATGTCTACTTGAAAACAACAATGCATTTTTATTAATATTGATATTCTTAGGCATATGTTGTTGCAGACGTCCAATAGCTGCGGTTAATACCTGTGGATGTGGAAGATAGATATTAGTTTCAAAAATCAGGGAGAGCCTCGGCTCTCCCATTTATAAATGAGGTGATAAATGTGTCAAAACATCATAAAAGCAACAGAAATAATATGAATGATGGAAATAACAGTAACGGAAATAATAGCAATGTTAACGGCAACGGTAATAGCAATTATAACAACAACCCATTAACTCAAATGTTAAATGGAAATTCTGACAATCCAATGATGGCATTATTATCTAGCTTTCTTTCTGGTAATAATGGTGGTGGTAACAATATGATTGAAGGTTTGCTTTCTGGGTTAGGGGGAGGCACGGGTAATAATATACTAGGGAATTTGTTAGGTAATTTGAACCTAGGTAATTCAAGTTCTAACTATAATGTAAAGTCAAATTCAAAGACTCCTGTAAGTGATGTAAAAACTAATAAAACTAAATCCAAGTTAAATGATGATACAATAAATTCTAATATTGAGGGCGAGGATAACTCTTTAGGGGATATAGTTTCAGGTATGGGAAATATAGACTTAAGCCAAATCTCTAATATGTTAGCCGGGATAGATTTAAATAACGTGAATTTTAGTGAAATGATAAATTCATTAACAAATAGTAATTCTTTCGTAAATAATGATTCTGAGATAGTTGATGATTATATTGAAAATAATGATGTTGAATTTAAACATACTGACCCCAAAAAAAGAACACATAATATTGTGAAAAACTTAGAAGAGGAAGAGCTGGGACAGTTAATATATATATTAGCTCATCTAGTAGATGATAGAAAACTTGAAATGTTAAATAAGATTGTAGGCGAAAATTCTAATTAAATATATTAAGATTTTTATTGCAATGAAAATACTCTTATATCAAATATTCGGTAAAAATATAACAGGTCAAATATAAGAGAATATTTGGCCTGTTATTACTTACACCTAGCTTATAAAGTATTGCTTTCACACTCAGGGTTAGCATAACCTATCATAGTGCATTTGCCATCAAGGATTCCACCTTCAGAAATCACCAATTTTTTTACTGAAATATCGCCATTGACCTTGCCACAAGCTTCTATAGATAAGGTGTCTTTACAACAGATATTCCCATGAAGTATTCCGTTTATATATGCATTATTGCACACTATATTGCCTTTTATGTTGCCAGGTTCATCCAGGATTACGTCATCTTCACAAAATATGTCTCCATCAATGCACCCGTCTATTTTTATAAGACCATTCACAGTCAAAGAGCCGATTATAGAACAGTTATCTCCAATTAGCGTTTCAATTCTATTTACATCTTTTTCTTTGTTACTAAACATATGAACACTCCTCCAATGTTAAATTAGTTTATATTTCTAAATAATAAAATTTTATAGAAAAAAATATTTTTGAGAATGAATAAAAGAAAGCAAAAAGGTTAATATTATAAATGTAATCGGAGTTAAATCTCCATTAGCATAAAATTAATTATTTTATGCGCCCCCCCCCCATCCCCATTGGGACCGATAATACGGTCCCTTTTTAATATCTGAACTATATTAATATGGTGTGAATTAATTATCTAGTTAAATGTTCACTCTATTATTTAATGGTTATGGAATTAATCTTAAGTGTAGAAACACTATCACCCTTTGGAATAGGTTTAAGAACTAATTCTATAGTATAGTTTTTAGTGTTTTTTAAATTATTAGAAGTAGTTCCTTTAAAGTTTAAGGTCCATAAAATTTCACAGGCATTGCCTTGTTTATCCCAATTAGAATCTTTAAAAACAGCATCTTGGAAGTTGAAATATATTTTTTCTTTCCATAAATCACTTAATAAGCATATAGCATTACCATTTAGATCAGGGGAAAATAGTTCCTTTGATATATTTAACTCTGATAGTGGAAAGCTTGTCATAAGATTTATGAAACTTGTTATTGTGTTTTTGCCCATATAATTATCATCATAATTATAGTCAAAAGATTTCAAATTATTTTTGATGAAAATATAACTTGTAAAGGTCATTTTTCCATCTTTAATACTTCCAGATAACACTTTAGGGGTTTTATTATTCTTACTGTCTATAAAACCTAAAATACTATTGGTGCTGCAAAATATATCATGAAATTTTTCATTGTTCCAAAGGAATACATGCTGAACAGGTTTGACACCTACAGAGGCTTGAGTAAATATTTCTGGTATTCCGTTTCTAGTTACGTCCATTAAAGTAAGCCTCATTGGCCACTGATTATAATAATTGCCTACAGTGTTAATTTTTTTAGAAGGTTCAAGGTAATAATTTTTATCTTGTGAATTTATTTGGATATAATATTTATCTTTGTCTGTTTTTATGTAGAGAATATCGCGAGTTCCATCTCCTGTAAAATCAGCTTGCATCATTTTACTATCAGTAATGATATTAAAAGTGCTTGTGGATCGATTTCTTATCAATAATGAAAAGGTAAGCATTGTCACAAATATAATGGTTGCTAAAGTATAATAAATAATTTTTTTCTTGAAAAATATTATATGCAAATTCATATATTCCACCCCCTTTAAATTATATGTAACAATTATATATTTAATCAATTTATATAGAAAAAAATAAAAAAATATTTATTATTAAGAGGTGAACTTATGAAAAAATCATTTAAAATGTTGAAAAATTTATTTAGATTTCTTTTAGTCTTAATTATGGTTTCTAGCCTTACAGCCTGTGGAAAAGGTAAAAGTGAAGAGCAAAAAAAATTAAACATATTCCTAGATACAAGTGATAAATATTCTTCAAATGTAATTAAATTTTTAATTGAAGATTTTAAAAAGGCAAATCCGGATGTTGAAATAAAATTAAACGATGTCCTAGGGGATAAGAGTAATATCATGGAGAGTATTAATCTTGGTACAGAAATTGATGTGATTTTCACCAATAGGAATACTTTAATTGAGTTAAGCAAAAAAGGGGTACTTGGCGATATGAAAAGTGTTTATGAAAAAGAAGGTATTAGTGATAGATATTATGATATTGTAAGTTCATATGGGCGAATAGGGGATAAATACTATGGTATAGGAGTTGTGCCTTATTCTGTTGAGTTACTGTACAATAAGGCTAATTTAGAAAAACTAAAAATATCTAACCCTGAAAATTTAGAACAATGGTTAAGTGTTTTAAGGCAAATTAATGCAAAGGGAATAAAAACTCCAGTTGCATTAACTGAGGATGTAGATATTAATGGATTTTTATTTTCATTAATAGCTAGTAAAATAGTGAATATTCACAAACTTGAAGAAAATTATGACAGTGGTGAGGAAGCTTACAAAAAAATAAAAGACATGCAGAAAGTATTTAATGAATTTAATTTGATAACAAAAGATAGTGGAATTGCTAAGGAGTCTTTTGAGATAGGGAATGAACAAAGCGTACTTAATTTTAATAATGGAGACGCACCACTACTAGCAAGTATTTCCTATTATAATTCTAAACTCAATGGAAGCAATATAGGTATAATAGGGGATTATGAGAAAAATTCAACTTATTTCTCCAATATGCCTATTATAGTTAATTCGTTGGTATGTATTCCTCTAAATGCAAAAAATGGTGATAACGCTAATGATTTCATTAAATATATATATAGTAATGAGGTTCAGGCAAGAATTGTGCAAAAGGGAATTATAAGTGGAAATAAAATTGCAAATAATAGTGTGGGTGGTATGGGTAAAATAATGGTTCAACATATTTATAAAGCAAGTGATAATAGTATATATATATTATATAATCTACCTGATAAAATTAAAAACAATTTGTTACTAACGCTAAAAAGAATTTTAGCTGGCGGTTATAATTCTAAAGAGTGGGAAACCTTATTAAGAGAATCTTATAAGTAGTTTTATAAACAAAAAAGAAGTATAATTTATACTTCTTTTTTGTTTAATGAGTCATTTTTACAATGTTCACACAAGCCGTAAAAATATATTTTGCTAGCTAAGATTTCGTAACTAGTATACTGTTTTACATCATCGGTAAGATTTGAAAAAGTTATGCCTTCTATGTCATCAACTTTACCACAACTTATGCATTGTACATGAGGATGAGCTACCATGTTCCCATCATATCTAAAATTACCTTCGCCTACGTTAAGTTCTATTATTAACTCAACTCCAACAAGAGTTTTTAAGGCTTTATAAATTGTTGCCAAACTCATGGTAGGATAGGTTGGTTGAAGGGCTTTGTAGATTATTTCTGCAGAAGGGTGCTCTGTGGTTGATTTTAAATATTTGTAAACTGCAATGCGCTGAGGTGTGAGCTTTAACTTTTTTTCTCTAAAAATTGTTGTAATGTTATCCATATACACCATCCTATAAAGTAATGTAATTAATCATTAATTACTGTAAGTTTTATTATATAATAAAAACTATTACTTGTCAAAAGAAATTAATAATACTATTAATCTATTGACCTGTTGAAATAGAATTATTAGGTTAGAACATTGTTAAATGATATTATTAAAAATTAAATTATTTATTGAAGTTTTAATTCATTTATAGAATAAGAAACATATATTAGTAGTATAGAGAGGAGGGCTGATATTTTGAAAAAAACCTATGTATTAGATACTAACGTTGTTTTATACTCACCGGTTGCTATATTATCTTTTGGAGAAAATGATGTAATAATACCCGAAGTGGTTCTGGAGGAATTAGATAGTTTTAAAAAAGATAAGAGTGATTTAGGGGCAAATGCCAGATATGCAGCTAGACTTATTGATAAACTAAGAAATGAAGGTAAACTAAATGAGGGTGTTGAGCTAGAAAATGGTGGAAGGCTTAGAGTAGAGATGAATCATTATGATACTAAAATACCTTCTTCCTGGAATATGGAAAAGGCTGATAATAGAATATTACAGGTATGTAAAGCTCTTAAAGAACAAGGGGAGGATGTTTGGTTAATAACCAAGGATATATTTTTACGAATCAAGGCAGATGCTTTAGATATTAATGTAGAAGATTTTTATGAGAAATTTGTTCCGGAATATGACAATCAATATACAGGGAGAGCAGAAGTATTTGTATCTCCAGAAAAACTTCAAGAGTTTTATACTAAAAAAAATTTAGAGGTTGGTGACTTACTTAATTATGATGAGAATTTAGAAGAATATACGACACCGAGTTTATCTATAAATCAATTTTTAATAATTCATTCCATGAAAAATCCAAAGCAAACTGCACTAGGTAGATATGATGGTAAGAATATTGTGCCACTTTTCAGTAAGGACAGCAAACCTTTAGGAGTAATACCGAGAAATGTTGGACAGAGATTTATGTTAGAGGCGTTAAGTATAGATGCAGTAAAAGCCCCCTTAGTAATTGTCAAGGGACCAGCAGGAACAGCAAAGACACTATTTTCACTAGCTGTAGGACTTCAAAAGATATTAAATGATAACAGTGAGCATTATAGAAGGATTTTAGTTTGTAGACCAAATGTTACTATGGATGAGGATATTGGTTTTTTACCTGGTACGGAGCAAGAAAAAATATCACCCTTTATGAGACCAATATTTGATAACCTAGAAATACTTGTGGATTGTGATGAAAAACAACGTTACAAAAATGAAAAGGAATTATTAGATAAGATAAAAGATTTATTTGATAGGCGGATAATAACTACCGAAGCTGTTGCTTACCTTCGAGGAAGGTCTATAGTTAAAAATTGGGTAATCATAGATGAAGCACAAAATTTATCACCAAAACAAGTTAAAACAATAATAACTAGAGTTGGTGAGGGAACTAAGTTAATTCTTATAGGTGATCCGGAACAGATAGATCATCCATTTCTTGATTCAAGATCAAATGGTTTATGCTATGCTTCTGAAAAAATGAAGGGTAGTCACCTGTGCTATCAGGTCACATTAAAATATGATGAGTGTGAGAGATCACCCCTAGCATATGAAGGTTCGAAAAAATTATAAATATGGGAAACCATGAAAGAGAGTATATGGATTTATACTCTCTTTTTGCATAAAATTATAAAATTAGCGCTTTAATTCACAAAAATTACATTAAAAATTTGTTTTAAAATGCAAAGTTTTAATGTACAATAGGATAGTACCTAATACGAAAAAGGATGGGAAGTATGAAAAAAACAAAAAAACGTGGAAAAACAAAAAAACGTACAAGCACACTTGTTGCATTATTTATAGTATTTGAAATTGTTTTTACAGCAATTACTGGTCCCTACATACTTTACTATGGTCCGTTTAAGAATGTAAAGACTACAGTAGTGGGTGCAGCAATGACTACGCTTACATTACAGTGGCTTGCAACAACTTTCTTATCTGATGCGAGAATAAAAGATATTATGAAGGATCAATCAGTGGAAACTATAGTTCAAGATACTTTAGATAGCAAAAAACCTGGCGTAATAGTAGAAAATAAAGATGATGATAGCATTGAAAGATTTGACATACAAGGCAAAAAATACAAAGGATATGTATTAGTAATTAGTGACCCAACTAGAATAAAAGTAGGGTACAGTAGTAAGATAGGACAGGAAGGCCAATTAACTAGTGAGATTGCAAAAGCTAATAATGCCATTGCGGCCATTAACGGTGGTGCATTTAAGGATGAAGCTGATGGCGCACTTTGGGCAGGAACGGGAGCAAATCCAACGGGAATTATAATGGCTGGTGGAAAAACTGTTTTTAATGACATTAAAGATGAGGATACTAGAACAGATGTTGTTGCAATAACTAAAGCGGGAAACCTATTAGTTGGTTACCATAGCATTAAGGAAATGAAACAAGATGGAGTAACGCAGGCTCTATCTTTTGGCCCGGCTATGATAGTTAATGGAAAGAAAACTATAAATACGGGTGATGGGGGCAGAGGAATAGCGCCTAGAACAGCAATTGCGCAAAGACAAGATGGAGCAATAATATTATTGGTTATTGATGGTAGACAGATAAATAGTATAGGAGCTACTTTAAGAGAGGTGCAAGATATATTGTATGATGAATATGGAGCCTATAATGCTACCAACTTAGATGGAGGTTCTTCTTCTACTATGTTTTATAAGGATGAAGTTATAAACAATCCTAGTGACAGTTTGGGAGAACGATCTATACCTTCAATTATTTATGTGGAGAGCAGATAATTGATATTTTAAATTAAAGGAGAAAGCATTATGAAATGGAAGAAAAGAATAAGTATATGGATAGTGGTGTCGATATCATTACAATGTTTAGTTCTCTTTTACCTAGATCATTATTTTTTAGCTACTGATTCAAAGGTGGTTACCAAAAAAGTTGATGAAAATAAAAGTGAAAAAACAAAAAGTATAGATATTAAAGTATCAGCAAACGTAGAAAATATATTAGCCTCATATGATGCTAAGTATGTATCCTACTATGAAAATGAAAAATTAAAAATTGTTAATTGTAAGGATGGCACTATTAAAGATATATCTGTGGATGAGGGAAATAAAATTTCTTTTTACGAATGGCTTCCAGATAGAAATAGAATACTTTTGGTAGAAAAAAGCAGCTATGATGACTCTAGTAATTTAGTTTTATATTATTATGATGTGTTAAAAGCTGAAAAAGTAAAGATTAAAGATTTAGCCTGGGCTAATACTAGGTCTGAAGTAGAAGACATTCAATTGTCAATTTTAACAGGAGTTACTTACGTAAAGGTTGCAAGTGATGGTGAGAGAACTAGTATATATAGAATTGATAGAATGGGCACTATGACAAAAACCTACACCATACCTAGTTTTGTAAGTAATATAGCATTGGTACGTCATGAGGATAAATTGATATATGAAGGATTGGTTTATAATAAAATATATGTCACTGGTAGTGATGAATCTATAAGTGTTGAAGGTGTGGATAAGCTTACCCTAATTGGTACTGATGATGATGACAATGTGTATCTTGGAGAAGTAAAAGATAAATTGATAAGCAAAATTTATTATGGTAAAGCAGCAGATAAGACTTCTGATTGGAAAGTCATTGATCTACAATTACCTTCTGAAAAGAGTGATATATTTGTCTCATGTGATGGTAAAGTATATCAAAACGATGCACTGCAAGGGGTAGTAAAAGATATTAATTCCGGAACTCAAACTAGTTATGAAGGGAAATTATTGCAATTATATACTAAAGGAATAGTATCTTTGGTAGGTAATAAGATTTCTTTTGCTACTTTTAAGTAGTTAATACATAGTTAAAAAATAGTATGTAAATATCATACTATAATAAGTGGGGATCCTACCATAAAAGTAGGAATCCTACTATATTTTTATGAACAAGCATGATTATTTTAAACTATGCCAATGGCGTAGTTTTTTTAAATATATTCATTGCTTTTTACAATATTACATATGAATCAAAGTTAAACTTTGGTATAATAGGTATATTATACAATGCAGAAAATCACCATACAGGTAGGTATCAACTAAGGGTTGATTATTTTCCTGTAGGAATATAAGGAGGGATAAATTTGGATACAGCACAAATATTAAATAAGATTTTGATGATACCAGCAATTTTAATAGCATTTACTTTTCATGAGTATGCCCATGCTTTGGTTGCAGATAGGTTAGGAGACAAAACACCTAGATTTCAGGGAAGACTTACCCTTAATCCAATTGCTCATATAGATCCAATGGGGTTTATTCTGATCTTACTAGTAGGGTTTGGTTGGGCAAAACCAGTTCAGACAAATCCCAGTGCATATAAAAATTATTATAAGGATGACTTGAAGGTTTCTGCAGCAGGGCCAATTGCAAATTTAATTGTAGGTCTTGTGTTCGCAATTTTATTAGTGTTATTCGAAAAATTTTCACCAATTCAAGGCAAATTATATGTAATTATTGGGAATATACTACTTATGACAGGATACTGGAATTGTATATTGTTTTTTCTTAATTTAGTCCCAATACCTGGTTTTGATGGATTTCATATAGTTAGGGATTTATTTCCAAAGTTTTTTTATAATTTATCAGATTCAGTTCTTAGGTATCAATTTCTAATATTCATGGTGCTAATATTGCCTATATTACCTGGTCAAACATCGGTTTTTTATTATATCGTACAAGTACCAGGGATGTGGCTGTTTTCTGTTTTTACAAATATTGCATCAATAATCTAGGAATATAGGAATAGTCTGGGGACGGTTAACAATTAATTTAAGTTTATGCCAAATTTACAAATAAAAGGAGAAAATATATGCGTCTAAGAAAAAAGATTTGGGCTAGACCAGAGCTTGAGGCTAGTCATATTGTAGTAACTGACCACTATGAGTATAAAGGGAAGTGGGCTAAGGAATTTAAAAATACTAATGAAATACATTTAGAACTAGGTTGTGGCATGGGTGGTTTTATATCAGAAAAGTCTAAGCAAAATCTTGATATTAATTTTATAGGTATAGATCTAAAAGATGAGGTGCTAGTGTTTGCCCTTAGAAAAGTTCTAGAGGTAAGAGGGGTTCAAGGTAAGGAAAATTTAAATGTAAGGCTTATGCCAATGAATATTATGCTTATTGATGATGTTTTTGAAAAAGATGAAATAAGCAGGATTTATATAAACTTTTGTAATCCATGGCCAAAAGAAAGGCATAACAAAAGAAGGCTTACATATACTAAATCTTTAGCTAACTATAAGAAATTCTTAAAGCCTGGATCTGAAGTGTGGTTTAAAACAGATGATACAGAGTTATTTGAAGACTCTATAGAGTATCTTAAAGAATCTGGTTTTGAAATAATATTTTCAACTTATGACTTGCATAATAGTGATTTTAAAGAAAATGTAGTTACTGAATATGAAGCTAAATTTGCGAAATTAGGTATGAAAGCTATGTTTTTGAGGGCTAGGTTAGTGTAGGCAAACAAACTTAAATAAATTAATATGAAATACTAAATGTGCTTAAACTCCATTTAGTATTTTTTTGTATTGAAAATTAGTTTATAGGTTATAGTCGCATACCTGGAATAGTAAGCAATTTTAGATAATATAATAGTTTAGAACGTATAAATATTAATATCAAGGAGTTGAGCACTTGATTCATGGAAATAAAAGAGGTTATGATAGTGAGATTAATTTAATAAAAATTTTAAGTATCATCATAGTCTTACTACTGGGCATATATTTTGTACAAAACACCCCCATTATACAATTGAATTCTAGGGTTATTAATGATTTTTCTATGGTTTTTCTTAGTATAATTTTTGAAGGTATACCTTTTATTTTAATTGGAGCATTAGCTTCTTCTATAATTCAAATAAGTGTATCTGAGGAAACAATAGCAAAAATAATACCTAAAAACAAGTTTGTAGGAGTTTTAATTGCTTCATTGGTTGGGCTTGTTTTTCCAGTATGCGAATGCGCTATTGTGCCTATAACTAGGAGACTTATTAAGAAAGGTGTGCCACTAAGTATTGCTATTACGTTTATGTTATCAGTGCCCATAATGAATCCCGTGGTTTTACTGTCAACACATTATGCGTTTATGGGAATGCCATATATGGTAATAGCAAGAGCGGTGTTTGGCATGATTGGCGCTATAACAATAGGTATTTTTATAGGGGTGCTTCATAAAGATAGTCCTTTTAAGGCTCAATTAGTCAAGAAACCTAGAGTAAGTGCACATAAGTCTAAAAACACAATTAGTATTAAACATAATCATAGCCATGTAGATGTAAATAATGGTGGATGTTCTTGTGGACATAGTCATAATCATAGTAATTATAGCAATAAGTTTATAAGAAATATAGCGGACATAATATCACATACAAGTGATGAGTTATATGATATTGGTAGATTTTTTATAATGGGAGTTTTTCTATCCACCTGTATGCAAATTTTTATACCAAAGGAATTTATTTTATCTATAGGTGGGGGCGTTTTATCTTCCATAATAGTGATGATGGTGCTAGCTTTTGTACTATCAGTCTGCTCAGAAACAGATGCATTTATAGCTAGAAGTTTCTTAGGTCAGTTTACCAGCGGATCAATATTAGGTTTTTTGATTTTAGGACCTATGATTGATATAAAAAATACAATTATGCTTTGTGGAAGTTTTAAATTAAGTTTTGTAGCAAAATTGATATTTCTTATAATTGCTATTTGCTTTATTTTAGCTGTAATAGCAAATATATTTCCTATTGCAGCGCTAAGTAATGCAATGATTTTAGAATTTTAGAAGGATCTAAGATGTTACAAATGTTTTATGCCAATAGATATACAAGGAGGATGTGTTTGAAAAAAAAGTTGAATTTAAATGAATTAGTATGGCTTCTTATATTAATAGGATTTACTTATTATTTTTACATGATTATAAGTACCAACAAATTAACTTTATTTGTACATCCCAAAATGGTGAAATACGTGAAGTTTGCCTTAGGTTTTTTTATTCTTTTAATTGTGTTCCAAGCAAAGAATATTTACTCATTTAAAAAGCCTAAAAGTTTTAAGTTTGGATATATAATATTTTTAATTCCAATTACTTTAGGCTTTTTAGTAAAACCAGTGGGTATGAGTGCGGATAATGCCATAAATAAAGGATTCTCATTAACTTCACAACTTAAAATTAATACATTGAAACATAACCATACTGTTTTAGAGGATGGAACAGAGGTGTGTGAGCATAATGATGGAAATACTCATTTTGCCCAAAATACAAATATTTCTGAAAATACAAATGTTACATTAAAAAATCCTTTGGATAATATAACAGGGGAAAAAGGAAAAACTATAAGTATGACCAGTGAAAATTTCATAAATATTTATGAAGATATATATGGAAATCCACAGAATTATCTTGGTAAATTAATTAATATGAAAGGCTTTATATATAAACAAAAGGGACTTAATAAAGATGAATTTATATTATCTAGAATTGTTGTAAGTTGTTGCGCAGCAGATGCTCAATTAGTAGGTATTCTGTGTGGTAATTCAGAGGAGAAAACACTCACTGAAGGTACTTGGGTAAATATAGAGGGCATATTAAGTCAGCGAGAATATAAGGATGCTAAAAGTGGAGAAATTAGTGTAATTCCAATGATTAAAGTGAGTAAAGTGGAAAAATTAGATGCCCAAAATAATGAATATATATATAATTAGTAAATTATATAATTTAAAAATATAAGAAGGGTTATCTTAAATTCTTATATATTGACAGAATTAATGTAATACTATAAACTTAGATTTGTAGAAATACATAAAATACTGGAATGTTTAATAAATTTAATTTTATTATTGTATATTAGAAAAAAATTGAATAGATATTTTTTAGGTGCCTTTTATTAATTATCTCTAAAGTAGATTAAGCTACGATAGTAGATTATTAATAAGGTGAAAAGGGAATGTGGTGTGATTCCACAACAGCCCCCGCTACTGTAATTGACAACGAATTTTTATAACCACCTGTTTCAGGGAGGGATAAGAAAAGAGTGAATCAAGAGTCAGGAGACCTGCCTAGAACATTAATATTAAGCTTTCGGCGGGAAAGAACTTGTAGGATTTAAGTTAGTGCGATGAAATATTGTACATAACAGCAGGTGTGTAAGCTTGCTGTTTTTTATTTTGCACAAAAAAAGCATATAAGGAGGAATAGTAATGGCTAAAATAATGGTTCAAGGAACAGCTTCGTCTGTAGGAAAAAGTATATTAGTAACAGCACTTTGTAGAATTTTTAAACAAGATGGGTTTACTGTATGTCCTTTTAAGTCACAAAATATGTCGTTGAATTCTTATATTACAATGGATGGCAAAGAAATGGGACGTGCACAGGTGCTTCAAGCTTACGCAGCTGGTCTTGAGCCAGAGGCATTTATGAATCCAATTTTATTAAAACCTTCCTCAGATAAAAAGTGTCAGATTGTAGTTAATGGAAAAGTTTTTGGAAATAGTACAGCTATGGAATATCATAATATGAAACTGGAATTTAGAGATATGTTAAAACAGCAGTTTGAAGAATTAGAAAAGAAATTTGAAATTATAGTATTGGAGGGAGCCGGTAGCCCAGCAGAAATTAATTTAAGAGATAGAGATATAGTAAATATGGGAATGGCAGAGCTTATAGATGCCCCTGTAATACTAGCAGGGGATATAGATAAGGGGGGAGTATTTGCTTCCCTAGCAGGCACACTACTCTTACTTAATGAGGAAGAGAAAAAAAGAGTTAAGGGAACTATAATAAACAAATTTAGAGGGGATTTAGAAATTTTAAAGCCTGGACTTACGATGCTTGAGGATATAATAAATATTCCTTGTTTAGGAGTAGTTCCATACTTTAGATTGGATCTAGAAGATGAAGACGGCACAGTAGAATTTAATAAAAAAATCACTGCCCCTATTGATATTGCAGTAATATGGCTTCCACATATATCAAATTTTACAGATGTAGATGCTCTAAAGGCTGAGGAAGATGTATCAGTTAGATTTGTTAAAACTAAAGAAGAGTTAGGGAATCCAGATTTACTTATTATACCGGGAACTAAAAATACTATCGAAGATTTAATTACTTTGAGGAAGTCAGGACTTTCAGATGCCATTGTGAAATATAGTGTGCATGGCAAGATATTAGGCATTTGTGGAGGTTATCAAATGCTAGGAAATAGCTTAAAGGATCCTAGTGGTGTGGAATCAAATTTAGAGCAAGTAGATGGCATGAAGCTTTTAGACATAGATACAATATTCCAAGACGAAAAAATAACTACAAGAGTAAAGGCTCGTAGTATTGATATGAGCATTGATGCCTATGGTTATGAAATACATATGGGGATTTGTAAATATGGGAATAAGGCAAAACCACTTTTTGAAATATATGAAAACAATGGTGATAAGCTTTCATTGGAAGGTGAAGCTATTTCCTCTTTGGATGGAGCAATTAATGAATATGGAAATATTATGGGTACGTATATTCATGGAATATTAGATGGAGTAGAGTTTAGAGAAAATTTATTAAATTCACTAAGAATAAAAAAAGCTATGGATACTAAAGAATCTAAACCTTATGAAAGTTTAAGAGAAAAAGAAATAGATAAGCTAGCGGATATAGTTAGAGAAAGCATAGACATGGATACAATTTATAAAATCATGGGAATAAACCGAAAAAAATAAATCTGACAATTAAGTAAAGTAAGTGAGGAATTAAAATGGAAATACTGATTATGACTAATGTAGTAGATTTAATATTAGCGGTTGTCCTAGATTTATTAATTGGAGATCCATATTGGTTTCCACATCCCGTGATTTATATAGGAAAACTTATTTCTATATTAGATAACACCGGAAGAAAGTTATGTAAAACCAATAAACAAATTAAAGTGTTTGGGGGACTTATTGTATTATTAGTAGCATTTTCTAGTTTTTTAGTGCCTTTTATAATATTAAGAATTTCCAGTGGAGTCTTTTGGTTATATCATATTTTAAATATTATATTGCTTTGGACAACAATTGCTACTAAAGGCCTTCATAAGGAAGGCATAAAGGTGTATAACTCATTAGTTGAAAATGATATAGAGGATGCGAGAATTAAATTATCTTATATTGTAGGAAGAGATACCAAAACCCTTAGTGAATATGAAATAGTAAGAGCAGATGTGGAGACCATTGCAGAAAATACAGCAGATGGGGTCATAGCACCTATTCTATATGCAATTGTAGGTGGGGCACCTTTAGCTATGATGTATAAGGGAATAAACACTATGGATTCAATGCTGGGATATATGAATGAAAAATATAAAAATATTGGATTCTTTCCAGCTAAAACTGATGATGTATTTAATTTTATACCTGCAAGATTAACTGGCTTTTTAATTTGTTTAGCGGCACCAGTGGTTGGGGGCAATATTACACAAAGTATAAAAGTAATGATAAGGGATAGAAAAAATCATAAAAGTCCTAATTGTGCTTATCCGGAAGGCGCTGCAGCAGGTGCTATGAGAGTTCAACTAGGTGGCACAAATATATATTTCGGAGAGAAAATGTATAAACCCACTATTGGAAATAAAATAATAGATTTAGGGAAGGAACATATAATGGATACAATAAAATTAATGTATGGGGCAATGTTTTATCTAATATTACTATATGTAATATATGCACTATGCAATAGAAATGTATTTTTGGAGATGATGAAATGATACAATTAATAGGAGTAAAACACGATGTGAAAATAGAAATTAGGGAGAAACTTTCCATTATACCAAAGCATCAAGCTAGGTCGTTAGAGGCTCTTTTAAATATTTGTGAAGAGGCAGTTATCTTAAGCACTTGTAACAGAACCGAGATATATTTTAAATCTAAGGATGAAAATATTATCAGCAAAATTTTTGAAGCATTAAATTGGGATAAGACTTTAATAGAGTGTGTAGCAAATTATAAGGAAGAACAAGCGGTGCAACATTTAATGGAGGTGGTTTGTGGATTTGATTCATTATTACTTGGCGAGGATCAAATTCTGGGGCAAGTTAGAGACGCTTATGAAGCTGCAAAAGGCTCCAAAACAACTAAAAAAGAACTTCAAAGACTTTTTGAAAATGCCATTGCCTGTGGCAAGGAATTTAGAACTAAATCTAAAATAGGGGATATACCAGTTTCCTCATCTTCTATGGTAGTTAAACAAGCCATGGGAAGAGGTCTGAAAAACTTTATGATTTTAGGTTATGGAACTGTAGGGGAATTAACCTCAAAATATATTCTAGAAGGAGAAATAGATTTACTATATATTGCAGTTAGGGATCCTATTAAGGTTAATATACAAGACCCCAGGGTGAAAATAATACCTTTTAAAGATTTACATAAGTATTATCAAGTGGTGGATTGCGTTATATCTTGCACTTCAGCCCCTCATAATGTGGTTCACTTAAAGGAATTACCAAACAAGCAATTATTATTATTTGATCTGGCAGTGCCAAGGGATATAGAAGAAGTAGTAAGTGAAAATCCATTATATGAAGTATATGATATAGATAAACTAAGAGATATTCATGACGATAATTACAGAAAAAGAGAAAATTCAATGAAAAATAACAGATATATTGTTGATAAAGCTATAAAAGAATATATAGAATGGAAAAAAATGAAGGAGCTATCAGCCTTTATAAAGAGGATAAAAGACAATGGTGAAGATATCTATAAAGAAAGGTTAGATACTTTTAAGCACAAGAAAGAGAGTAAAGATAATGAAAAATTAGCGGAAATGTTACTTCGGAGTACTTCTAATGCCTATATAAATAGAGCTATAGATGTCTTAAAGGAGGAACATTTGAAGGGTAGAGCTAAAGAATGTGTAGATATAATAAGCAGGATTTTTTAAATGCATCCTTTTGTGATTACTTACTAATAACCTGTGGATAATTCATAATTCAAATAGTTATCGGTGGATAATTATTTGAATTATGAAAAAATAAAAAATATCAAAAAATAATACTAAGAAAAGAGGAAACTATAATGAAAAATTTAGACATATTTAATGAATCAAAGCAATACATGCCTGGTGGAGTTAATAGCCCAGTAAGAGCTTTTAATGGGTTAGGCATAAATCCTCCAGTTATTAAAAAGGGGAAAGGTGCATATATTTATGATGAAGAAGGAAACAAATACATAGATTTTGTATGTGCTTGGGGACCTATGATACTTGGACATAGTGATGAGGATGTTGTAAAAGCTATACAAGATACCTGCCAGGATGCAATAGCCTTTGGTGCACCTACAGAAATAGAACTAAAACTAGCCAAACATATTTGCACCACTGTAGATAGTGTTGATATGTTAAGAATGGTTAACTCAGGTACAGAAGCAACAATGAGTGCAGTTAAACTTGCAAGAGGCTACACAGGAAAAGACAAAATAATAAAATTTGCAGGTTGTTACCATGGACATGCTGAAGGATTTCTAGTGCAAGCTGGTTCAGGAGTAATTACCACGGGAATACCAGGTTCTGCAGGGGTTCCAAAAGAAAGCATTATAAATACTTTAATAGCAAATTACAATGATATAGATAGCGTAAAGAAAATATTTGAGGAATATAGTGATGATATTGCCTGCATAATCATTGAGCCAGTGGCAGGAAACATGGGAGTTATCCCTGCTGAAAAAGAGTTTTTATTAGAACTTAGAAATTTGTGTGACAAATATAAGAGTCTACTTATTTTTGATGAAGTAATGATTGGATTTAGAGTAGCATATAAAGGAGCGCAAAGCATATATGGAATAACTCCTGATTTGATAACTTATGCAAAAATCATGGGAGGGGGACTTCCTTGTGGTGCATATGGCGGAAGAAGAGAGATAATGGAGCAATTATCACCAATGGGACCAGTTTATCAAGCTGGTACTATGTCAGGAAATCCTGTGGTAATGGCAGCAGGTTACGCAACATTGACAAAGCTTTACAATAACCCTAAGGTCTATGCAACTATGGATATGCTTTGTGAGAGACTTGAAAAGGGATTATTAGAAATTGCAAAAGAAAAAGGCATACCTATGGTAGTTAATAGATGTGGTTCTATGATCACACCTTTCTTTACAGAGAAAAAAGAGGTTAAAAATTTTGATGATGCTAAAACCTGTGATAATTCTGTCTTCACAAGGTATTTTCAACATATGATAAAAAATGGAATAAATGTTGCACCTTCTCAATTTGAGGCAACATTTTTGAGCACTAAGCACACCCAGGAGGATATCGATAAATTCTTAGAAGTATTTAAGAGTTTTAACTAAAAATAGTTGGGGACGGTTAACAACTATTTGACTTAATTTTGTTCCTAAGTGAATTAGTTGTTAACTGTCCCCCAACACTATAAGTGAATTAGTTGTTAACCGTCCCCAGAATTTCAGAGTTTCTCGAAATTGACACCAAAATAAAAACCTTCTTATTTCAAGTTGTAATTCATCTTGAGATAAGAAGGTTTTTATTTTAAAACTATTTTAAAACTATTTTGAAGTCAAATATCCTTCAGCCATTAAAAGTTCAGCTGTAAGAACTGCTCCACCGGCTGCACCACGGAGAGTATTATGAGATAGACAAACAAATTTATAGTCAAATAGACTATCAGCGCGAAGTCTTCCTATTGCTATGCCCATACCTTTTTCAATATTTCTATCTAGACCACTTTGTGGTCTATCATTTTCCTCAAAGTAGGTTAAAAATTGTTCTGGAGCATTTGGAAGTTTTAAAAGTTGTGGTTTTCCCTTAAAACTTGCCCAATGCTCTAAAATAGCTTCTTTGGATGGTTTATCTTCAAAGGAAACAAACACTGCAGCCAAGTGACCATCAGATACAGGAACACGGATGCATTGCGTTGAGATTACTGGGTCTGTGGCATTTACTAGGCTATCATTTTCCATATGACCCCAAATTTTAAGAGGTTCTTGCTCACTCTTTTCTTCTTCTCCACCTATATATGGTATTACATTATCGCTAATTTCTGGCCAGTCCGAAAATATTTTTCCAGAGCCAGATATAGCTTGATAGGTGCAAACTAATATTTTTTTAGGCTTATATTGCATAAGTGCACTTATAGCAGGAACATAACTTTGAATTGAACAGTTGGGTTTAGCAACAATAAAACCACTTTTAGTGCCCAAACGCTTACGTTGAGCTGGGATTAATGCAAAATGGTCAGCATTTATTTCAGGAATAACCATTGGAACATCAGAGGTTTTGCGATGTGCAGAGTTATTTGAAATTACAGGAGTTTCAGCTTTTGCATATTTTTCCTCGATTTCTCTAATTTCATTTGCAGGCATATTAACCGCGCAAAATACAAAATCTACTTCACTGCTTATTAAATCTACTTGATCTATATTTTTTATTACTATATCTTTTACACTCTCTGGCATTGGCAAGTCCAATTTCCATCTGTTATTTACAGCTTCAAAATAAGTCTTACCCACAGAGTTCTCACTAGCAGCAATAACAGCTATTTCAAAATAAGGGTGATCTGCAAGTAGTGTAACAAGTCGTTGACCGACAAATCCAGTTCCGCCTAATAAACCAACTTTTAATTTTTTATCCATTGTATTAATCCCTCCATTTTATAATGATATAGATTGTGATAAAATATAAATGCTATATTATATATATATTCATATTTAAGTTATAAAGTTAATAGCAATATACATAATTATATAGAGCTTACTATTATTAATGATTATAATGTTAAAAAGTATATACTTCAAGTAAATAATTATATACAATAGATGTGCACTACAAATTTATGTCTTGACAAAGAAGCCATAAGTTATATAATTTTTTTAGAAGATGTCTAAGAGAAATGGGGAATGAAGTTGGCTAAGAATGATAAAAATAAAATAAAACTATATGGGTTTAATAACTTAACAAAATCATTAAGTTTTAATATCTATGATATTTGCTACACTAGGACAGAAGAAGATCGCAAAAAATATATAGAATATATTGATGAACAATATAATGCTGAGAGGCTGACAAAAATTCTCACGGATGTTACTGAAATAATAGGCGCTAGTGTTCTGAATATTGCTAAGCAAGACTATGATCCTCAAGGAGCAAGCGTAACATTACTTATTTCAGAGGAAGAAATTCCACTATATATGGTAGACCCTTCTTGTAATAGAGGGATTCTAACACCCATTCGTGAGAATATTGTGGGACATTTGGATAAAAGCCATGTAACAGTACATACTTATCCTGAAAGTCATCCCCAAAATAATATAAGCACCTTTAGAGTGGATATAGATGTAGCAACCTGTGGGACTATTTCCCCATTAAAAGCTCTAAACTATTTAATAGGTAGTTTTGATTCGGATATTATTACTATTGATTATAGGGTTCGTGGATTTACCAGAGATATGGACGGTAAAAAGCATTTTATAGATCATGAAATTAATTCCATACAAAACTATATAGCTAGTGAAACTATAAATAAATACAACCTAATTGATATGAATATATATCAATCTAATATATTTCATACAAAAATGAAATTAAATAATTTTGAGTTGGACAACTATTTGTTTGAGATAAAAGAAGAAGATTTAAATGAAGAGGAAAAATGCGATATTATAGAGAAATTAGAAAAAGAGATGGTGGAAATATTTTATGGCATGGATATTTCTAATGGGTAAGATTCTGAAAATTTAATAAATCTATTTAATTAAGGACTTCAGAAGGGGATTATTATTCCAACTGAAGTTTTTTTGCATAATAGATACCACTACCTTATGAAATTCACCAGGTGGTGGTTCTTACTTTAATAACATATATCCCATACAATAGTATTAGAAAAATAAATATAGGGGTGATTGTATGAAAGTAGGAGTTTTAATGGGTGGGATATCAGCAGAAAAGGAAGTATCACAAAAAACAGGGAATCAGATTATTGAAAACTTAGATAAAAATAAATATGAGGTTATACCTATACCGATAAATAGTAAATATGAATTTATAGATAGGGTTAAATCACTAGATTTTGCATTTATTGCACTTCATGGAAACTTTGGTGAGGATGGAAGAATTCAGGCCATACTAGAGAGTATAGGAGTACCTTTTTCAGGCTGTGGTGTTTTAGCTAGCGCCTTATGTATGGATAAGAATATTAGTAAAAAATTGTTTGTAGCTGAAGGAATAAAAACTCCTAAGTGGGTAATAGTAAAAGATGAAAAAAAAATTGATTATAGTATAATAGAAAATATAGGATATCCTCTAATTGTAAAACCTAATAATGGAGGATCAAGTATTGGAACAATATTAGCATATTCTAAAGAGGAACTTATAAATGGGGTTTGCGAAGCTTTAAAATATGATGATGAAATTATTATTGAAGAATATATAAAAGGTGAAGAAATAACTTGTCCAATATTAAATGGGGAACTATTTCCTGTAATTTCAATAAATCCTAAATCAGAAATCTTTAATTATAGCTCAAAATATGAAAATCATGGCGCAGAAGAAAAAATTATTGAACTACCTAGAATCATTAGAGAGGAAGTTGAGCAAATATCTTTAAAATGCTGGAATACCTTTAAACTTAAGGTGTATGCTAGGATTGATATGATAATAAAAGGTGATGAAGTATATGTGCTAGAAATAAATACGCTCCCTGGTATGACTCAGAACAGTCTTTTTCCTAAAAGTGCTAAGGCATATGGACTGAGTTTTAGTCAGCTTTTAGATAAAATAATCCAATACTCCTTGATTGAATAAGAAATTAAAATATATCTTATGGATGGAAGGTGCAGTAATGTTTTTCGATATAAAGTTTAATAAACATGAGCCTATTTATATTCAGGTTTATAATTATATGAAGGAAATGATTGAAGATGGAATGCTTCCGCCTGGAAGCAAGCTACCTTCAACAAGAGAGATGGGGTCGCTTATGAAACGAAGCCGAACTACTATAATTAAAGCCTATGAACTTCTTTGTGATTATAATTTGGCCTATACTGTAGATGGCATGGGCACCTTTGTTTCTAAGATAGATGTAGATAAGAATAATGAATGGAATATGAACTGGGAAAAGAATATTAGTACCTATGCTAGTTGTGCTGAAAAATTAGATATTATGAATCATGAAAAGTTATATAAAAAAGGTATGATTTCTTTTAAAACTATAGCGCCAGATGAAAGTTTATTTGATGTTGAAGAATTTAAAAGGGCTTTTTTAAACACAATTTCAAAGGAAGGCGGGAAAATACTTAATTACGGTTATGCCAAGGGGTATAAACCGTTAATTAATTTTTTGCTAGAGTATATGAGGCAAAAGGGAGTTAATACAACTGACAAAGGCATCTTAATAACTAATGGATTTACGGAAGGCTTTGATATAGTTTTGTCTACAATTACTGAATGTGGAGATAAAATAATATGTGAAAATCCAACTCATAATACAGCCATCAAGCTCATGAAGCTTCATGGGCTTGATATAATTGGTATTGAGGTTGATAGGGATGGGATAAACACCAATAAACTAAAGCAAGCACTTAAAAACAATGATATAAAGGCTGCTTATTTTGTTCCTTCCTATCACAACCCCACTGGAATGGTAATGCCCTATAAAAAAAGAGAAGATATATATAAATTACTTAAAGCTGCGGGAATACCAATAATTGAGGATGGATTTAATGAGGAATTACAGCATCTAGGTACACATATTGCTCCTATAGTATCAATTAGTGGACAGGAAAATTCAGTGGTTTATATCGGGAGTTTATCAAAAATTCTTTTCCCAGGAATCAGGATAGGATGGATATTTGCTGATAAAAAACTCATAGATACGTTAGAATGTGTAAAAAGAAGCCGAAATATTCACACATCATCATTGGATCAAGCGATTTTATATGAATATATGAAAAGTGGGAGTTTTGAAAGATACGTAAAAAAAGCAAGGAACATATATAAAGAAAAGTATGACTTGATTACAAGACTGGCTAAAAAACATATACCACATAAATATATTTTAGGGGATGGTGGTCTTTATATATTTATAAAATTGGAGGGAATTAACGCGAGAGATTTGTTGGATAGATGTTATACTCGAGGGGTTATTTTTGCCCCTGGAGATATATTTTATACGGATGATAAGGGGAAGGATACTATAAGATTAGGGTTTTCTAGGTTATCCATGGAAGATATAGAAAAAGGTATGTGGATAATTGGAGAAGAGGGTGAAAAATTGTTATTCCATTAGGCAATTTACTTACCATTTTCACACCTCTTTTGTAAAAAAGATTTATTTATAAAAAATAGGACTAATGCTCGTTATCATTTTTTGAAATAAGAATAGCGAGCTCTATTAATAAAGTAGGCAGTGAAATAAATTTTGGGTAAGCTAGATATCTAGGCTCCCAGTCAGGATGAAATTTTTCTTTATAATTACGTAGTCCTGAAAATTTATACCAATAATTACCGAATTTATAAACAAACTTTGCTAATTTTTCTTGTTCGTGGGCAAAAGGTGATAATCCAACATTGGAGAGTGGGGCCATGCCAATATTAAAATATTTGTAATTTTCATCTTTTGACCAATTAATCAGGTTTACAAAAAGAGCTTCCATAGTGCCATTTGGACAAATGCTATGGTCAAATCTCATTAAATCAATAGACAGAGATACATCGTCATATCCTGGCATTATGGTAGCGAAGGCTACAATTTTACCTTGATCATTCTTAAATACTCCTACTGTGGAGGATTGTATATAGTCTTCACTAAAAAACCCTAATGAAAAACCTTTCTCTTTTCTTTGACCAAGCCATATATCGGATATTAGTTTGATTTCAGAAATCATATCACTGGAAAAAGGCGGATTTAACATTTCAAATTTGAAATGTTCTTTTTCTAAACGATTTTTTGCAGAGCGTAAGGATTGGTTACTTCCACCACCAGCAAGACTAAAGGTAGTTAGGTCTATTATAGCTTCCTCGCCTAGTTTAAAGAAATAATATCCATTTTCATGATATTGTTTAAAATATTTTTCGCTAACCTGATAAAAAATAGGAGTATGACCAAATTTGTCTGCAAAGATTTGAAAATCTTCAATGGCATTTTTAAATAATGAAGAATCACCTATGGGGTCACCTAGCACCACTAATTTGTTACCAATATCGCCATAAGCTAGAAGTACCTTATCATCTTGAGCCCAATAAAGGTTCTTATCCTTCAAAAATATAAGATGAGTAAGAAAATTGCCTTTATATTTTTGGAGAAACTGCTTTAGTTTTTCAAGATCTTCTTGTTTTGGCTTATTATTAAATTTTGTATTAAAACGTGTGCTTAGCAAGAAAAACAAAAATATCCAACAAATAATAAAAGCAAAAATTGCATTCTTAGTCAAAGTACGTGGACGGACTGTTAGTATATAAAAAGCTTTGTCGGAATTTATAAAATCAGCATGAATAGTATTACCAAGTAATACATACAGAAAAATACTTAAAGAGGTTATAAACAAATATAGAGCTAAAGTTCTTTTCCTCAGTGGTGCACTTTCTCTATAATAACGAGATTTGGATAACCACAATAATAGGGCAATGATTAATAAAAATGTAGCTTCTTCAAAGTCTAAACCCTTCATAAAGGTGGTAAGTGCACCTAAAATTAATAAAATAAGAGTCCAATTAAAAGCTCTTTTTAATCTTTCTTTAATTTTCCAGGAAAGCACTAAAAGCATTAGTCCTATGGCAATGGTATTGATAGCCCTGTTGTAGTCGCTGGGACAAGTAAAACATTTATAAATAGACACTCCTTGCTAGGCACGCTCTCTTCTTTATAAAGCATGCTACGAATTCCTGCACCAGTTAATCCACCGAAGCCTAGAAAATTGTTAAAGGTATTGGATATCCAAGAAATTTTCCAAGTTTTTAATAATGATATTTTGTATTTGAAATTTTTAATTATAAAATAATCGTAAAGAGTCATACAGCTTACAGCGGCAGAACCTGCAATGAAAAATAGTAAAAGCTTTATAGGCTGAAAACTTCTTAATAGGGAAAGAGAAGCAGATAAATTAAGGGATGACAATTCTTTTTTACCCTCCAAATAAATTAACACAAGTATAAGCACAGAAAAAACAATTTTTAAAATTGTTTTGCTATTTAATACAAGGAATGTACGTATACGCAGCATTATAAATTTAAATTTAGATAATATATTTAGATATTCCATAGGTTATTCTCCTTTATGTTAAAATTGTTGTTAACATATCTATAAATGTATTCTTATTGTGAACTAGTCACCACCTAAGAGGATGGAAGAATTCCGCCCGTTAGGTTAAATTATATCTTATTGGAGGAAGCTAAGCTAGTAACTTATTTTTATACTATAATATTACAAAAAATGCGTTGAAAATATAAGGTTAACTGGCAGAAAATAAGGCCTAATTCAAATTAACAGAAAAAAATAAAAATTTAGAATTTTTTTTCGTTTTTTAATATTTATATGTTATAATTTTAGATATATTATTAGAAATATTATAGCAAATGATGAAAAATATTGTTTATTTTTCAATATTTATAGTTTAAAGCATGGAGAGTATTTATTTTTGTAAATTTTATTTGTTTTTGTAAATTTTATTTGTTCTGATCAATATGTATTTAGGCATACACTGTGGTTTAGAAAGGAGCGAACTAGCATGTTAAAAAAAGAAATGATAGCTATGATACTGGCAGGAGGTCAAGGCTCAAGACTTAAACAATTAACAAAAATGATAGCAAAGCCAGCAGTTCCCTTTGGCGGAAAGTATAGAATTATTGATTTTTCACTAAGTAATTGTTCTAATTCTAATATAGACACTGTAGGAGTTCTTACACAATACCAACCTCTAGCTTTAAATTCTCACATTGGCATAGGTTCACCTTGGGATTTAGATAGAAGAAATGGTGGAGTAAGTATGCTTGCCCCTTACCAAAGCGAAGATGGAGGGAATTGGTACAATGGTACAGCTGATGCTATATTTCAAAATACCAATTACATTGATAGCTATGATCCTGAATATGTGCTTATTTTATCAGGAGACCATATTTATAAAATGGACTATTCCAAAATGCTGGATTATCATAAAGAAAAAGAGGCAGATGTTACTATTGCTGTGCTAGAAGTTACTAGGGAGGAAGCTAGTAGATTTGGAATGATGAACACCCGCGCGGATGATACTATTTATGAATTTGAGGAAAAGCCAGAAGATCCAAAAAGTAATTTAGCATCTATGGGAGTTTATATTTTTAAGTGGTCTGTTTTAAAGCAACTTTTAAAAGAGGACAACCTTGATAAAAATTCCGATAATGATTTTGGGAAAAATATAATACCAAAAATGATTAAAAATAATCAAAAGCTATATGCGTATCACTTCAAAGGATATTGGAGAGATGTTGGTACTATTGAAAGTTTTTGGGAAGCCAATATGGATTTATTAGCTGAGGATAATAATTTAGATATACACGACACGGACTGGAGAATATATACGGTTAATGCTATGTTACCACCTCAATACATTGGACCTGAGGCTAAGATAAGCAATGCCATGGTAAATGAGGGATGTACTGTTTTTGGAGAGGTTAATAATTGTGTGCTTTTCCAAGGAGTACATGTAGGCAAAAATACTAAAATAACCAATTCTGTTATTTTGCCAAATACTAAAATAGGAAATAATGTAGTTATTGATAAAGCGATTATTGGAAGTGATGTTACCATAAGACGTAATTCATATATTGGTAATGGAAAAGATATTCTTGTTATAGAACAAGGAAAAGATATTAAAGTGGATTCGAAAATAACAACTAAATTATAAGTTGAGGGGGTGCTAGTATGCTAAAAAACTATATAGGGATGCTAATGTTAAATGAGAATGAAGATAATATTAAAAGTCTTACAAAATCAAGGCCTATAGCATCTATACCTATAGGAGGAAGATACAGGGTTATTGATTTTGTGCTTTCGAATATGGTGAATTCGGGTATTCATAATATAGGTATATTCGCTAACACAAAAACGAGATCTTTGGTGGACCACTTGGGATCGGGCAAGTCGTGGGATCTGGATAGGAAAATAAACGGGCTATTTTTATTTAATTTTTCAACAGAGAGTTCCCAATTAAAAGATATAGATGTATTAAGTGGCAATATGGAATATATTCATAGAACAAAGCAAGATTATGTAATAATATCTTCCTCTTATATGATATGTAACATTGATTATAATGAGGCTGCCAGATTTCATGAACAATCAGGTAGTGATATAACTTTATTATTCAAAAAAACAAATAATGGTAAAAAACATTATATAAATAGTAATACCTTGTATATGAATGATGAGAATAAAGTTTTGAGCATTGGCAAAAACATTGGAGCAGAGGATAAGCTAAACATATCCATGGAAATGTTTATAATGAAAAAAAGTACCCTTATAAGTATTATAAATAAGGCCGTTCAGACAGGTTATCATAATTCAATAAAAGCAGCTATTTATGATAATGTTTCTGAATTTAATGTAAATGCATTTGAGTTTAAAGGATACCTTCAATGTGTAAATTCTATAAAAAATTATTATAAAACTAGTATGGACATGTTAAATGGAAAGGTAACAAAGGAATTATTTTTTAATAATGGGTTAATATATACGAAGAGTAAAGATGGAGAACCATCTAAATACCTTAATGGATCAAAAGTTAAAAATGCACTTATATCCAATGGATGTATTTTAAAAGGGAGTGTAGAGAATAGTATACTTTCAAGAAGAGTAACAGTTGAGGGCGGTGCAGAACTTAAAAATTGTATAATTTTTGAAAACTGCCTAATTAAACAGGGATGCAAACTAACTAATGTTATAATTGATAAGAATACTATTATTAGTGAGAATACTGTATTAAAAGGGGATGAAGAGTTCCCAGTTGTTATAGAGAAAAAATCAAGATTCGAATAATAAAAACAAGGTGCATTTGAAAATAGCTACTCTAAAATAGAATAGCTATAATGAATTATTATTTAAATGTGCTAAAGGAGGTAGCAACAGCTACTTAAAACTATGACAAAGTATGAATAATAGTGATAA
>CAYXOL010000052.1:0-37031 GCA_964467165.1 uncultured Clostridium sp.
ATAATTTACAAATTATATATTGTATTTATTGAATATTAATGATATTATATACCTATAGGGGGTATATAAAAATAAAAGAATTAAATGTTAATGGAAAATAGGAAAAACATATATAGTTACAAAAAATACTAAAATATATAGGGGGAAAATATGAATAATTTATTTACAATAGTAGGTCTTCTTTTACTGGTCTATATGATTTATCCTAGAATAATGATTAAGTTTAATAAAAATGTAAAAAATATTTCAGGATCTGAGGCGGTTTCTTTTATTAGAGATACTAAAAATCTTGTTATTCTAGATGTTAGAACTAAGGGTGAGTATCAATCAGGACATATAAATGGATCTAAACTAATTCCTGTAAATGAAATTGGTTCAAGGATTCAAGAACTAGAAAAATTTCGAGGCAAACCAATCTTAGTGCACTGCGCATCCGGTGGTAGAAGTCCTAAAGCTGTTAATGTATTATTGAAAAATAATTTCGGACCAATATATCATATGAACCATGGACTCTCAAGTTTTAATGGGAATTTGAAAAAATAACTTATTGTTTTAGGTTGCTATAAATAGAAGGGGGCACATGCTCTCTTCTATTTAATTTAGCAAAATTTAAGAATCTATAAAAATAATAAAATGCGGTGGCTACTACATTGGTAGTTGCCACCGCATATATTTTTTAACTTGCCACTTGCCACGTGGGTGGCACTAGATAAATAGATTTACATTTGAATTTTCAGTTTCACCTAAGTAATAACCAACTCCACCAATTGTAACTCCATCGATAAGTTCTGCTTCTGTAATGCCCATAACATCCATGGACATTGAGCAAGCAACAACTTCTACGCCGCTATCAATGGCTGATTTTATTAAATCTTCAAGAGAAGAGATATTCTTATTTTTCATTACGGAACGGATCATTTTGGCACCAAGCCCCATCATGTTCATTTGGGAAAGTCTGAGTTTTTTACTGCCTCTTGGCATCATAAATCCAAACATGGAATCTATCATTCCTTTTTTTACAGATACTTTTTCAGGTTTTCTTATGATGTTAAGACCCCAGAAAGTAAATAGTATAGTAACTTTACTACCCATAGCAACTGCACCATTCGCAATAATAAAGGCCGCAATGGCTTTGTCCAAATCACCACTAAAAACTACCATGGTTTTATTATTTTTTTCTACTATATCTGATGGAAAGGATTTACTTACTTTGTTTGAGTTATTGCCTTTCTTTATAAATGCATAAACCATGCCTTTTTCTTTTCGAAGATCTAGCAATTCATTGTTTGTTTTAGTACACCAAGATTTTATGTCTGCATAAAAGCCAGGATCAGAAGCTGTTACTTTTAATATTTGGCCATTGGTTAAGTCATCAATACTGGCTTTAACTTGAATTAATGGACCTGGGCAACATAAACCACAAGCATCTAGTAGCTTATCGTAATTTTCAATTCCTTTATCTACTTGTTCCTTTATAACTTGAGTATCAAGATCTAAAATCTGTCTTTTTGAGGTAGAACTTGCTTGAATTTTTTCTGGAGTGAAACTTGAAATTAAAATTGACTTATATCCTCCGGTTAAGTTTTTAACCTTAAATCCCTTTTGAACTAATATTCTTTCAGCTACATAACCCCTTAGACCTATCTGACAATAATCAAGAATTTCTTTATTTTTATCAAGCTCGTAGATTCGTTCTCTTAAACTATCAACAGGAATATTTATAGCGCCTTCCACATGTCCGTTATCAAATTCTATTTCAGTACGAACATCCAGTATTATAGAATTTGATTTATCATATGCAATAAACTCATCTGTGGTTAATGAATTAGTTCTACCAGCCAATACATTCTGTGCTACATATCCTGCCATATTTACGGGATCTTTAGCTGATGAGAAAGGTGGTGCGTAAGAAAGTTCTAGCTCTGTCAAATCAGTAACTGTTCCTCCTAGGCGTATAACGGTAGCAAGTACATCAATTCTCTTATCTACTCCATCATAACCAACACCTTGAGCTCCAAGTATTTTACCTTCCGCATTAAAAATAAGTTTTAAAGTCATAGGTATAGACCCAGGGTAATAGGATGCATGGTTTGCAGGATGAACAAATATAACTTTGTGAGGGATATTAAGTCTAGTTAAAGTTCTTTCATTATTACCTGTACTTGCAGCCGTTAAACCAAATACCTTTATAATTGAAGTTCCTTGAGTTCCTTTATAAGTAGTACCAAGACCTGCTATATTATCAGCAGCTATTCTACCCTGTTTATTTGCAGGACCAGCTAGTGGTATTGCAGTATTTGTTTTATTTATAAAATCTACAACTTCAATAGCATCGCCTACTGCAAATATGCCCTCTACATTCGTTTCCATTTTATCATTTACTAAGATATGACCTCTAGCACCTGTTTTAATACCAGCTTCTTTTGCAAATCCAGTATCTGGTGTTACGCCAATAGCCAAAATTACTATATCAGCGTTTAATTTTGTACCACTATTTAGAGTTATTTCCACGCTATCTTCATTATCTTTAAATGATTTTACTCCATCATTTAAAACTAAATCCACACCATTATCTGAAATTTCCTTTTCAATTGTTAAAACCATATCTGTATCAAAAGGAGCCATTACATGAGGGGCTGCTTCTACTATAGTAACATTTAGTCCTCTATCCTTTAAGTTTTCGGCCATTTCTACACCAACAAAGCCTCCGCCAATAACTACAGCAGAATTAATGCCCTTTTTATCTACATATGCTTTTATATTATCAGTATCTGGTATATTTCGTAGGGTGAATATTCTTTTACTGTTAATACCTTCTATATTAGGTTTAATTGCTTTTGCACCAGGTGATAACACTAAATAATCATAGCTTTCTTCATAAGTACCACGGACCTTATTATTAACAGTTACAGTCTTTTTGGACGTGTTAATACCTACTACATCGCTGTTGTTTCTAACATCTATATTAAATCTTGCCTTCATGCTTTCAGGTGTTTGTACTAAAAGATTATCTCTATCCTTTATTACTTCACCAATATAATAAGGAAGTCCACAATTTGCAAAAGAAATGTATTCATCTCTTTCAAACATAATTATTTCTGCAGTTTCATCTAGTCGCCTAAGCCTGGCTGCAGTTGTTGCTCCTCCAGCTACTCCACCTACTATTAATACTTTTTTCATTACAATTATTCCCCCTTGTATTCTTTTAATCTATTTATTAACTCAATATTAAAATTGAATTTAGTAACTTGATTATTCTTTCATCTTTAATTTTATAGTTAACTTCAAGGCCATGCCTCTTTCCATCTATTACACCAGCATACCTTAACTTCTGTAGGTGTTGGGATACGGTAGATTGAGGAATCGAGAGGCAAGTTTGCATATGACCTACATTACACCCGCCTTGATCTAATATACTTTTCACTATGCACAGCCTAATAGGATGTGCTAATACTTTTAGAATCTCTGCAAGTTCACTGTATTTCGTATAATTTGTATCCATAGATCCTACTGGTATACCTCCTTTGAAATAAAATTTAATATGTATAAATCTTATTGCTATATTGCTATATCAAGATATAACAATATGATAACACATATAAAATAAAATGCAATAGAAATATCAAAGTCTGTTAAAAATTTATTTTAACAATATTTCAGAAAGAAAGTTTCCAGAAAAAGCATGGGAATTGTTAACAACTAATTGTTCCAAAGTATAATCAGTTATTAGCAGAATCATGGAATTTGCTCTTCTTCTTTTATGATTAAATTGAGAAATATTGTTAAAAAAAAGAAAAAATTGTATTGCATTTCATTTTTATATATGGTATTATTATTCTATATTAATTGTGTAATAGCAGTTAGTTCTGAGATTAACTAGATAACAACATATCCTCTTTTTAGAATATAATTGTTAATCGGTTGTTACATCTTAATATTTGAAAAAAGGAGGAATGTTTAAAATGGCAGATAAAACATTAGTATGTAAAGACTGTTCTAATGACTTCGTATTCACTGAAGGAGAGCAAGAATTTTACAAAGAAAAAGGATTCGATAATGAACCTCAAAGATGTGCTGATTGCAGAAGAGCAAGAAAGCAACAAAATGACAGAGGATTCAGAAGATAGTAAAAAGATTATTATAACCCTATAGGATTAAACCTATAGGGTTTATTTTTTTTGGAATTTAATTAGTTAGTTCCTATAGGGCTAGTAATTATAGTATAATAATTGCTAAGGAGAGGATAAAATGATTGGAAATAAACCTAAAACTTCCTACAAAAAAGTAAAACTATTCAAGTATTCTGTTGCTATATTTTTACCACTTCTGGATACATAGAAAATAAAAAAATATATTATTATGATACAGTTGAAGTGGTATATAATATTTGTGCAAAGGAAAAGGGTGTGTTGAGTGTTGAAAAAATCAAGTCTAATTCTAGTATTAATTTTGATTTTATCAATTATGTCTGGTTGTAGCATAATAAAGAAAGGTAATAATCAAAATGCAAATAATAGTGTGGCTGAGGAAGCAACGACAAAAGAAAATAATATTCAAGGTTCAGAAATAATACCTGAGCCTAAACCAATAGATCCAATCAAAGAGCAAATAGGAGAAATGACAATAGAAGAAAAGATAGGGCAAATGCTCGTAGTAGGAATTGAGGGATATGATTTAAATGAAAATACTAAAAGCCTCATAGCGAAATCTAAGGTAGGAGGAGTTATATTATTTTCGAATAATGTTCAGGATACTAATCAATTACTTAATCTACTAAATTCATTAAAAAGTGAAAATCTGCGAAATAAAATACCGCTATTTTTATCTGTAGATGAAGAGGGCGGTAGAGTAACAAGAATGCCTGTGGAGTTTAAAAAGTTTCCAACAAATAAAACAATAGGAAAAATAAACGATGATGTCTTATCTAATAGAATAGGTATTACTATTGCGATGGAGATAGGTTCCTTTGGTTTTAACATGGACTTTGCACCAGTTTTGGATGTCAATAGTAATTCAAAGAATCCAGTTATAGGGGATAGGTCTTTCGGAGCAGATGTAAATATCGTAAGTAGCTTAGGTATTCAAACTATGAAGGGCATTCAGTCACAAAATATTATATCTGTAGTGAAACATTTCCCAGGACATGGAGATACTTCAGTAGATTCTCATATAGGATTACCTTCAGTAAATAATGATTTGACGAGGCTAAGGAGTTTAGAATTAGTACCTTTTGTAGAGGCAATAAATAATAATGCAGATGCAATAATGGTTGCACATATACTTTTGCCAAAGATTGATAGTGAAAATCCAGCTTCATTATCAAAAATAGTTGTTACAGATATTTTACGAGGTGATCTTAATTTTAATGGTGTTATAATAACTGACGATATGACTATGGGTGCCATAGTGAAAAACTATCATATTGGAGAGGCCGCTGTTAAATCTGTAAAGGCTGGAACTGATATTATGCTTGTTTGCCATGGCTATGATAATGAGGTAGCAGTAATTAATTCAATTAAAGATGCAGTATTAAAGGGAGAATTATCCCAGGAGCGGATAGATGAAAGTGTTTATAGGATACTGCTACTAAAGCAAAAATATAAATTGAAGGATGAAATAATAAATTCGGTAGATGTTGAGAGTATAAACAATGAAATTAATAAAGTGTTAAAGAATAGATTCTAAAAAAATGAGGTTACCATTTGGTATCCTCATTTTAAATGTATTAAATAAAAATTAATATTTTTATCTCCCCAACCTAAATCCCAGGGAACGTGATACCTATCGATGGTGTGTGTGTTAACAAGAGGGTAACCATGGCAATCAAAACCTGTAACTATAGCAAAATGGTCTATATCTCTTCCTTTGGCATAACAAATAAGATCACCTATATCTAATTTTTGAATTGATCCACATGGATAGCCAGGAAGTGGAGAAATTAATTGGTTAAAGGTACCTCTCCCAAGTAGTTGTCCTCGTCCACTATAAATTAAATAATTTTTAAAGGCATCAGCATTAACCCAGGCTGAGGTTCCGCTCTCTCCTTCATATTTCCAAGCGCTATCAAATCTCAAACCGCCACCTTCACTATCTCCAATTGATTGAGAGACGTAATTAGTACAATTACCACCATTACCGGTATAGTTAGTATACTTTTTATTGTATTTTGATGAATTTCCATTTGCCCAAGGTATCCCACAGTACCTATCTGCATATTTAACAGCCTTAACTTTGTCATATCTACCTTTGGGAATAACCTTTAACTGAGATATTGTTTTTGGACAATTACCTAAGGTATATATAGTTTTTTGGTCAGTATTAAGCTTCAAGTTTTTTAAATCTCCACGGTAAGATTTTAGAGCATCCTCAAAGCAATCTAAATACCAATCAGAATAAATCACCCATTTTTCTTCGTTTTTTATTAGTTCCATTGAATGTATTAACCCAACTCCAAAAATATTTGTAGTAGGAGTTATATCATTTTTATATGTATATTGGAATTTATAATACTCATCTACCAATAATCGAAGACCTCTTTTGGTTGTAGTTATGTTTCTAACTTTTGGGATAGATTCCACATTTATAAAATTCATACCTCTTTGACTTGACCAGTCATTAAAATAATTTAATCTTTTTACTTCATGTTGAAAACTCCACTTTCCAAGATTTTGTGTGAGATCATAATAACCTGGTAGATTAGTAAGATCTTTAGTAACAAACATGGAACAACGATCCTTATAAATATTTTTAAGTAATTCAGTGATTTCAGTTTTATCTGGATTTATATTAGCGATTGTAGAAATACTCATGTTTTTGTTGGTGTAAACATTATTTAATTTATAGAGTAATAAATATAATAGTAAAAATGAAGAAAACATAATAATTAAAATACTAGTTTTACGAATAGGGTTTCTCATGAGTTTATGACCTCCAATTATATATAATAAAAAGTGAGAACCAATTTAGTATTCCACAATAATAAGAATTCTTGCAAAAATAATATATGAATTATTTTGATATATTGGAAATTAGGCGACAATATAGCAGTCTTCAACAATAGTTAATTAATGTGTGTTTCTTATGTTTATTTATATTAAATACAAATTTAATGAATTATCAAAAAAACAAAAGGCTATTTGCAACATCTGCATTTAGCCTTTTATAATACAATCAAAGATTACATGTGTCTCTCTAGGTTCTCAATTAGCTTACTTTTAGTTCTAATCATATCAGATAATATGGTATATGCTTTTGAGCTTGTATCTTTGGAGGTTTCAACCAATCGTCCTTGGATGTCAAGAAACAAGGCTAATATTTCCTTTTCATAATTAAGAGAAAAACTCAAAAATTCTTTAGGTGTTGTAGCGTCAGTAGAATATTTTCTTAAATTAAATTGGCTTATTAAAAATGATATCTTATCATATATTGCAAAATTAATTTCAATTTCATCATCATTAATTTCTTTTCTTAATTCTTGGTAGGAGAAAAGAGTTTTATCTACATTGTGAGCTAAGACCTTAGATAATATCTTTACTGAAGGTGGAAGATGATTTTGCACGCTTATTTCCGCGTAAAGGCCTTGCCTTTTATAAGCAATAGCAATAGATTTATCTACAATGTCTATAATGCTATATCCCAAAACATAACCTCCTTAGAATACTTTATGGTAGATATCAATTATATTCCTTAAAGTAATATAATACAAACGGAAAAAATTGGTGCCATCCACGTGGCAAGTGGCATATTTTGATTCCATTTGCCAAAATTGTTGGATGAATTTTCATAATAACAAAATACTTGTAATATATAGAAAATATGATATAATTTATTAAGCGTGAGAGTGTATCTAGGGTTCCGGTTTATAAAATGTCTGGTCCGAGCGATACAGGATTATTTCTACACTTTTAGGAGAAAAGCCTGAAGGACGAGTCTCAATTTAGAGATTTGTTTTTGAGACTTTATTTTTTTTGAAAAGGAGATGTTTATAGTGAGCATAATAAAAGTTGATAATCTTTGCAAAACTTTTAAAGTTAAAACAAAGGAAGAAGGATTAAAAGGAAGTGTTAAGTCAATTTTTTCACCAAACTATCGAGAGATTCTAGCTGTTAATAATATTTCCTTTGAAGTAGAAAAGGGAGAAATATTAGCCTTTATAGGACCAAATGGAGCAGGAAAATCAACTACTATAAAAATGATGACGGGTATATTATTTCCATCCTCAGGAAATATCCAAGTGTTAGGAATGAATCCATCAACTGAAAGAAAGGAATTGTCCTATAAAATAGGTACAGTTTTTGGACAAAAGTCACAACTTTGGTTTCACTTGCCGCCGCTGGATAGCTTTCATTTGTTAGGAAATATTTATGAAATGGATAAGGTAAAGCTCCAAAAGAGAATAAACTTCTTAAAAGATATTTTTGAAATAGGTGATTTAATGGATATCCCTGTTAGAAAACTTTCTTTAGGTCAGAGAATACGCTGTGAGATTGCAGCATCCATTTTACATGAGCCTGAGATTATTTTTTTAGATGAGCCTACCATAGGACTGGATGTGGTTGTAAAACAGAAGATTCGAGAACTTATATTGCAACTTAACAAGGAAGAAAAGACAACTATATTCTTAACTTCCCATGATTCTGGTGATATAGAACAATTATGCAAAAGGGCAATCATTATAAATCATGGAGAGGTGGTATTAAACGAAACAATTAAGAGGCTTAAGCATGACTATTTAAATAAGAAGATAATACAAATTAAGTATAATGAAATAGTGAGTCTTGACAATTGCCATCTAAATATTATTAAAAATAAGGGCAATGCCATAAAGGTTCAAGTGGACACATCAAAACAAGACATAGACCAGGTGCTAACTGATCTAATTAAATGTGGAAAGGTAAATGACATAACTATATCAGAGCCACCGCTGGAGGAAATAATATCACATATTTACAAGCTAAATAAGGGTGGTGAAACCTATGAAGGTGCTTCATAAGTATGGACAAATCTCTAAAATAACAATGTCCAATAGCTTAGTATATTTTTGGAATTTTCTTAGTAAAAATATATTTTTCGTATTTATAATGTTTATATATTTGATGCTTTGGAAAAATATATATTCACAAAAGGGAAACACAATTGCTGGAATAAGCCTGAATGCAATGATTTGGTACTTAATTGTTACAGAATTAGTTACTCTTTCAAGAACAGATATACATGTACAAGTAAATGAAGATGTAAAGAGTGGTAATATAGCTTACTTATTGAACAAGCCATACAACTATGTTATATATTGCTTCTCTTATTTTATAGGTGAAATAGGTATAAAGCTTTTAACAAATGGCATAGTTGGACTTTCTATAGGATTACTTTATGTTGGAACCTTGGAAAACTTTAACTTGTTACATCTCCCTTTTATATTTCTATCATTAATTGTAGGCTGCTGTATTAATTTTTTTATTTATATAACCTTAGCACTAACAGCCTTTTGGTTTGAGGACAATACTGCTTTCTTTTGGATTTATTCAAAGTTAATATTTACTTTAGGGGGCATGCTTATGCCAATAGAACTTTTTCCCAATTGGCTTGCGAAAATATCCAAGTACCTACCATTTGCTTATGTAACTTATGTTCCAGCAAGGCTTGCAGTAGATTTTTCATTTTCTGATTTTTACAAACAATTTTCAATTCAACTATTGTATTTAGGAATATTCTTTATTTTAGCTATGACATTATATAAGAAGGGGGCAAAGAATTTAAATGTTAATGGAGGTTAAAAAGAGCTTAAAGCTAATGGGTCACTATTTTAAATTTAATGTATCATCAGTTATGGAATACAGGGTTAGCTTTCTTGTACAATGTTTTGGTATGATATTAAATAATTCGGCCTTCATATTCTTTTGGTGGATATTATTTAAAAATGTAAACACTATTGGTGGATATGGTTTTAAGGATGAAATGATGCTTTGGGCACTAATGTCCACTAGTTTTGGTCTTTGTTTTGTGGTCTTTGGAAATGTAAATCAAATTACAAGAATGATAATAAATGGTGAACTAGATTCTTATCTACTACAGCCTAAAGACCCTCTTATTAATATATTGTGTTCTAAAACTATAGTATCCGCATGGGGAGATGCATTATATGGAGTAATTTTATTTTTTATAATCAAGGGTTTTGATGTTATAGGTTTCATATTGTTCTTATTATTTTGTATTACAGGTGCTTTAATATTAGCTTCAGTATTAGTGACTTTCCATACATTAAGTTTTTATTCAGGCAACACAGAGGGGTTAGCACAACTTGCAACAGAGTTTTTCATAAGCTTTAGTATTTATCCAGAAGGCATATTTAATAATGGTGTAAAATATATACTATATACGGTTATACCAGTAGCCTTTGTTGTGTATATACCTGCAAAGGTTATAAATCAATTTTCTCTTATTATGCTTTTAGAGGTTTTAGGAGTAACATTAATATGGATAGTGATAGCTTACACTATGTTCTACAAAGGCCTTAAAAAATATGAATCTGGAAATTTAATAACAAATAAAATATAATGGTGCCATCCACGTGGCAAGTGGCAAGTTTAAATTATATAATTTAATGAGGTGATGAGATGATAAATATAAAATCGATTAAAGCAGTTAATGAGAGTAAATACAAGGAATTTACTATTCCGCTATATGATAGTTACTGTTTTTCTAATATTTTTGGAAGTGTAAAACATCTATTTAATATTCCTTCAGATAAAAAATTACCTAATGATACTCTAGGAAATTCAAAGGACTCTCCAAGAAAGTTAGTTTTGTTTCTTGTGGATGCTTTTGGATGGTGTTTTTATGATAAATACAAGGGGTCTTCTAGTTTCTTATGTGAAATAGAAAAAGATGGAATTGTTTCAAAGTTAACTTCACAGTTTCCGTCTACTACAACAGCACATGTAACCACAGCTTTAAGTGGAGAACCAGTATATGAACACGGACTTTATGAATGGTTCTATTATGAGCCCAAAGCGGATGATATCATAACAGCTTTCTTATTTAAAGAAGCAAGAAAAAAGGGCATAGAAACTTTGAAAAATAAAAATATAGAGCCTAAAAGTTTCTTGCCTGAAAAAAGCTTTTTTAAGGACTTGTTAGAAAATGGAATTAAAAGTACTGTTTATCAGCCAAGTTTTATAAATGATAGTACCTATTCCAGTGTAATGTGTAAAGATGCAACAGTGAAAGGATATCATGAATATGAAGATTTATTTGAATCATTATCAGCGGATTTAACAAAAAATAATGACAAAGAGTACTATTACGTTTATTTACCTGAAATAGATTCTATTGCTCATGAAAGAGGAAATTCTTCAAAAGAATTTAAAGAAGCCATGGGAAAATTATTAAAGCAAATGGATAAATTCTATGAAAAGGGCAAAGAGAGTTTTACAAATACTGTAGTTATGATTTCAGCAGATCATGGGCAAGTAGATACTGATTTAAGCGTAAAGTATTATTTGAATAACATAATACCTAATATAGATATATATTTGAAGAAGAATAAAAACAATGATTTGATTTCACCTGCAGGGTATTGTAGGGATTTGTTTCTTCATGTTAAGGAAGAACATTTAACTGTAGTGAAGAAACTGATAGAAGAGGAGTTAAAGGATTTAGTTTATGTATATACTTTTGAGGAATTAAAGAAAAAAGGCTTTTTCGGCAGTCCAAGCCATAGAATGATAGAAAGATGTGGGAATCTTATTTTACTACCTAAAGACAATAATCATATTTGGTGGTACGAAAAGGGTGTGTTTGAACTTTCATTTATAGGAGTTCATGGTGGCGCCAGTAAGGATGAGATGGAAATACCACTATTATTTTATAAATTCTAGGTTGGAAACTGAGAGATATTGCTTCATATAAAAAGTATGAGAAGAATTATAAATAAAAAAATATCATGTTGATAATAGAGAAGATGTTTAATTATTAGATATAATCTGATAATTAAACATCTTTTATTATTGTTTGAATATATTTTCAAGTTCAAATTTTAAATCCTCATAAATTGTGCTTCTATAAATGTCTTTAGAAGAAAACACTCTTGGAGTTCCGTAAGTTCCATTAAATAAAGTATATTGAGTTATTGATCCACTTGGTTCAACTATATTATATTCTAGTACACCGAATTTTTGATATATACGTGCCTTAATAAAATAATCATTATCAGAGTATTTTTCGGATACTACTTCGAAAATTATCTTGGGCGATGAAATAAAGCTTTCACCCAAAGTTTTAGCATCCTCACACATAACAAAAATATCAGGAAAAAAATTATATTGCTCGTTTTCATTTTTAAATATAACTTCTATTTGTTCTGAAAAAGGTTCACATTTGTTTGCGTCAAAATATCCATCTAACCTTGATAAAATTCTTCTTACTACTCTATTGTGTCTTTGAGATGTTCTAGAACTAAATAGTATCTCTCCATTTAGATATTCACAGATTCCATCATATTTATTTTGAATTTCTTGGAATTCCGTTGGGGTAATAAATACATTTCTAATAGGTTCCATCTTTTCATCTCCTAACATTATACAGTATTTCTATGATTATATTATATATATATTCTTGCCAATTAGCAAATTTTCATTATTAACAAATGTAATACTATAAAAACTTAAAGCACAATAGTCGTAGATATAAAGTTATCATATTTTCCCTAGTTAATATTAGTTTAACACCTATCCTTGCTATCTCAAAAATCAACGAAAAACACCTTCATTACGGTATAATCGGAAGAAAATACAAAAAAATGGTCTAATGAATTTAGTAGATTCAAATATTAAAGATGATGGGTACTTATTTGGATTGTATATTTCATTTTAAAATTTTAGTGCTAATAGTTTGATCTATTTCACACCATATTCATCATAATAAGCATTAATTCTACTATTCATCTCTTCATCTATTAATATTTTTCCATTAACCTCACGATTATATAAATATTCTATAATCTCGCCCATAGTAACAATTGCAGCAGTCTTAAGAGCATATTTTTCATTTATTTCTGTTAATGCGGATTTTGTTCCTTGGCCTCTTTCCATTCTATCAACGGATATTATCAGTCCAATAGCCTTTACGTTTCCTTGTGCTGCAAGAATTGGCATTGTTTCACCTATTGATGTACCAGCTGTAGTTACATCTTCTATTATAAGTACCTTATCTCCATCCTTAAGCTTGCTTCCAAGAAGTATTCCTGTATCGCCATGATCTTTAACTTCTTTTCTATTTGAGCAATAAGAAACATCCATATTATATAAGCTACTTAATGAAATAGCTGTAGTAACACTTAGTGGGATTCCCTTATAGGCTGGTCCAAATAAAATATTAAAATCCAATCCGAAATTCTCATTTATAGCATGAGCATAAAACTCCCCTAGTCGTCTAAGCTGACTTCCGGTTTTGTAATTTCCTGTGTTTACAAAGAAAGGCGTTTTTCTACCACTTTTTGTTGTAAAATCTCCAAATGTAAGCACTCCACATTCTAGCATGAATTCTATAAACTCTTTTTTATATTGTTCCATAATATTCCTCCTAAAATAATCTATTTTGCTTTTTCTATCAATACTGATTGTATAATATTGATTATATATTATTAATTCTTTGTTGGCTAGATACAGTGAAAAAGAATGTAAGTAAGTTAACTTTAATTTTTACCAAGATAAAAAATGTATTTTTTTTATAAAATACAATAAATATAGTATAATTTACATAAATATTAAGTGGGAATTAATAAGGTAACTGAAAGAAAATTTAAAAGAGTTCTGTAAGGCTTACATTTTTATCATTTCTTATAAATAATTCTTTTCCTATATATTTTTAAAGTTCATTTATTATATTTGAAATTGTTGATTGAACTAAATATTGCATTTCGGCAGTTTTAGTAAAGATTCCATTTTCTGAAATAAGCACGAAGGTTTCCATAGATTCAATATTAACCTTGGTGTAAAGGGTAAGAGATGGATTGAATATGTGATTTACAATAAAATTCCATGTGGTATAATTATTATGAAAAGTTAAATATTACATACATGTGGGGGATATAAAATGAAACTAAACATACTTCATACCAATGATATTCACAGTAACTATGAAAATTTTTCTAAGATAGTAACTAAAATAGAAGAATTAAAAGATGAAAATACAATAATACTAGATGCAGGTGATTTTGCAGATTTTAAAAGGCTAGAATTGCAGGGAACAGATGGACTTGTAGCTATAGAACTATTAGAACATGCGGGTTATGATGCCATAGCTATTGGTAACAATGAAACATTTAATGGATATGATACATTAGTTAATATGGCAATAAAATCAAAGGTTCCGTTTTTAAGTTGTAACTTTAGTAAACTTGGAAACACTGACATTGAAGGTGTAAAGAGAAGTATAATAGTACAAAAAAATAATCTTAAAATTTTAATTATAGGAACATCACCGGATTTGGGTGCATTTAATGAGCTAAATGGTTTTGAAATTAAAAATCATTTAGAAGCAATAAAAAAAGAAATAATATTAAATAAAGATAAGTATGATTTATGTATAGTCTTATCACATTTAGGAATGGATAAAGATAGGGAAATAGCAGGAATAGAAGAGGTTAATGTAATAATAGGTGGTCATTTTCATATATTAATGGATAAACCTGAGATTATTAACAACACCATAATCCATACTTCAGGATGCTTTGGAGAACATTTGGGGCTCTTAGGAATTGAAATTAATCACAGTGAAGTAGAATTATTAGAGGCTAAGAATATTAAAACTGACAAATGTTTTTCTGATGAAAAAATCATTGATATATTAAAAGAAAATAAAGAAAAAGCAATAGTAAAATTAAGTAAATATCTATACGACATAGCTGCTGATTTATGGCATGACGTTGTTGAGGAAAATCCTATTACTAATTTAATGGCTGATGCACTTGTAGATGTTTTTAAAACTGATATTGGAATAATAAATAGCGGAGTAATAAATGGTGGAATCAGAAAGGGTGGAGTTTCTCGTAAAAAGCTTATAGAAATATGTCCATCACCATTAAATCCTACATATTTTGAGGTGCAAGGTAAATATCTTAAAGAAGCTCTCCAAGATTCTTTAGATAGTGAATTTTGCTATATGGATGGTAGGGGGCCAGGGTTTAGAGGTAAGTATCTAGGAAGACTTCATGTTTCTAATGCCTTGATTGAGCATGATGGAAGAAAGATACTAAATATTATTATTAATGGTGAAGCTCTTGAGGAAGAAAGATGGTATACCGTGGCTTCTTCTGATTACATTCATAGAGGAACAGGCTATACTTCATTAAAAAATAATAGAAATGTGAGATATAACAAAGAGTTTTTGAGAGATACTTTAAGCGAGTATTTAGCTAAGAAAGAGTTCGTAGAAAAAGCCTTTTGTGATAGATGGGTGTTAAAGTAAGTCATGAGATTCTTGATATGAGAATTATATCCCATATTATAATAAAATACTTTACTACTAAAATAAAAAGATGTACAATTATAGTTGGAAACCGGTTTCGAATACGTCGATAGTTTATGGAGATTAAGTTTATGGATATGAAAGATATTGCCGAGTTAGCGGGAGTTTCAAAAGCAACAGTGTCAAGAGTAATTAATAATTCACAAAATGTAAGTGTGAAATTGAGGGCAAGGGTAGAAAAAATTTTAAAAGAAACAGGGTATACACCTAATTTATTAGCACAGGAGTTAGTAACTAAGAAAACAAAATTAATAGGAGTTATATTACCTAGAATTGGGATTGATACTTTTTCTCATATAACTGAAGGTATTACTGATAAGCTGAATGGAGAAGGATATAACATTTTACTTGCGAGTTCAAGGGGAAGTGAAAATGATGAATTCAAATATTTCGATATTTTTCAAAAGAAACATTTGGATGGAATTATATTTTTCCACACTGAGATTACAGAGAAACATATAAAATTAATTAATGAAATTAATATTCCAGTTGTAATAATGGGTCAACAAAATAGTAAAATACATGTTCCCTATGTAACCTATGATGATTTTAATGCAACTAAGGCAATAGTATCACATTTGATTAGTCAAGGGCATGAAAAAATCGCATATATTGGCTTATCAGAAACTAAAGTTGCAATAGGAAGTTTCAGAAAACAAGGATATATGGCTGCATTAAAAGAGAACAACATTGATGTACTAGATGAATATTTATCAGTAGGAGATTTCGAAATATCATCAGGCTATGAAGCCATGAAAAGTATAGTGAATAATTCAAAAACAATTCCTACTGCAGTATTTGCAGCCATAGATAGATTAGCCTTTGGAGCAATACAGTATTTAAAAGAAAAAGGATACAGGATTCCAGAGGATATATCAGTGGTTGGCATAGATGATATGGACATTTCCTCTATATTTGAACCAACCTTAACAACTATGCATTTTGATTATTATGATTCTGGAATTAAGGCAGCAAAATTAATATTAGAAAAATTGCAGAATGAAAAGATAGAAAATAAAAATATTGTTATGGCATATGAATTAAAGATTAGAAACAGTACAAAAAATTATAAAAAGAAGTAGCATTATTTTTTTACATAATTAGAAACCGGTTTCTAGTTGTAATAAATTTTTAGGAGGACAAGAATATGAAGAACATGTATGATAAAGCTCGCGAATCAGCAAAGTATATAGAGAGTAAGATGAACTTAAAGCCTAAAATAGCAGTTATTCTAGGTTCAGGACTGGGTGATTTGGCATGTGTCATAGAGAATAAAGAATATATTAACTATAAGGATATACCAAATTTTCCACAGTCAACAGTGGTGGGACATGAAGGAAGATTAGTTTTGGGGGAAATAAGAGGCGTAGCTGTACTTGCAATGCAGGGGAGATTTCATTATTTCGAAGGCTATACAATGAAAGAAGTTGCGTACCCTGTATTTGTCATGAAGCTTTTGGGCATTGAAAAGCTTATAGTAACTAATGCCTGTGGAGGCATAAATACAAGCTTTAGTCCGGGAACATTAATGATCATTACTGATTTTATTAATTTAGTTTCTGATAATCCATTGATTGGAATTAATGATGAAAGATTTGGACCTAGATTCCCAGATATGTCAGAACCCTATAAACTTGAACTAATAGATAAAGCAAAGAAAGTTGCAGATGAAATAGGTGTTGAATATAAAGAAGGGGTTTATGCAGGGTTTATGGGACCTTATTATGAAACAGCTGCAGAGATAAGAGCAATTGGAAGGCAAGGGGCAGATGCTGTTGGAATGTCTACGGTTCCAGAAACCATAGCTGCAAATTATTTAGGCATAGAGGTACTTGGGATATCTTGTATTACAAATATGGCTACGGGCATACAAAAACAAAAACACTCTCATGCAAGAGTGATAGAAATTGCTAAAAAAGCATCAGTAGATTTCTGCAGGTGGGTAGCTAAAATAATAGAGGAAATTGGTTAAATTTAATTGTAAAAGTTTCACTGAAATAAAATGCTAGTTATAAAAGGAAGTAGAAAGATGGATAAACTGTTTTATGAAGACCAATATATAAAAGAATTTACAACTGATATTGTTGATATAGAGGAGAAGGATGGAACATATCATGTGGCTTTAGATAGAACGGCATTTTTTCCAGGAGGGGGAGGACAGTTCTGTGACCTAGGTAGAATAGACAGTAGTGAGGTTATTGATGTTTATGAAGAAAATGGAGTTATTTATCATGTTATAAGGCAAAAACCTTTAAAAACACATAATTTAAAATGTTTTATAAACTGGGAAAGAAGACAAGATGGAATGGACCAGCATTTGGCTCAGCACGTGCTTTCAGGATGTTTTTTTAAATTGTTTAATGCAAATACTTCAAGCTTTCATTTAGGAACCGATATTAGTACAGTAGACATTAAAGGATATTTGGAAGAAGAGAAAATTAGAACTGTTGAAGAATATGCAAATAAAATGATTTCAGAAAATATTGTGGTTGAATCCTTTGTACCACCCAAAGCGGAACTGCAAGAGATAAACTTAAGAAGAGATTTGCCAAAAACAGATGAAGATATAAGAGTTGTTAAAATTGGAGATTTAGATATTAATGCTTGCTGCGGTGTTCATCCAAAGTCTACTGGGGCACTTAGAATGATAAAGATAGGAAGATGGCAAAAGCATAAAGATGATACAAGAATAGAGTTCCTGTCAGGGAGTAGAGCAATTGAGGATGTACTAAAAAAGGATAGGACATTAACTGAGATTTGTAGATGCTTAAGTAGTAAGGACCAGGAGGCTATAAAAAGCATCAAAAATTTAAAAAAGCAGTTAAAGGTAACATTAGATGAAAATAAAAGACTAATTGGTGGAATAGCTTTATACGAAACAAAAGCTTTGACTACGAATGCAGAAAAAATAGGAAATTATTCATTAATAACAAAGATCTATGATGAATATAATGTAAAATATGCAAATAAACTAGTTGCAAAATTAGTGCAGTTGGAGAATAATATTGTATTAATGGCAGTAAAAGATGGTGAAAATGCAAATTTAATCTTTGCTACATCTAATAATATTAAGAATATTAGAATGAATGATTTATTAAATGAGACAATGTCACTTATTGAGGGAAGAGGCGGCGGAAACCAAGTTTTAGCACAGGGCAGGGGAAAGGTTAGTAATCTTAATTCTGCGATGAATTATGCCATAATGAAATTAAAGAATAATTTGATTTTGTAAATTGGCATTGATATTGCACCTTGCACGCCAGGAAGTGGATTTATAGCAATTATTATAATAAATTGAGGTAGGTGATTTTAATGCGTGATTATAATGAAACGGCTTTAGAAGAACTGAATAAATGGAAGATAGAAATGAGAAAAAAATCTACATTAATTGAAAGGGCATCAAAGGGTATTCAAAATAAATTTAATGGAATACTACCCGAAAAATATCATGAAATAGTAACTTCAGCTATAAAAAATATGATTAAAGTAGTTTTAGTTGGATCTAAATATATTACTAAGGAACCTTCTTTAAATCTATCGCTTCAAGAAAGAGAAGAATTAGTTGCACAAAAAACTAAGACTTATAAAACTACGGCTCTGGTAGAAGGGGCAGGAACAGGTGCAGGCGGATTCCTGTTAGCACTTGCAGACTTACCACTACTTTTGAGTATAAAAATTAAATTTCTTTATGACATTGCTGCAACCTATGGGTTTGACGCTAGTGATTACAAAGAAAGAATTTATATATTATATGTATTTCAACTTGCTTTTTCTAGTAAGAGTAATGTAAATGAAGTATTTGATAGGATGGAAAATTTTGAAGAGTATTATAGTAAATTACCCAAAGATGTTGATTCTTTTGATTGGAGATCATTTCAGCAAGAGTATAGAGATTATATTGATTTAGCGAAACTATTGCAGATGGTTCCTGGAATAGGGGCGTTTGTAGGAGCGTATGTTAATACTAAATTTATTGATAAACTTAGTGAAACTGCAGTTCAAGCTTACCGTATGAGGATATTATAAGGAGCCAAGATGATCTTTAAAATTAATGGTGAACTCTGTATATTCATGATATATAGAGTTTATAGACCATTTATACTTCGCATTTGGAGAAGTTATATTTTATGTGAAGCACAAGTTTGAAAATTAAAGCTGTTTTAATATAAAAACTATAATTAATCGATGAAAGGAAATTATTATGAATAAGGAAAAACAAAAGCTTATGAATGTATGGGACAAAGTAGCGCCTACATTTAGTAAAATTGGACCTGATTATTGGCAGAGGTTTGGCAGTAGATTAGTTGAACTTTCAAGCATTTACAAAGGTAAAAAAATATTAGATATTGGCATGGGTAGTGGAACTTCATTATTCCCAGCAATAAATAAAATAGGAAAAGAAGGCTATGCTGTAGGTATAGATGCTTCAGAAGTTATGGTAAGTGTAACATATAAGGAGATTGTAGAGAAAAAAATAGATAATGCCAAAGTAATAAAGATGAATGCACAAAGCTTAGAATTTGATGATGATTTTTTTGACAATGTTATTTGTGGGTTTGGAATGGGGTATCTTTTATTTAGTGATAGTAAATTAACAGAAATACTAAGAGTACTAAAAAAAGATGGACAAGTAGGATTTAGTATATGGGCGCTACAAGAAGATCAAAAGTGGCTAACAAAGATAGTTAATAAATATTTACACGCAGATTCCACAAATCAAAATAACAATAAAAAATCAGATCTTCCCAAATTTGATACAGCAAACGATGTGAGAAAAATATTAGAAGATACGGGTTTAAGAAACATTAAGGTTTCTAAGGAAAATGCAGATGTGATTTATTCAACCAAAGAAGAATGGTGGGAAGAAATGTGGTCAAATGCAGTAAGAGTAGTTTTTGAAGCAGTAGAAGAACTAGGTGATGATAAATTCAAAGAGTTTAAAGTAGAGGTATTTAATGGACTTGAAAAGTATAAAAAGGTATACGGATTTCATTTTAATATGCCAGTGATATATGCATTTGGAGAAAAATAAAAAAGAGAACATAATATTTAAAGATTACTGAATTAAATAAAAGGAAAAACTTCAGGGGGGGGATAACAATTGATAATTGTTATCTGCTCCAGAGGTTTACAAGGGGGTAAATCCCCTTCTGAAGTCGTAGTAATTCAGGTGATTACTCAACTGCAATGCAACTTTCTCTAATCTTTAATTTTGTTGGAATTACAACTTTCTTATAGATGTCTCTTCCGTTTTTTATTCTTTCAAGAAATAAATCTACAGCAGATTCCCCCATAAATTTAGTGAATATTTTTATTGTACTTAATGAAGGTGACATATATTTAGCTATAGAGATATCATTAAATGCAATGATACTTATATCTTTAGGAATCTGTAATCCTGACTCAATGATTGCCTTATATGCACCGATTGCCATTGAATCACTTTGTATGAAAAATGCTGCTGGAACTTTTTCTTTTGCCAAAGCTTCTTTCATTAACATATATCCATCTGCATGGGTACTATATCTATCGTAGTGATTTAATGACTTTAGCATTATAAAATCATCATTTAACTGTCCAATTTTACTCATATAATCGCGATATGCTTGTTCTCTAGAATCTAAGGGAAGTTGTGAATCGCTATGCAGAAGTCCACCCAAATAGCCAATTTCTTTATGTCCTATGGACGTGAGATATTCTAAGGCACCTACTACTGCTTTGTTGAAATCTGATACCACCGAATCATAAAGTTCCTCGTCTGGAGATGAGTCCACAAAAATGATAATGTTACTATATACCTTTAGCGCTTCAATTTCATCTTTTTCAAAATTGCCTACTGCGATGATTCCACTTAAATCCTCTGGGAAATTGTATTGCCCATCTTTACCAATTCTTACATATTGTATTTGTTCTTCAAGGCAACGCCTTTCTATACCAATACGGATAGATAAAAAATAGGGATCTTCTAATTGTTGTTTTTCTGTTAATTTATCGATAATAGCTATTTTGATAGAGTCTTGTTTTTTGTTTTTTCTCTCTCGAAGGGTTACATAATCTAGGTCCTCTGCAATTTCTAAAATTTTCTTCTTTGTACTGTCTGATACATTCAAAGTTTCGTCGTAATTTAAAACTCTAGAAACAGTAGTTATAGAAAATCCTGATTTATCTGAAATATCTCTTATGGTTGCCATTAGCATTTCCTCCACTATTTTTAATTTTTCAAAATTAAAGTATCTTCTTGAAAGCTACAATACTAATAACTTTAGAAGGTGAATAATACTTTAGCTTGTTTTTTATTTGTTAGAGAATGTAAATCTAATTTATTAAAATCGGATTTACATTCTGAAATGTTGTTAAAGCATTTTGCATTATAATTTTAACATTCTTCACATTAATAAACAACCTTATATAAATTTAAACAAGCGTGTACTTTCCTTATAAAAGGAGGTGAAGTTTATTTAGATCTGTAAAATTAATTTTATTAAGAAGTTCCTAAGTCAGGAGTGTTTTCTAAGGTAATGTATTCTGATACTTTTCCTTCGGTCTCAAAAATTACAATTTCATTTTTCCCAGTTTTCAATTTAGGACCTGGAATATAAAGTGATTTTTGTGGTCCTAGTTCCCAAAATCTTCCTATATTAAAACCATTTACAAATATACAGCCTTTTCCCCAGCCATCAAACCTAAGGAAAGTATCGCCTGGTATTTCAATATCCAGATCAAATTTGTAAAATCCAGGAGTACCTTCAATATAATCTTCATTATAGTTTACATTCTCAATATTATCTAATGGAAGGGTATAGTGATTCCAGCCAGAATGAGCATGTGTATCAATTATTACTCCATCCGTAATTCCCTTGTGTTGATAATTTAGTTTTTCACCAAAATTGACTCTTCCCATATTTTCTACTAATATATCAAGATAATTATCAGCTTTTTTATCAAAAACAAGCTGAGATGATTTTCCAAGTGCTCTGTCATATTGAGTTATAACATTTTTGCCATTTACATATACTTTAGCTCTATCTTTGGCACCCATTAGTCTAAAACTTTCAACAGTTCGACCCATTCCTACATTGGAACGATAGAGGATATAACCATAACTTTGACCTAGCTTTTCCATTGGAAGAGTATCTTCAGCATATTGGGCTGTGGATATGCTATGAAGTGTATTAAATAAAGAAACTTTTTCACTAATAAATAGCTTTCCATAAGAGAATCTCTTTATGTCTGTTGAGAAAGTAAACTCAGGTATTTCTGTATATTTTGATATAACTTTTTTAAAAGCTTCATACTTTGGAGTTAAATCACCCCATTCAGTAAGTACTGCATCATAGTCATAAGAAGTTACATCAGGTGTAAGGTTTTCATAATCATTTGATCCGTTCATAAAACCAAAATTCGTTCCGCCATGGAACATATAAATATTTACATGGCCTTCGCTAAGGATTTTATCTAAATCATTTGCACAATCTTCTACTGTCCTTACATGATGATTTTCATCTCCCCATGCATCAAACCAACCAATCCAAAATTCCATACACATAAGTGGGCGATTCCCAATAATGTTTTTGAGCTTTGTAAATGCATCCTCTGGTTTTGAACCGAAATTGGCAGTTGCAAGCACTTCAGAGTCAAGTTTTCCAGATTCTAAAGCTTCACCCCAGGGGCCATCTGAAGTAACAAAAGGAACTACTGCACCATATTTTCTCATCAAATCGTTTATGGTTTGTAAATATTTTTTATTATTTCCATAATACCCATATTCATTCTCAATTTGCATTATAATAATGGGTCCACCGTAATTTATCTGAAGGGGGGTTATTATTTTAAATAATTCACTATAATAATCATCTAGATGCTTTAAAAAAGGTTTATAAGTAGATCTAACCTTCATTCCATATTCGTTTAGAAGGAAGGAAGGCAGACCTCCAAACTCCCATTCTGCGCAAATATAAGGTGATGGCCTAAGAATTACCCAAAGCTCAAGTTCTTGTGCTATTTTAATAAATTTTTCTACATCTAAATTCTTACTGAAATTAAACTTTCCCTTGTCATGTTCATGCATATTCCAAGGCACATAGGTTTCTACTGTATTACATCCCATGGCTTTTAATTTTTCTAAACGATCTTTCCAATACTCTGGAACTACTCTAAAATAGTGAATAGCACCAGAAATGATTTTAATTTTTTTTCCGCGAAGGTAAAAATCTTCTTTTATTTCAAAAGTATTATTTATTTTATGCATACACTCACCTACCCAAAATTAGTATTTTAGTCCTGATATTACTTTGAAGAGCCAACCATTCCTTCAACAAAATGTTTTTGCATTGTCATGAATAGTAAAACCATTGGCAATGTTGCAATTACAATTGCAAGCATTAAAATGCCGTAATCCACGAAATAAGCAGAAGATAGGGAAGATACAACTAAAGTTAATGTCTTCATTTTATCTGTTTGCAATACAATTAATGGCCATAAAAAATTATTCCACTGCAAGGTAAATGCAAAAATAGAAGCTGAAGCAAAGGTAGATTTCATAGAGGGAACAACGATTTTTAAATATATAGATATTTCACCTGCTCCATCAATTCTTGCCGCTTCAATAATCTCATTGGGAAAAGATTTAAAGCTTTGTCTAAAGTAAAATATTAAAAATACTTGACCAATGTAAGGCAAGATAATGGCCCAATGATTATTTACCATATTGAAAGCAACTACTAGTTTAAATAGTGGAATCATTAGTGCGCCAAAAGGAATCATCATAGAAAATAGAAATATAGCATATATTTTTTCTTTTCCAGGAGATTTAAATTTTTCGAAGCCATAAGCTGCTATGGAACATACTGATAAGGTTAAAACAGTATATATAAGAGTTACTTTAACGGTATTCATGAAGGGTGTAGCTATATCACTAATTTTGATTAATCTGTTGTAATTATTTAGAAGTTCAGATCCGAAAGTCATTTTCCCATTTGTTATGTCTACTGTTTTGTTTGTAGCTGAGACGAACATCCAATAAAAGGGAAAAAGAGACAGAAATGACACTAGTGAAAGGAACCCGTATTTACTTATATTTTTTAAGGATTTTTTTAACTTATTCATTATTTATCATCACCTGCCACTTTAATCTGAATAATAGCTAGTATTGCAACTAGGAAAACAACAACATAAGATAGAGTTGCCGCATAACCAAAATTTGGAGCATACACAAAAGATTGGTTATAAATATATTGTGAAATACTCAAGGTTGCATTTCCTGGGCCGCCTTTAGTCAAATTCATAGGTTCATCAAAGATTTGAAGAGTCCCAATTGTAGACATTATAGTTGTAAATAGAATAATAGGTTTTAACTGTGGCACTGTAACATAAAAAAATGTCTGAATTGAATTTGCACCGTCCAGTTCTGCCGCTTCATATGTTTCAGTTGGGACATTTTGAAGTGCAGCTAAATAAAAAATCATATTATATCCTGTCCAACGCCAAAGCAAGGCAATTATAATAACTAATTTCGCTAAGGTAGGATCACTTAACCACTCTATTGGAACGTTGATTATTTTTAGTGCTAGCAATGAATAGTTAATAATGCCATTTGGTGCAAATAGCATTTTAAATAATACAGAATATGCAACCAAAGAGGTAACACAAGGTAGAAAAATAGCAGTTCTAAAAAAAGTTTTAAACCTTAGGTTTTTAGAATTCAATAAGGTAGCTAAAAACATAGCCAATGTAAGCATTATAGGAACTTGTACAATTAGATAAATAAAAGTATTGATCAATGATTTTTTGAATAGCACATCACCAAACATTCTTTTATAATTATCAAAACCATTAAAATTTTGAACTATCCCTTTGACTGAGTGAAAAGAAAGATAAAAAGAATTAAGAACGGGGTATAAAATAAAAATTAAAAATGTAATTAAGGTTACTGATATAAATAACCAACCTATTGCATTAAATTTACGTAGGCCTTTACTCCCCGGTTTTTTAGTTATCATGGATTACCCTCCTACTTTACAACAAAGGAATGGTATAATACCATTCCTTTATATTATTGTTAAATATAATTATTTAATTTGACTACTAAGTTGATCTTCTGCATTTTTAAGACCGGCTTTAACAGTAATCTTTCCATCAAGAATGTCTTTCATTTGAGCCATTATAGCTTGGTCTCCTTCTGCTGCATAGGAACCATAAGATACACCAGGAATTTTCTTCATCCAACCAGAAAAATCTTCGAATATTTTTTGATTGCTAAAGAATGGATCTGCTGCGGAGTAAGCGCTACCAGTTTGTGAAGGTAAATAAGTTCCAACAGCGCCTTGATTTACAAGAATTTTTTGATAGAAATCACTATTTCCACCATATACTGTCTTTAAGAAATCAATAGCAACATCTTTAACCTTTGAATCATTCAAAACATACCAACTTGAACCACCAAGATTAGTTGCATTTATTGAATTTGATGTAGAAAGTCTTGGGAATGCTGCTACTGACCATTTACCAGATTGGTCTGTTGCTGCTTTAATTGAACCAATAATCCAAACGCCAGAGTTAACAGTTGCCACATCTCCCTTGTTCATTGAAGCAACCCAATCTCCCCAACCAACTGTATTTTTTACTATACCTGCATCCTGTATTTCTTTGTATTTAGTCACAGCATCTATAAGTGGTTGGTTATTTGCCAATGTCACTTTGCCATCTTTGTCAAAATACCACTGTCCACAAGATTGTATCATTTCTCTTAATATTGCTGCGTCATTATATACATCCATGCTTATCATAGCTTTTCCAGTTTTAGCTTTAACATCTTTTCCAATTTTTATAAATTGGTCCCATGTAATATCTTTCATATCTTCTGCTTTGTAGCCAGCTTGCGCAAGTATATCTGTTCTATAGAACATCCCTGATACACCCGAATCAAATGGAACTCCATATACTTTTCCGTCAACAGTCATAGCATCAACTTTATACTTTGCAAAATCGCTATGAGGTAATTTTCCAGTTAAGTCAGCGAATTTTCCAGGATAAGAAGTCAAATACTTCTGTGAATTATAATCTTCAACTAAAGTTATATCTGGAAGACTATCTGATGCACCAGCCACTAGACCAGTCTGAAGTTTTGTTTCTACATCTGCTTTTGCATAATCTACTACCTTAATTGTTACATTAGGGTGATCAGCGGAGTATATCTTTGCAGCCTCTTCCATTATTGGGATATTAAAATTCTTGTCCCAAGCCCATACAGTTACTGTTTGTGCTTCAGTAGTTGCCTTTGCTGCCTCAGTTGGTGCGGTTGTTGGCGCTGGTGTTGCAGCTTTTCCACAACCAACTAGTAATATTGCTGTTGTTAACATTATTGATATAATTTTCTTTTTCATAAGACCCCTCCTAAATTAATACAATAAAAAACGTTTTCATATTTCCATTTTAAGTTATCTTTAGTGAAAAAGCAATGCTTTTTTATGAAAAAAAACACTGATGTTTACTAAAAAAGAATTTTGACATAAAATTCTGTGAAATTTACAAACATATTTTTTATTATTAAGATGTTATATTAGAAATTGCAAGAATTACTTAAACAAAGGTGTAGTTCCGTATAAATATATTAGTGGCTTAGAAATAAATAAGAAATAAATATTTTAGATTATGAATGTAATAACAAATTTTATGTTTATAAAATGCAAAGAAAGTTTAGGAGTGGCTAAATAAATATAATATATGGGTGAAAGAGTAGAATGGTTTAGTAAAAAAATATTGAGTTTTTACTAAAAAGATGATAATATTTAAATATCAATGGTTTACAAATATTATATACCATTAGAAAGAGAGTTAAATTTTTTTGGTAAATTAAAATATATTAATAAAGATTATCAATATGCTGAATTAGCAACTAGGAGGGATTTGTATGTATTTAGGTGTAGATTATTACCCAGAACATTGGGATACTAATATGATGGACTCTGATTTAAGAAGGATGAAAGAAATGGGTGTTAACATCATAAGAATTGGTGAATTTGCTTGGCATATGATGGAAAATGAAGAAGGAAAATACGATTTCTCATTTTTTGATAATGTGATTGAAAAAGCTAAGGCATATGGTTTTAAAGTTATTTTTGGAACGCCTACAGCTACATTTCCAGCTTGGATTTCAAATACCTATCCTTCAATTTTATCAGAAGATATAGACGGAGTTAAAAGAGTATTTGGAGGGAGAAGACAATATTGTTTTAATTCCAATATATATAGGAAATATAGTAGAAAAATTGTTGAAAGATTAACTGCTCATTATAGAGATGAGCAGGCGATAATAGCATGGCAAATAGATAATGAACTTGGTCATGAAGGTAGTGATTTATGTTATTGCCAGCAGTGTCATGGTGCATTTCAAAAATTCTTAGAAGATAAATACAAAACTATTAAAGAATTAAATGATACCTATGGAACAATATTTTGGGGTCAAACTTATAACGGTTTTGATGAAGTGCCAATTCCTAAAAAAACTATAACAACACATAATCCTAGTTTACAATTGGATTTCGCAAGATTTAGAGATTATTCAATTAATAGGTATGCTAAAATGCAAATTGATATTGTGAAAGAACTAAAGGGAGAGCATCAACAAATTACTCATAATTTCTATGGGGGATTTTTTGATAAGTGTTATAACCAAAACACAATGGCGCAGGAACTAGATTTTGCATCTTATGATAACTACCCAGTGTGGGGTGGTCTTAAGCAGCCGCTGTCGCCAGCTCATATTGCTATGACTCATGACTATATACGCGGACTTAAAAACAAAAATTATTGGATATTAGAACAACTAATGGGTGCCCAAGGTCATACTATAATTGGGTATTTACCAAGACCAAATCAAGCTAAAATGTGGAGTTATCAAGCTATGGCTCATGGATGTTCAAATATGTTATACTTCAGATGGAGAGGTATGGATAAAGGGTCAGAACAATATTGCCTTGGTATAATTGACCAAAATGATAGAGATGGAAGAAAATATTATGAAGTTAAAGAATTCTTTAAAGATATTACTCAATATGAGGATGTTGTTGACTCAGACGTGAAATCAGATGTCGCAATATTATATTCATTTGATAATATTTGGTCATGGAAAGCTCAACCTCAAAGCACAGAATTCGATTTTACAAATGAACTTGTAAGATTATATACGCCATTTCATAACTTGAATGTAAATATGGATGTAATATCAGTAGATAAGGAATTTAGTAAATACAAAGTGGTTATTTTGCCGGTTATGAAGATAATAGATAAAAGACTAGCCCAGCGATTAGAAGAATTTGCGAAAAATGGTGGAACCGTAATGTTTTCCTTTAGAACCGGTATAAAAGATGAAAATAACAATATTTATTTAGGAAAAGTCTTCCCTGGATACGTTCAAAAATTATGTGGTATAGAAATAGAAGAAAGTGAATCGCTTCATGGTAATCAAAAAAATGAAATACTAGGCCACGGAGTATATGAAAATGTAATTGGTGAATCTGGCGTTTGGAGAGATATGATAAACACTACAACCGCAGAAACTTTATTTACATATACAGATACGTTTTACAAACAGAAGGCAGCTATAACTTGCAATAATTATGCTGATGGAAAGGTTTACTATGTTGGATCTGGTGTAGACGAAGATACATTAAATATAATTGCTGAAAACATTACTAAAGAGGTGAAAATACAATTTGAAAGAACACCAAAATTCCTAGAGGTTGTATATAGACAAGTTGAAAATACTAAGTATAAATTTGTAATAAATCATAATGATCATGAAGTGAGTTATGAAGGGGATGTTTTAAAGCCCTATGAAGTTAGAATTTTAAAATAGGTATGCGAGGTGTATTATGGCAATTATTTTTAATGAAAACAATAAGGAATTTCATTTGTTTAATAGTGAAATAAGTTACATAATAAAGGTAATGAAAAACAATCAATTAGAGAATTTGTATTTTGGTAAGAAAATAAAACACAGAGAATCTTTTATTCACCTTATAGAAAGAGAACCAAGAGCGTTCACCTCGGCTACGTACGAAGGGAAACACTCATTTTCACTAGATCATATAAAACAAGAGTACCCAAGTTATGGAACTACAGATTATAGGTATCCTTCGCACCAGATAACAAGTGAAAATGGAAGTACTATAACTAATTTTGAATATGTAGCTCATGAGATATACAAAGGTAAAAAATCACTTAAAGATATGCCTTGCACATATGTTGAAGAGGATAATGAAGCAACCACGTTGCAAATTAAATTATATGACAATGTTCTAAAGGTAGAGTTAATGCTTTCTTACACTATTTTCGAAAATTATGCAGCTATTGCTAGAAGTGCATCCTTTGTAAATCTTGGGGAAGAAAAGCTAATGTTAAATAGTGTAATGAGCGCCTGTCTAGACTTGCCGGATGATAATTATGAAATGATTCATTTGGCTGGTGCATGGGCAAGAGAAAGACATATTAAAAGTAGAAAACTTCAACCTGGAGTGCAAGCAGTGCATAGTATAAGAGGCGCTAGTAGTTCAAATCATAATCCTTTTTTGGCTTTAAAAAGGCCAGAAACCACTGAGGATTTCGGTGAAGTTTATGGATTTAGCCTTGTTTATAGTGGCAACTTCTTAGCTCAAGTAGAAGTAGATTCCTATGGAGCGTCAAGAACTACTATAGGAATCAATCCCTTTAACTTTTCGTGGAATCTTGAAAAGCAAGAAATGTTTCAAACACCGGAGGCAGTGCTGGTTTATTCGGATAGTGGATTAAATGGAATGAGCCAAACCTTTCATGAATTATATAGAACTAGGCTAGCTAGGGGATACTTTAGAGACAGAGTTAGGCCAATACTTATAAACAATTGGGAAGCTACATATTTTGATTTTGATGAAGAAAAAATATTATCTTTAGCTAAAGAAGCTATGAATCTTGGGATAGAATTATTTGTATTAGATGATGGCTGGTTTGGCAGAAGAAATGGTGACAATTCATCACTTGGGGATTGGTACCCTAATTTAGAAAAGCTACCAAAGGGCATAGGAGATTTATCAAATAAAATAAATGATTTAGGGTTAGAGTTTGGTCTTTGGTTTGAACCTGAGATGGTAAGCAGGGATAGTCATATATTTGATAAGCATCCAGAATGGGTAATTAACACTCCAGAGAGGCATATGTCCCATGGTAGAAATCAGTTTGTTTTAGATTTTTCAAGGAAAGATGTAGTGGACTACATTTTTGGTATGATGGATAAGGTGTTAGCTAATTCATCTATATCTTATATTAAGTGGGATATGAACAGAAATATTACAGAAGCTTATTCAAATAGACTCCAAGGCAAAAATCAAGGTGAATTTATGCATAGATATATTTTAGGTGTTTATGATTTATATGAAAGATTGACTGTGGCATATCCCAAAATACTTTTAGAATCTTGTTCAGGTGGTGGAAATAGATTTGACCCAGGAATGCTATACTACGCTCCCCAAGGCTGGATAAGCGATGATACTGATGCTGTTGAGAGGCTTAAAATTCAATATGGAACCTCTATGGTATATCCAATTAGTTCTATGGGTTCCCATGTATCAGCAGTGCCAAATCATCAAGTAAATAGAATAACTCCTTTAGATACTAGAGCGTCAGTAGCTTATTTTGGTACATTTGGATACGAATTAGATTTGAATAATTTAGATGAAGAAGAAAAAATAATTGTAAAAGAACAAGTAATTTTTTTTAAAACTCACAGGGAATTAATACAAAGGGGTGATTTTTATAGATTGATTAGTCCTTTTGAAGGTGATGGCAATGAGACTGCATGGATGGTTGTGTCTAAGGATAAAAAACAAGCCATTGTAGGCTATTATACTGTACTTTCAAAACCTAGCGATGTATATCATAGATTTAAACTTAAGGGACTCCATGAAAATTTTTATTATGAAATTCAGCAAAACAGCACCACACACTATGGCGATGAACTAATGAACATTGGTATAATATTATCAAAGGATTATTCAGATAATGAAGCTGAATTTGGATTAGAGTACAAAAATAAAAAGGACTTTGCATCAAAGATATTCATATTAACAGCTGTTCAATAGCAGTTTTGATTATATTTTTAGCAACATAATTTTCTAACCACTTTGAAAATCATAAAACCTAAAACACAACCTAATGTATTTAAAATAATATCATCAATATCTAAGACACCTACATTTAGGATAAACTGACCAAGCTCAATGCAAGTTATAATAAGCATACAGGATAAGGTTGTATTGAGCAATTTGCAAGACCTTCTAAATAATAATGCTATAAAAAATCCTAAGGGTATAAAGGTAATAATGTTTGCTGCAAGATTTATAAATATTACTCGAAAATTATACTTAGTAGTATTTAAAAGAAACTCCATAATGGTCTTGAATGGATAAAGATTATATCTCCGCACATCACTATAACTACGATAGGGACCAATAAATACCTCCCAAATCATTAAACACAAATACATCAAGAAAAGTATATATAAAACTATAAGTATTTTTTCTTTTTTTCGGTGTGATAAATTTCTAATTTGATTTAGCATCATAAATTCCCCCGCGCATAATTTAATGTTTTTGATTAAAATAATATCATACTTTACAATTGTATCCTTATTCAATTATAGGCAATATTAACATGGATTTCAATTATTTATGATGAAAAGGAAAGAATGATTATAGTTATTTTTTACATTGATATTATAATATTTTACAATTATAATGAAAAAAACATAAAATTAAAAATACAGGGGGGGAATCAAGTGATAGAAATACAAAAAATAGTAAATGAAGAAATAAAATTCAAATTACATAAAGAGCACATTAACACCTTAGCGGAACCAATAGATGGGTTTTGGGAAAATGTAATGATTTGTAGATCAGAATGCTATGAAATTATTTACGATGAGAAAATAGTAGGGCATTTTTTTGTGAATTCAAGCAAAACTTTAGTACAATTTCATGTTTCGAAAGAGTACTATACATATGCAGCAGAAATTTTTGAATATCTTATTAAAAGTGATATAGTAGAAAATGCTGCTGTTTCCACTAAAGAGACAGAGTTTTTGTCCTTGTGTCTTGATTATCAAAGGAGTACAAAGGTGCATAGTTATCTTTTTACTGATAATAAAAGAATCAAATATGAATTAGATGGTTTTAAAACTTTGTCTTTCAGATTAGCCAAAACTGTTGATATTGACACTATAAAAAACAAATGTGATGCTGCATTTGATGGCTATTATGAAGATCTAATAGAAAATGACCAGATATTTGTATTATATGAAGAGGATAGTTTGCTGGGTATAGGTGAATTTAGAATATCGAAATCAAATGAACAATTTGGGGATATAGGTATGATTGTAGCAGAAGAATATCGCAGAAAAGGAGTGGGAACCTACATTATCACAAAGCTTAAAGAACACTGTTTTAACAATAAATTGATGCCTATGGCAGGTTGTGACATCACAAATATAGCATCTAAGAAAACATTAGAAAAATCAGGATTTATCAGTAATCATAGAATTATATTTGTAAGTTTTAAAGATATTTCAGAAGGGGATTAGTATGAATAATATTATTAGTATAGAAAATCAACACATATTAGAATGCTCGGAACTTTATATAAAAGTGTTTAATGCTGAACCTTGGAATGATAAATGGACAATAGAAACTGCTTACAAAAGATTGAATGATATTTATATTTCCACCAATTTTGAAGGTGCTTTATATGTTGAAGACGGTCAAGTGAAAGGTGCTATTTTCGGGAACTATGAACAATTTTATGATGGGATACATTATTAATTTAAAACATACAATTCAGAAAATGTTTCTTATTCAATATATTGACAATAAAAATAAAATAATGTAATATAAGGCTACAAGTTATTTTAATGGAGGTAAAGCTATATGAGAAAACTAATTCTTAACGTTGTAAGATAATACAATTTAATATTTTATCTAAAAAATGTTTTTGATTGTTATAATGCAGGTTTATTCTTGTTGCATTTTTTTAGATGAATATAATGTTAAGGAATAGTTTCAGCGTTTATACCTTTTATAAATAATCTTCTTAAAATAATATAGAATTATGTTCTAGTTTTAAGTTGTATATTTGTATTTTGTTATGATTATAAATGCCGTACTTACTGTGCGGCTTTTTTTATACCTTTAAATTATCACATAAATATTGTTAAGATGTAGTATGTGTTTTTGTGATAGGGCTAGTAGGAGAGTATTGCCTACTTTATTCGAGGTATTGTAGCATAACAAAAATCCCGAGGTTGTAATGAAATTTAATTTCGTTACAATCTTATTTTTTTTGCAGTGAATTAGATTTTAGGAGGAAATAATTAATGAGCAATTTAAATGAGAATATAGAATTCCGCATTTTATCAATAAATGAATGTGATAGAATTTCAGAAATTGATCCTAGTCAATCCATTGAGAAGGCGTGGCGAAATGTGGATGGGCATTATGAGTTAGTAACAATTAACTATATGGAAAAGGATTGGCCTGATGGATATGAAACTTATAGAGATATTCAGCTTGAATATGATTTAACTGCATTTAAAAAGGAAAGTATCAATCTCCTAGAAGTTAATAAATATATATCTATATTAAGAGAGTGGGGCATAAATAGGGTTGTAGATTTTGAGGAATATATAACTAGTGCAATTAAATTTACCACGGTAAATGAAAAGAACTATGTGTTAAAACGAAAAGATAATATTGAAAAAATAAATACTGAACAGGAACTTTTAAAACACATACAGAATAATGGTATTGCCGTTCCTATACCACTGAAAACTGTTGAAGGAAATTTGTATGTTGAAAAGGATGGGGTAAACTACACTCTTTATGACTATATTGAAGGAAATACTATTCAATATGATTTTGAAAAGGACAATAAAGATGTGCTTTTCAAACATGGACAAGTGCTTGGAAAACTTCATAGAGTTATGAACACTTATAATGGTACCAATGAAGGTATTGTTGATATGAATATTGAAAGTGAAGTTCTTAATTGGGCTATTCCATTGATTAATAAGAATATGTTTGAAAATAAAAATAAAAAAATAATGGATGATATCGCCAAGGAAATGATTGATATATTTGCAAAACTTCCTAAGCAATATATCCACAGAGACCCTCATGGTCGTAATATATTATTTAAGGGAGAGAGATTTATTGGGTTTATCGATTTTGATTTATGTAAGATAGGATATAAGGTTTTTGATTTATGTTATGTGATGACAGGAGTACTAATGGATGGCTTTGAAAGAGCGGAGAATAAAGAAAAATGGCTAGACTTAATAACACAAATATCTAGCGGATATGAAACAGAAAGTAGTATAGAACCTATGGAAAAGAAATCGTTTTGGTATATATTTTTAGCAATACAGATGATTTGCACAGCCTGGTTTTACCATACTAATGATAGCAAGATGGCAAAACTAAATTTAGAGGCTTTGTACTGGATTTATGATAATAAAGAGATAATACAATCAAAAATAAAATAGGTGGGGAGGATGAAAATGCATTTTAAGTGGGTAATATTGCAACTTTGCAGATGATGATTGAAGTATGGTAGGAGGGGTATCTATGCCAGTGATTTAAATATATGACATAAGGGAGAATAAATTAAATTTCAAGTAGGAAATAATTAATGGAAAATATATTTGAAATAGAATGTAAGGATGTAGTTTTAAGAGAACTGAGAATTGGTGATTTAGATGCACTATATAGCCTTACTTTGCAAACAGATTATAATAAGTAGGTATAAGTTCTATAAATAATAAAGGGGTAGATATTTTATGAGAATAGAAACAAACAATATAATAATTCGAGATTTTGAACGGAAAGATGCAGAAAATCTTTGTCGGATTGTCAGAGAAAAAGACATTTTACGTTTTATGCCTGATTGGGCAGAAAACAATGATTCACCACAATCCTTTTTTGGATATATTGATTGGCACCAAACTCAAAAAAATTCAACAGATGTTTATGAAAATAAAAGATATGCAATTGCATTACCTCATACAGATGAAATGATTGGTTCGGTGGGAATGGGGCTTGAAGATACAGTAAACGAAGTTGAAGTAGCCTATTTTATGTCGGAGAAATATCAGATGAAAGGATACACAAAAGAAGCTATAAATGCTTTAGTGGATTGGTGCTTCAATGTGTCAGATATAAAGTATCTTATATTGACCATTGATTGTGCAAATATTCCTTCTTGTCACCTTGCAGAGAAATGTGGGTTTGAATTATTTGAAAAACGAACACCAATGGCACATAAGCAACCCAATATGGAGAGTGACAGCTACTTCTATTATAGAAGATACAGAAATTTAGCATAACCCTTAGCATATTTATTGTACAATCTTCATATAAAGCGAACTAATAACTTATTAGACACTAAAAAGTGTATACAAAGAAAGATAGAAAGGAGGTGGACTTTAGTGGGAGTTTGGTACTTACAATACACACTCTCACTAAAGATATTTTATGAAAACAGTAAATGAAATGAGAATAGAAACAGATAGGTTTATAATAAGGCCATATGTGGAGGACGACTTAATGGAATGCTTTAATCTTATGCAAGATAAGGAGTTATTTAAATATTTAGATATGGATCTAATGAATTTTGAAGAGTATAAAGGCTTGTTTGCTTGGTTAATAAGTAGTTATGAGCTAGGTTTTGATGAAGACTTTAAGTATTCTTTTAATATTACATTGAAGGAAAGTGGTAAGCACGTAGGATGGTGTGGTATAGGTATAAGTAGTTTTGACATTAAACAAAAGGAAATCTATTATTTGATAGCAAGAGAACATTGGGGTAAGGGCTATGCTAAAGAAGCTACAGTAGCATTACTTGATTATGGTTTTAATATGATAGGGCTTTATGAAATTATAGCTATTTGTAAACCCGATAATATTGCTTCTAAGAAAGTTATTGAAAATACGGGATTGAAATTTAAGTATATAATAGAAGGTCTTCCAGAAGAATTTGATTTTTATAACGGTGAACCATATTTTTCACTTACGAAAGATGAATACGTACAAAAAATATAGATGGCTATTTGAAAAAATATAATTATGGGGGAGATAAAATGAGTAGTAATAAATTATTTAGTCCTAAAATAAATGAATTAACAAAAGAGGTAGGATTAGAGAATATAGAGGTATCTGAGTGAAAAAGCTAATTATTATTAACGGAACAATGGGTGTAGGTAAAAGCACGGTGTGCAATATATTACTTGATACACTAAAGCCAAGTGTTTATTTAGATGGTGATTGGTGTTGGAATATGAATCCATTCGTTGTTTCAGAAGAAAATAAAAAGATGGTTATAAATAATATTACGCACCTACTAAAATCATATTTGGAAAATTCGGGTTTTGAGTATTGGTGTTAGTATAATATTGTAGACACAGAAAGCCGAACACATTAAAATATAAA
>CAYXOL010000053.1:0-36226 GCA_964467165.1 uncultured Clostridium sp.
GAAACAGAATGAAAAACTATGAAAAATCAATTTGTCATAGTTTTAGAAATCAGGAGATTTATATGTTAATTGATAAAATAAATAAATATTATACAAAAGAATATGATTTAAGTTGTTCAGAAGTAATGATTTATGCTGCTAGCGACGAATATAATATGAACTTGAAAAGTGAAACGTTTAAAGCTATGTCGTCCTTTGGTGGCGGTATGGGTATCGAGAGCGTGTGTGGAGCAATAACAGGTTCGCTTGCAGTTATAGGTATACTATTCACTAAAGAAAAAGCACACGAAGGAGACCGAGTTAAAAAGCTTTGCCAGGAATTCTTTCAAAAGTTTGAGGCAAAGTTAGGCACAGATAATTGCGCCAGGCTTAAAGAAAAATATAAGAAAGAGGACATTGGTTGTAGGGTTATGATTGAAACCGCAACTGAGATATTAGATGAAATTGTTATAAGAGAATTACAAATTAATAACTAAACAAAGGAAAGGAAAAATTATGGATTACAAAAATATTGAATCATTTAATGAAGGCATTATTATAAAAGATGTAGAAAATTTCGAATTAGACCATATATTTGAATGCGGACAATGTTTTAGATGGAACAAACAACCTGATAGTAGCTATATAGGAGTAGCCTATGGGAAGGTTATAGAAGTACAAAAGAAGGATGATCAGGTAAAAATATACAATATAAATGAGGAAGAATTTAATGCGCTTTGGTGTGATTATTTTGACCTTAAAAGAGATTATACAGTTATAAAGGATGAATTTCGTAGAGATCCTCTTCTTAAAAAATCCGTTGATTTTGGATATGGAATTAGACTGCTTCAGCAAGAGCCTTTTGAGCTAACTATGTCCTTTATAATTTCTTCTAATAATAGAATCCCCATGATAAAAAGAGCCATAGACAATCTCAGCAAAAGGTGGGGCAAAGCAATTGAATACAAAGGTGAAACTTATTACACCTTTCCAAAGGTTTCGGATTTAGAAGCAGTGTCATTAGAGGAGATAAAGAGTTGTGGGCTAGGGTTCAGATCAAAGTATGTAAAAGATACGGTACATAGGATATACACGGGTGAAGTAGATTTAGAGTTTATTAAATCAACTCAAGATGATATTTGTCATGTAGAATTACAAAAACTTATGGGTATTGGACCAAAGGTCTCTGATTGTATTATGTTATTTTCTATGCAGAAATATTCTGCTTTTCCAGTGGATGTGTGGGTTAAAAGGGCAATGCAGTATTTTTATTTAGCACCTGATGTGTCGCTACCTAAAATAAGAATTTTCGCTAGGGATAAATTTGAAAATACATCAGGATTTGCACAGCAATATTTATTTTATTATGCCAGGGAAAATAAAATTAAACTCGAATAAAATACCTAAAATCAAGTAAAATACTAACAATAGATAATCAAAAAGTTAATAAGCTGAATTTTATAAAATGAAGAGGGTGAAAAATAATGAAAGGAATATGGGGGTTTATGGTGATAAAAATATCGAAATATAAACAATACATGGTACTATCGTTATTTTCGCTGCTTTTCATGTATATTGGATATGAATATTATTTCAAATTTTCACATATATTTAAAAGCCCTAATCTATTAAAAGAACTTATTCGCTCTTATGGCAATTTCAGTATTTTAGTTTTCGTTTTAATGCAAGTTATACAGGTTGTTGTTTTTTTTATTCCGGGGGAATTCATACAAGTAGCTGGAGGATATATTTTTGGTACTTTTTTAGGTGGGATAATATCTTTGATGGGTATTATGTTAGGGAGTATAATAGTGTATTTTATTGCTAATAATTATGGTAGGCCATTTGTAGAAAAGATCATATTAAATAAGAAAGTAAAATTCTTTAAAAAAATACTAAGTGCAGGAAGTAAAAGGAATGCTGTATTCATATTTTATTTAATACCTGGAATACCAAAAGACGCATTAACATATATATGTGGAGTATCAAAGATTTCTGTTAAAGATTTCTTTATATATTCAACGTTAGGTAGAATTCCAGGCATTTTTATATCTTCTTACTTTGGCCAAAAAATATATACATGGGATGTTACTGGTTTAGTAACTATAGGGGTAGTCATGACTATTTTATCCCTAATAGGAATATTTAAAGGTAATGCAATAATCAAGGCAACAATAAAAAAGAAAAAAGGCTATTGAGAAATCATATAAATCATATTAAATAGCATAATATTACAAGGAGTGTTGTTTTTTGTATTGTGATTTATATATATGTCTTAAGGTCATGCTGATTATAATAATGCAGAAAATTATAAGTAGTGAACAATGAAAGAAAAAATCCTGTGGAAGAATTGTTATTATTGGGTCAGTGCTAGGATCGAATAGCCAGTAATCATTATTAAAGAATATTTCATGAAAAATAGTGAAACTTCTATCAAAGTTAATTAAAAATGGGATAAGCAACGTTATAGGAAGCACTATTAAAACTATGGAACTAGTTAATAAATATTTTATTTTTTTCTTTCTTTTGTTTATAAATATACCTAGCATACTTATTAATACTGAAAAAACCAACATTACCTTAAGTTTATCAAATATCACTTTAACTTCTTTAAAATGAATTTTGCCGTGGTCAGACGAAGGAAGAGTTGGGAGATTAAATTCTTCTGTTTTATTATTAGTTAAATATGTAATTAAATAATCGTAATTGGCCTTTAAATCCTCTTTATTAATGTTGGTGGAGGCTTCAATGTTTAAAACGTTAATATCCGTATAATATAATGGCTTAAAGAGTAAAGTAAAATAAACGCTTAAGATTATAAAGGAAAAAGTAAAAGACAAAATAAAAAAGGTTTTTAGCAAAAATTTAAAAAAAGTTTTTATATTCATAAAATCACCCCTATTTATTGATTTTAACAATTTGTGAAGGCATATTCAATGATTATAATTATGAAAACGCATATTTAATGATGTTAAAATTCAATAATAATAGGAATTATAGAAATGCAAAGTAAATAAGAGATAAACTATAAGATTTCATGATAAACTAGGTTAGTATAGCTATTTGGCTATAAATGGTATAATATATAGAATAGACGAATTTGATATTATACCCATTATTAATTAGTATATTAGGTATAGGTCATATTAGCACTCGGATGTAATGAGTGCTAACAAAAAAATATATAAGGAGGGGTTTAAAATGAATATTAGACCACTTAGTGATAGAGTATTAATTAAAAGATTAGAAGCAGAGGAAACTACAAAAAGTGGAATACTTCTTTCAGGGTCTTCAAAAGAAAAACCACAAGAAGCAGAAGTAATTGCTGTGGGACCAGGAAAAATTGAGGATGGCAAATTAATCAAGATGGAAGTTGCAGTTGGGGATATAATATTATTCTCTAAATATGCAGGAAGCGAAATAAAATATGATGGTATTGAATATATCATATTAAAGCAAGAAGAATTGCTAGCTATAATTGAGAAATAGTTTAATTAAACGGAATAATGATTAAAATGTAATTCAACAAAAGCGTAGTAAAGAGCAGTATAGTAGTTACTACTTAATTGTTGAATTATCTTTAATTATTAGCGTATAGGAGGGTTTTAAATGGCTAAAAGTATATTATTTGGAGAAGACGCAAGAAGAGCTATGCAAAGAGGTGTAGATAAACTTGCAGATACAGTTAAAATAACACTAGGACCCAAAGGGAGAAATGTAATTTTAGATAAGAAATTCGGATCACCATTAATAACAAATGATGGTGTTACTATAGCTAGAGAAATAGAGCTTGAAGATCCTTATGAAAACATGGGAGCACAACTTGTTAAAGAAGTTGCTACAAAGACAAATGATGTAGCGGGTGACGGAACAACTACAGCCACATTACTTGCTCAAGCTATAATAAGAGAAGGACTTAAAAATGTTACAGCTGGTGCCAATCCAATGCTCATAAGAACTGGTATAAGAATGGCTGTTGATAAAGCAGTTGAAGAAATTAAAAAAGCTTCTAAACCAGTTAATGGTAAGCATGATATAGCTAGAGTTGCTTCAATATCAGCTAGTGATGAAGTAACTGGATCTTTAATAGCAGATGCTATGGAAAAAGTTGGTAATGAAGGGGTTATAACTGTAGAAGAATCAAAATCTATGGAAACAGAATTAGATATAGTTGAAGGAATGCAGTTTGACAGAGGATATTTAAGTGCATATATGGTTACAGATGCTGAAAAAATGGAAGCAAACCTTGAAGAAGCATATATTTTAATAACAGATAAGAAAATCACTAACATACAGGATATACTTCCAATACTTGAACAAATTGTTCAACAAGGAAGAAAGTTATTAATAATAGCGGAAGATGTTGAAGGTGAAGCACTAGGTACATTAGTTGTTAATAAATTAAGAGGAACATTTACTTGCGTAGCTGTTAAAGCTCCAGGTTTCGGTGATAGAAGAAAAGAAATGCTTCAAGATATAGCAATCCTAACTGGCGGAGAAGTTATATGCGAAGAACTAGGAAGAGAATTAAAAGACGTTACTCTTGATATGCTTGGAAGAGCAGAAAGTGTTAAAATATCTAAAGAAAACACTACAATAGTAAACGGAAAAGGAGAAACAGATTCAATACATGATAGAGTTTCTCAAATTAAAAAACAAATTGAAGATACTACATCAGATTTTGATAGAGAAAAATTGCAAGAAAGACTTGCAAAACTTGCAGGTGGAGTAGCTGTAATAAAAGTTGGAGCTGCCACAGAAACTGAATTAAAAGAAAAGAAACTTAGGATAGAAGATGCACTTGCCGCTACAAAAGCAGCTGTTGAAGAAGGAATTGTTGCTGGTGGTGGAACAGTTTATATTAATGCTATTGTAGAAATTGCCAAATTATCATCAGATATAGCAGATGTTCAAGTAGGGATAAATATAATTAAAAGAGCATTAGAAGAACCATTAAGACAAATAGTTACAAATGCTGGTGCAGAAGCTTCAGTTATAATAGAAAAAGTAAGAGAAAGCGCTGGAGAAGTTGGATATGATGCTCTACGTGGAGAAATGGTAAATATGATAAAAGCGGGAATTGTTGATCCAACAAAGGTTGTAAGATCAGCACTTCAAAATGCAGCATCTGTTGCAGCAACATTCTTAACTACAGAAGTTGCAGTTGCAGATATCCCAGAAAAAAATGCAGCACCAATGGGTGGCGCACCAGGAATGGGAATGGACGGAATGTACTAAAAGTAATTTAACAACAAAATTTTTAGAGAAAATATATTGCATAAAAAATTAACTAGGCCTAGGCTTAGTTAATTTTTTATTTCTTTTAATTAATACAAAGATATTTGTAAAAACAGTTATTCAATCTTCCTTGGTAAGAAATTGCCATTGACAAACTATGAAACATTATCTATTATTAATAATAACTTTAAAAAACAATAGCGTCACTCATATATACCTTGAATATGGCAAGGAGTATCTACGGTCAGCCACAAATTGACCACTATGGGTAATATTGGTGTGACCTAATTTTAGGCATGCTAATTTTACTTTAGTCAAAGTAGGATTGGTATGCCTTTTTATGCTTTTTACCCTAATTTTTAAAAGTTGTATATATAAATATTTTTATGCTAATTATAAAGATAAATAAGCACCACCTTACTAAAAACAAGTGTGCATATTGGTCTATTTATTTTCATTTATCTAAAATAAAATTGAGAAAGGGTGTTGATTAAATGGCAAAAATATTAAAACAAGCATATACATTTGATGATGTATTACTAGTTCCAAATAAGTCGGAGGTATTACCAAGGGACGTTAGCTTAGTTACTTACCTTACAAAAAAAATAAAACTTAATATACCGCTAATAAGTGCAGGTATGGACACTGTTACTGAATCTAGAATGGCTATTGCTATGGCTAGAGAAGGTGGAATAGGGATTATACATAAGAACATGAGTATTGAAAGCCAAGCTATAGAAGTGGACAGAGTTAAAAGACAAGAAAATGGTGTAATTACAGACCCTTTCTTCCTAGCTCCAGATAATATTTTAGGAGAGGCTTTAGCATTAATGAGTAAATATAGAATATCAGGAGTACCGATAACCACTAATGGTAAATTAGTTGGAATAATTACTAATCGAGATATAGTTTTTGAAACTGATTATAGTAAAAAAATTAAAGATATAATGACAAGTAAAAATTTAATTACTGCATCAGAAGGAATAAGTATGGAAGAGGCTAAGCAGATTCTTAAAAAACACAAAATAGAGAAATTACCTTTAGTTGATAGTGAAAATAACTTAAGAGGGCTTATCACAATAAAAGATATAGAGAAAACTATAAAATTTCCAGATGCTGCCAAAGATTCTAGAGGAAGATTATTATGTGGCGCAGCTGTGGGAGTAACTTCCGATATGATGGAGAGAGTAACAGCCCTAGTAAAATCTGGAGTGGATGTAGTAACTCTAGACACAGCCCATGGTCATTCTTTTGGAGTAATGGATGCAGTAAGAAAAATAAAATCTGTTTACCCGCAGCTCCAAATAATAGCAGGAAACATTGCTACAGCTGAGGCTACTCGTGATTTAATTGAGGCTGGGGCAGATTGTGTAAAGGTAGGTATAGGGCCTGGATCAATTTGCACTACGAGAGTTGTAGCAGGAGTAGGAGTTCCACAACTTACAGCAGTTATGGATTGCGTAGAAGAGGCTAATAAATATGGAGTGCCAGTAATTGCAGATGGTGGTATAAAATATTCAGGAGACATCGTTAAGGCCTTGGCCGCAGGAGCTAAAGTGGTTATGATGGGATCTATGTTTGCAGGTTGCGACGAAGCACCTGGTGAAATGGAAATATATCAGGGAAGAAGCTATAAGGTATATAGAGGCATGGGTTCACTAAGTGCTATGGCCTCTGGAAGTAAGGATAGATACTTCCAAGAAGGAAATAAAAAATTAGTGCCAGAGGGCGTAGAGGGAAGAATACCTTTCAAAGGATCTGTTGTTGAAACTGTATATCAGATGATTGGTGGTATACGTTCGGGAATGGGATATTTAGGATCTGCAAATTTAGAACAATTATTTGAGACTTCAACCTTTGTTATACAAAGTTCAGCAGGTTTAAAAGAAAGTCATCCACATGATGTTCACATTACGAAAGAAGCACCAAATTACAGTGTGAATAACTAAGAATAGTTAAAAATAACCTTAACATATAGGAGGAAACAATATTGAAAGATAGAGAATTAATTTTAGTAGTTGACTTTGGTGGACAATATAATCAACTTATTGCAAGAAGAGTTAGAGAGAACAATGTTTACTGCGAGATAATACCCTACACATTTTCAGCAGAAAAAATAAAAAGCATGAATCCAAAGGGAATAATATTTACTGGTGGTCCCAATAGTGTTTATGCAAAGGGTGCTCCAAAAGTAGAAAAAGAAATATTTGAGATGGGTGTTCCTATTTTAGGAATATGTTATGGTGCTCAATTAATGGCACAGTCCTTTGGTGGAGAAGTTATAACACCTAATATTCGTGAATATGGGAAAATAGAAGTTGAACTAAGCAAAGATGCTGTTATTTTTGCTGGAATAGAAGAGAAACAATGTTGGATGAGCCATACAGATCATATTTCTAAGGTGCCAGAAGGATTTGATATAATTGCAACTACTGAAGATTGTCCAGTAGCTGCAATGGCTAATATTTCTAAAAAACTCTATGGAGTTCAGTTTCACCCTGAAGTAAAACATACTCTTTTCGGTGAAGAAATGATTAGAAAATTCTTATATGATGTATGTGCGGTTAAGGGCGATTGGTCAATGTCATCTTTCGCAGAAGAAAAAATCAAGTCTATACGTGAACTAGTAGGAGACAAAAAAGTGCTTTGTGCTTTTTCTGGAGGAGTAGATTCTTCCGTGGCTGCAATGCTTGTACATAAAGCCATAGGTAAACAGTTAACTTGTGTATTTGTAGATCATGGCCTACTGAGAAAAGATGAAGGCGACCAAGTTGAAGCAATATTTAAAGATGAATTTGACATGAACATAATGAGAGTTAATGTTCAAGATAGATTCCTTGGTAAACTTAAAGGAATAAGCGATCCAGAGCAAAAGAGAAAGATAATTGGAGAAGAGTTTATAAGAGTTTTTGAAGAAGAGTCTAATAAACTTGGACAAATGGACTTCCTTGTGCAAGGTACAATATATCCAGATATAGTGGAAAGTGGTACCGCAACTTCTGCTACTATAAAAAGCCATCATAATGTGGGCGGACTTCCAGAAGATATGCACTTTAAATTAATAGAACCCTTGCGTGAACTATTTAAAGATGAGGTTAGAGCAGTGGGAGAAGAACTTGGAATCCCTCACCACCTTGTTTGGAGACAGCCATTTCCAGGACCTGGTTTATCTATAAGAGTGCTTGGAGAAATAACACCTGAAAAATTATTTATAACTAGAGAAGCGGATGCAATATTCAGAGATGAAGTAGCTAAGGCGGGACTAGAGAGTGAGATATGGCAATACTTTGCATGCCTTCCTAATATTAAGTCCGTTGGAGTTATGGGAGATGAGCGAACATACTGTCATACAGTTGCCTTAAGAGCTGTAACTAGTTCAGATGGTATGACATCAGATTGGTCTAGAATACCTTATGAGGTGCTAGATAAGGTGTCTAGAAGGATAGTTAATGAAGTTAAAGGAGTTAACAGAATTGTTTACGATATAACCTCAAAACCACCTTCAACTATTGAGTGGGAATAAAATAAAGCGTTGGTATCCTTAAATATATATAAATAAGTAAATGAAAAGTGGTTATGATGTATGCTATTAAAAAGGCACATCATAACCACTTTTTGATGTTTTTAAACAAATAATAAAGGGAGTTATTAAATTGAAAAAGGTATATCAAAAGGATAACAAATCTTTGAAAATCAGGGGAAGGTTACTAAGAAATAGGAAAATATTAATGTTTGATTGCTTTTAATATTTACTATTATGTTATATAATGTTAATATAACATAATAGTAGTATAAATTAAATGGAAAATTATTTATATGTTAGTTTACTAGAATTTAAAATTAAATTCATTAATTAAAATTTTTATTTAAGAGAGTTATTCTTTAATTTTTTACAAAGGGAGGTATTTTAAATGACAAAAATGAAATTTTATATTCCCACAGCACTTGCACTTACATTATCTTTAGCTTTTGGTTCAACAGTTTTTGCAGGTTCGTTACCGGGAATAACAAGCACAAAAACAAAAAATATTAATTTATATCATGAAAGTAATAAATTAATGGGTAATAAGCTTTATTCTAATTCATATAATGCAATTTCAAACTTAGTATCCAAAGGATCGCTTAATGACATAACAATACATGAACCTACTACTGTAAGTAATTTAAACTTACAGTCAACTATGCCAGTCACAACTACAAAAGGAACTATCTTAGTACCGATACAGTGGTCTAATTATTCTGGCGGAAGTATAAATGAAACTACTCAATTAAGTGGTAAAGTTGTATTGCCTCCAAGCATTTTAAATCCAACTAATATACAGTTAGACGTAACTCAGACAGTAGAGTATGAAGGTGAGGGACTTTGTAGCAATTTAGGTAGAGTCAGAGGTAACGACATAATTAATATACCACCGGCTACTACCACAAGGAAACTTATTAGTAACTTAAGGTACAACGGTACAACGCTACCAAGCGAAATGTCTCCAATCGTCGTGGACCATGGTCACAATGAAATATACAACCGTAGTGTAAGAGATGGAGATTTATTAGAAATTATCGTTGGACAATATACGCACACTTATAATCTTAGTATCCTAGTTGGAACACCATCAAATTCAAGTTCGCTATTATGTATAATTCCAACTCAACCTATAGCTGTACCTAATACTAGAATGGAGAGCGAGAGTAGTTTAAACTTACCCTCAATTATACGGATTGATACTACAACTGGAGTTATAAACTTACCTGTTCAATGGAATGTACCAGTGGATTTAAGTATATCAGAAAATGTAAAAATATCCGGCACCATTGTACTACCAGATAATATTTATAATTTAGGTGGGACAAAACTACCTGTTTATCAACAATTAAACTATCGACCACTTGAAATTTCTAGCTCACTTGGTTTTATCGGTAATAACGGTATACAATACATTCCAGCAGGAACTTCTGTATCAAGTTTAATAGGTGGCTTAAGTAATACTGGTTCATATACTTTAACTTTTAAAGATAAAAACAATAATATTTTAGGAATGGATGCTATTATTGTAACAGGAGATATACTCGTAGCCACTAGTGGAAACACTAACTATAATTTCTATATATCCACTAAGGATTCCATTAAACCTTAAAAAGCACATTAGACCTAAACAAAAGCTATTTCTTAAATGGAGATAGCTTTTGTTGCGCAGTGGGAATAAAATAAGATTTTTTTCTTAGTGGAATAAGATCCTCATTAAGGTGACACAATATGATAGATAATAATAAATAGAATCTATGATATGAAGGTGGGGAATGTAAAATGAATAAAAAATTAAAAGCATTAATATTAAGTGTAGGTATTGTAGCATCAACAGCCATGGGTTCAATTGCATCTGCTCAAGTGTTTCCCAATATTAATTACACAGTTAAATCTGGTGATAGTTTATGGAGAATTTGCGAAAAATATCAAGTGGGAGTTTCAGATGTGATATCTGCTAATCCACAGATAGCTAACCCTAACCTTATATATCCTAACCAAATAGTAAAAGTGCCAAACTTAGCAGAGGTAAAAACGGTAGAAAATCAAGTGGTAACAATGGTAAATAGTGAAAGAACAAAGGTTGGATTATCTCCTTTGAAACTTAATTGGCAATTATCAAGAGTGGCTAGGTATAAATCTCAGGATATGATAGATAAGGGATATTTCTCACATCAATCTCCAACCTATGGTTCTCCATTTGATATGATTAAAGCCTTTGGCATTAAATACATGGCTGCTGGTGAAAACATAGCTTACGGTCAGAGAACAGCTACAGAGGTAATGACATCATGGATGAATTCCGCTGGTCATAAAGCAAATATATTAAGCAGAAACTATAGTGAGATAGGCGTGGGCTTAGCTAAGAAATCAGATGGGACTTTGTATTGGACTCAGCAGTTTATAGGAAGATAAATATATAAAAAGCTAGTACAAACAGTGATATTAGTGAATTTGTAAAGATAGTTTCAGAAGCCGTGGATAGAAACTTAGTTAGATACATATCTTTATATTGTATCGTAACATGAGTATATTTTCTTAGATTATGCTAACAAAAGGATATATTGCGTGAAAGCATTTCTAGCGATATATCCTTTTAGCTATAGCATAATCTAAGAAAACCCCCTAAATTAATTTTTTTATATCAAACAACGAATTTTGTACTAGCCAGGCCTGGGGGAAGTATTTTCCTATTGTCCAATAACTAACTCCACCTAAATTGTAAGAATTGGCAGTCCTAAGCTTAGAGTCTATGCTCCTGGCATCTTCGAACCAAACTACATGTTTTTTTCCATTAGCGTCATAATAGTTGAAAAATGGTGCCTGAGAGAGATAGTCATATTGAATAGAGGCAAATACTTTTCTGGCAAGGTCTACTGCTTCTACATTACCTAATGCAGTAGCTTTGCTTCCTTTTACATAAGGCAGCGTCCAATCATAGCCATAATTAGGTATTCCCATAAAAATCTTTTTGCTTGGTATTGCTGTTACAGCATAATCAAGAATTTTTTTTACTTTATTAATTGGTGCTACTGCCATTGCAGGCCCAGAAGTATATCCCCACTCATAAGTCATTAGTATAACATGGTCAGCTACAAGACCATGAACTGGGTAATCATGTGCTTCATAAAGTAATCCTTTAAGACCACCAGAGGTTTTAGGGGCTAGGGCGGTAGTAACTACATAGCCTAAGGGTCTTAGTTTGCTTACTGTTTTACGTAGAAAATTATTATAATTTTCTCTATCTTCTGGATAGACATATTCTATATCCATATCTAAACCGTAATAATTTTTATCTTTTAATGTATTAATTATGTTATCTAACAATGTATTTTGTATATTTTCATCTGTTAGTATGATATGCGCTAGGTTGCTATCAAATCCTCCACCCTCCTTCAAATTTGTAATTACCATCATAGGAGCTACTTTAGCCTTTCTAGCTGCCTGGATTAAGGGAACATCATTTATACCCTTAAGGGTTCCATCAGCTAGTATCTGATAACTAAATATACTGAGATAAGTGAGATTTGGAAGAGTCTTTACAAGGACATTCATATCTGTACTAGGAAGAGCATAGCCATTAACTTCAAGAGAACCCAATTTTTCTGTTGGTGGAGGTATATTAATGACTTCACCAGGATAAATCTGCGTTGCACTTTCAATATTAGGATTTGCATCAAGTATATTTGGGAGGGTTACACCATACATTTTGGCTATCATGTAAAGTGATTGGCCAGGTAGGATTCTGTGACGTCGCATACCTGGAAGTATTACAAGAGTTTGCCCTACCACAAGATCATTTGGGTTTGTAAGTTCATTATCAGAGACAATTTTATCATATGGAACTCCGTACATTTTGGATATGGAATATATGCTTTCTCCATTTTTTACAACGTGAATAATCAAAAAAATCACACCTCTTATAGTAATATAATTTAATATATGCATGGTGCAACAGAAAAGTGAGAAAAAGAATAAAGAGGAGGTCCTAGAAAATACTACAGCTGGAAGGTATATGGGATATTATATATAACAAATTAAGTCATATATAACAAAATTTATTTAAAAACTTGATTTATTTAAGTGGATAAACTAAAATTATATATATTGTTTTAACAAGTTAATGTGCAAGTAAATACAAGTTTATAGCTTTTAAATACTAAATGGAATATATAACAAAACAAGGAGGAATATTAATGGAAAAAAATTTATCTTTAGATTTAAGTAAAACAGTTCCCTATTTAGGTGAACATGAAGTTTCATATTTTCAACCAATGGTATCAATAGCACACAAAATGCTTATGGAAAAAACTGGTCCGGGAAGTGATTTTTTAGGATGGATAGATCTTCCTGTAAATTATGATAAAGCGGAATTTGATAGAATTAAAAAGGCTGCAAAAAAAATAAGAAGTAATTCAGAAGTATTAATAGTAATTGGAATAGGGGGTTCTTACCTAGGAGCAAGAGCTGCTATCGAAGCATTATCCCATAGCTTTTACAATAGTCTATCAAATGAAAAAAGAAAATCACCAGCAATATTTTTTGCTGGAAATAATATAAGTTCTACATATATGGCAGATTTGCTGGACGCTGTAGAGGGCAAAGATATTTCGGTAAATGTAATATCAAAATCAGGAACAACCACTGAGCCGGCTATTGCCTTTAGAATTTTTAAAGATCTATTAGAAAAGAAATACGGAAAAGAAGGAGCAAAAGAAAGGATTTTTGCCACTACAGATAAGTCCCGCGGCGCCCTAAAAAAATTAGCAGATGCAGAAGGCTATGAAACTTTCATAATTCCGGATGATATAGGGGGAAGATTCACGGTACTCACTCCTGTAGGGCTACTTCCGATAGCAACGGCTGGTATAGACATTGATGAAATGATGAAGGGCGCAGCTGATGCAAGAACAGCATATAGTGAGGATGATTTGAATAATAATGATTGCTATAAGTATGCAGCGGCAAGAAATGCACTGTATAGAAAAGGAAAAGTTACAGAAATCTTGGTTAACTATGAGCCAGCACTTCAATACTTTGGAGAATGGTGGAAACAACTTTTTGGCGAAAGTGAAGGAAAAGACCAAAAGGGAATATTTCCAGCAGCAGTTAATTTTTCTACAGATTTGCATTCTATGGGACAGTATATTCAAGAAGGTGTGCGAAATATATTTGAAACAGTTATCAATGTAGAAAAACCAAGAATAGAAGTAGTGGTAAAAGAAGAAAGTGGAGATTTAGATGGATTAAACTTTTTAGCAGGTAAAACTATGGATTTCGTCAATAAAAAAGCTTTTGAGGGCACAGTACTTGCACATAATGATGGTGGTGTACCTAATATTATTTTAAATGTACCAGCGCTTACAGCATACAATTTTGGTCATATGGCTTATTTCTTTGAAAAAGCTTGTGCAATAAGTGGATATTTATCGGCTGTTAATCCTTTTGATCAGCCAGGAGTAGAAGCATATAAGAAGAATATGTTTGCTCTTCTTGGAAAAGCAGGCTATGAAGATATTAAAGCAGAACTTGAAAAAAGACTTTAGAAGAATGAGAAAAATCATATGAGAATTATTGTAGATGCAGATGGGTGTCCTGGAAAGAATTTAATAGAAAAAGCAGCTGTAGAGCATTCTATAGAGCTCATTATGTATTGTGATATTAATCATGTTTTAAACAGTGATTATGCGCAAATAAAGTATGTGGATAGTGGATTTCAAAGTGTTGATATGAAAGTAGCTAATGAAGCGAAATCTAAAGACATTGTAATAACTCAAGACTTTGGGGTTGCTGCTATGGTTTTAGCTAAAGGTGCCTATGCTATGGGACCTAAGGGACATATATATGATAACAGTAATATTGACAAATTATTATTTGAAAGGCATATGTCCGGAAAATTAAGACGCAGTGGAGGGAAAACCTTTGGTCCTAAAAAGAGAACAAAGGTAGATGATGAACAACTTTATTACAATTTAGTTAAATTAATTTCACAAGCGCAATTATAGCATTAGCATGATTGCTGTATAATATATAAAATAGTTAGTAATTATAAATGCTAGCTAACTTATTTGGATTTTAGAGGGTTAACCAATTTATAAACTGGTTAACCCTCTAAAATTATAGTTTAATCAAAGGTATTTAGATCGTGCATATCAATACTGTTTTTAATAACTTCAGGATATAGCGAGCCGTTATTTACATTTTCCAACATTGGGTATCCAGCTTTATTATTTTTATCAATAGTTATATCTTCTTTTTTATATGGATAATCAGGATTATAATGATCTGGTTTTTTTGGGGTCATAATATGCCTCCTTTCATTAAATATTAAAATTGGGCCATTCCAATATTAGTTTTACCCTAATATTAAATTTTATAATAACAACGTCACTACTATAAAAAATTATAATATTACTATTTTAATATTAAATAATAGGATTTTATGTCTACAAACAACAGAAAAAAAAGAAAAAAAATACTATTACAAATAATGTAATTATAGTATAATATAGCAATACAGATAAAGTTTAAAAAACTTTTTATTATCTAGCTTATTTATAAAGGTAGGTGAACTTAAGTGAATGAAATGAATATACTGTTTAGCATGGAAAAGCCTGAAGACAAGCAAAAGGAAATTGTAATAAGTATTGAAAATCAATTAGAGGATGATTTAGACTATAAATTTCTTGTAGGACTAGAAGGAAGCTGGACTACTCTCACGGAACTAAGTGCAGCTAGTTCTACGTTATGGAAACCAGAGACAGATGCTAAGTACTCTATAATGGTGCAAGCTAAAAGAAAAGAAAGCAAGAAAGCTTTTGATTTTGTGTCAAAAACAGAATATATAGTTGGAGATTTTGAGGAAAAGCTAATAAGCGATATTTACATAGACAAAAGTGAAATAGTGGTAGGTGAGAAAATTACGTTAACGGTGGAAGCCAAAAAAATTCCTATTATGTATAGGTATTGGATAGGTAACCAGGGTAATTGGCTGCTTATAAAGGACTATTCATCAGAAAATATAATGACATGGGCTTCAAAATATTCAGGGCAGCAGGAATTCTTAGTAGAGTGTAAAAACTTGGATTCTGAAAATGTATTTGATGATTCTATGAAAATACAATTTAATGTAAAGCCACTGCAATCCTTAGAAATTATGAAGTTTAAATGTTTGAGCAAAGAAATGATTTCTGGCAAGGAACTAGTTTTTGATGTGCAGGCAAGTCATGATGATAACAGAATGATTTTATACAAATTTGTAAAAATTGACCCTTGTGGGAATAGTGTTTGTATACAAGATTATTCAACTAAAAAATTAGTAAGTTATGTTGAAGAAAGTATGGGCAAATTTAAGCTTCTATGTATGGCAAAAGATATGTATTCACCATGCGAATTTGACGATAGAGCATTAATTCATTATAGCGTAAAACCTTACCATGAAATAAATATACAAAGCTTCACTAGTAATTTAAGCTCACCACAACTATGTGATACTAGAATTATTTTGAGTTGCATTGTTAGTGGTGGAAAAGACTTATTGTATAGATTTAAAATCACTGGTAAGCACATAGAGGATTCTGGTTATATTGGAAAAAATAATTATACATGGGCGCCAAGTGAAGCTGGGAAGTACGAAGTCTGTCTATGGGTTAAGGATTCATCCTTTAAGAGTGAATATGAGAAGAACGTTTGCTTAGATTTTACAATTGATAAAATAGCCGATGTAAATGTTATTATTGAGGATATAGTTTTAGATAAGAAAAATACCATACTAGTAGGTGAACTTGTTCATGTGGAAGTTAAAGCAACAGGAGGAAATTCTTTAAGATATAGTTTTTCGATTTTTGAAAATGATAGTGAAATAGAAAAAATTGAGTATGGAGTACATGATTTTGTAGATTATACTCCAGAGAAAAGTGGCAAATACAAACTAGAGGTAAGAGTGAAGGACAAGTATTCTAAAAGAGAATTTGATTGCCTTCAAGTCTTGTACATTGAAGCCTTAGCATATATTCCAGCTCAGATAGACTATGTTTTAATGCCCACAAGGGATTACTATATGGTAGGGGATACTATTAAACTTGAAGTAATATGTGAAAACACAAGAGATACCCTTGTGAATTATGTGTTGACAATAAATGGTCATTCGGTGGAAGAAACAAACTTTGTAGAGCATAAAAATTATGAGCTTAAGCCTAGATGCAGTGGAACGTATTTAATAGAGCTTAGGGCCAAAAATAGATCAAGCACAGAATTATATGATTGTATGAAACAAATAAAAATACAAGTACAGGACACATTACCTATAACAGATACAAGAATTTTATGTGATAAGACTAATTTTCGGGTTAATGAAGCAATAACTTTTGTAACAAAAAACCTAGGAGGCAGAGATGTTGTGTACGAGTTTTACCTTATGGAAAAGGGTGAATGGTCATTAGTGCAAAGGTTTAGTAAGAAAAATGATTATACCTTTATGCCTTTTACTAAAGGAATTTATAGAGTTATAGTATTGTCGAAAAATTTTTATAACAGTATTTCATATGAAGATTATGATATAATGGAGATAGAAGTATTAGAATAAATTTAAGAATAAATTTAAAACAGCTTTTAATGGCTGTTTTTTTTATGAAAAAGGGGTTTATACTAATTATATACAACCACAATTTTATAAATTTTATTTGGAGTTTTATCAATCAGTTGAGGAGATGAATTTATATGGAAAGAATAGACAAAATATTGTCGAACTTAGGTCATGGAACAAGAAAAGAAGTGAAGGGTTTATTGAAAAAGGGAAGAGTGGAGATTGATGGAGTTGTAGCATCAGATAGTGCTATGAAGATCGATCCAGATAAAGCTGTAATAAAGCTAGATGGTGAAGAAATTAAATATAGAAAATTTATATATTTAATTATGAATAAGCCATCAGGGGTTGTTTCTGCTACTGTAGATAATCATGATGAAACAGTAATTGATTTATTAGAAGAGAAGTATCATTCATTTAAGCCATTTCCTATAGGAAGGCTTGACAAAGACACAGTAGGGTTACTATTAATTACTAATGACGGTGAGCTGAATCATAAATTAATAGCACCTAAGAATCATGTGGATAAGGTATACTATGCTGAAATCAATAAATTTATTGATGATAAGGATATCGCTAGCTTTAAAAAGGGTGTTACAATAGATGACGGATACAAATGTATGCCAGCAATACTAGAAGTGTTAAATGCAAATGAGAATGGATCAGAAGTAATGGTTACTATTCAAGAAGGTAAATTTCATCAGGTAAAAAGAATGTTTGAAAGTGTAGACAAAAAAGTGGTATTTTTAAGAAGAGTTAGTTTTGGGCCATTAAAATTAGATGAAAATTTGCCAGAAGGACAGTATCGAGAATTGTCAGAAGAAGAAATAAATTCACTTAAAAAGGTTTAATTTAATCAAAAAAATAGTATTATACTGTAAAGGTGAATAAAATATGAATTAAATACGTTTATTTTAAAAAATATTTACAAAAAAATCTTAGAAAACCCTTGCAAAATTTAAGTAAGTTTAATATAATTAAAGAGTAAAGATAAATAGAGAGATAAATAGCCCCCTTTTTATTTATTATAAAACAGCCCAACCCCAAGGGCTGTTTTAATTTGCAAAAAAAAGTCGATTTCTGAAAAGAAATATTTATATAACAAATTTCGACAAAATGCCTACATTAAATAAGACTATTTAATGTAGGCATTTTTTTATGGTAAATGGGGAAGTATATAATCATAAGTATATACTAGATGTATTTTTTGGATTATAATGAAAGTAAGTAATTATTCAATTAGATATATAATTCGCCAAAATAGTTAGTTAATACTAAAGCTATAATTCATATTATTTAGTAATAATTTTAAAATAAATTTATAAAGAAATTAAAAGGAGGGATCCCTTATGGATATAAAAGAGACTTTAATAAATTTTATGACGGAGCAAGCATACAAACCTATGAATATATCGGAACTATCTAAAGTATTTAGTATTAGAAAAGCAGACATTAAAGATTTTACTAATGTACTAACTGCTATGGAGAATGATGGTCAAATAGTTAGAACACGTACAGCGCATTATGGTATTCCAGGAAAAATGGGTATTATAATTGGTAAATTCCAAGGTCATCAAAGAGGTTTTGGATTCGTAATACCTAACGAAGAAAGACCAGATATATTTATTACAGCAGATAATGTAAATGGAGCCATGAATGGTGACATAGTTCTTGCTAAAATTTTAAAAGAAAAAAATAATGGTAAGAAATGTGAAGGCGAAATTACAAGAATAGTAGAAAGAACTAATAAAACAATAATAGGAACCTATGATGATAGCAAAAACTTTGGCTTTGTAGTGGCTGACGATAAGAGAATTGCCCAAGATATATTTATTCCTAAAGCAGAAAGAAATGGTGCCCAAACAGGCCAAATAGTAATAGCTGAAATAACCGAGTGGCCAGAGCAAAGAAGAAACCCTGAGGGGAGAATCGTAGAGATTCTCGGAAACAAAGGGGATCAAGGAATTGATATATTAACTATAATTAAAAAGCATAAGCTACCAGAAGAATTTCCACTAAAAGTTGAGGCTTTTGCTGATAATATAGTTGAAAAAATTCCAGAAGGTGAATATACACGAAGAACAGATTTAAGAGATCTGCAAATGGTAACTATAGATGGAGAGGACGCTAAAGATTTAGATGACGCTGTGTCTATTGAAATTTTAGAAAATGGAAATTATCGTTTAGGTGTTCATATAGCTGACGTATCTCATTATGTTAAAGAGAATAACCCGTTAGATGTAGAAGCATTAAAGAGAGCAACATCAGTATACTTAATTGATAGGGTTATACCAATGCTTCCTAAAAAATTATCTAATGGAGTTTGTAGTTTAAATCCTAAAGTTGATAGACTTACTCTTAGTTGCTTTATGGAAATAGACAAGAGTGGTAAAACTATAAACCATGAGATATTGGAAACAATAATAAAAACAAACGAGAGAATGACTTATACAGATGTTACAAAAATACTAACTGATAGAGAAGACGAAACAATTAAAAAATATGAGTACTTATATGAAGATTTTAAACATATGGAAGATTTATGTGGGATTCTCAATAAAAAGAGAATGGGTAGAGGCGCTATAGATTTCGATTTTGTTGAGTGCAAAATAATATTAAATGAATTCGGAAAGCCTGTAGATGTAGTACCTTATGAAAGAGGCATTGCAAATAGAGTTATTGAGGAATTTATGTTAATAGCCAATGAAACGGTAGCTGAGCATATGTTCTGGCTAAACGTACCTTTTGTATACAGAATCCATGAGGATCCAGATGAAGAGAAATTAATACACTTTAGTGAATTTGCACATAATTTAGGATACCCTATTAAGTGGGGAAAAGAGATACACCCTAGAATGCTTCAAGAAGTAATAGCAAGAGTAAAAGGGAAAAAGGAAGAAATGGTTCTAAGTACATTGTTACTTCGTTCTATGATGAAAGCAAAATATTCTCCAGAATGTAGCGGCCATTTTGGATTGGCATCAAAATATTACTGCCACTTTACTTCTCCAATTAGAAGATATCCTGACCTTATGATCCATAGGGTAATTAAAGAGGTTATAAATGAGGGATTAAACGAAAAGAGAACAGAGAAATTAAGGAAAATAGTAGAGGTAGCAGCAAAACAATCCTCAGACATGGAAAGAATAGCCATGGAAGCTGAAAGAGAAGTAGATGATCTTAAGAAAGCAGAGTACATGAATGAAAGAATAGGTGAAGAATTTGACGGTATTATTTCTTCAGTAACTAATTTCGGATTATTTGTGGAACTTCCAAATACTATCGAAGGATTAGTTCATATGAGTAGCTTAGATGATGATTATTATGTCTTTGATGAAAGACATTTAACTCTTGTAGGTGAGAGAACTAAGAAAATGTATAAATTGGGAGAAGCCGTAAAAATCATAGTTAGTAAAGTTGATTTAGCGTCCCATGAAGTTTATTTTGATATAATTAAAAATGATGAAGATAAAGAAGAAGTGGAAGCAGAGTACTCAGTTAAAGATTTAGACCAACTTATAAAAGATGATACTACAAAGCAAAGTGAATAACTTATAAAACAATTTAAAAAATTTGCAGAAGAGGATTACCTCCCCTTAAGGGGAGGATTAACCCGCTCTTTAAGGAGCAGGATTAACTTGATCTTCTGTTTATTGTTTTTAGCATTGTTTTGTTAGAATATTCCATGGATTCTTGAAAAAGAACATATTTTATAGTATAATTATATATTAATAAGAATAAAGTAGGTGAAGTTATGGCAAAGGAAACAGGAAATAAAACACTAGTAGAAAATAGAAAAGCAAGACATGATTATTTCATAGAGGAAGCAATGGAAGCGGGCATAGAACTTGTTGGTACTGAGGTAAAGTCTATTAGAGCTGGAAAGGCAAACTTAAAAGATAGTTATGCAGATGTTATAAATGGCGAAATATTTATTAAAAATATGCATATAAGTCATTATGAAAATGGAAACCAATTTAATGCTGATCCATTAAGAGTTAGAAGGTTATTGCTCCATAAAGAACAAATAATTAAACTAACAGGATATACATCGCAAAAGGGGTTTACTCTAGTCCCATTATCTCTTTATCTTAAAGATACCAAAGTTAAAGTTAATCTTGGCATAGTTCGTGGTAAGAAAGATTATGATAAGAGAGACGCTATGCTTGAAAAAGATGCCAAAAGAGATATGGCTAGGCAGTTCAAGGAAAGTATGAGATAATAGGTAGTAATACACAGTAAGTCCATAATATTAGCACTTGATAAAGTGTGTAATATGGTGTATTATTAGCACATAGACAGCAAGGTACTAAGACATTAAAAACTAATTTTAATCTATTTACAAAAACAGAGTAAATAAAAAATGCGTTATAAATATGCAATAAGTTTCATATATTATTGCGTGCAAAGGATTTGAATTAAATCTTTTCACAATTAAGGGGGCGTACTTGGTTTCGACGGGGGTACGTTGCATCGAGGAAGCGAGTCGAGGGAACCTATGGACCCGCGTTAAAAAACTATTGGAACAATTTAAACGCAAACGATAATTTAGCACTAGCAGCTTAGTTCTGCTACGTCTTACCTTTGATTACCGCGACTTAGGATAGGGCGCCGACAGCGGTGAACCGAGTTTGGGAAAGCTTTGACCCAGAAACGGAAAATATGAAGCTACCAAAGCGTGAATCTCGTTAGTAAGAGTCACATAGAGGGAATGTTAAAGTACTAACTGCACTCGGAGATGCCTAGGTGTTATGGCTTTCGGACAGGGGTTCGACACCCCTCGCCTCCACCAACCTTATCACTGTCCGTATTCTTGTTACTATCACTTGGTTCTACCTTGAAGGTAACATCAATACGGTCAACATAGATTATAATTCTATGTACAAATGTTTCAATAACTTTCCTTTTAACTTCTGGATCCTCAACTTCAAGGTTTTCCATAGAAGCTAAGAGGAATTTTTTTATTTTGTTTTCATCAAGCCAAGAATAGTCTTTATTAGCAAGTTCTGCCTGTTTTTGCAATATAGTATTTAATTGAATTTCTAATTCATTTGTTTTTTCAGCCAGTATTATTCTAGAAATTTTACCATCAAAAGCCATATCGAAAGCCATATCAATTTTTGCTCGAATAGATTTGTTTTGTGTAATAAGCGATTTTTTTTCTTTATCATAAGAAGAATTTATTTCTTTTAATTTTTCATATATTCCACAAGTAATTTTATTTATAGCTTCAATATTAAAAATATTTTCCTTAAGTTGTGTTATAACATAACCTTCTAAAATATCCTGCCTTATATTTTTATTACTACAGATATGATTTCTCTTATTTGTACATGAATATATTGGGTACTTGGCTCCGTTTCTACCAGGAACATATCCAGCACCTACGCAAGAAGCTCCGCATTCTCCACAAACGATTTTCCCTGTAAGTAAATAAAATCTTTTTTGGTTCATTCTAGGACCCACCTTCTTTCCATCCATTTTTGTTTTAACAGTTAAAAAATCAACTTTAGATATTATCATTGGCATACCATCCTCAACTCTGATTATATCGTCCTCTTCTTTATACTTGTGATTATCCTTTTTAGATAACCTTTTATTAAATATATAAGTTCCAGTATATTTTTCATTTATTAATATATCTCTTATGCTTCCTTTTGTAAATAACCTTCCCAATTTTGTGCACTGTCCGGTCTCATTTAAAACTTGCGCTATTAGTCCATACCCATTACCGGCAATGTACATACTAAATATTTTTCTAACTATTTCAGCCTCTCTATCATTTATTATATAAGTCTTATCAAGTGCAACATCATATCCAGTAGGTGCCATGCCTCCATTATGTTTACATTGCAATGCAGTTTCCTTCATGCCTTTCATAACTTCTCTTGCAAGATTTTTAGAGTAATATTCAGCCATGCCTTCTAAGACGGATTCTAAAATGATGCTTTCAGGTGAATCATCTAAGTTTTCTAAAACTGAAACTACCCTAACATTATTGTCCTTTAATTGTTTTTTATAAATTGCACTATCATATTTACTCCTAGTAAAACGATCTAACTTGTGAACAATACAGATGGTAAACGTACCTTTGGAGCTATCATCTATCATATCTAAAAAACCTTTACGGTTATCATTAGTACCTGTCTTAGCTTCATCAGTATATATTTTACTTAAGAAATAGTCATTACGTGAACAATATTCTTTAATAGCTCTAACTTGAGCATCTATACTTTCTTCTCTTTGGTTATCGGAACTGTATCTACAGTAAGCAACAGCATGCATCATATATTCACCTTCCTTGTATATTAATAATTGTAATTGATTGATAATGTTATACTAAATATGTAATTGTTCCTTACATATTTAGTATAACGATAATTAGAAATCTTATTTCGTTTTAAGGTAAAATAGTTGGCTTAAGTTTTAATCTGTTTACTTTAATGATGAATATAAGCATTTCTCTTTTGAATATTTTTGAGCTAATGAATTTATAAGTCCTGAATAATCAATTTTTTCATTAGACTCTTCTATTTTTACGTTAATGATTAGTCCAGTTTTTCTATTAAGAGTTATAGTTTTTAACATTTAACCGCACTCCTTTTCATTAACAAGCAATGATATTTTTGGAGTGATTTATTATTGATTTGAAAGTCATTAAAATATCCAATAGCAATTTTATATTTTTCAGCCTGTTCGCTTACTGTCATTTTTAATTTGAAGTTAATAGTGTATATGATTTTTAAAAAGTGTATTTGTTTTTTAATCTGATTCTCTAGTTGCATAACCATATTTGCCTCCTTATTTATATCTATACATATAAATAGGGTTTTTGTATTTATAATATAAAAGAGCTTTGGACAAAGGTTTTAGGTGTTTTAATAAAATAAATAAATAAATAAATTACAATATTGATATTACTGGATTTTGAGTCTAATATTCTATTGATTATTACTAATTATGTAAAGTTATTAAAAATTATTGTATCCCTTGAATTGAATGGGTTACAAAGCGTTTTATAAAACGTATTTGATGGAAGCATTGATAATCTTACAACATATTATTTATAAAATTTTTAGAAGATTTTTAGAAGGAATATGGTATCATAATGTTAAAACATCACAAGTTGATGATAAATTTATTAGAAAACTTTAAGGGTATTGTATAAGAAAATTAGTGCAAGGTGGAATATTGAGAATAGTATATTCAATAATTTAAAAACACATTGTGCCTTGGATAGATTGTTTTATTCATAATATAAACGCAATAGAGGCCATATTATATTTAATGATAAAAGCATCAAATTTAATGCAATTGTTTATAAATAGAAGACTTAAAAGTTATATAAAATCACAGAAAGAAGTAATTAGATTGATAATTAAGGAACTATATTTAGTAAGGGAAAATAAAAAGTATATTTTTAATACTACTTAATATATATACAAGCTGGTAAGCACTTGCATTTTGGGGTAATGGGGAGGGGGCAGGACTCCTCATTTGTAAGGAGTCTAAGTTAATTTGTAAAGTAAAACAACAAATTATTCAATTAATGATGTAAATGAAATTGAATTTAATGTAGGAGCTAAAGTGCTTGCATAGCTATATATAATGAGCTATCAGACGCTGAGTTTAAGAAACTTATTCGAAAACCGTATAACTACATAAAGAAAATTGCAAAAGAAGGATTTTATTAAAAACAAGCTTCACATCTTTGATGTGGAGCTTGTTTTTTAAGGTACGGTATATGTTACATCGGTTACTATAGGATAGTTATAGGTAAAATAAAAACGACGTAAAATTATTCTTTTCACTCCGTTTTTATTGTTTACAATAATATTTTTTCCATTCTTATTATAAGTACTTAACCTATTTTTGTTTTTGCAATAACTAAACAAATGAGTGTTAATCAACCACATAGTATAAAAAAATTACCTTTTATGAGTGATATTATAAGAATAGGTAAGAATTTGATATTATCTCTTTCTTTTCCCCTCTCCCACACCGTACGTGAGACTTTCACCTCATACGGCGTTCCATCAATGTTAATTATTTATATTTAAAATCACAAGATTTCCAACAAGTTTACGAAGTGCATTAATTTTTATAAAGGCTTTTTTATCCAACTTTATCCCTTGCTTTAATTGGGTTATTTTTTCTACCACATCTTCATCAATAATATAACTCATTTCTCTATTTACCAATATAAGATTGTGATATTTATCTGTTCCACCTTTGCATTTTGGGAGCTTATTTCTTGTTACCATATTATATAAATCTAATTTCATTTTACTAATATGACATAATCCCTTTTGACCTACATAGAGAGATATTCTGTTATCATTTTTCTCTATGCTATCTTTTTTAACAGGATTATTTACGAGAAATTTAATTGCTTCCTTGTACTCTACTTCCAAGTCTTTATGAAGATAGTACCTTCCTTCAATAGTATATCTGCTTGCTACATTTTTCATATAACTGGCTAGCTTTAATTTTATTCCAGCTATAGGGAATATAGTTGTTTTACATATACTTGTTACTTTAAAGTTATATCTTCCATAAATTCTTTCATAGGTTTTATTTGGGTATATCTTGTCACTTCGTATACTTCTTGTTCGATTAAATAGCCTTTTTCTAACTAAGTAATTTATTTCACTAAAATCAAGATTTACATGAGTGGCTATTCTATAATAATTGTGCCACCCTAGTATCATTGAATTTAGTTTGTCAACATTATATACCTTCGGTTTGTTTTTAATTTTATCAATTTGATTTCTGTATTTTTCGGTTATCTTCTTCTTGGCTTTATCAGATATCCTACTGTTTATTACATAGCCTTTTCGTTTTTTCACAGCCTTTATTTTAAAGCCTAGAAAATTCGAGTAGTTTTTTCTTAAATTTATTACTTTTGATTTTTCTTTATTTATATCTAAGCCAAGTCTTTCATTTAGCCATTTGCTTACCGCAATAAATATTCTTTGTGCGGATTTAGCATCTTTTGTTAAAATCTTAAAGTCATCAGCATAACGAACTATGTACATTTCTTTTAATCTACTTTTCTTCAATTCTCTTATTTTGCTACAATAGTTTGAGCTTCCTTTTGTTTTCACACCTCTCCATTGACTATCTATCCACCAATCTAGTTCATTTAACACTATATTGGATAATATCGGAGATAAAATTCCACCTTGAGGGGTTCCCTTATCGGGAATTCCAATTCCTTCAATCTCTGCTTTTAGCATTTTTGATATTATACTAATTAATGCTTTATCTTTTATTCCCAAAGTCCACATCTGTTTTAAAAGTTTCCCATGGTTAACATTATCGAAAAAGCCTTTAATATCAATATCTACAGCATAGTGAAGTTTATTTATATTAACCAGGCTATTTACTTTTGCGATAGCATTTTCAGCACTTCTATCACACCTAAATCCATAACTTCCATGATAAAATTTTGCTTCTACAATCGGTTCTAGTATCTGCTTAATACATTGCTGCACCATTCGATCTTCTATAGTAGGTATTCCTAGAGGTCTAATTCCACCGTCAGGTTTTGGTATTTCAACTCTTCTCACTGACATAGGAATGTAATTTTTGAATCTTTCTTGTATATACTCTACCCATTCAGATATTTGATAGTTTTCTATATGTTTTATATTAGTTTCGTTAACTCCTGCCGTTTTACTGCCCTTATTATTTTTGATATTTCTATAAGCTAAAAGTATATTTCTTTCAGTGATTATTTCAGAAATCAAATCCTTAAAAACGTAATTTTCTTTGCTCTTTCTATAAAGTATATCTTGTATTTCTTGACTATCATAATATTCGTTATTTCTTAGTTTTTGCTTCTTTAATAATGGTTCTTCACTTGTCGTCATTAGTCAGCCTCATTTCAAAATGAATTCGGCTTCTTTTAGTCTTAATCGAACCTAACGATTATCATATAATTTTATATTTTATTAACACTGACTTGTGGCTATCCCTTCATTTATTTTCATAAACTTCTACGGTACTATGCCACTACTTTCACTGATATAAAAACAAGTTATAACTCAAGTCTTTCCTTGCTACCACTTCATAAGAAGTAAGTCCTCCATGTTATCAGCTTCCCACGTTCCAATAACTTTATCTTTGCATATATCTTTAGGTAACTCTTATGAGCCTGTGTGCTTGATACTACCTTTAATAGTATATGGTTTTTCATAACGCGAATTTTTACTAAACCACACACACCCTACAACTTTGGTAGTTATACCATTTCTGATATATCTATATTTAGACCCGTACATTCAGAGTTTTGTCAGTCCACCATTGAACATTCTTACCATGGATATTTTACAGACTCCCGACCTATATCATCCTCGACTACCTCTAGTTCGCATTTCCTCAGCTAATCTGTTAGGGGATGACCTCAGCCGACTTCACCGAGCTTATAACAAAACTTAACTTACTTATAGCTTCGCTATTCGGAGTATCAGAGAAAGCCCTTTAAGGGGTTACCCTATCATTTGACTTTTCAAGTTATTAGTTCTCTTAACCTTACGGTTAATGGCTAATCTTTTAAATTAGCAACGTGTCGCACACACATTATAGACATTTGATATTAAGAATAATGACCCTTACCCAATAAACTAGACACTGTAAACTCGTATTATCTCTTGTTTTCGTACAATAACTTAATATTTCATTTTATGCTACTTTAGCTTTCAGATTAGCTTTATTATAATAGTCTTCAGGAGTCAAATATCCATTTGAGGCATGGATTCGTTGCCGATTATAAAACACACATATTCAAATACGGCTGCACGGGCCTCTTCACGAGTTCTAAAGTGGGTACCATATAGCCATTCACATTTTAATTTACCCCAGAAAGATTCCATTGGTGCATTATCCCAACAGTTACCTTTTCGGGACATGCTACATGTAAAACCATACTTTTTAATCAAATTTTGGTAGTCATAAGAACAGTACTGTGAACCTCTATCAGAGTGTAAAATGACGTTTGAAGGCTTACCAGCGCGTAGATATGCCGAATTTAACGCATCAATAACTAAGTCCTTTGTCATTCGTTCACTCATGGACAGTCCAACAATTTTTTGTCCACATAAATCCAATATACCAGCGATATAAAGCCATCCTTCATCTGTCCACAGGTAGGTGATATCACTTACCATTTTTTCATTAGGTTTGTCCACAGAAAAATCACGGTTAAGGATATTTTCTGCAACTGGAAGCTTATGATTGGAATTGGTAGTTGCTATAAACTTCTTTGAAACCTTTGATTTTATACCATTTTTACTCATAATATGTTCCACTCTTTTATGATTAATAGGAGATTTGCTTTTGGTATTTAATATCCGTGTAATTTTTGTTGAACCGTAAACTTTTCTACTTTTGTTATGGATATCACTAATTTCCTTTAAAAGAAGACTATTTGCTTGTGATCTTAAACTTTCTGGACGTTTGTCCCATGCGTAGTAGCTGCTCCTAGAAACGGATAGAACCATGCATAGCTTCGCAATATGGTAGTTCATGCGATTAGCCTTGATAAATTGAAATCTCTTTATTTGAGGTTTCTCGCGAAGTAGGCTGCCGCTTTTTTTAATATATCATTCTCCTCTTTGAGGTCCCTATTTTCTTTTTCAAGCTTATGGAATTTTTCATCTTCTGGGCTTAAGTGTCCACTACCTATGAATGGAGCCTTAGGAGATTTCCTATATTTATTTACCCAGCCATGCATTGTGGTGGGCTTAACACCTAAATCAGTAGCTACTTTTAACAATGGCTCTCCAGTTTTTTCTAATCTCTTTACTGCTTCCATTTTAAATTCAGCACTATAACTTTTATTCATATAAAATCATCCACCCTTCATTTTTAGTATAGCACGAGTTCCTCGTGTCTAACAAAGGGGGGATGGGTCAAAAACTATTGTGAATAATGAAAGTAATGCTAATATTAAAACCCTTGCATTAACAAATGCAATTAATGCTGTAACAAAAGCCGAAAATTCTAAATCACAAACTGATGTTAATTCAGCTTTGGTATTAGTAAATGTTATTCCTAGTAGCACTAACAAAACAAATTTATTAGCAAGATTAGCAACAATACAAACTATTAATAATAATAATAATAATAATGCGCAAACAGAATCACGTAAAATAATTGAAGCAACTAGTCTTACATCTACAGCCTACCAGACACCAACTAGAGACAACTACAACAAAGCTTTGGTTGCGGTGAATGTGTTAACGCCTAGCAATAGCAAAACTACATTACAATCAACTTTAGCTTCGATCTTGAAAACTATTGTGAGTAATGAAAGTAATGCTAATGTTCAAACCCTTGCATTAACAAATGCAATTAATGCTGTAACAAAAGCCGAAAATTCTAAATCACAAACTGATGTTAATTCAGCTTTGGTATTAGTAAATGTTATTCCTAGTAGCACTAACAAAACAAATTTATTAGCAAGATTAGCAACAATACAAACTATTATTAATAATAATGCGCAAACAGAATCACGTAAAATAATTGAAGCAACTAGACTTACATCTACAGCCTACCAGATACCAACTAGAGATAACTACAACAAAGCCTTGGTTGCGGTGAATGGGTTAACGCCTAGCAATAACAAAACAACATTACAATCAACTTTAGCTTCAATTTTAAAAACTATTGTGAGCAATGAAAGTAATGCTAGTGCTCAAACTCTTGCACTAGCTAATGCTACTAATTCAGTAGTAAAAGCAGAAATTTCTAAATTACAAGCAGATGTTACTGCAGCAACTAGTTTAATAGATAAATTATCGACAGGTACAGTCAAAACATCTCTAACTAATAGAATAAATGCAGTACATGAATTTATTACTGCTGGTATACAATCAGCACTATTAGCAACTGCTACAGCAGCAGTTGTTAAAGCAGAAGCTAGTGATTTGCAGATAGACCTTTTCAATGGGATGACTATTGTAAGCAAATTACCATCTGGAGCATCCAAAACAGCTTTAGTAACAAGAATAAGTGTAGTTCAAGCGACCATTAACTGAAATATACAAAATACAGCTATAACTATTGCAACAGCTGCAGTAGTTAAGGCAGAGTTAAGTAAATCACAGACAGATGTCAATGCTGCAATCAGTTTAATAAGCAAAATAACAACAATTACTGATAAAACAAATTTAACTGCTAGAATCAAAGCAGTACAGTTAATAAAAAAATAACATTCAAAACATTGTATTAGCGCAACTACAGCTTCAGTAGTTAAAGCAGAAGTAAGTAATCTGCAAGCCGATGTTAATACTGCCAAAGATTTAATAGATTAGGTGGCACCTTGTATTGATAAAACAAATTTAAATACTAGAATTGCAGCAATACAATTAATAATAAAAAACAATATTCAAACTTTAGCAATAACTAATGCAACCGTTGCAGTGGTTAAGGCTTAATCATGTAACTTACAAGTTGAAGGTGTGTAAATACCGCTAAAACTTCAATTAATAAGTAAGCGATGGAAGTAAAAGAAAATTGGTGTGAAAAAGATAGAAAATTAAGCGTATAACAAAAGTTTTAACAGATCAGTTATTTAATTCCTAAAATTGTTATTATTCTATTATTTTAGAAGTTCTGTAGGTGTTGTTAGTGGTAATATATAAATATATAATATACAACCATTGTCTGCGCGTATGGTACGAATTATGGCCCAGTAATGATTTTTTGATATATCGATCTATTTAATAAAGCATTGGTAAATAAAGTTAATTGTGATATATTAGCCTCGTCGGTTACTCCGAGTAGCCTTTCGTGTAGATTTTAAAAAAAATTGATCATTTATAAAAAAAATTGACCGTATAAATAATTACACACAAAAAAAGCATGTAAATTTCAATTAAATTTACATGCTTTTAATATTCTTATTTATCTTATTTATTTATATGATCTTTTAAATATTCATTGAACTTTCTACTTTCAACAGCCTCTTCTTGGCTAATTTTTTTTTGTCTTTGTTTATATCTACTATTTTTAGAAAATGATATTTTGTAGTTTATAAACTTACCAATTTTTTCTTTAGTAGTCTTTTCATTATTACACTTACATAAGTATACCAATTTATCCTTAAAGAAATACTGTATATTTAAGGGTTGTACTAAAATAAAATTATTACACCACTTACCGCATCTTTGCAGACCACATAAATTTGGTATAGGTTCAAATCTATCAAATTTATCTTTCACACATAAAATATTATTTGCATAGGCTATAGCGTTTTGAAGGATATAGCCATATATAATTTTTATTATTTCATAATTACACTCTTCATTAGTACTCATGCATACATCTTTTTTAGTAATATATAAATCTTCTTTATCTTTATGTAACTTATCTTGCAAGAATCCTATTAAATTATCAATATTCATTTTAGGATTAGAACATTTTATAGTGATATAACAGGTATTATCAATAAAATCGTATATATCAATCCTATTGACAAAATAATTACAACTTGTACATTCGTCCTTTTCGCAAATATTGGGTTCTGGCCTTAATTTGCCAATATCTCTTACATAACTTATTACTGTATTTTCACTACTATATCTACTAAACTCTTGATTTAGTTTCAATTTACCATCTTTTATAGCATTGTATTTTTCTAGTAATTTCGAGGTTTCCATTTTACTATAATTAGGCTTTCTTATAGTAATTTCAGAACTTCTAAAAGAATTTAATGATATATCATTACTCTCTAAATGATATTCTAAAGAAATCAATTTTTCTTTTTCAGGCTCAATATTTTTAATAGCTTTATTATACAACCAATATTTATTGCTTATTTCTTCGATAATTAAATTTTCTACTGATTGTTTATCAAAGTTTTGAAAATCTATATTAGATAGATCAATTTCTATTGCGGATATTCCAACAGCCTTTATCTTATCTAACTTGAGATCATCAACAGCATGGGTTACTTTTATTTCTACCAGTAGTTTGTTTTCATTCGGTGGTTGTCCTTTATAAAGTATTACATCAGGTATAATATTATTTATTCTTTTCTCCTGCTCTACTCTGTCAAATGTAATATAATTAGAAGCATTTTTCTTAGTTACTGGTGAAGGAACTTTAATTTTAAGATACTTTGATAATACATTCTTGGCAAATTGATGTAATGCTGTTTCTTGGCCATACTCACATTCATCCTTGTTTTTATGAGCGAAACACCAACTATTTACTTTTCCTTGTCTAGCGGTTAGTTGGCTTTTGCAGAAAGGACATATGCAGTTACAAGAATCTCCATTAATTGATTCTAATATATGAATTAAGTTTCCATTAGATAATAAGCCAAATGTTAATTCGCTACTCATAAAACACCCCATTAAAACTAAATATTACAGTTTATATTAATAAAATAAAAAGTTTTATATAACTAATCTTTGTTTTAAATTATAATATTATTAGAAAAATATAACAATAAATTTTCATAAATACATATTTTATTTTTGTTAGTAATAAGCATATGAAATTTGGGGAGATTACTTGAAAATTTAAGATTTAGAGAAAATTGAACAACAACTTAAAGATGGATTAATTACATCTGACGAGGTTGCTAAATTAGTGTATACTACTGGTAAAAAACCATAGACAACTAAAGAATGGGCACAACTACGTGAAAGATTAATAAAGGATTCTTGTGAACAATGTAAGACTTCTGAAGGTCCTTTCGTTTTTCAGCACATGTGGCATCCTGGAGAATATAAATCTCAAATGGATGAATACATAACTGAACTTTATAATAAGGAAGTTAAAAATAACCCTATTAATACAGTTTCTCAGGAAGAACTCCAACAGTTTATTGAAAAAAATGGCGAGGATAGGAATTCATGTCCTAAATGTGGCTCTGTAAATATTAAAGTCAAATCCATTCAAGAGAAATCGTATATATGCAACCGCTGCAATCATACATTTAGTGAACCTGTTGCCAAAATATATGTTAAAGGTTGCATTACAGACGATGATATAAAAAGAGTATATTAATACGGAAGTATAATGGATTAAGGTTTAAAATATGGAATGAACATACAGATGAAATCAGAAAATATGCTGTATTAAAGAGCATAGAAGAACATAAAAGATACATTTCCTGTGTAGATACCGTAACTTTCTGTAAAAAATGTTCTTTTATGTGGGATAAGAATATGATGAAATTATGTAATGTTTGCGGTAAGAACTATCATAGCTTTGCTTATGAAACTTGTAATAAAATAATACAAATAAAATAAAAAATGAGCTAAATAAAGAAAAAGTAAAAGAAAGTAGGAGTGATGAAAATAGTAAATTAGAAACTAAAGCCTACGAAAAAAGCAATGGAACGAATTATGGTCAAATAATCGTTCCTTGATATAATATCAATTTATTTAAATTATACTTAGTCAATAAGATTAATTGTAATATATTAGGCTCGTCGGTAAAGCCGATTAGCCTTTCGAAGTACTTATTAACATGATAAAGACAAGAGTATGAAGATTGAGAACAAGGAGGAAGTAAGGATGAAATGTATTTTATGCAAATTTAATTTAGTTGAAGGAAATGTTAATCATATAGTGGATTTTAATGGACATACGATTATAATTAAAGGTGTACCAGCTAATATTTGTAAACAATGTGGTGAGTATTATGTGGAAAATGATATTGCATTAGAAATTGAAAAAATAATTGAAGATGCAAAAAAGAATAAAGCAGAAATATTAGTTATTAATTATTCGGAAACCGTAGCTAAATTAGAGAAATAATGAAGGAAGTTTGTAAAAAAGAGAAAAGATAATAGAAGGAATTTATTAATTAGCTTAAATATCAGGTACTTTTAATAGTAAAGATAATAGAAATAAAAAAGAAACTATTTAAGGAGTTTCAATCATTTTATTTGTTATAATAGTAGAATTTTTTTTGCTTAATAGATAACAGTGTTGCTCTTTATTTTGTAAACTCATATAAGTATTTTAAATAAAGGAATTGGAGTATCCAAAGTTGAATTGTCCTAAAATTTCTACATCCCTGCTATATTAGTTAAGAAGAGTGCATGTTGATTGAATTAAAATAATAAAACGTAGAGATATCGATAAGATTTTTAAAAGTTCTTTAAGGACTTTCAAAAGTGTTAGAAGTAAAAGTGTCGTTACATTTGAAAATGCTTAAAATATTAATGTTAGCAATACAGGTTTAAGGGTATAGGGGAAGGTGGAAGAACACCATTAGTGATGATAAAATAGAAAAGATGCAACCTAAAGTCCAACTATTAATAGGAGCTGAAAAATATATGAATGAAGTATCTCCAAACGTTTCCAGTGTAATAATACATAAAAATTACACTTTAATTATAACATTTGATAATGGTGAAGTAAAAATTTTTGATATGAAACCATATTTAAAATATGAGGTTTTTGAAGAATTAAAAAACATAGAGAAATTCAAAAAAATCCATATTGATTTTGGTACAGTATGTTGGGAAAATGGAGAAGGATTAAGCAATGATACTTTTTATATTAAAGGAGTAAATGTATAAATTATTAAACTAAATAAAATCTTAGTTTTGTAAACAGTATAAGTTAACTGGCAGCAATAAAGTCTGAAATAGATTAAACAAATTTAGACGGCTGACACTTAATGATAGAAACAACTAGTATATAGAAGTAGTAGCTCGAAATGGGGGCATTATTTTGATGAAATACGAGTATGTGATACAATGACACCTCAAATTATAGAAAGCTATACAGAGCATGTTAAAGGGAGTCTTGAATGGGTAAAAATTACTTACGCAGCAAATAGAAGAACTAAAGAAAGAATAAAGTAAAAAATCATGCTAACATTCAGATTAATGCAATGTTCTACAGTAATATTAATGCTTAGTAAATATTTTGTATATTGCCTTATAGTATTCAATTAAATATTTTTCTTTTACCTACAACTACTGACACTTAGCTACTAGTTGTTACAGTTTATTTTGTTTCGGTCAATGCAGTTAGATTAACTTCAGCAAATTAGGATTAAATAAGTACTTTAAATAAAGAAATTATGACTGCTCAAGTTTGAGCCGTCCAAACTTATGAATATCTATTAATAAATCTTGATGAATTTAAATACTATTGCTGCAACTTCTTCACTAGTTGTTACAGAGTCTGTGTTGCAGTAGAAGAATATAGATTAACTTCATCAATTATAAACTCATATTTCTAAATTTCTATAATCTTTGTACTGGCACACCTTCTATACAAGTGGTGTTTAAGGTAATTACATTTTCAATAATTAGTAATATATGTGTAAATAAAAAAATAGGACAAGGGATAATTCCCCTGTCCTATATGTGTTATATAAGTATTTTATATAAGTGGTATTATTGAATTATTGTAGACATTTTATTAAAAAGGAAACCTTTCCATTAATTATAGATGTAAATTCAATACTTAGCGATTTTATTATATTTTTAGAAAGTAACTTTAAACATCTAAATATGTACAATAATAGATTTGGAGTTGCCTGGATGAATCAAGGATAAAATAATCACCAGGGTAATAATGTGGACAATGGTACAATATTGAAAACAAAAATAGTAATTAAATTCTCTAATGGCATTAAACTATTAGTAAATACTACTTATTAGATTTTTAGATATGATTCTTATAATAGTAAAAAAAATTATATTTATGATACCGGGCTTGAATTACTAAGTTCCCATTAGAAAAAATATATAAAATAAAAGAAAATAAAAAAGAAAAAATAAAATAAAATAAAAAAGAAAATGATGAAGTTGAAATTAAATAAATTTTAGTAAAAATTAGAGTGATATGTCGCAAGAGTCTTAATAGGGTTAAGTAAAAAACTAATGAAAGGTTGAAAATCATATTTTAGTATTATTATTTTTT
>CAYXOL010000054.1:0-35113 GCA_964467165.1 uncultured Clostridium sp.
AAAATCTACTGTAATTACTCGTAACCTATTCTCTGTTTAATTTTGAGAGACTAATAGCCTGAAAATGTAACGAACAATTTTAAGCACTACTTAGTGTCTAAAATTGTTCGTTTATTTTTTTGATGCTTTGGTCTAATATTAATAATGTATAGGCAAATTATTAAAGCCACATCATCAACGCAAACGTTTTTTTGTGAGTTTATATAGAGGAAATTAATAAAAAATAGTTAAGGAGAAATAAATGAATTTAATAGCAGCCGTTGATTTAAATTGGGGAATTGGATACAACTCTAAATTATTAGAGAAAATACCTGAAGATATGAAGTACTTCAAAGAAAAAACATTGGGAAAAGTCATTGTAATGGGTAGGCATACGCTAGAATCATTGCCTAATAAAAAACCATTAGAACAAAGAATTAATATAGTGCTTACAAAAAACAAAAACTATAACTGTGAAGGCGTTATTTTATGTTATTCTTTAGAGGAGCTTTTTATGGAACTTAAAAAGTATAATGATGATGATATATTTATAATAGGTGGTGAATCAATTTATGAACAATTGATTTCACATTGTGATATAGCATATATAACTAAAATATATAAAGAGTATGTGCATAACAAAGTATTAGTAAATTTAGAAAATGATAATCAATGGAAAAAAATTTCAACCAGTGAAATACAAGCATTTAAAAATAATATATATTATGCATTTAATATATATATTAAATCATCTGCTGGTTCCCTGTAATCAACGGCTTCAAAATAGATTAAATTAAATAAATATAAAAGTATAAAAACCAAACTACCACAAAATAGTGGAGGTTTGGTTTTTATACTTTTATATATTGGATATGCCTTGATTAGTATGCAAAAGTTAATTTGCCTATTATAGCAGCTACTTTTTTTGAAGTTAACCACTTATTTGTTACAGTATTTTCGAAAAAATACAAGGCTCCATTAGTTGGGTCTGTACCTTTTAAAACATCATAGGCTGCTTTAGTTGCGGTGACACTTGCTGTTTTATTAATCATACCATTCATTACTGGAGTAAATTGATAGTAGCCAGCACTTTTCTCATTAATTACTGCACTAATATTATTTGGAAACTGTGAACTTTGGACTCTGTTCACCACAACAGCTCCCACTGAGCACATACCATCATAGCTTTCACCGCCAGCTTCTGCAGTTATTAGCCTAGCTAATAAGTTTACATCGCTACTAGAATAGGAAATACCTTTAGAGGTAGTCAGTGGAGTAGCTTGTTTATTTGGTGAAGTAGGTGTAACAAATGGTATTTTAAGCACATCTCCAGGGTAAATAGTATCACTCCACTTATCATTAGCAACTCTTAATTTATCCAAAGGCATATTATATTTTTTAGCTATTAAATATAAGGTGTCACCGCAAGCTACATTATAAGTATTAGTTGGAACATATAGTACTTGTCCAGAATATATGTTGTAGTTTGATAATCCATTGTTTTTCATTATGTAATTAGTCGTTGTGTTATAAACTTTACTTATACCACCTAATGTATCACCAGATTTAACTTTATATGAAGCAGCATATACAGAGCTGCTACTAACTAAAGCTAAGGTTAAAGCAAGTAGAGTAGTTTTTAAATTTAGTTTAATAATAACGAGTCCTCCTTTATAAGCCTGCGAGGTTAGTTGACGGATTCGGGTTAAAGGCACCCTACTCTAGATAAGAGATTCACCCCATAAGATATCCCCCGTTCTCCATTTAGGAGATTCGGCAATAGAATGTTTATATTGTAACATAAATCGACAAATCAATCTATGCCAAAATATTAGTACTATTGGTAACTGATGGATACATATTTTTAGTAAATTTAAAATTTATAAAAACTAATACCTGTTTAATAAAGATAAATTGAATTAATAATTATAGTTGACAAATATAGTACATAGTATATAATAATCTTATAAGATTAATCGCATACGATTTATTTTTGTTCTAAATTAAATGAATTGCTTTATGGAGACATGGTATAAAAGAATATGGAAAGAAGGGATATCAATGGAGAAGGATGACTTGAAATTAAGTAATCAGCTTTGTTTTAAAATTTACTCTGTGTCTAAGGCTATGACTAGACTATATAAACCAATACTCCAGAATTTAAATTTAACTTATCCACAATATTTAGTTATGTTAATTTTATGGGAGCATGAAAGGATATCTTTTAAGGATATGAGTAATAATTTAAAAATGAAAACTGGAACTTTGACACCAATTCTAAATAATTTAGAAAGCCAGGGACGATTATGCAGAATCAAGGATGAAAATGATGATAGAAGGGTCTATATTCATATTACTTCAAACGGTAAGGGACTTAAGGAAGAAGCTTCTACAATTCCTACCGAAATAAGTTGCATAGTGAATTTTTCAACTGATGACTATTTAAAGTATATGAAGGAATTTGATGCTTTATTAAAAAAAATAGATGAAATCGAGAACTATAAATACTAAAGGGGATGTTAATATGAAGATTTTAACTGGAGTGCTAGGTGTAATAGGCGCTATCGCAATTTATATGTTGATAAAAAATAATTTAGCTCCAAATAATTTAGGGGTTAGTAATGGAAAGTTAGCCAAAATGCCAAACAAACCAAATGCAGTTTCATCACAAACAGAAGAAAAAGAGAAGAAAGTTGAAGCACTAGATTTTAAAGGCAATTTGAAAGATTCAAAAAATCGAGTAATTAAAGTAATTGAAAACTATGGTAATGTAAAAATAATTAAAAATGAGACAAATTATATGTATGTAGTTTTCACAACTGGAATAATGAAATATCATGATGATGTAGAATTTTACTTCGATGAGAACAAGAACCTTATCCAATTTAGGTCAGCTTCAAGGATTGGATATTCTGATATGGGACTAAATAGAGAAAGATATAATAAATTAAGAGAAATTTATTATAAGTAAAATTAAAAAAAACATCTATATATTCTCTATTATCGGAAATACTATAAGAGTAACAGGTTAAAGTATAGTGAATTTCTTTTTATGCAAAAAAAACTAAGTGGAGGCGTTATTTTGGATAATGATAATAATAGAGAATTAAGGAAGAAAAAGCAAAAGGTAGGAAAAAAAACTTTTATAAGTGAAGTGCAGGAATTTCAAAAACCAGAAGGTTATGAGGACGCTTTTAAAAAATATTACCCAAAAGAAAAATAAGATTTTTAAGATTTAAAATTTAGTATTTTATATTTATAATAATGCAATATGAAGTTTTAAAATAAAGAAGTAAGCTCTATGTCAGGGTTCTTTCTGAACTTTGGATATATCAATCGCTTAAAAAGAATGGCTATTCGGATGTGAATAGCCATTCTTTTTAGTATTTTATAATACCTGATTTAATGCAAATACCCAATACCAAGAAAGAACCTATGTCAGAGCTTGCTTCTTTATTTCTTTTGTACAATTTATCAGTATAGTATTTAAGTGTAATAAAGTACATATTATCTAGTATTATCTTTGAAAGGTTATAAATTTACTCTTAATTGTTGGATTAGTTATGATAAGTTTATGAAGAGAAAACCCCATAAAGGAATTAATCACTGAAGTAGGAAGCACCACAGACACAAATAGTACTAAAAATGGTGCTGGAAGTCCAAATAAGATAAGAGCTGATCCAAGAAAAATGCTACCACTTATTATAGTTCCAAGAAAATAAATAACTGTTAATTTAAAGGGAGAGTTAGAAGTAGTATGTTTATACATACCGTATACAATTACGGAAGTTATTATCTTATCTATAATATTGGGAAATTGCCCCCCTGGAAAAGTGGTTGTTAAAGCGCATAAAACACCCGCCACTATCCCTGTAATAATGGTGATTTTAAAATCATTAGTTAAGATTATGGACAAAATCATAAATACTAATAAAAAATCAGGTTTTACCCCCAAAAATATGCCTGGTGTAATTTGGTGTAGTATAAGACCAATTGCGAGGAATAGAGAAGTTATTATTATTTTATTAGTTTTCATATAAATTAGCTCCTTTTCAAAATAATTTAGAATTACTAGAGTTTTTATCTTCATAATAGCAAATGTCTTTCAGTACATCAAATTAACCACCACCTTTCAATTAAGACTTCTTTTATTTGTTGCTTTTAACATGAATAAATATTTAAAATAAAAAAACCCCCGCCCTGTATTAGGGCGAAGGATATTCGCTGTACCACCTAAATTATGCTACAAAAAAACTGTGCATATTTAATCTTCAAGCACTAAAATGCTCTATCCCTTATAACAGTGGGCATCTGGTAACTACTACTCTCAAAATCTGATTTCGGGTTACTTCTAGCAGGTCCATTCACTAAAGTTATCAATACTGAGATTACACTATCCTCAGCTCTCTGAAATTGCATGGCCTTAATTACTCTTCCTGTTCTACGAATTTATAATATAAGAATCATTGTAGCATTAATATAATTAAAAGTAAATACTATTTGTATTTTTTTATTTATAATGGCTAATAAATAAATATGGGTAATCAGAAATTTATTTTGTCCTTTAATAAGTCAATAGGGAAGCTTTAGTTTAAGCGAGCTAATAGATAAAAGTTAGAATACAATTTTGAATATTAAATTTTCGAAAAAAACTTTAATAAACTGGCATTTTTTAGTGGAAAAGAATAACTTTTACGTTTATAATTAATCTTATGGAATCAGGGGGGGATATTTATGTTGGGTACAATTGTAAACTCGTTATCAATATTAATGGGGGGACTTGTAGGTTCACTATTTAGGAATAAAATTTCTAATGCCTACAACGAGACTATTATGAAGGCTTTAGGACTATCTGTAATTCTTATTGGACTAAAAAGTGCACTTGAGGTAAATAACATATTATTATTAATTATTTGTCTTACACTTGGAACGCTAATTGGCGAAATAATGAAAATTGAAAAGGGTATCGAAAATATTGGAGCCTTTCTGGAGTCTAAATTTTCAAAACAAAAGGGCTTAGCTAACGGATTTGTAACCGCTAGTCTAGTATATTGTATAGGTGCAATGGCTATAATGGGTTCCTTAGAGAGCGGTCTTACTAACAATCATGATATTCTTTACGCAAAATCTCTAATAGATGGTATATCCGCGATTATTTTTTCGTCTTCTTTGGGTATAGGCGTATGCTTTTCTGCTATTTCAGTTTTTGTTTATCAAGGTATAATAACTTTAACTGCTTCTCATATGAAACAATTTTTAATACCTTCTGTAGTAAATGAAATGTCTGCTATTGGTGGCTTACTCATTGTAGCAATTGGTGCAAACATGCTGGACATCAAAAGAATAAAAGTTGGTAATATGCTTCCAGCTATCTTTATGCCACTTTTATATTACATAGCTAAAACTATTATTGGGTTTTAGTAAAGTTCACATCAAAAATACTTATGTATATTAACGGCGTTTCAAAAGTAAAGTCACCCACTTATAAAAAGTAGGTGACTTTACTTTTGAAACATAGATAAAAAAATATTATAATATAACTACCCCGCTATGAAAAACTCATCTTCATCACTATAAGGCATCTCTTTTTTGCCAAGTAAACTGATAATAACACCAGCAATTTGTCCACTTATAAAAGCTACCCCTACAGTAACAAATATTCCCAGAAGCTGAATTTCAACATTTCCAGTTATAAATATTGCTACTACACCTCCGAGGATTCCCGGCATTCCATGTAAATTGTTAATTCCACATGTATCAGTTCCCTTAATAAGCTTTTGCAGTTTAGGGGCAATAATACTATACCCAACTACACTAAGCGCTCCTGCGGCTATGCCTATAAGCATAGCATACCCAGGTGTGGTCATATCACAAGTAGAACCAATTGCCACGCCTCCAGCAAGGGCAGCGTTTGCTATGTCTTCTATCTCTAGTTTACCCCTGATTATCTTTGAGAATATGTATGTTGCAAGTGTAGCACCACATAAGGCGAAAATAGTATTTATCGCAGTTAATACCACTCTTTCAGGAGCGACTATTGCACTTGTAAAGGATGGCCAAAAAATCCATAATATCATACTTCCAAGTAGGCAAAGTTGATTAGATTTTTTATTGTTTTCACAAACAACATCATCTTTAAATTTTAAAAAGGTATTTGCTACAACCCCAAGTCCAAAGTAGGCACCAAAGGCATGTATAACAATTGAACCACCGGTATCAAGGAAGCCTTTGAATAAACCACTTTCAAGTACAAGCCATTCATTAAATATGTAAGCTGGTACGAACAATAATCCCATTATAATATATTGGTCCATTTTTAAACGTCCAAGTGGCGCGCCAATTGCTATAAGCAAACTAGCAGCAGCAAATTCTGAAAAAATAAGAGTATCAATGTTTATAGTTGACATAGCAAAATTTTCTCCACCAAAACTCTTTATGATCATATACATTGGAATAGCTATGCTTACTACGAGAAATGTTGCAGTAATTGAAGTATAGCCATGATTTCTTATGAAAACCATAAGGAACCCAAACCCACCAAGTAGCATTGCTAAAATATGAATAGAACGTTCATATTTTAATGTATCAAAAATTGTATTAGTTTGCGCTGATAATTGATTCAGTGTATTGCTTTGCGCATCAATTGCTGATATACCAGTTGATACATTGTGATTTATACTAGGTATCAAAATTAGTGAAGCTACTATAAAAAATAACAATAGAAATATTAATAAACCTTTGTTTATATTAGGCTTAGGAGCTGTTTGAACTCTCCTTTTTGTAGATAATTGTATCATTAGTTTACCCCCGTTAATTATATTTTTTAAAATTATAAACATTTTCACTTGAAAAACAGTTTTTATGGCTATAACTTCTAAAAGGTGAGACAAAATTGTCGCTACTGTGACACTTTTGTCTCACTGAGGTATAATAACATTTTTACCATTATAAGAAAAGTATGATTTGAGACCTTATGGCCATGGAAACGTTTAAATACTGTCAAATTAAGAGGTATGCCTTTGTTTTCATAGTATTGTTACAATTATGGTTAGATTTAAGGGTATTAATATAAAAAAGCTTCAAGAATTTAAAATTCTTGAAGCTTTTTTTATATTAAATCATCTCCTGAGTCGCTGTGAATAAGGGCTTCATTAGGAGATTTAGTACTTTGTAGACTTCTCAATTGTTATCCCAAAACTTATAGAAGTGGGAGACTTTCTTCTGAAATGCCATTAAATTCTAATGTACTATTATCAAGCCAAGTCCATTCAGGTTTAAGTGCTTTTATTTCTTCTACAAGTTTGAATAATGCTAAATCAGCTAATTTTGCTTCTAACATTATATCTAAATCCACTCCCAGTGGAATACACATCTCCACAAAGTCAATGAAAGCGGAAGCATCAATGTTATCAGCGTGCTTTTTATCTTTTTCACTAGTTTTAGGGCTAGAAAAATGTATTTTTACTGGTAGAAGTTCATTTTCCCAAGTTGAAAATATTTCCCCTAACATTGGTTCTAGTTCATCTCCGCCATTGTTGCAGTTATGATGATGTACATCTAGCACCATAGGTACATTTATTTCCTTACAGATATTTAAAACTTCTTTTGTAGTAAAGCTCTTGTCATCATTTTCAAATACTACTAATTTTGTTATTTCTTTTGGCAAGTTATTATAATTCTTAAAGAATCTTTCTGTTGCTGCCAATTTTCCGCCTTCTTTACCACCAATATGCAATATCATTTTTCCTAATGGATAATTAATATCTTGGAAAAGATTTGCATGGAACATAAGATTCTTTTCAGTAGCTTTTATTACATCTTCTTTAGAACTATTTATGACATTAGATTCATCAGGATGCATATCAACTCTTAAATTATTATTGTTTATATAATTTCCAAGCCAATCAAAATCCATTTTTAAAATCCTTCTAAATTCCCAATCTGTAACTTCAGGATGAGTAGCAAGTGGAATTAGTGAAGAAGTTATTCTATAAAAGTGAACATCGTTTTTTACAGTATACTCTAAAATTTTGTACAAATCATTCACGTTTGATACTGCTACCTTTTGTAGTTTTTCAAGCTTATCTCTATCAGTGGATTGTTTAGTATATGTAGAAAAAGTTACCGTGCTAGCAGAAGTTATTTTTGCTGCCTTTAAAGCAGTAGCTACGTAGCCTAATCTTATTTTCATAATATCACTCCTCATATAATATAGTTATACCAATAAATATAAATCAAATCTTTACTTGCGCAGCTAATTTTAATTTTCCAAGCTGCAATATTAACGACTTCAAAAGGAGTTTGAGACTCCACCTGAAGTTTTATATTTGTTTGAGTCTATAGTTCTCACTCGTAGAAGATAGTGGAACTACTTTTGAAATGTGGGCAAAACATTTCTACTAACTGATATTCTTAAATATATTCTAATTATTGCTAATCATATAACTATAATATCCTTAACAAGTATACCTTTATAATACCACCCACAATAAAACCAACTTATAAATATTGTACAGAATATTTTAAGTCAGATTATAAAATATAATATTCAAATACATGTTAGAATAAACCCTCTTATAATCATATCACATAACTATAGGGTGTGTAAAATAATATACAGATAATCAAATAAATATTTGCATATTTTCAAGAGATTCATTACAAAAGTATACATATTATATCTTTTTATGTGAAAATCATATAATATTAATGGGTAGTAAAATTATTAATTATGAATTTATAATATATAGGAAGGAAGTTATTGATATGGCAGATATTAAATATGAAATAAAAGAAACACTAGGAGAACTTTCAGAATCCGGTAAAACATGGAGAAAAGAATTAAACATTATAAGTTGGAATGATAAAGAGGCTAAGTACGATATTAGAGATTGGTCACCAGAACATGAGAAAATGGGAAAAGGAATCACCTTATCTAAAGAAGAAATTATAAGGCTTAAATCATTGCTTAATGAAATAAATCTGTAAAAAGTATATAAGGACCATTAAAACAAGGGCTAGTTATTATAAACTCTGTCACTTACTAGTATTATTTTAATCTAGCCCCTTAATAGTGCACTCCTTTTCTAAAGCATCTCTGCATTCTAAATAATTACATAATTTAATAAATTATTCTATTTTGTTAATATTGCATAAATTTCTCAGATCAATAACAATACCGGTACTTCTGTGCTTAATAAATTCCATGTTGTATAATTCTGTTTCTATAAACCCATTTTTCCAATGATACACACAGGCACAATAATCAGACCAGTTTTTTTCGAAATATTTTACTTTAGCATAACAAAGCTTATACACCTGGAATATTATCCCTAAAGTTGAGGCTTTTTTAGTGAATTTATAACTAAAATATTCCTGAGTTGGGTACTTATCCTTGACTCTTTGCCAATACAAATTTTCATTACATATAAGGCAATATTTATCTATTACTTTACTCTTTTCTTCTCCTAATTCGTTTTTTAAACACCGATCTCTAGTTTCTTGAGTGCTTGTTTTTAGAATTTCGTAATCCAAATAACTCACTTCCTATTAAACTTTATTATTTACTAAAATCCAAGATAGAAATTGTTAATACTAGCAACTACAAATATAGAATATACCTAGTTAGATAGATAGTCCAATATTTATATACAATAGATAATGATGTAACTATTATAAATTCCATTACACTTTACAAAGACAAGCTCTTGTTAAATATGTTATAATATTCTAATGAAAAAGAGAGGTGATTTTATGAGCAATATTGCAGGAGAAGGCTGCGAAATAAAGGTTCCATTTAATGAAAGAAAGCCGCTAGTAGAAATCGAACGTAGTCTTATTACAACCTACAGAAGACATATATGGTCAAAATTCACTAAAGCTATAGTGGATTATAAATTAGTCTGCCAAGGTGATAAAATTGCTGTGGCTGTCTCTGGTGGTAAAGATAGTCTAATAATGGCTAAATTGTTCCAAGAATTACAGCATTACGGTAAGGTAGATTTTGATTTAGAGTTTATTGCAATGGATCCTGGTTATCATGAAAATATAAAAGAACTTTTAATTGATAATTGTGAACACTTAAATATCCCAGTTAAAATATTTGAATCAAGTGTTTTTCATATAATTGATAAAATAGCTGGGGATTATCCTTGTTATATGTGTGCTAAAATGCGCCGGGGAGCCTTGTATGCTAAGGCACAAGAACTTGGCTGTAATAAGCTTGCCCTTGGTCACCATTTTAATGACGTAGTTGAAACAACTATGTTAAATGTTCTTTATTCCGGGAACTTTAAGACTATGCTTCCAAAATTAAAAGCTCAAAATTTTGTGGGAATGGAATTGATACGGCCTCTTTATTATATTGAGGAACAGTATATTGAAGATTTCACTGAAACTAGTGGTATTTGGCCACTTAATTGTGCCTGCATGGTTGCAGCTAAAAAAATAGGAAACAAGCGCCATGAGATTAAGAATTTAGTTAAAGATTTAAAGAAAAATTTTAGCGATGTTGACAAATCTATTTTTAGAGCAGCACAAAATGTAAACATAGATTCAATTTTAGGCTGGCAACAAAAGGGAGAAAATTATTCATATTTAGATTTTTATAATAAAAATGAAGATTAATAAACAGCAGAATTATATCCAATTGATAATCTAAGATATTAGTAAAAAGAAAAATAGTGCCACTCAGGGCACTATTTTTCTTTTTCTTTTAATTCTTCTATGATAAATTTATCAAAGTGAATTTCCTCTATAAAATTGTTTTCATCAAAACTAGTTTTGCGCCTTTTATTATATTCATTAACATTTGATTTTAGCCAATAAGGTGTTGCTATATCAAATTTATAACATAACTCTGTTATGCAAGCTTTTAAACTTTCTTGGTAACTGTCTTGAATTTCAAACATTGACACTTCATCTTCAATAATTCTATTATCATAGATTAATTTCCCCCAAATTTTTAACATCTTTGCCTCCTATTTTAGAAAATATCATTGTGTTGTGAAATGTTTTTTATTAGTCATAAGTCTATCATAAATAATAGTTAAAGTCATGAATTATATTTGAATATTTGCTTTGTCATATTTTGAATGTTTTTAATCATTTTGGGAAACAATACAAACTGATTACTGTTCAATTCATAGGAGGAAAAAGCACATGGTAAATTTAACTACAATTCACTACGCGTATATCATCATCATTATAATAATTATTGTGATAATTACCCTTAAAAAGGATGTTATACTTCCATGTATTTTAGGTATTGGAATAATAGGGTATATATTTACAAGTGATGTTCTAAAAGCTATCCAGATTATTTATAAGGCAGTAGTGATATCTGGAAAAGAATTTATTGAAGTAGTTGTCCTTATTGCATTAGTAAATGCAATGTCTAGTGCTTTAACTGATATTGGTGCAGATGAGCTAATTATAAAACCTATAAAAAAATTAATGATAAACAAAACTATGTCCTTTTTTGTTCTAGGTATAACTATGACTTTGGTTTCCTGGTTTATTTGGCCAACGCCAGCAGTAATTTTTGTAGGATCTTTAATGGTACCTGTAGCAATAAAATCTGGATTACCACCTGTATGGGCAGCAGTAGTTTTATGTATATTCGGAAATGGAGTGGCATTATCCAGTGATTTCGTTCTTCAAGTAGCACCATCCATAACTGCGAAGACTGCAAATTTGGAAGGTCCATTAGGTATTGTTAAAGATTCTCTTCCCTTTTGGGGTGTGATGAGTATAGTTACTATAACTACAGCATTTATACTTATGAGAAAAGATAAAAATTCAGAAGCTGTATTCCATTCTAAAATAATAGAGACCAAAGACTTAAAACAAACTCAGTCTAGAGGAGCAAAGTTTATAGCAATAGCTACCCCTGTAGCATTTATAATAGATATAGTATTCATAAGCAGATTCGGACTAATAGGCTCAGACTCTACAGCTTTAATAGGCGGAACAGCAGCAATACTAATGATAATATCATCTATAGTTCATACTGATATTAAAACATCATTAGGAGAGGTTACTAAATATATTAAAAGTGGATTTACGTTTGGTATAAGTATATTTGCACCAATTATAATTATCGGTGCTTTCTTTTTTCTAGGAAGTGAAAATACAGCCACTGCAATACTAGGTAATGGTGCCAGCGGTATTTTAAGTGATATAGGAATATATGCAGCCAGCAGGATACCCTTATCCGAATATTCTGTTATAGGTATACAAACAGCAGTAAGCACTCTTCTTGGTTTAAGTGGTTCAGGCTTTGCAGGTCTTCCCCTAGTTGGAACTTTAGCAAACATCTTTTCAACTGCCATTGTTATAGATAAAGAAAAGGTGGCAGCCTTTGGTCAAATAATCACCATTTGGATAGGGGGTGGAACTATAATTCCTTGGAGTGTGGTTGCTGTAGCCGCAATATGTAAGGTTGAACCCTATGAGGTAGCGAGGAAAAATTTTATTCCTGTTACTTGTGGGATAGTCGCAACAGTTGTAATTGCTATTATAATATTATAGTTTTGGCATCTAGAAAAATAGATTAGTATACACACTAGTTATTTTTCTAGATGCCTTAATTATTAATAGTAATCAATGTTATAATTAATGGTAGCATAAACATATACAAATACATTTTAAGGAGATTGCAAAAATGAATATTCAATGTTTTGGAACTAAAAAGTGTTTTGACTCGCAAAAGACAGAACGATATTTTAAGGAAAGAACTATAAAGTATCAATTCATAGATTTAAATATTAAGGGACTAAGCAAGGGTGAACTACAAAGTGTGAAAAATTCTGTAGGTTTAAATAATTTAATAAACACAAAGGCGAAAGATTATAAAAAATTAAATTTAGATCAAATTAGAGGAGAGGATACTAAACAAGATATTTTATTAAAAAACCCACAGCTTTTTAGGACTCCTATAGTACGGAATGGAAAAGAAGCCACCGTGGGTTATGTACCAGAGATATGGGCAACTTGGGAATAAATATGAAATAGTTTTACTTTTAATTTAAATATTTTGATAACCTAGGAATTAGTTGCTTAGCTAAAATTATGGCTATAATTGCTTTTATGATATCACCGGGTATAAATGGTATACAAGCATATTTAAGAGCTGCATAGAAATTTATGCTTTTTCCTAAATAGTTTGTAAAAATAAAATAAAAGTAAGGTACCCCTATAATATAGATTACAAAACTTCCTAAAACAACGGCGGATATTATTCTAGAAAGAGACTTGTTTTTTTCTGTAAGCTTTCCAATTACATAAGCTGCAACAATAAAAGCCATTAGAAATCCAAAAGTAGGGCTTACTACAGAAGTTAATCCTCCAGTTCCAGCAGCAAAAATAGGAACCCCAATTAAACCTAAAATAACATATGTAAGTTGAGATAGTGCACCGAGCCTCGCTCCTAATATAAGTCCAGATAAAACAACAAAAAGAGTTTGCAATGTTACTGGAATGGGTCCTAGTGGTATAGAAATAAAGCCACCTACAGCTGTTAATGATGTAAATAATGCAGTAATTATTAAATCTCGCGTAGATAATTTCAAAATATATTCCTCCTTATAAAGTTTTAAATTGGCATAACTCTATTGTCTATTTAGCTAATATGCAGCAAGAGATATTGTAAACCATATTCAAAATATAGGTTTACAATGATAATATCATAATTTTTTTTCAAAGTCAAACAAACTAATGTTAAGCCTAAATGTTGTACTTTTTAAAATCCATATTAATTGAGATTTTTTGAATCAGGTAAATCTATAGAAGTACAAAGACATAAATTTATGAAAGAATATTTGTACCAATTCTTTAGATCATGGAATTGCACAGAAACATATTTAACATCCAATAAAATTAAATAGTTAGATATAAAATAACCACCTTAAATAAAATATATCCATATTGGATAAACTTATTTAAGGTGGTTATTTTAATGAAAATTTATGTAATAGAATTTTTGATTTATTTATTGACAAAGAGTATTTAAACGTATACAATAAACTTAACCGGTTCAGTTAATCGGTTAAGTTGATAAGAGGTGAGGTAGTATATGAGTAAAATATGCATACTTGGAAGTTTAAATCTAGATCTAGTATTAAAAGTAGAAAACATGCCTAAAATTGGGGAAACCATTTTCGCAAAAAGCTTAACAACTATGCCTGGGGGAAAGGGAGCAAATCAAGCAGTGGCTTCTAAGAGAATGGGCTGCCAGGTCCACATGATAGGCAAAGTTGGGAATGATAGCAATGGAGATTTCTTGATTAGTAAACTTGAAAATGATGGCATAAATACAGATTCTGTATTTATAGATAATATAGAACCTACGGGAACAGCTATAATTAATGTTAACTCTGAAGGAAATAATTCAATAGTTGTAGTAGCTGGTGCTAATATGAGTATTACTATAGATGAGATAAAGCAATGCCATTCAGTTATAAAAGATTCGAATGTAATAGTAGCACAATTTGAAACACCTAGCGAAGTGACAATGGAGGCTTTCATTTATGCAAAATCCCAAAAGATCATTACAATATTAAATCCAGCTCCAGCAAAAGAAATAGATGAAAATTTATTGAAATATACAGACATTATAATTCCCAATGAAACAGAGGCTTATGAGCTTACAGGAGTTTTAGTGGAAGATTTAGAAAGTGCTAAAAAAGCAGCCATAAGTTTCATTGAAAATGGAGTAAATTACGTAATAATAACTTTAGGTTCAAATGGTGCTGCCCTAATCACTAAAGCAAAGGCAGAATTAATTCCAGCATTTGCAGTTAATGCTATTGACACCACCGCTGCAGGGGATAGCTTTATTGGAGCAGTAGCAAATAAATTAGGGGCTGATGAATTGAACTATGAAAATCTTAAAAAGGCTATAGTCTTTGGTAATAAAGTTTCTTCAATAGTAGTTCAAAGATCAGGCGCACAACCATCAATACCAACCTTCAAAGAGGTAATAGACATTTATGGGGAAGATAACAATTAGCAATTATTATTTTTCTTAAAGTTATACAAGATGGAATAGGAGGAATAGTCATGAGAAAAACTACACTACTTAATTCACAAATATCTGAAGTAATATCTAAAATGGGTCATACAGATACTTTAGCTATTGGGGATTGCGGTCTACCAATACCAGATGAAACTAAGAGAATAGACATTGCTTTAATTAAAAATATACCAGGTTTTATTGAAGCCTTAACATCAATATTAACAGAACTTCAAATAGAGGAAGTAATAGTGGCTAAGGAAACCTTTGATGTTAGTCCCCAATTATTCAATGAAATTAAAAAAGCAGTTGGAGATGTGAAAATCACATTTATAACTCATGAGGAATTAAAGTCCCAGTTAAAACAATGCAAAGCAGTAGTACGAACTGGAGAACAAACACCCTATGCAAATGTAATTCTAAAATCAGGAGTTGTGTTTTAAAAAGTAAGTTTTAAGGAGGAGATTCAATGGATAACATAAAACCTCTACTTGAGATGAAAAATGTTTCGAAATCCTTTCCAGGAGTAAAAGCATTGGAAGATGTTAGATTAAAAGCTTATAGCGGAGAAGTTCTTGCTCTACTAGGAGAAAATGGAGCGGGCAAATCAACTTTAATGAAAATTTTAAGTGGAGTCTATCATAAAGATACAGGAAACATTTTTATTCAAGGTTCTGAAGTAGATATAAAAGGGATAAAAGATGCGCAGAAACATGGAATAGCAATTATTCATCAGGAACTAAGTCTTCTTCCTAATTTAAGCATATGGGAAAATATATTTTTAGGTAATGAAGGATTTAATGGATTAACAAGAAGAATAAATAAAAAAGAGCTAAAAGAGAAATCAGAGAGTTTACTTAAGGATATTGGTTTCAATATTGATGTGGATACCTTAGTTAAAGATTTGAATGTAGGTGAAAAACAACTAATAGAGATTGCCAAAGCACTTTCCAAAAATTCAAAGATAATAATAATGGATGAGCCTACAACTGCATTAACAGATGTTGAAACAGATAATCTATTTAAAGTAATTAGTAAGCTAAAAAGTGACAACATGGGTATTGTGTACATATCTCATAGAATGGATGAAATATTTCAAATTTGTGACAGGATAACAGTTTTAAGAGATGGTAAATATATTGGTGAGGTTAAAACAACAGACATTACTAAAGATGATTTAATATCAATGATGGTTGGTAGAAAACTAGAAGAACAGTTTCCATACAGAAAGCCATCTAGCGGACACACTATTCTTAAAGTGGAGAACTTAAGCTTTGGTGAAAAGGTTTGCGATATTAGTTTCGAAGCAAAGAGTGGAGAAATCTTAGGCGTCTCAGGTCTCATGGGTTCAGGTAGGACAGAAATGGCAAAAACTATATTTGGAGAATATAAAAAATCAACAGGTAAAATAATTATTGATGGTGAAGAAGTTAATATTTGTTCTCCAAAGGATTCTATTGAAAAAGGAATTTGCTATCTTTCTGAAGACAGGAAAAAAGAAGGGCTTATTCTAGGTATGTCAGTAGGGAGCAATATGACCTTGGCAAACCTTAAAAAATATGAAAATAAAACTAAACGCATAAATAAAATTGAAGAAGATAAGGAAGTCCAAGGATATATAAAAAAACTTTCTATAAAGACTCCTAGTTCCCAGCAATTAATTAAAAATTTAAGTGGAGGAAATCAACAAAAGGTTATTTTAGCTAAATGGCTCATGCTTGCACCTAAAGTATTAATTATTGATGAGCCAACTAGAGGAATAGACGTAGGCGCTAAGAAGGAAATCTATGATGTTTTAAATGAGTTAAAGGCTACAGGTAAAGCAATTATTATGATATCCTCTGATATGACTGAAATATTGGGTATATGCGATAGAATTTTAATCATGCACGAAGGAAAAATATCTGGAGAGCTATCTCGAGAAGAAGCCACGCAAGAAGGAATAATGAAATATGCGGTAGGCATAAAAAATTAAATACTAAAAAAGAACCCTCAGCCAGAAAGGAGTTTTATTGTGAAAATTAATTTAAAAAGCTCAATTTTAAAATATAAATCGCTAATAGGTCTATTGATCTTATGCATAGTCATATCACTTATAACACCCAGATTTCTAAGCATAGGAAATATTAAAAATGTACTAACTCAAGTATCAGTAAATGCCGTTATAGCTATAGGAATGTCTTTTGTAATTCTTACTGGAGGTATTGACTTATCTGTAGGATCAATACTTGCAGTCAGCGCTGCAGCAGCAGGAAGTATAATAAAATCTACAGGTAATATATATTTAGCAATAATTATAGCTTTAGCTATTGGCTGCGTAATAGGTCTTATAAATGGTGTGCTTGTTTCAAAAGGTAGAATACAAGCTTTTATTGTTACACTAGCTACTATGACTATTTTTAGAGGTGTAACTTATGTATACACAAATGGTACTCCTATTTCAGGACTAGGACAAAGTTTTTCTGGCATAGGTAATAAAATGATTTTAGGGCTACCAATTCCAGTGGTAATTATGGCTATAGTCTTTGGTATAGCATTTTATATTTTAAGTCAAACTAGATATGGTAGATATGTTTATGCACTTGGCGGAAATGAAGACTCAGCAAGATTATCAGGTATAAATACAGCTAAGATTAAAACACTTGTATATGTTATAAGTGGAGCTGCTGCAGCCTTAAGTGGAATAATTGTTACAAGTAGAATAGGGTCGGCTTCTCCAAATGCTGGAGTAGGGTTTGAGTTAGATGCAATAGCCGCTGTAGTAGTAGGTGGCACTTCTTTATCCGGCGGAGAAGGGAGTGTAGTAGGTACAATAATAGGTGCTCTAATAATAGGTGTACTAAATAACGGATTGAATCTTGTAAATGTGTCGCCTTTTTATCAAGCAATAGTTAAGGGTTTAGTTATTCTACTGGCCGTAATGGTTAAGCGAAATGAAAAATAAAAAATGGAGGATGATTTAAATGAAAAAAAGAGCAAAATTACTATCACTTGCATTATCAACAGTACTAATTATGGGGACTTTGGCTGGCTGCACGTCAGAGAAGACCGCAGTAGGTGGAAAGAAAATAGGTATGGTAATATCTACTCTGAATAACCCCTTCTTTGTATCAATGAAAGAAGGCGCAGAGAAAAAGGCTAAGGAACTGGGGTATGAGGTTGTAGTTCTTGACTCACAAAATGATGCTGCAAAAGAAAGATCTAATGTGGAAGATTTAATTCAACAGGGAATTGTAGCTTTAATAATCAACCCCACAGATAGCGATGCAGTTGTAAATTCAATAACAGTAGCAAACGACAAGAAAATAAAAGTTATTACTGTAGATAGAAAAGCAAATGGTGGAGAAGTTGCATGTCACGTAGCATCTGATAACATAAAAGGTGGAGAAATGGCAGCAGAATTTATACTTGAAAAACTAAATGGAAAAGGAAATATAGTGGAATTACAGGGTATTCCAGGAGCATCTGCTACAAGAGATAGAGGTAAAGGCTTTCACAATATTGTAGATAACAAGGCTGGCGTTAAAGTTGTTGCAAGCCAAGCCGCAGATTTTGATAGACAAAAGGGGTTAACTGTTACTGAAAATATTATTCAAGCAACTCCTGCCTTCGATGCAATATTTGCACATAACGACGAAATGGCACTAGGAGCTATAAAGGCAGTTAAAACTGCAAATAAAAATGTTATTATTGTAGGCTTTGATGGTAACGATGAAGCAAAAGCTGCCGTTGCAAGTGGAGATTTAGCAGCTACTATAGCACAAAAACCTGATTTAATGGGAGCAGTTGCAGTAGAAAATGCAATTAAGGTAGCAAAAGGTGAAACAGTTGAAAAAGAAATTCCAGTAGAACTTCAACTTATTAAAAAATAGTAATCAAGATATTACTTCCCCAATAATAAAATATTAAAATTAATAACTCAGGGGACTATCCTCTGGGTTATAATTTTATAAAGTGTTTCAATACATAGTATAATTTGGTATAATTTTATATAATTATTTTTTTAGTTGAACTTTAAAATATAATTTATAAATTTCAGTTCTTAAATAGAACACAGACGTTAAAAATGGTTATTTATTAATAACCAGTATCATTATAAATCGGAGGGTAATTATGAACAATGTTACAATGAAGGATATAGCCGTGATGGCAGGAGTTTCAAAGGCTACAGTTTCAATGGTTATGAATAAAAAAGATGCTAGCATAAGTGATACAACTAGAAAAAAAGTGCTAAAAATTGCTAAGGAGATGAGCTATATTCCTAATTCTATAGCTAGAAGCCTTAGCACCAAAAAATCTGGTACCATTGGAATTATACTTCCAGATATAACAAATCCCTTTTTCTCAGAAATGGCAAGGGCTATAGAGGATGAGGCAGAAAGATTAGAATATAATCTAATAATATGTAACACAGATAATGATATTGGAAAAGAAGAAAAATATATTGAACTTCTTATAAGTAAACTTATAGATGGTGTTATTTTCATGTCTGGTGGTAAAAGTAATGAAAGCATAACAGTACTCAATAACAACAATGTTCCTTTTGTATTGGTTGATAGATACATCGAAGGATATAAAAATCATTATGGGGTGTTTTGCTTAAATAAACAAGGTGTAACAGATGGTATAAAATACTTATACGAAAAAGGACACCGTAAAATAGTTTTTGTAAAGGGAAGAGAACATTTAGAAGTATCAAAGCAAAGATTGGAAGGATATATTGTTGCAATGAAGAATTACGGAATATATGATGAAAAGTATATATTTGATGGAGACTTTAATGTGGAAGGGGGCATAAAGGCTACTGAAAAAATAATAAATTGTTTTCAAAATTTGGATGCGATTTTTTATAGTAATGATATGATGGCCCTTGGGGGAATGAAGATTTTAATGCGAAATGGGTATAAAATTCCAAGGGATATATCAGTTATTGGTTTTGATAATATTCATATATCTGAAATTATTGAACCAGAACTTACAACAATAGCACAACCTATATATATAATGGGTAAAAGGGCTTGCAGTATATTAATAGATGTAATAAACGGAGATCTACCTACTGAAAAACAAGTTTACTTTGAAACTGAGCTTATTATTAGAGGAACTACATAAATTATTATTTTTATTAATGACAATACTAATTTTTTTGGAAATAATTATTGGAATTATTTCCTTGGAAATATAATACAATACTTTTCAATGTTTACTGTTTTATATAAACTTTTTTCAAAAAAAACATCAATTATTTAATACATTATAAGAGAGGGGTGTAATTAAAAATGGTCAATAGCACGAGAAAAAAGTATATAATATTAACCTCTTTAACCGCTTGTATTATATTGTACTATGTAGAACAAGTTCTAGTTGTAAGTTATCTAATCAAAACTGTTATAAAAATCTTATTCTTTATTTTTATTCCTTATACCTACAGTAAAATAATTAATAATCGGAAATTTTCAAAGACTATAAATTATATAAATATAGATAAAGATCATTTGAAAATGGGTTTTCTATTTGGGATAGTATCATTTTTTATAATACTAATTACTTATTATCTATTGAGAAATATTATAGATTTGCATAGTATATCAGAAAACCTCCAAAATAATTCAAAGATCACTGTATCAAGCTTTATTTATGTTGGATTATATATAACCTTTGGAAACTCTTTTTTAGAGGAATATTTTTTTAGGGGCTTTATCTTTTTAAATCTTTATGAACTTAATTCGAAAAAGTTTGCATACATATATTCTTCACTTCTATTTGGGCTATATCATATTGCAATTTTTAAAGCCTGGTTTAATATTGAACTTGTTGCCATAGCATTAATTGGATTAATTAGTATAGGTTTTATATTTAACTGGCTTGATAATAAATCCAAAAATTTTATTAACTCATGGATAGTTCATATTCTTGCAGATAGTGCAATTATCATAATAGGACTCAAGATGTTTGGAATTGTCTAGAAGCTTCTTATTTAATCTGATAACCGAAAATGCCAATTAACTAAATACAGTTAATTGGCATTTTCGGTTATTTTAATTTATTCTAAGTTCGTCTATATTAACACATAAAATAGTCGCAATTGTTTCAATTATATTAAATGATGGATTTTTTTTACTTCCCCGTTCCAGTTCTTCTAAATACGATTGGGATACATGTACATTTAAATTTTTAGATAAAGTTGATATATCTCTGCTTGTTAAAGATTTATTAAGTCTTAATTCTCTAATTCTAGCGCCATTAAGCATATAAAAACCTCCTTATAGTTATATATATATCATATTAAAGTGTACAAGTTAATTATACTACGAAAATAAACAAAAGCTATGTTAATTTTTTGCATTATTTGTTAAAAATAGAGATAAGCAAATAAATTTATACTTTTGTAATTTCCATTCACATAATGTTAACATCTCTGCCACTTATGTGCCATGGTATACGTTTAATATGTATTTACAGGATATATATTAGATATACTAATTTATACTTCTTCTATGAGGGCCCCTTTGCTTAGGAAATTTTTATAGTAAATATAATAAATTATGATTATTGGCTATATTATTATATAATATAAGATAGAATTAGAAATTACTTTTTAGACCTATTGTATAACTGCTTTGTCAAAAGCTTTTAATAAAGGAGAAAATTATATGAATGAAACCATTTTAATAGTAGATGATGAAGAAAGAATCAGAAATCTTGTGTCTATTTATTTAAGAAAAGAAAAATATACTATTTTAGAAGCTGAAAATGGCCTTGAAGCTGTGAATATATTTAATAAAAATAAAGTTGATTTAATTATTCTGGATGTAATGATGCCAATTATGGATGGATGGGATGCCTGCAAGGAAATACGGAAGACCTCCAATGTTCCTGTTATAATGCTTACAGCGAAATCCGAAGAAGATGATGAATTACTGGGATTTGAATTAGGAACAGACCATTATATTACTAAACCTTTTGTACCAAAGCTATTAGTTGCTAAAGTAAAAGCAATTATGAGAAGAACCTATAGCACTGATACTACTATAAAGGATGAAAACAGCTTTGATGGACTAGTAGTTGATAATTTAAGTCATGAGGTTACCCTAGACAATATTGAAATTAATCTATCTCCCAAAGAATTCGAACTATTAAATTATTTTATTATTAATAAAAGAATCGTATTAAGTAGAGAAAAAATATTAGATACCCTATGGGGTGTTGATTATTTTGGAGATTTAAGAACTGTGGACACTGTTATAAAAAGATTACGAGAAAAGCTAGGTGAAAAATCTTACCTTATAGCAACCATTAGAGGAACCGGATATAAATTCGAGGTAAAAAATGAGAAGTAAAAAGAGCATTACAAGAAAGCTTTTTGCTATAACCTCTATAGTTTTTATAGTTTTTATAACTACTAATTTAATAGTTCAATCTGCATTTTTTGAACAATTTTATATAAAATGGAAAAAGGATAATCTGGAACATACCCTTGTTAAATTCAAAAGCGAATATGGTCTGCTACAAAAGAGCCAAGATAAGATTAGCTTAATTAGTCACTTTGAAGAAGACAATAATTATAAAATAATTATACGCGATAGTTTAGGAGATTTAAAATATCTTACAAAAACTGCCGATGAAAAAAAAGACGCTAAGACAGTTATGATAATGCATCAAATAATGTCCGAGCAAATAGAAAATAGCGGTGGAATAGCTAAATTTCAACAAGAAGAAAAACCCTTGATTTTTATTACCCGTGAAAACCGTGATATGGTAGTGAGCGTAGCAGGCCTATTATATGATAAAAATAAAGATGAAACTGTCTATGCTTTTTCTTCACTACAGCCAGTAAATGAAGCCGTTCAAGTTATTAAGGAATTTTACATGTATTTTTATATAGGTGCCTTAGTTACTATTCTACTTCTTTCCTTTATTTACTCAAATATGATTGCAAAGCCACTTATAAAAATAACTAAAACGGCATCTAAAATGGCAAACCTTGATTTCACAGAAAAGTGCCAGGTTAAAAGTGAGGATGAAATAGGCGCACTGGCTACTTCATTGAACCTTCTATCTGAGAATTTAAATGAATCATTGACCTCACTTAAAGATGTTAATGCACAATTAGAGAAAGATATTGAAAAAGAAAAAAAATTAACAGAGATGAGAAAAGATTTTGTAGCCGCAGTATCTCACGAACTTAAAACACCAATAACACTTATAGAAGGATATACCTTAGCGCTAAATGATGATATTTTAGAAGGTGCAGAAAAACAATATTTCATTGATGTCATTATGGATGAATCTAGAAAAATGAACAGTTTAGTATCAGATATGTTGGATTTATCTCAACTTGAATCAGGGAATTTCAAATTAACCAAAGAGGAATTTAATCTTCATGAACTATTAAAATCAGTTACCAAGAAATTTTCATCCTTACTTAATGAAAAACAAATAAAACTAGGACTTACTTTTATTCAAAACATAAAAGTAAATGCAGATTGGAATAGAATAGAACAGGTAATAACAAATTATATGACTAATGCAATAAGGCATACCAAGGAAGGTGGTTCCATAACTGTAACCATGATAGATAACGAAGATACTGTTTGTGTTGAGGTAGAAAATAGTGGAGATAAAATTGATAGTTCAGAATCGAATAAGATATGGGATAACTTCTATAAAATAGATAAATCAAGAACTAGAAAACTAGGTGGTACTGGCTTAGGTCTTTCAATAGTAAAAAATATAATTTTACTTCATGGTGGTAGTTGTGGAGTAGAAAACACTGAAATAGGAGTTAAATTTTATTTTATTTTAGCAAAACAATAGTAGACTTATGGCGATAAATATATAAATTTTTAGCAATATAATCTTAGTAAAAATGCGGTATGAAAATCATGCAAATGATTTTCATACCGCATTTTTACTAATTTGCAACTTGTGAATCATCTTGGATCATATCTTTATAATATCCGCTAATGTTCATAAGTTCATCATGATTTCCTACTTCTATAATTTCTCCATGTTTTAGCACCACTATTTTATCTGCATTTCGTATGGTTGATAATCTATGTGCAATAATAAGTGTAGTTCTATCTTGAGCCATTTCTTCAATTACCTTTTGTATTAATTTTTCAGTATGTGTATCTATATTTGATGTAGCCTCATCTAATATAAATATAGAGGGTGAATGAGCGAGGGCCCTAGAGAATGATAAAAGTTGCTTTTGACCTGCTGAGAAAGTGGCTCCTCTTTCCATAACAGCTGAATGTATTCCTCCGGGAAGTCCGTTTACAAAGTCTAAGGCACATGTAGTTTTAAGGGAGTTAATTAAAGTCTTTTCACTTATATTATCATTTAATAAAACATTAGACCTTACATCTCCTGAAAATAAAAATACATCTTGAAGCACCACAGATATACTTTTTCTTAAGTCCTTCTTTTTTATATCATTAACATTGATTCCATCTATTAGTATCTCACCCTTTTGAATTTTATAGAATCCACTTATAAGACTAATGATTGTAGTTTTTCCAGCACCAGTTTCTCCTATAAATGCAACAGTTTCAGATTTTTTAACTTTAAAACACACGTTCTTCAATATCCACTCAGAATTATTGTAAGAAAACCACACATTCTTAAATTCAATATCGCCCTGTAAATTTTCAATGCTCCTGCCTTTATCTAAATCCTCTAAAGAATCTTCCTCATCTAAGAGTTCAAAAATTCTTTCTGCTGAAACCAAAGCGGATTGGATAGCAGTATAACTATCTGCAAGATCAGAAATGGGACTAAAAAATTGTTTTATATAAGTTGTAAAAGCAAAAAGAACACCTATCTCTAAAGTACGGTTTGCTATTTTACTCATAGAATACCATAATATTATTGCTACTGCGATGCTCTGAAAAACATCTGCTGCTGGTCTTAATATACTATTCAGCCTAACTTGAAATAATGTACTCTTTAAATATTCTCCGTTTAATTTTAGAAACTCATTATTTTTTTCTTTTTCACCCGCAAATATTTGTATGATTTTCATTCCTGAAATATTCTCAGCCATAAATCCATTAATTTTACCTATTAAACTTTTCATTTTTGAGAAGTTACTCTTTATTTTATTCTTCAAAAGAAAAACAATTAAAGCCATCAAAGGAACTACGGAAAATGATATAAGAGCTAATTCTACATCAAGGGCAAGCATAGCATATACTATTCCTATGAGTAGGAAAATATCTTTAAACAAACTAATAATTACATCAGTATACATCTCACTTAGTGCTTCCACATCATTTGTGGCTCTAGTTATGAGCTTTCCTGAAGATGTCTTATCAAGATATGATAGCGGAAGAAATTGTATTGTTTTAAATACTCTTCTTCTCAAATTTTTCATTATTTCCTGGCCAGCTTTATTTATTAAATTAACCTGAGCAAAAGAGGATATGCTACCAATAACTACAGTAGCAAAATATAGTAGTCCCATGGTTTTTATAGAGTATATGCCATTTTGCGATACTTTCTTTATTAAAAAATCATCAATAACAAGCTTTAGTATATAAGGTTTTAAAAGTTCTGCAGCATTAACAAGCATTACACATAGTGCAGCTAAAATTATTTTATTTAGATATGGTTTTGTTAACTCTAAAAGTCTTTTTATACTACTGATTTTATGAATCTTCAGATCCGCGATTTTATTTCTGGTTTTTATGTTGGGATTTGTAGGTTTCACAATATAGTCCTCCTTTCTTTATGAGTTCATCATGAGTTCCATTTTCATATATCCTACCTTGGTCTAATACTATAATAAAATCTGCATCTTTTATTGTAGAAATTCTATGTGCAATAATGATTGTGGTTTTACCCTCTCTCCATTTTCTTATATTTTTAAGTAGTTTTGACTCAGTAATAGTGTCAACAGCTGATAGTGAATCATCTAAAATCAGTATAGCTGGGTTACGAATTATAGCCCTGGCTATAGAAATACGTTGCTTTTCACCGCCAGATAGGTTAACCCCCCGCTCTCCAAGCATAGTATCAAATCCATTAGGAAAATCTATTATACTATCATATATGCAACTCATTCTAGCAGCTTTTTCAACTTCCTCATCTGTGTATATATCCTTAAAAAATTTTATATTTTCTTTAATTGATGCAGAAAACAAGAAGTTATCTTGAGGTACATAGCCAATGCTACTTCTAAGTGTTTCTAGGCAATAATCATTTATGTCCACAGAGTCAACAAATATTTCATTTTGTGATGAGGTATAAAGCTTTAACAATAAACTCACTAGTGTAGTTTTTCCGGAGCCAGTTTTTCCTGTGATTCCAATAGTGTGCCCCTTAGGGATTTTAATACTAACGTTTTCCAAAGCTGTTTTATCTGAGGAACCATAAGAAAAACTCAAATTTCTGAACTCTATTTCACCTTCAATAGCAGTGCTTATCATTTTTGCTCCATCTAGAATTTTAGGGTTAACATTAAGGATTGTATCCAATCTTTTTATCGAAGCCATACCTCTTTGCACTATGTTTATAACTCTTCCCATAGAAATTATAGGCCTCATAATCATGGTCAAATATCCATTAAAGGCTATAAAATCTCCAAGAGATATTTCACCATTTAGCACCATACTCCCACCCATAATAAGATTCATAACAAAACTTACACTAAAGGAAATCTGAATTAAAGGTGAGAGAGAAGAGGATACTTTTATCATATTAATATTTGACTCCATCATTGCATCACTTAATGTTTCAAACTTTTCAGCTTCCGCTTCCTCCTGCACATAAGATTTTATTACCCTAATTCCATATATATTTTCTTGGACTCTACCAGATATAGATGCAAAATTCTCCTGAACAACTCTAAATCGTTTTTGAACAAGCCTTCCTATTTTTATCATAAAAAAAACAATAAAAGGAATTGGAATTAGCATCATAAAAGTGAATTTAAGACCCATAATCTTAGTCATGGAATATATAGAAACACTACTGAGAGTAAATCCATTTATTATCATGGCTGTTGCTGGCCCTAAAGTCATTCTTACGGCGGAAACATCATTTATAGCGTAGGCAATTAAATCTCCAGTTTTCCTTTTGTTATAAAAATCTGAAGAAAGTTTTTGAAAGTGATTATATAGTTTTTCCCGAAGATGACATTCAAGATTTCTAGCATTTACTACAATTAAATTTCTCCATGCATAAGTACTTATAAATGTACCTATAGTAATTAAAAGTATGTATACTATTTTTATTTTTACAAGATTAAACGTAAAATTAGATGTTCCCAGTATATCAATAGTATCACCTAGCACTCTAGGAAAAAACGACTGAATATAAGATGTCAAAAACATAAATAGAATGCCAATAATATAGGATATTTTATGTTTTTTAATAAAATCTACTATTATGTTCTTGCCCATTTAATTCTCTCCTTTACAAATTTTACTTACTCATCACCTGAACTCTGAAAGGTGGCTAAGTCTTTGACAGATTCTCTTAAAATTAAAGTACTGTTAATAGTTATGCTTTCACACGGCTTATTGGGATTATTAATCCTTTTTAAAAGGAGTTCCACAGCTATTTCACAGGAATATTCAATATTTAAATCTAAAGTAGTAAGTGTAGGTAGCGTTAAAGATGCCATATCCGTATTACCACTACTAATAACAGATATGTCTTCTGGTACTTTAATTCCCTTTTTATAAAGTAAATTAATTAATTTCACAGCTATAAGGTCTCCTTGACAAATAATTGCTGAAGGCTTATTTTTTATACTCATTAACTCCATAACTGCTGCTTCAAAATTCTCTTCGAAATTCTCTTCAATATACATAAAAAACTCATTTTTAATAGGCACTCCATAGTCCTCAAGAGCAGTTGTTATTCCAAGTACCTTTTCTTTATTTCTAAACAAAATACTGCGCCTACCCAAAAAAGCAATATCCACGTGTCCTTTTTTTATTAAATACTCACATTGCTTATATCCTCCATTATTAAAATTAAACCAAACACTATCAACATCAGAGGAAGGGGCATACCCCGTATAAAAAATGTAGTTTTTAATTTTCGCTTTTAGAAATGCCACATAATTATCATCAAATTTTCCAATGAAAATTAGTCCGTTAAAGTTATTTTCCTTTAATAATTTAAAGGGTAGTTTCATCTTATCTTGGTCTTTTTTATCAACAAATTCTGTGTGATAAGATATATCCATATTTTGAAGAGCACGCTCAATTCCCTGTATCATATAAGTAAAATTGCTATTATCATGTATGAGAGGTCTTTGATGAAGTACCAAGATTTTATAGGTATTTTTATTTTTGGACTTTATATAGCCCATTTCTTTTGCTTTAAAGATAATTTTTTCTCTTAAATCTTCTCCAACTCCATTTTTTCCAGATAGTGCTCTGCTTACAGATATTGATGAGATATCTAATGCAGCTGCTATATCTGATATTGTAGTTTTATTACTCAAATAACTCACCTCCATATTTATGCTTTAAGACTATTATAAGTAATATTTAGCTAAAATACAACGTTTTAAAAAAAATATATAACGTTATAAAATAAAATTTGTAACGTTGATTAAAAATAGGTATGAAAAAATAACAAGTCATTATGATAACATTTTGACTTGTTATTCTTTAGAGATAATTAAATTATAGAATTTGTAAATCCTATAAACTTATTTTTAAAAAATGCACACGCTTAGCTGGCCAAGATTTTTTATAATCTATATCTAAAGCCTCAAAAGAATGATGTGATACTAAAGGCTGCCCATATCTAAAGGCTGTAATAATAGTAGAGTGAAATATACTTCCATTATTCCCTTCGAAAAATATCAAATCACCTAATTCAAGCATTCTAGTATCATATATTTCCAGCCCTTTAATTCCCGTAGCCTTAGATTGTTGATTAACTTTCAAAGTCCAATAAAGAGAATTTGCCACAGTCCAGGTTACAGACCAGCTGTCATCCTTTGTACTAAGGGTATTATTCTTTCTGTACCACCAAGGATGTGAGCCATTAAAAGTCATTGGCCCACCACCAGCTAGCAGGCACTGAGATATAAAGTTTGCGCAATCCCCACTTTTATCATTATTAATAAGAGGGAAATACCTAAAGCTGGGGTTTGGATGTAATGCAAATGTCCTTGCATAATTAACCGCATTTATTCTAGAATACTGATTTGTTCTAAAAAAATCCATGTTCTACTCCATAAAATTACTATTATTAAATTCTATGATAAAGATACTGTGAATGTTCTTAAAAGTAAGAAATTATTCTATTCCAGCTACACTTACATTTAATAGTTTAATAATTTTAGGTCCTATAAAGTTATTATCTTTTTGTAGCTCTTTTGATAGATACATTTGTTTTTGCAATTTCTTAATATTCCCTGAGACAGACCCACCCGTAACTGGAATAGTAGTGTTACCATCAAAAAACCAACCAAGTCTTATTTCTCCAGCAAAATCTCCTGTTAAAGTATCCATTTGGAAGTCTGAAAAGGCTATAATTTCTAGGTGTGGATCCACTTTGAAATCTGCTATTGAACGCGTTCCACCTTGAATAATAAAGTTTGCTATATTACCTGTGGGCTCTATATTTAGATAATGGCAATGACGCAAGTCACCGTGATATCTATTTAAAACACCATTATTAAATATCTTAACAGTATTCACGGGAAAACCATTAGAATCATATGGCGAAGATTTGGTTGAGTTCTTCATAAAAGGGTCTAAAGTAAGAGTTATAAGATCTCCCTGGACATGGTTACCTTGAATATTCTCACCAAGTTTTGCTATGGATGTCCCATTGTACATAGCTTTAGCAGAAGATTGGGACATGTAATAATTCAACAATTCAATTACTGGTGTGCCATTAAGTAATATATTATATTTCCCAAGTGCAGGAGTAGGGGAGGCAATAGCTTTTTCTTTGCTAATAATAAGCATCTCTTTTACGTTTTCATTGATCATTTCATAATCCATCTCTGAAAAATCTATATTCTTATAAAGTTCTATTTCTTCAGAATCTTCCTTCCAATTAGTTATAAACTCCAGTTCCCCCTTATATGTGGTGAAAGACACATCTATTCCCGTAGAACTTATAATACGTGTATAAACTTTATTAAGGAAGAGTTCAGAAGAATTTATACCTCCTTTATCACAAGTATCAGAATTATAGATTGCATTAGTTAATGTAGGAAGCCATTCGCTCAGTGGCTTCTCCGAGAAGTTGCTTACTATTGAAGGTTGAATTTTATTAGAAGGCTGAAGTAATGGATAATATTTATTTTTTATAAAACTCGCTGCAAGGGAACATTCATCAATAACCTGAAGGATTTCGTTGTCACTCATAGTAGGATGAATTACAGCGGAAGCGGATCCTGTATACGCTACCTCATCTTGCTTAAAATTTCTATAAACTGTTATATTAAAATTATGAACATCTTTAGCTCTATACATATCTAAGCCTTTTTTTACAAAGAAGAGTTCACTGGCAGTTATTTTATTTTCTATTATTTTATAACCATCTATATTTGCTGAGTCAGTAATCAGTTTTTTTATTCTCTCTATCATTATCCTAACCTCACTTTTGCTTTGATATATGGGCCACCATCTGAAACTTTAACCCATTCCTTATAACCTTTTCCACAGGCACCAGAACCAGAAAGTTCCACAGTTTCTGATAGCATAGATATAGATTTTAAAAGATCTGGCACATATCCGGTCATAATTACAGGGGATACTACTTCACCAGTTAATTTTCCATCTTTAATTTCACTACCTGTAAGTATCATACATTGAATTCCCCAATTCTTAGGATCCTCCATGCCACTCATGGTGCCATCTAAAATGTAACCATATTTGATAGAAGCTATCATCTCTTCTAAAGTACTATGCCCAGCGGTAAAGAATGTATTAGTCATCCTTGCATAAGCTTTTCTTTCAAAAGATTCTCTCTTACCATTGCCAGTAGGTATAGTCCCTAGCTTAAGAGCCGATAATATATCAGAAATTCCTGTTTTGAGTATTCCTTTTTCTATAACAATTGTATCTGTTCCCAATACTCCTTCATCATCAAACAAATAAGAAGACATATTATTTGCAGCTGTAGCACCGTCATGCATTGTAACTAATTCTGAGGCCACACTTTTACCTAGGTATTCCAAAGCTTTTGCCCTTTTTTTAACGAACATGTCCATTTCTACCCCATGACCAAAAGCTTCATGAGCAATTAACCCTGATATTTCTGGAGAACATATCACTTCATATTCACCCGGAATTACACCTTTCGCATCTAAAAGTTTTATACTAGTATTCACTACCTTTTCTATGCTATTTTCCATTTCATCAATTAATTCCACTGCTTTTAGCCCAGAGAAAGATGCATGGGCATATTTAGTATTATCATCTCTGCGAACTATACTTTCCAAATATCCTTCACTCCATATATAAGATTGTTCTAGTTCCGTCTTACTTGAAATAAATATTTTTGACACATGAACTTCATGATAGATCACTCTAAAATCTACAAGTAAATCTGAATAGCAAAGGGCAGAATCCTTTATCTTGCACATTTTATCTATTTTCTGTTTTGATGTTAAAGTAGAAGGAAGTGCGATGACTTCACCTAAAAACTGATTCTCGATAAAAGCTTCCTCTATTAAATCATATTCATTTATACTTATTGAAGCATTTTTTAGACTTTCAAGAATGGTGGACATACCTGACTTTATTTCATCTACTATAGCATTTACTTTATCTTCACTGATTTCGTTAAAAGAAAACTCCGAATAGTTCACTCCATTATGAATTCTTATCACAAAACCACGTTCACACCAATGAGAGTCACTTAAATCTATACCAGTTTTTTGTACATTGTACATTTTTCCATTAGTATCTGTTCCTAAAATTGACACGTATTCATAGTTTTCAGAAAGAATGGTTACTATTTTTTTCAAAATAGGTTTCTGACTTATTAAAAAACTCGACATTGAAACTTTCATTAAATTATTCCCCCAATATTACTTTTATTGTATACACGATCTTATTACTTGTCCTTTTACATCTCTTTAATATTCTTTTAAATAAACAAGATATTATAATTCGGATAAATTTGTAAACGTTTATCAATGATAATTATAAACTAACTTTATCAATAAATCCATAAAATTGAAGTAATCTTACATTATCAGATTTTTTTAAATTAGTAACCATGGTAACTGATTTATAATTCAGATTAAATTATAATACAGGCAGAGACATATCGAAAGGGGACAGTATTATGATAGAAAAAAATTATAAATTTAAAAATTCTAAGGAAAAATGCATTTCAAGAGTTATCGATGATGAGAATTTGCTATTAAATCACATGACATTTATTAAAGGAACAGGACTTCCGGAGCACTTCTCCAATTCAAATGTATACATGATTATATTAAAAGGTATACTTACAATAAAATTGGGAGAAGAAGAGGAAAAAGAATATACACAAGGTGATATTGTGAATATTCCATATAATATTAAAATGAATATAAATAATTTCAATGATGAAATTCTTGAATTATTCGTAGTAAAAGCACCTAATCCTAAAAATTTTGTAGGTAACTAGCATGGATATATTCACGCTTGTATTTTGGATTATTACTGGAATATGGTTTATTGGGTCAATGGTTAAAGATAAGAAGAGAACATTAGATTCTATTAAGATGTCAAGCGGAATGATGAAAAATATGATTGGCGAAATAATTGGAATACTATTTCTTATAGGTCTAATATTAACTTTCATTCCTCCAGATACCATAAAGCGCTATATGGGTCAATCTAATACCATAATATCTACAATTGTTTCAGCTTTTGTAGGAAGTGTAACTTTAATACCTGCTTTCGTTGCTTTTCCACTTGTAGGCTCCCTAGTAAATGCCGGAGCTAATATAGTTCCAGTGGTTGCATTTTTAACAACACTAACTATGGTGGGAATAGTTACTTTCCCTCTTGAGAAAAGGGAATTTGGTTTAAGATTCACAGTGGTAAGGAACTCCCTCAGCTTTATATTTGCCATTATAATTGCACTATTAATGGGGGTGATAATGTGAATACCATTGGATCAAAAATAAAAAATAACTTGTTTTTAACTTTAGTTATTGCAACTTATATAGTACTAAGCATTCTAATGCCCAGTAAAGCTCTCCAATCTTTTAGCAATAGCTTATATTATATAAAAGAAATGCTTATAATTATGCCAGTTATATTACTGCTAACTTCTCTTATTGAGGCATGGGTTCCTAAAAAATCCATAGAAAAATTTTTAGGTGAAGGCTCAGGTTTTAAAGGCTCTGTATTTTCTTTTTTACTTGGAAGTTTCTCAGCAGGTCCTATCTATGCAGCATTTCCAGTTTGTAAAATGCTTTTAAAAAAGGGAGCAAGTGTTTCAAATATTGTAGTTATGCTTAGCACCTGGGCAGTAATTAAGATACCCATGCTTGCTAATGAAGCAAAATTTTTAGGACCAAAATTCATGGCTATAAGATGGGTTTTAACTACAATTTCAATCTTTACTATGGCCTATATTGCTTCAAGATTCGTAAAAAAAGATACTATACCAATTGATGATATATTAACTAATGAAGAAGAACTTATGCTTAATGTAAATGATCAATATTGCATTGGTTGTGGACTCTGTACAAAGATATCACCAGAGACTTTTATTATGGAAAATAAAAAAGCAATGGTTATTGGCAAGGTATCAAAATTAGGGGAAAGTAAAAATGTAACTGCAGCAATAGATAAATGCCCAGCCAAGGCTATTGGATATAAAAAATAATATTCACTAATAGTATTTAATTAGCATTTGACAATAACTAAAATTAGGAGTATTATAAAAATTGAAAGTGGCTAATGCCAATATACCTTTAGGAGATGATTTTATGGCAGAATGTAATACATGCTCATCAAGCGATGGATGTACAAAAGATAAGGAAACTTGTATGATTGAAAATAATCCTTTAAATAACGTAAAAAAAATTATTGCTGTTATGAGTGGTAAAGGAGGAGTTGGGAAATCTTCGATTTCTGTTCTTATTGCAAAGCAATTAAAGAAGCTTGGATATAGTGTGGGAGTATTAGATGCAGACATTACAGGACCAAGTGTTCCGAGACTACTTGGATTAAAAGGTAAAAGAGCCAGTAATACCGAACTAGGGATGTTACCTGTTGAAACTATTGACGGCATTAAAGTTATGTCATTAAATTTTTTAACAGAAAAAGAAGAAGATCCTGTAATTTGGAGAGGTCCTGTAATTTCAAATTTAGTTAAACAGTTTTGGACAGATGTTATTTGGGAAGATCTTGATTATTTAGTAATTGATATGCCACCAGGAACAAGTGACGTTGCATTAACAGTAATGCAATCTATTCCAATAGATGGAATAGTTATGGTATCTGTACCACAAGATCTAGTTTCTATGATAGTATCAAAAGCTGTAAATATGGCAAGAAAGATGAATATTAATGTAATAGGTGTAATTGAAAATATGAGTTATGTATCATGTCCTGATTGTGATAAAAAAATAAAACTTTTTAATGGTGAAGGTACTGATAAATTTTTAAAAGAAATGGACTTGAAACTTTTGGCAGAACTTCCTATGTTAAATAGCATAAGCAGTTTGGCAGAGTATGGTCATGAAAATTTAAATGAAAATCTTGAACTTATTTTTAACCCTATTGTAACGAATATCATAAAAGAATTGGAGGAAAGCTAATGAAAATAGCAATATCCGCTACAGGAAAAACCACTGAAAGTTTACTAGATGATTTTTTCGGAAGGTGTGAATATTTTCAAATACATGACACTGAAAATGGAGAAATTAGAATTGTAGAAAATAATGGACACAGTTCTAGTGGTGGGGCTGGAATAGCTGCATCTAATCAATTAGTTGATGAAAACGTAGATGTTATTATTACAGGCAGTCTAGGACCTAATGCTTTCGAAATTATTGAAAAATCAGGAATAAAAGCATTTAAATGCGGAGGTATAGCAATAAGCTTAGTACTCCAAAAATATAACAAAGGTGAGCTACAAGCAGTAAAAATGTCTGGTCCTGCACATCATTAATCTTATATATTT
>CAYXOL010000055.1:0-34086 GCA_964467165.1 uncultured Clostridium sp.
GCTCTGGTTTTTAATATGTTTGCCATGGGGATACTTTTAAATGTGTCAAGGCAAAGTGTGAAGAAAAATTAAAAATCGATAAAGGCATGCGTAAATGCATGCCTTTATATATGTGTCATAAGACAAAATATTAAATTTTGTTAAATACTGAAAAATACATTGAAATTGAGATGAATTTAATTAAATTAAGTGGTATTATATATACATAAGTATGTTGTAAAAACAATTTATATAAATTAAACTAAAGAGTTAATTTAAAGGTGTAAACTAGTTAAAAATATGTATTATTGAATGTGGGGAAGTGAATGAACAAAAAAAGTGATAATTTGAAAAATGGAAGTTATATTATACAAAATAAAGAAAAAATATTATATAAAAGAAAACATAAAAAAGCGGCGAGACGTTTAATATTCTTATCTATAATGATGGTTTCAATATTGATTACATTATGCTTTAAATTACCATATTTTAACATTGAAACTATTGAAGTTTTAGGTAATTCAAATGCTTCTAAAGCTGAAATTATAGCTGCTGCTAAAATTCAACTGGGAAGTAATATTTTTTATGAGGGTTTTAAGGACAGTGAAAAAAGAATTTTAGAAAATCCATATATCTTAAATGTAGAATTTAAAAAAGTTCTTCCAAAAAAAATTGTAATAAGTATAGAAGAAAGGACAGCTGTTTTTTATGGAAAAGTAAATAATATATATTATATTATAGATAACAAAGGCATTTTGCTAGAAAAAAGGTCTGATATTAAAAATAAAAATTTAGTGAATTTAATTGGATTCAATTATGAAAATTGCCAAGTTGGAAAATTAATTTTATCAGAGGACCCGCGAAAAATTGCAATTGCAAATGAAATAACAGATATTATTACTGACTATAGAAAAACAGTTGGTGCTATTTTAATTAGTACAGTAGATGTAAATAGTATTTTGGATGTGAAGGTTTATTCTGGACAGATGTGTATTAAATTTGGAACAACCGATGATCTTAAAAACAAATTTAATGTGGCAATAAATATTATTTCGCAGCTTGAATATCGGGGTGCTAAAGGTTATGTAGATGTTAGTTCTAAATCCACTCCAGTTGTTTTTGTAGAAAAGTAGTATAAAGAAAAAATAGTAATTATCTCCCCCAAGATAGTAGCAAGGAGGCATCAGTTCATGAAGAACTTTAAATCACAGATATCCATTGGAATAATATGTATATTATTAGGATTTATGATAACTTATCAATTTAAAATGATTGGCAAGCAAAATTTAACAGCAGATACCACTAAAAATTCACCGGAAATTATAACTGAAAATGAACAATTAAAAAAGAGTAAAGAAGAAATGCAGAAAAAGATTGACGAATTAGATGCTAAAACAAAGGAATATGAGAATGCCGCTAAGGGAAGGGATGAACAAAGTGGATTATTATATAAAGAATTGGAAGAGACAAGGATTCTTACTGGAGGAACTGAGGTTGAAGGACAGGGTATGATAGTTTATATAACCCCTAAAAGCGATGTTTTTGGTGGTAATCCTGAAGTGCAAATCATTAATGATTCCGATTTACTGCATATAGTAAATGAATTAAATGCGGCGGGCGCTGAAGCAATGTCCATTAATGATATCAGGCTTACTTCCCGTAGTGGAATAAGAAATGCTGGGAATGCAATTATCATAAATGATGAAAGAATTCCTTATAATAAAAGGATAACTATTAAAGCAATTGGAAATAAGGAACTATTAGAAAGTGCTATAAGTTTCCCTGGAGCGATTACACAAGAACTAAGCCAGGCTTGTGATATCACTATGGAAAAATCAAATGAAATTAAAATTCTTAAATACAATAAAGTTTATAAATTTGAATTTGCTAAACCAATAGAAAAGAAATAGAGGTGATTAAGTGGTTGCTTTTGTAGGATTATTAATAGGTATTATATTAGGAGTTGTTTGGAATGTGGATATTCCAATTAAGTTTTCTCCGTATATTTCCGTAGCTATATTTGCATGTTTAGATTCTGTTTTTGGAGCACTTAGAGGGTCGATTTCACGTAATTTTAGGGCTGATATTTTTGTTTCAGGATTTTTTGGGAACGCAGCGCTAGCAGTAGCCATGGTTTATCTAGGGGATAAATTAGGAATTCCAATTTACCTAGCTGCGGTAATTGTATTTGGAGGAAGAATATTTGATAACTTTGCAATCATTAGACGACTTTTAATAGACAAAACAAAATCTCAATCATGAGGTGATTAAATGAAAAGGAATGAAGCTACTATATTTGTTTTTATTGCTTCAGTAATAATAGGACTTCTTATTGCTATGAATATAGGATTTGAAGGGAAAAATAATTTTTTAGATGTGAAGCAGTATAATTTGGCCTATAATGAGAGAAGTAAATTATATTCTGACCTAAATAATTTAAAACAGCAATACTCTAATTTAAATTCAAAGCTACAGAAATATGACAGTGGTGATGTGAAAAAATATAAAGTTTTAGAAGAAATTCAAAAGGAAGTTAATGAAAATAATATTATTTTAGGAAAGAGTGATGTGCAAGGTCAAGGTGTTGAAATTACACTCGAGGATGGTACTAGTAATTTTGATCAATATCCTAGCATGGCACAGTTAATTCATGACATGGATATTGTGAGAGTTATTAATGATCTTAGAAACGCAGGTGCGGAAGCAATTTCTGTTAATGGCCAAAGAATCATATATGATAATTATGGATTATGTGCTGGCTCAAACATTGATTTAAATGGTATTAAAATTGTACCACCATTTTACATTGATGCTATAGGAAATGAAGATGTATTGTATAACTATTTAACACTTGAGGCCACAAATATAAAATCATTAAAGCTCAGACAAGTTAAAATTAGCATTGTTAAGGTGGATGACATAAAAATATTAGCATATACAGCTAATTTTAAGAACACATATATGGGTGTTGTAAACAAAAAAGATTAATATAATTAAAAAAATAATAATAATATGCAAATATTGAAGGGATTTTCGACTTCGATGAAGAATTAAAGAAAGGAGGCGGGTTCGCATGGGAATTAGTGAAGCTTATCAGCACTTGAAAAACGAAATTCCAGAAGATGTAACACTAATATGCGTCTCTAAGACTAGACAAATTAATGAAATAAAAGAAGCATATGAATCTGGAGCTAGAGATTTTGGGGAGAATAAAGTACAAGAATTAGTGGAAAAGTATGATAACTTAGAGGAAGATATTAAATGGCATTTTATAGGGCACCTTCAGAGGAATAAAGTAAAACTTCTTGTGGGTAAAGTTCATCTTATTCATTCCTTAGATAGTATACGACTGTTAAAGGAGATTGAAAAACAATTTGGGGCCAAAGACGAAATTGCTAACCTGTTAATTCAAGTTAATATAGGCAGGGAAAGTGCTAAGACTGGTATAGCTATTGAAGAAATAGATTCTTTAATTGGAGCTTGCGAGAAATGTAATAACATAAAAGTGAAAGGCCTTATGGCTACAATCCCAATTGGTGATGTAGAAGATTGTAGAATGTATTTTGATCAGATGAAAAGTATGTTTGATAATATAAAAAAAATTGGACATAAAAATGTTTCTATGGAATTTTTATCAATGGGTATGAGTGGAGATTTCGAAATTGCACTACAAGCAGGGTCTAATATGATACGAATTGGTTCCAACATATTCGGAAAAAGAGATTACAAAATACTGGAGGGGTAATAATGAGTAAAGTAATAAACAAGGTTATGGGTTTTTTAGGTATGGCAGAGGATGCAGAGGATGAAATTGAAGAAATGGAAACTGAAGATGATAACATGGAAATTGAATCTTTGATGACTGCAAATAAAAAACAAAGTAAAGTGGTTAATATTCACACTACAGCATCAGCAAGAGTGGTTATTATTAAACCAGATGATTTTGATGAGGCAACTACAATAACTGATAACTTGAAGTCTAGAAAAATTGTAGTAGTTAATACTACAGGACTTGAAATTAAAACAGGTCAAAGATTGCTAGATTTTATTGGAGGGGCTTGTTATGCCTTGGGTGGGGACCTTCAACAAGTAGAAAAAGGAGTATATATATTATCTCCGTCCAATGTAGAGGTTAATAATGAATTAAAAAATGAATTAAGTTCAAAAGGAATTTTTAATTGGAATAAATAATTTGAAAATACAGGAGGTTATAAAATTTGTTTTATAGATTTTTTGAATTAATTTTTAATGCGTTAGAATATGCAATATTTATTGAGGTGATTTTATCTTGGGTATATAGGGGAACAAATCAATACGTAGAATTATTGCATAAAATTACAGGGCCGCTATTACTACCTGGTAGAAAGATTCAAGAAAAATTTTTGGGCAATCTAATGATAGATTTTTCACCAATAATTGCACTCTTTATTTTAATGATTGTAAAATCATTTGTGCTAGGACTGCTTATATAATAAAAATTTAAAAATAGAAATTTAATCAGTAAGTTAAGGAATGGGATAAATGGATAAGAACTTTTTTTTAAATAGTATGAATCACGAAGATAAAAATTTGATTTCTAATATATTTAGCAAAATGGAAATAGCGAAAAAGACGAATAAGGTGATATTTACTAATGAGTTTTTATCTCCAAGCATATGGAATCAAATTTTAGTATTAAGTGAAAATTATAAAATAAAAGCATATACAAATGGCATATTTAAAGATTCAGACAGAAGGATGGTAGCATTTTCAAATTATGAGGAGCCTTCAATATATCCTGTAAAATTATTGAAAATAACTAATAATTCAAAATTTAGTACTCTTCAGCATAAGGATTATTTAGGTGCAATAATGGCACTAGGAATTAAAAGAGAAAAAATAGGCGATTTAATAACTGGCGATGCAATATGCTATGTACCAGTGTGTAGTGATATTAGTAGTTACGTAACTTGTAATTTAAGTGATATAGGAAATTCTCATTGTGATGTTAGCGAATACTCTTATATTCTACATGAACTTCCAAAGCGAAAATTGGAGGAAAAAGTTGTTATATCCAATTCGCTTCGCCTTGATGGAATGGTATCAGCTATATGCAATGTTTCGAGAAATAATTCAGTGGGACTAATATCTACCGGTAAAATATTAGTGAATTATTCACAATGTTTAAAAAAAGATAAGCTTATAAAATGTGAGGATACATTAACCATCAGGGGATATGGAAAGTTTGTGATTGTAGATATTGTAGGAACTACTCAAAAGGATCGTTTAAAAGTTGAGATAAAGCAATACATATAGTTTAGGGGGGAACAGGCATGAGAATGACATCCATGGATATTAATAATAAAGAGTTTAAAAAGAGTTTAAGAGGATATAATGCTGATGAAGTTGATGAGTTTTTAGATAAGGTTGCTGAGGAATATGAATTTATGTATAAAGAAAATTCAACGTTAAAAGAAAAAAGTAACTTTTTGCAAGAAAAGTTAGAGCATCATGTTAAAATAGAATCTACAATTCAAAATACATTAGTACTTGCTCAAAATGCTTCGGAACAAGCAAAGTCTTCTGCTCAAAGGGAGTCAGAATTAATTATCAAAAGTGCCAATGATTCTTCTCAGAAAATGCTAGATAAAGCTCATGAGGATGTGCTTAAGATAAACGATGAATATGATAGAACTAAGCAGGAATTTGCTAAGTTTAGAACGAGATTCAGAAGTTTTATGAATTGCCAAATTGAGATGTTTGAAGGATTAGAAAGTGACTATTTTAAAAATTACAATGTAGGTAATAACATTAATGTAGATAATGAGGCTTTGGATAAAAAAATAAATAATAACATTATTGCCACCACAGAATATTCAGAATTAAATCTGAAAAATATTGATGAAAAAGATTTTCATGACCATGATTTGGAAGAAATTAAAAGTTTTTTTGTGAAAGAGTAAAAATATTAAAATCTCACTCAATGGGTGAGATTTTTTATGTAGTATATGTGATATAATTATTAGGCACTTTCAAATTAGTGAATGTCAGTTGCAGGTTATAGTGAATGGAGGAAAAATATGAATATTGGTATTATAGGAGCAATGAGTGAAGAAGTTGAATTTTTAATTAAAGATATGGAGTTTGAAGGAAGTGAAGTTAAGGCTAATATGAAATTTAGTCTTGGTATTATACATAATAAAAATGTAGTCATAGTTACTAGCGGTATTGGGAAAGTTAATGCTGCGATTTGTACCCAAATATTAATAGATGATTTTAATGTGGACTATGTTATAAATGTTGGTATTGCAGGTGGAACCCAGAAAAATATATATCCTGGGGATATTGTAATTGCGGATAATTTAGTGCAGCATGATATGGATACTTCTGCATTTGGAGATAAGATTGGACAAATTCCAAGACTGGATACATTTGATTTCAAATGCGATAAAAAATTAATAAAACATGCAATAGAAGCTTGCACAGATATAAGTGGTCATAATTATTTTATTGGGCGAATTGTGTCAGGAGATCAATTTATTGCCAGTATTGATAAAATAAATTGGCTTAACTGCGAATTTGATTGTATGGCTTGTGAAATGGAAGGAGCAAGTATAGCTCAAGTATGCTATTTAAATGAAATCCCTTTTATTGTAATTAGATCCATATCGGATAATGCAAACAATGGAGCTCACATGGATTATGCAAAATTCAAGGATATTGCTGTAGAACATTCCACGAAAATTTTAAATAATATGTTAAAACTAATTTAGGAGTCTGAAATGAAAAAGTTATTAGTTAATAAAAATAGTGGGTTAGATATATTGGTGAAAGTTCAAAATGTAGTTATTGGCGGAGACGAAAAAGTAATAATATCTGGGCCTTGCTCCGTTGAGGGTTATGATAATATGCATGGCATAGCAAGTGGTTTAAAAAAAGCAGGTGTACATATTTTAAGGGGAGGAGCTTTTAAACCAAGAACTTCGCCCTATGATTTTCAAGGATTCAAAGAAGAGGGGCTGAAAATACTTAAAACTGTGGGCAATGAATTCGATATGCCTATAGTAACTGAAGTTATGGATTCTAAGGATATAGATTTAGTGCTACGTTATGCTGATATGTTACAAATAGGGTCTAGAAATATGTACAATTACAGTTTGCTAAAAGAAGTTGGAAAATTACAAATACCAGTTTTACTTAAAAGAGGCATGAGTGCAACACTGTCAGAATGGATTTATGCAGCAGAGTATATTATGGCCAGTGGTAATGAAAATGTTGTGCTCTGTGAGCGCGGTATTAGAACTTTTGAAACCTACACAAGAAATACACTAGACTTAAGTAGCGTTGCTGCAATTAAACAGAATTATCGTATTCCAATAATTGTTGACCCAAGTCATGGGACAGGTAGACGGGAACTCGTAGCAAGGATGTCAGTGGCTTCAATAGCTGCAGGCGCAGATGGACTAATGATTGAAAGTCATATTAATCCTGATAAGTCTATATCTGACGCAAAGCAAACAGTGTCAATAGATACCGTAGATGAAATCGTTAAAAATGTAAAAAAATTCGAGAGCATGTTTTAGAGTTGATATTTCTAAGTGTTAAAATAATTTAAAAAAATGTAATAAAATTCACTCCATGAGAAAAGATAACCTATAGGAAGTTTATCAGTTTGATAGTACTACTATATAAATAACTAGAGGAGTTGTTATCATGGAAGAGGAGAAATTACAATATTTTAAAAGAAAATTAATAAATGAGAAGTCACGAGTTCAAAGTCTTATTAATGAGCTTAAACAAAATGGCGTTATAAATTCTAACAGTGAAATGGCATCTGAAATTTCATTTTATGACAATCATCCCTCAGATACTGCTACTGAACTTTTCGATGCGGAAAAGGGACTTGCACTTAAGGCTAATGAGGTGTCAATTATTAATAAGATTGAAAATGCATTGAAAAGCATAGAAAATCACACCTATGGTAAATGCAAGAGTTGTGGTAAGGATATAATCCAGGAAAGATTAGAATTTATACCTTACGCAGAGAACTGTGTGGCATGTGAAAAATCCATAAGTGATAAAAGACCAGCGGTGCAAAATGATAGATGCGTGGAGGAAGATGTACTAGGTACACCTTTTAGATACAGTGTTTCTGGTGGTGGAGTAGGTATAGATGCTGAAGATACTTATATGGTAGTAGATCGTTTTAATGAATTAGATGACCTTATTGAATATTACGATGATGATGACGAAGGTGGTTATGTGGAACCCATAGAGAAAATAAGTAATCAGCAATATAAAAACCAGTTGCCGGATTAAAAACATAAGTTTAAGTAAGAGTTTAAATTAGGCAGAGCAAAAAAGTATATATTACATTGAATGAGTTTAGAGATGATTTTTTCGTGAAAAATACATTCTTGTAATATATACTTATATGCTCATAATAAATGGGGGGAAGGGTATGGAACTGATAATCATTTTTTTAGGGCTGTTATTGGACAGACTAGCTAAAATTTGGGCACTAGGTTCACTTAAAGATAATAATGGAATTATATTAATTAAAGATTTTTTTGGATTAGAATATTTGGAAAATAGAGGAGCGGCTTTTGGCATTATGCAAAACAAAACTATATTGCTAGCCATAGTTACTCTATTGGTTATATCAGGAATGATATATTATCTTATTAAATATAAGTCGAAATCAAAATTCCTTAGAATAAGTCTTGCACTAATTATAAGTGGGGCACTAGGAAATTTATATGATAGATTATTTTATAAATATGTAGTAGACTTTATTTTACTTCATTATAAAAATATATACTATTTTCCAACATTTAACATAGCAGATATGTTAGTAGTTGTGGGTACTTTGATTTTGGCAATCTCTATAGTAAAGGATGAGGTATAAATGAATAATTTTGAATATAAAGTTAATGAAGAGTCAGTTGGTACAAGGTTAGATGTTTTTATTGCTAATGAATTTGAAGACAAATCCAGGTCCTACGTTCAAGGAATAATTGAAGGTGGAGCGGCAACGGTAAATGGTAAAATTAGGAAAAGTAATTATAAGTTAAAAATACATGAAGCAATTAGCTTAACTATTCCAGAGCCAGTAGAGTTAGATGTTATGGCAGAAAATATACCCTTAGATGTTATATATGAAGATAGTGATGTAATTGTAATTGATAAACCACAGAACATGGTGGTTCACCCAGCACCGGGGAATTATAGTGGAACCCTAGTAAATGCACTTTTATATCACTGCAGGGACCTATCAGGAATCAACGGCATCCTAAGACCTGGAATAGTCCATAGAATCGATAAGGATACATCTGGAGCCCTTGTAGTAGCTAAAAATGATAATGCACATAATTCTTTAGCGGCTCAGCTTAAAGACCATTCTATGACAAGAAGTTATTTAGCTCTTGTAGAAGGTATTATTAAGCAAGATGAAGGAACCGTAGATGAACCAATTGGAAGGCATCCTAAAGATAGGATAAAAATGGCTGTAGTAGAAAGTGGCAAGAAAGCTATTACTCACTATAAAGTAATAGAAAGGTTTAACAACCATACCCTAGTAGAATGCAATTTAGAAACAGGCAGGACTCATCAAATAAGAGTACATATGGCAAAGATAGGACATCCTTTAGTAGGGGATTTGGTATATGGTTTTAAAAAGCAGAATTTTAATTTGAAAGGTCAGGTTCTTCATGCTAAAATGCTTGGATTTATACATCCAAGTACTAAGGAATACATGGAATTTATTTCACCGCTGCCGGATTATTTTGAAAGAATCATAATCAAGTTAAGAAATGAGTTGAAATAGAACATAATATGTGATAATATGTTGTTAATTAAATATTTATGCCTTTAAATGTTCCAGAGAGATCATAAGGATATAGATTGCAATACTATTGTTTAGTATGCCTTTGCCTTTATGGTAAAGGCTTTTTTATATTTTAAGATAAAATAAAAAACATTTATCAGGGGGTGAAGTTATGGAGTTTAAATCGGTGCTATTAGATGAAAAAGCCATAAAAAGAACATTGACAAGAGTAGCTCATGAAATTATTGAAAAAAACAAAGGAATTGAGGATGTTATCCTTGTAGGGATAAAAAGAAGAGGGGTACCAATTGCAAAGAGAATTGCTCTCTTAATAGAACAGATTGAAGGAACTAAAGTTCCCGTAAGCAGTGTGGATATTACTTTATACAGGGACGACCTTACCTCAATCAACGAGCAACCAGTTTTAAACAATGTGGATTTGGGAATAGATGTAAGAGGTAAAAAAATAATTTTAGTGGATGATGTGTTGTATACTGGAAGAACTTCGAGAGCCGCAATTGATGCAATAATAGCAAGTGGTAGGCCTCAAATGATACAACTGGCTGTTTTAATAGATAGAGGACACAGAGAATTACCTATTAGAGCAGATTATGTAGGGAAAAATATACCTACTTCAGGAAAAGAAATGATATCTGTGGAGCTTTTAGAAATTGATGAAAAAGATTCAGTAAGTATATATGAAATATAACTTCAAAGCAGATAAATAGAATGGTAGATGATGCATAGCTTCGAAGAAGATAAATAATCTTTTAAAATAGTCCGTGAGACTAAAAGGAGGAACAAATGAATAATATTGTAGATGTTAATGAAAAATTACCTATCCTTAAAACTATACCACTAAGCTTACAGCATTTATTTGCTATGGTAGGAGCAACTATCCTTGTACCAATGATAACAGGTCTTAGTCCATCAATTGCATTGTTTTGTAGTGGGGTTGGAACGCTACTATATATACTATGTACAAAGGCTAGACTTCCTGCTTATGTGGGATCGTCCTTTGCATTCATTGGACCTATGGGTGTGGCAACAAAGGCATATGGCCAAAGTTCAATGCTATCAGGAATTATTGCAGCGGGTATGGTATATGTAATAGTAGCGCTAATTATAAAAATTGCAGGGACAAAATGGTTAGATAGAATGTTATCCCCAGTGGTAGTTGGTTCTGTTGTAATTGTAATAGGGCTTAGTCTTGCAGGTGTTGCAATACAGTGGGCAGGGTTAAATTCATCATTTACTACACCGGCTCTTGAGGGGGTATCTAGAGGAGCATGGATATTTGTATCAATGACAACACTTGCAATAGCTATAATTGGTACTATGTATTTCAAGGGATTTTTCGGAGTAGTACCTATTTTAATTGCCATGGTAATCGGATATGTACTATCTATGTTGCTGGGAGTAATTCCAAAGGAAACACTCCAGGAAATAGCTAATACAAAGTTTTTAGTATTACCAAGTTTTGTTTTGCCAACATTCAACATAAATGCTATTATGCTTATGGCTCCAGTAGCTTTTGTTACTCTTGCTGAGCATATTGGGCATGTATATGTTACAAGTAATGTTGTGGGACGTGATTTTACAAAAGATCCTGGGCTACATAGATCAATACTAGGAGATGGTGTTGCTACAATGTTTGCAGGACTTGTGGGAGGACCTCCGAATACCACTTACGGTGAGAATATAGGCGTTATGGCAATAACAAAGGTATATAGCGTTTGGGTAATTGGTGGTGCTGCCATAATCGCAATTATATTATCATTTATAGGACCAGTTTCTGCAGTTATAGGAAATATACCACTTCCTGTAATCGGGGGGGTTAGTGTTATGCTATTTGGAATAATCGCTTCTTCTGGTTTTAGAATTTTCGTGGAAGATAAAGTTGATTTTAGTAAAAAAAGAAATCTTATAATTGCTTCAGTTATAATAGTTTTAGGTATTGGTGGAGGCGGTATAAAGTTTCCATTCTTAGGGGCACAAGTTGAAATTGCAGGGGTAGCTTTGGCAACTCTTGTGGGTGTAATATTGAACTTGATTTTACCTGAAAAGAGTAAGTCAGGAGATAATTAATTGGATTTTTAGATGGAAATATGTAAATAAAAGTGCCAGAAAAGTTCTGGTACTTTTATTTTTTACTTGGTGTTAAGTTAAAAATCATAGACAATAATAATAAATAGAGATATTATAATATAAGTGATACCTAAGAAAAACAAGAAATAGGGGAGATAATATATGATGTATACTTTAATTGCAACTACTACTTTTGGAATAGAAGCAGTAACAGCAAAGGAACTAAAAGCACTTGGATATGAGGATTTAAAAGTTGAAAACGGAAGAGTAACATTTGAAGGGGATGAAATGGATATTGCTATATGCAATACTTGGCTCAGAACCGCAGAAAGACTTTTTATAAAGATGGCGGAATTTAAGGCTTTGTCTTTTGAAGAGCTGTTTCAAGGCACCTTAGCCGTAGATTGGGGCAATTTAATACCAGAAGACGGTAATATGCATATCATAGGCAAATCAGTAAAATCACAACTCCACAGTGTGCCAGATTGCCAAGGTATTGTAAAGAAAGCGGTAGTAGAATCAATGAAGAAAAAATATGATAGTGAGTGGTTTTCAGAAGAGGGACCAGAGTATAAGATAGAAGTTGCAATTCTAAGAGACATAGTAACACTATCTGTTGATACGTCAGGTGTGGGACTACATAAAAGAGGATATAGAGAATATGCTGGTGAGGCACCGCTAAAAGAAACTTTAGCTGCAGCCCTTGTACTAATAAGTAAATGGGATAGCTCAAGAGTTTTAGCTGACCCACTTTGTGGTTCAGGAACCATAGCCATAGAAGCAGCCCTAATAGCGAAAAATATTGCGCCAGGAATAAATAGAAAATTTGCCTGTGAGCTTTGGCCGTCAATGGAGGCTGATGTTTGGGCGCAAGTTAGAGAGGGTGCAAGAAAAACTGTGAATATGGATGAAGTTGAAATACTGGCCTCAGATATTAATGGTGATTTACTTCGAACAGCCATTGCTAATGCTGAGAAAGCAGGAGTTAAGGAGTTTATAAAATTTCAAAAAATACCAATGCAAACTTTTACCTCTAGGCAGAAATATGGAGTTATAATAACAAATCCACCTTATGGCGAGAGACTAGGGGAAATCGCAGAAATAAAAAGGCTTCAGGTTGATCTTGGAGAGATGTATGAGAGTCTAAATGAATGGTCTTGCTTTGTAATAACCGCTAATGGAGATTTTCAGAAGGACTTTGGAAAGAAATCAGATAAAAACAGGAAATTATATAATGGAAGATTGTTATGTTATTATTATCAATATATAAAAGAAATACCTAGGAAGAAAAAAGAAGTATAAGAGTGTATCTCTATGAGTGTTCTCCTACGTGACTTGCAATAAGAGCTTGAAACGTGAAATTTCATTAAGAAATTCTAATCTTTTGCCAATATAAAATTCTCTAACGTTCACACTCGACTTCCTGTCTCGGGTTCACTAACCTGACTTCCTGTCAGGTTTACGAGAATTTTATATTAGCAAAAGAAGAATTTCTAAATTAAATTTCAATGTTACTGCTCTTCTTATTGCAAGTCATTTTGGAGAAATCCCATACTATTATGCACGTTACTGCGGAAGGGTTAGGAGAATTTCTAAACGAAGATAAGACAATGGATATATTATACATATATCCATTGTCTTATTTTTTGACTTATATTTCTGTGAATGAATTAGAAAACTAATTATATATTTTAAAAAAACGCTGCATTTCACGTAGGATATGGTTGCAAAATACATAATTGAATGTTATTTCATGGTATTAAATGGTATAATTCATATATAATTTGTTTCGTAGTTGTAGAATATTGCAAATTAAAGTTAGTTATAAAGGGGGAGAAATAGTGGTGTTAGCAATGGGTTTGAAAATAATGTTATGGTTAGTTGTAATTGGGTTGCCGGTATATGTAATCTATTTGTTAATTAAAACATTAAGAATTTATATTAAGAAAAATTCTTAATGTTATGGTTGAATGATACATAAGACTTACTATTGAAAAAGTGCATCACACTGGTAAAATAAGGCGGCGCTACAGATTATTTATATTAGGAGGTATTAAAGTGAGTGAATTAATTTTAGTAACCCCATCAAAGGTTTTAGAAGAAAAAATTCTGGAATACAAACAAGAGTATTTAGGCTTTGAGGAAACTAATATAAATGGAAGTTGTGGTCTAGTCCGTTATAATGATTTTGATGAATGGCTTGAAATTGTTCTTTCAATTGAGAAAGATAAACTTCGCAATAATGTTCATGCCAGCACATTCTTTTCTATAAGAAAATCTGATAATAGAATTATAGGTACTATTCAACTCCGTCACCTTTTAACTGATGAATTAGAAAAACATGGAGGACAAATAGGCTATAGCATTCGTCCAACTGAGCGAAAAAAAGGTTATGGTAAGCAACAATTATTACTTGTTTTAGGTATTGCAAAAAATATGAAAATTCCAAAAGTAATGATTATCTGTGATAAAGATAATATTGCTTCAAGTCAGACTGCCATGAGTTGCGGTGGTATATTAACAGACGAAAATTTCCATGAAGGTAAAGAACAACAAATATATTGGATTAACCTCCGGTAATAAGCATAATATACAGTACGTTTCTTGCACAGTACTCTTTAAGTCCACCACATTGGTATTTAATTATGTGCAGTAAAGAATACTTATATAATACGTAATATCTAGTATAAAACTCCAGGGAGGGTGCATTAATGGAAAACAAAAAGTATTCACAAGAAAACATTGATATATTTTGGAAAGCATTTTTGAGGGAAACGAGCAGATGTGAAACAACAAAGTATTTAGAGGTATTTCATTTTGAATTAACTGAAAAATGGGCCAATGAATTATTGCGTTTGGTGTTAATTGGTCAAAAGAAGGCTACAGCAAGTAGTTTATGGGGGCATGAAATTGAAGGTGAGCGTGCACCTGAGATTGGTGATTTAAGCATTGTCACTGATTGGGATGGTGTACCACGATGTGTTATTGAAACAATTACGGTAACAATTATTCCGTTTTTAGATATTACTTATGATGTTTGTAAGCGTGAGGGTGAGGATGATACCTTGGAATCTTGGCGTGCGGGACATATTCATTTTTTTAAGGAAGAAGCAAATGAACTTGGGTATGAATTTAGGGATGATATGCCAGTGATTTTTGAAGATTTTGAAGTAGTATATCAAGTATAGATTTTATAGGCAAAACAAATCTAATCTGTAATACTATAGTTGAGACATAACATTCTTTTTAAACGGCACAAACAATAAAAGTTTCTGGTGTTTTTAATTGTGAAGACTTAGGAAATTAGTACGATGTAACTACAAAATAAAATAATGCAACAGAGGCACCTGAGAGGGTGTCTTTTTATTACAAATATATAAAATTAGAATCTCTGCCAAATGACCAGAAGAGATTGCTTTAAAATTAGGATATTCTGTTTCATTAGAGTACATCATTCGATTTTCAAAATCTGTATTTCTTCTATCGTTAACAATATATCTCTAGTGCAATCAGGATTTAACTTCATAAATAACACTTTCCTTCGGTGATAGTATTCTATAAAAGTATGTAAAGATCTTTAAATATATATAGGGAAATAAAGGAGGAGCATTATGTAAAACTAAATTAAATAATCACATAAGAGGACTAATTCTAGTCCTCTTTTTCATGGGAAAATATAAAGAGAAAGAAGGGATGAAAATGGGGAAAGGGACTTCAATTAAAACAGTGATAGCTATAAGGGGAACATGTTTAGCATGGTTATTTGGTGTGTGGGATACTGCAATAATAGTATTATTGGCTTTCATGGTCATTGATTACATAACAGGATTGATAAAATCTTACGTAAACAAAGAGATTTATTATGATGTTGGTCTTAATGGCATAGCCAGAAAGAGTTTGGCTAAAAATAATATTGTAAGGGTTACCATAGCTATTGGGAATGGGTAATTAAAAAAGCTTACCAGTATTTGCCTAAAAAAATTACATTTTTTATAAATGAGCAACGTATGAGAAGTATAGTACATTATTTATTTACTAAAGCTAAGGATTGTAAAGGCGATGGGGAAGTTAATAATAGTATAGAGTAAATTAATCGCTATGGTTGACACCAGGTCTTTTTTTTGTAAAAATGTGGTGTTTAGGAACATTCCATCCAAATGGAGGATTAGGAGCTATTTCATAAATAGTTTTCGTATTTATTATGTAACACTACAGATTAATTTGAATAACTTATAGAGTATGAAAAATATAACCCTAACCATTTTTCAAAAATCATTTGAAAGAATTAATCTAAACTGCTGTTAATAATCATTGCATAATATTTATATCATATAAATATTGTGCAATGATAAATTTTTTTTACTAGCACATAAAATATTTATATCATACAAGTTTTGGAGGTGATTTTAAAGTTGCTAATTATTTTTATAACTATTATGATCCTATCTTTAGGATTTGTAGTTTCTGACATACTAAATACCAAATATAGAAAAATGTTTAATGATTTTTGTAAATTAGAATGTAAAAAGTACCTGACAAGAAGAGATATCAGTGACTAATTTAGATAAAAAGACTGGAGTTAGAAAAATCTAGCTTCAGGATTTTTTTATTTTTGTAGAAAATTGAAGGAAATAATTTTCTTTTGTTGAAATCAGTAGTAATAAAATTGTTAAAAATCGGATTATATGCTTTAAATATAAAAATAATGTATTATGATAGAAATTGTAAGTTTTTAGGGAATGAGTGAGCAAACAGAATTGGTTAGGAATAAATTAGATATGTTATAATTTTATTAGTTAAGACGTATCAGTAAAATAAGGCTAATTAAATGGAGGATATTATGGTAGGAAAGTATAAAGTAATAACTTTGTGCGGGAGTACGAGGTTTAAAGATGAGTTCTTGAAAGTACAAAAACAATTAACTCTAGAAGGGAATATAGTTATCTCAGTAGGATTGTTTGGACATGCTGATGGTGAGTTTAAAAATGTCATCACTCCTGAAATTAAAATAATGCTTGACGACATACATAAAAGAAAAATTGATATGTCTGATGAAATTTATGTGATTAACAAAAACGGATATATAGGTGAAAGTACAAAAGGTGAAATAGAATACGCTATAAAGACTAGAAAAATGGTTAATTATTTAGAGTGCCATAATGATTAGTATGTTTCGGAATCTTCATAAGTTGTGTCACAAATGTTAAATATGACGAAATAAATTAGAGGAGGATTACTGTGAAAATTTCTGTAAACGAACTATTAAACATTGAAGAATTAGATGCAAAAGCCATATTTGAAGGGGTTAAGTACCCTTGGGAAACTCTTACAAAAATTAAGAATTTTATTTTTGAATACGCAAAAAATCTGCCAACGGATTTTGAAAGAATAGAGGAATTTGTATGGGTTGGCAAAGGCACTACTATCGAAAAAAGTGTTCTTATAAACGGTCCAGCGATTATCGGGTATAATTGCGAAATCCGGCATTCCGCTTATATTAGAGACAATGTTATCATTGGTAATGATGTTGTAGTTGGAAACTCCACTGAAATTAAAAATTCAATCCTCTTTAATAAAGTGCAGGTTCCCCATTACAATTATATTGGTGATTCAATATTAGGGTATAAAGCCCATTTGGGGGCAGGTGCAATAACCTCTAATTTAAAATCCGATGGAACATTAGTAAAATTAAAATATGGTACAGATATTATTGAAACTGGTTTAAGGAAATTTGGTGCTATTGTAGGCGATTTATCGGAAGTAGGATGTAATTCGGTTTTAAACCCAGGGACAGTAATAGGAAAAGATAGTATTGTTTATCCATTAAGTTCTGTAAGAGGTTATATTCCAGGGAAGAGTATTTTGAAAAATAATGGTGAAATTGTAGAGAGAAAATAAAGTCAAGGAACCAGAATGTCGTATTATTTCAGAAGTGAATGTTACTGTGTTTTAATTCGTATTTTTCTTAAATTGCGTCTAAATTGCGTATTATTGTTACTATTATTCGAAGTAAGGGTAAGCTATATTTTATTTGGACAAATGAAAGCAAGATAGGATAGGAAATAATAATTATATTTTAGTACAATTTGTACATGGAGGTGAGAAAAATGAATTTTATTCAAAACTTGCAAAGGGCAATAGACTATATGGAAGAATATATATTAGAACCTATTACATATGAAAATGTTGCAAGGCATGTCTACATGTCAAGCTATCATTTTCATAGGACATTTGGTTTAGTGACTGGTATTACAGCAAATGAGTATATTAGGAATAGAAGATTGTCTATGGCGGGTCAGGAACTCTCTATGTCTGATGCAAAAGTAATTGATATTGCTTTAAAATATGGTTATGACTCGCCTGAAAGTTTTACAAAGGCATTTACCAGATTTCATGGTATTACGCCGAATGTGGCAAGACGTGCAGGTATGAAATTAAAATCTTTTAATCGCCTTCTTATTAAAATAAAATTGGAAGGTGGTACTGTTATGGACTACAGAATCGAAAAACGAGAAGCATTTAAATTATTAGCTAAGGTTGCAAAGTTTAGGAATGAAACAATTTCAGAAGAGGGAAATACTGAAATTCCGGACTTTTGGAAAGAGTGTGGTGACAATGGCATATTCAATGGTCTCAAACAAAACACTAGCAAGCATGACGTTTATGGAGCGTGTGCACCAATTTCAAAAGAAAGTACACATTTTGATTATGGCATTGGTATGGAATTTAGTGGAGGTAATGTACCGGAGGGGTATAGAATATGGGAGGTAAAACCTACATTATGGGCCGTATTTAAATGTATTGGCGAAACTGGGGAGTGTATAGGCCAAACATGGGAGAAAATATTTTCGGAATTTCTTCCAGGTTCAGATTATAGTATGATTGATGATACTGATTTTGAATTGTATTCTGAAGATATTAAGGCAGATTGCTTTTGTGAAATATGGATTCCTGTTGAGAAAAAGACATATTCATAATTGATATTATTAGTGTAGGCTATGAGGTAACCTACTATTACTATCTATAATTTTAGTAAAACATAGTTATACCAACGAAAAATAACGTATTAATTATCATGCAATTAATACGTTATTTTTCGTTGGTATTTTTTATTCAATTCTTTTTAAGGTGCTTTCAATAGGTGTTATATACATAGTTTTATTTGTAGAGTAAATGACCATTCCCGGTTTTGAGCCGGAAGGTTTCTTTACATTTCTTACCTGCGTATAATCAACAGGTACACTAGAGGAATCCTTAGATTTACTATAGAATGCGGATAAGTTTCCAGCTTCTAGTAAGGTGCTTTCAGGTACATCACCAAAATTTTTAATAATAACATGAGAACCTGGTATATCCTTTGTGTGAAGCCATATATCATTTTTATTGGCAAGCTTTAAAGTTAAAAAGTCATTTTGAATATTATTTCTACCTACGTAGATATCAATGCCATCACTTGAGACAAAATGCATAGGCTTAGTTGCCTTTGTTTTTTTATTTTTACCTCTGCTCTGCTTTTTAAATGCGATATACTCAGTTTCTATCAATTCATTTTTAATATCTTCAATTTCATTATAGTTTTCAATATTTAGTATGTTAGTGAGTACAGAATGAAGATATTGTAATTCATTTTCAGTAAGATCCATTTGTATTAGTGCCATTTCTTCGGCCATCTTATATTTGTTATATTTTTTGTAATAATATTGCACATTTTGTGAGGGAGTTTTATTTTCATCAAGTTTAATTTTAATTGATTCACCATTTTCACTATAATAATTAACAACATTTGCAAATTTATCACCCTTTTTAAGTGAGTATATATTTGCAGTTAAGAGTTCGCCGTTTAATTTATAGGAGCCTTTGGTATCGCATTCCACTAGAGTTTCCTTTAGTATTTTTACCTTTTTATCACAACGATTAATATTATTGTGAACTATCTTTTGAAGGCCTGCACTTTTAGAATTTAACCTATCATGATTATCCTTTCGGAAATAAAAATTCTCTATTAACTTTGAAGGTGAATCATACTGCTCATATTCACAATTCTTTAGTGAGGTAAGCCTAATACAATGAAAATCTTCTAGTTTACCATTTACAGTATAGGAAGCTAAAAAAGCATTCTTATTAAGAGATTGGAACATATTTACTGTAAAATCATAAATGTTTTTAGCATGGTCTAAATCAAAATCCTTATTCTCAGAAGAATATCTATATAAGAGTTCAGAGGAGAGTTTAGAACTTATTCCTGTGAAAGTACTGGTAAAAAACTTTTCACCATAGGGGATTTCTTTAGTGGTAATATACTCATAAAAATCCTCATAACTAAAATTAAAAGGATCTAGTTTAGTAGAAACAGGGGGGTACAGATACTCTACACCAGTAAACAGAACACGAAAACTATTTATGTCTGCAGTAACATGTTTAATGCTATCCATAACTAAATTATCTCTAGTACGGACTAGGCTAATATTGCTATGTCTACCCATTATTTCAATTATAAGTGAGTATACACTGTCAAAGCCTAATTCATCGCTGCTTTTAAAGTCAATAATTAGCAATCTATCTGAGCTAAGCTGTCTTACATCTAAAACAGTAGCTGTATTTAAATACTTCCTTAAAACCATACAAAATATAGGTGCTTGCGCTGGGTTATCTTTATTAAAGTCAGTAAAATGAATTCTAGGATAATTGGCACTTGAACTTATTAATAGCTTATATACTTTGCGGTTCTTTTTGAAACTTAATATAATCTCATCTTTTTCTGGTTGAGTTACTTTATCAACTCTACAATCTATAATAACATCTTTTATTTCCTCAATGAGGCTAGATAAATAAATTCCATCTAATGCCATATATATCACCCTTTCCTAATTGTTAAATTAAATTCACACACTTATGCTTTTTAAATAATACATTATATATTATAATGATATTAAGTTAAAGTATAATTAATATTATACCATTAAAGAAAATTATTGAAAAGTAATACAAGGTAGACGGAAAAAAAGGAGGATCTATTTGGGAATTGTTAATTTTACAAAAATGCAGGGTACGGGAAATGATTTTATTGTTATTGAAAATTTTCAAGGTAAGTATACTAATTTAGAGCAGCTGGCCATAAAACTATGTGACAGGCATTTTGGAATAGGTGCAGATGGGATTCTAATTGTTACAAAAAGTAATATAGCAGATATACAGATGATAATTATTAATGCTGATGGGTCTTATGCATCTATGTGCGGAAATGGTATAAGATGTTTTGCCAAATATATTTTTCAAAAAAAATATGTTCAAAAGGAAAATATGAAAATAGAAACTGGTGATGGAGTAAAGCTAGCCAATATAATTGTTAAAAATGGAAGAGCAGAAAGCGTTACTATAAACATGGGGAAATATAATTTCAATCCTAATAGTATTCCTGCTTTAGATAAGGAAGAGATAATCAATAAAAAAATAGAGGCCGGCCATAAAGAATATTTCATTACTTCAATGTTTATGGGAGTGCCACATACTATTATTTTTGGCATGCATGAAGATTATCAGGTTGAGGAAGGAAAATATATTGAGCATCATAGCCTATTTCCAGAAAAAACAAATGTTAATTTTTGTGAAATAGTGGGAAGAGATATGATAAAGGTAAAAACTTGGGAAAGGGGAGCAGGACCTACTTTAGCTTGTGGTACTGGTAGCTGTGCATCTGTTGTAGCAGCAAGCAGACTAGGGTACATTGATAAAAAGGTAGAGGTGCAGGTGCCCGGTGGAGTACTAACTGTAGAGATTGTTAATGACAAGGTTCTAATGACGGGCCCTGCAGAGATAACTTTTGAAGGAAGTTTTTTTATAGATTAAATTTAAAGCAACTGTCTATTTATTAATAGTACAGTTGTTTTTATTTTGTCGAAAATTTTTCTATATATAATTTTTATTTTGTCGAAAACTTCTAATCTAAAAGGTGAATAAAATTTTAAAAAAGGACGAAAATTACAAGTGGATATCCTTGGGAAATTAAATGATAAAAAGGTGAAAAAGCATGAGGGAAAAATTACTCCAAGTATTATTAGACAAAAACTTAATTACACAGGAAGGTTATAAGGAAGTAAAGGAGATTTCATTTAAAAACAATTGTAGCGAAGAACAAATAATTCTAAGGGACTTAAAGATAGATTTAAATCAACTTATTTTACTGTTAGAGCATAATTTTAATATATCTTACACAGAGTTAGATGCTAATAGTAAAAAAAATCAAGCATTTAAATTAATATCTAAGGAGGTAGCAAGTAGGTATGGATTAATACCTTTTTATGAAAATAGTAATGAAATATATGTGGCTTTTTCAAATCCCTTCGAAATAAAGGTTATGGATGAGCTAAAATTTATAACAAATAAAAGGATAAAAATATTCTTTGCACTAGCTAGCAATATCAACCAGGCTATTGAAAATTGCTATGGAAAACAAATTGTGGATGTGGCAGTTGAAGAAATGAGAAAAGAATATATGCTGGAGATCAAAGGAAATAATGAAGAGGGTTATTTAGAATACTCTACTGAAAATTCTCCAATTATAAGAATAACAAGCTCCATTTTAAAGCAAGCCGTAAATGCAGAAGCTAGTGATATTCATATAGAGCCCTTTAAGGATTTTGCCATACTTCGTATGAGGGAAGATGGCATACTAAATGAAATAAATCAAATTCCATGTAATGTATATAAATCCTTGTGTACAAGAATAAAAATAATGGCAAACATGGATATAGCTACTAAATTAATCCCGCAAGATGGAAAAATAACTGAAAATATAGATGGAACAGACTACGATTTTAGGGTATCTTCATTGCCCACAATGTATGGAGAAAAATTAGTTATAAGAGTTTTATATAAGTTAGAGAGGTTTATTAATTTAGACTCATTAGGTTTTAGAATAGATAAAGTTACGATTTTAAAGGATATATTAAAACTTTCTCATGGAATGATTGTGGTAGCAGGACCTACAGGAAGTGGAAAATCAACAACGCTATACGCACTATTAAACGAGCTTAATAGTAAAAACAAAAATATTATTACTATAGAAGACCCAATAGAATACAATATGCCTAGAATAAATCAAGTAAACGTAAATAACAAAGCAGGTCTAACTTTTTCAACGGGACTCCGAAGTATTTTAAGACAAGATCCTGATATAATAATGCTTGGGGAGATAAGAGATGAAGAAACGGCTCAAATTGCAGTGAGGGCAGCAATAACAGGTCACCTAGTACTAACAACACTTCATACAAATGATGCGGTTACGTCGATTTCTAGGCTGATAGATATGGGTATCCCATCATACCTAGTTGCAGATTCATTAGTAGTAATATTGGCTCAGAGATTAATAAGAAAATTATGCTGTTTCTGCAAAACTGAATATGAGATTAGAAGTGGTGAATTTCAGCATCTAGGATTTAATAAAGGGGAGAAAATATATAAGGCAGTAGGTTGCAGCAAATGCAATGGAACAGGATACAAAGGTAGAACTGTGGTATATGAATTATTAAAATTAGATACTGTTCATAAATCAATTATAGCAAGAAGCGGTATAAGTGATGAACTTTGGGAATATTGTAATAAAAAAAAATCAGATTCCTTTATAGTGAGTTGTAGAGCGTCAGTGTACAATGGCGTGACCTCCATGGAGGAATTTGTAAATGCTACTTATAGTTATAACTTTAAATAAGAAAATTAATAATGGGTGAAATATATGAAATTTAAATATATGGCTAAAACATTCAATGGAATAACAATAAAGGGAACTACTTGCAGTGATAGTATTGAGGAATTAGCACTGGGATTACGAGAGAAAGAATTATTTTTAATAAAATGGCGGAGTGTAAAAAAAATAACTGAATTCTCTACTAAGCCTAATTTGAAAACTATATCTATTTTTTGCAAACAATTTTCCATATGCATTAAATCAGGAATTCCAATATGCGTGGCGCTTAATTTGCTTTATCAGCAAATGCTACATAAATCTATAAAAAATAGCCTGATAAGCATTAAGGAAAATGTACAAAGGGGTAATTCGTTGTATAAAAGTATGAAAAATACTATAAACATATACCCAGAGTTTATGATAAATATGATTTATTTAGGGGAAGAGAGTGGAAAGTTAGATATAATTTTGGAGCAATTAGCCCAGTATTATGAAAAAGAGCATAGATTGTTAAAAAAATTTACTAATTCAATGATTTATCCCTGTACTGTATTTATTACATTAACTGCTGTAGCGCTTTTTTTATTTATAAAAGTAATTCCTGTGTTTATTATAAATTTAAAGTCTTTTCATGCTGAAATTCCGCTAATAACCAGATTGCTTTTAGGTGGGAGTAACTTTTTAGCAGCAAATTTTTTATGGATTTTAATGATAAATTTAACTGCTGGTTTTATTTTTATAGAATATTTTAAAACTGAGAAGGGTAAGGTGGGTTTTGATAAATTTAAATTTGTATGCCCAATATTTGGCCCAGTATACAAACGAATTATATATACAAGATTTACCAGGGGTCTTAATATATTACTAACTAGTGGGGTTGGCCTTGTAAAGGCTTTTGAAATAATAAATGATGTTATTGAAAATAGATATTTTAAGTTAAAGCTAAAAACAGTCCTTAATGACATTAAAAAAGGTACGGATTTATCAAGTAGCTTAAATTCAATGAACATATTCCCACAATTTTTTGTAGCTATGATAAAAATAGGGGAAGAAACCGGTGATTTAGATGGGATGTTTTTAATTGCTGCAGATATATTCTATGAAGATGCAGAGGAAAATGTAGAAAAAGCCACGGCACTACTAGAGCCGATTTTAATAATATTTTTAGGGATTATGATAGGTACAATAATACTTTCGGTTATGCTTCCAATGCTCAGCGTTATGGATTCCGCGGGCAAATTCTAAGAATATAGAAAGGTGAATTTATGCGTAGTGGATTTACATTAATTGAAATGATAGTAGTTTTAACCCTTATGAGTATAATTATGGGCTGCGGCATTATTTCTGTGAGGTTTTACAAATCGGTAAAAAATAAAGTTGATGCAGATTATTATTGTAATGCCACAGTGGGTTTTATTAATAATTCAAAGATGTATTGTAGAGAAAATTCTTGCGATGCAACAGTAACTTTTGATATAGAGAGAAATAAAATAAACTTAGAAAGTGGTCTAAACACTATAAAAACTCTTACATTCTCAAACAAGATAACCTTATATAAAGTAGAAGGAAGAAGAATAAACAAAAATATAGAAATTGATATGTATGGATTCACTAATGATGCCTGCACAATAATATTAAGGGATAATAATTTATTAGATCATGAAATTACAATGAGAGTAGGTACATCATATGTTAAAATCAACAAGTGAAAAAGGATTTACAATCATAGAGATAGTGATTAGTCTAGGAATATTCTCTATAATTTTCATTTGTTTGATGTCTTTTGATGTAACTTCTCTGAAAATAAAAAAGGATATAAAATCAATTAATAATAATGTAATAATAATGGAAAGCTTGAAAAACAATATTATATATTCTATGACATTTGAAGAATTAGAACAGTTACAGAAAAATAGCAGATTTTTTGTAAATAAAGAAAATATGAATTTAAGTAAAATTCAAAATGGAGTAATGAACGTGTTTTCTGATAATGAAATTTTAACTGATTCATATATAGAGTTGAGCTTTATAAAATGTGAATTTAAGGTATATACATTAAGGTTAAACCTTCATACTATAAACCAAAAGGATACTATGGAATTGCAATGTAATTTCTATAAGGGTGACCATAAATGAAAAAAGGTGGAGTTACACTTATTGAGATAGTGATAGTTATGGCCCTGGTATTTCTAATGGTGGAAGTAGTAGATAGTATGCTTAGCTCTTATACCCAAAATTACAAAAATATTGTATTAAATGATAAGGGATTTAATTATTTAAACGAAGCCATAGCAATAATAGATAAAGAAATAAATAAGGAAGCAACCACCGTAAAAACAGAGGGAAATATTATAAAAATAAATTATTCCGATGGTACCACATTAAACTACATAAAATGTATCAATAGTAATCTTTATATATTGTATGGTACAAAATACAGTATTCCTTTGGATACTTCCTATAAAAGTTTAATTATAGATGATGTGAAAGAGTTTGTGGCTGCACGATCCGGGAGAACTCTATATATTAAAGTGAGCTGGTACAATGGTGAAACAATAGAGAGGTGTTTAGCGGTAGAAAATGCAAACTAAAAAGGGCTTTATAATGGTTTACACTATTTTAGTAGGAGTTATTTGTTTACTTATAATGATGTATATATTTGACATCCAAATATCGGAGGTAAGATATTCTACAAGCAATAAAGAATATCTACTTAAGGAGGAGCGCTATCAAAAATACAGTGAATATTTAATGACTTTATTTTTCACTTATCTTAATGATAATAAAGAAGCGATAAAAAAATCAGGAATAAATGAATTCTTTTATAATTCTAAAGACCCCATAGTAAAGTATGAAAAATCCAAAGTAAGCTATTCTAATAACATCAATAAATTCATTTTTACGACACCTGGAAGTTATGGAGCAAATAGAAATGATTATTTTGAATTAAAAGCTACTGATGAGAGTTTTCAAATGATATTTGTAAAGACGGAATATAAATAATGGCTTTTGCTAACCATGTAACAAGTGGAAAAGTAAATTAGAATAAGTGATTATAATAGTAAATGGTGGTGCTTAAAATGAAAATTAGAAGAAATATGTTTTTAGAAGTTTCAGCAGAAAGAATATCAGGTATAAAATTTTCTAAAAATAATATATTAAATAAAGTTTATAATATAGATTACGGAAATCCATATTATAAAGATACTGCTAATATAATGGATTTTAAAATTGACATAAAAAACAAAAACCTGTATGTTCTTATTGAAGGTGAGACTGTATATATTAAAATGGTTACCATACCCTTAGTAAAAAAATATTTAATTAATGAACTGATTAAAAATGAACTAAGATATTATTATAAAGACATAGAGCATATGTCTTTTACATATAAGTTGATTAAGAAAGATAAAGTTAATATGGAAGTATTAGTTTGTTGCCTTAGTGGAAATAATTTGGATATATTAGAAAGCTGTATTGATAATAATATCAATTTAAAGAAAGTAAACTTAATTCAGTTCTGTATTAAAGATTACTATAGCAAAAAAATAGATGAAAAAAGTTATATATTGGTTTTTTATTATAATCATATTTTGTATTTTTTAATATGTAATAATGATGAAATCGTGGCTAATAGCATTATAAGGATTGTGGATTTGCCTTTATTTAAATTTTCATATGCGATGAATGAATTTTTAGATAAGTACAGTGGTTATGCTAAACATTGCAACAAAATATATTATGTAAATGTAGAGGGAATAAATATAGAAGAATTTGAATATTTAACATTACCAAAGATGATATTAGAAAAATTAACTCGTGAAAAATTGGTGAAATATATAATACAAGGGTAGATGGATTTATGAAGAAAACATTCATTCCAAATTGGTACGAAGATAGAAAAAGTGAAATAGGAATTAAAAGACTTAAATTATGCATTAAAATAGTTTTAATTATAAATATTATTTTGGTAGGCTTTATATTAAATACGTCTAAAGAGGTAAAGAATATAGAAAAGCAAATAGCTGGAGAAAATAAAACTATTAATAAAATACAAACAGTTAAAAAAGATACTATTATTATGGAAAAATATAAAGAAGTCAGCAAATTTTTTGAGGACAATAAGTTTACTTATAAGAACTTTAATATAACAAAAGATAATATAGAAATAGATTTTGAAGTTAATAGCTATGAGGGATATATTAATATGATAAGAGAGATAGAAGCGCATTATTCAATTAAAAAATTAATTCCAAATATTAAGGAGGAAAATAATATTAACTTCAAAGTTATATTATAGATATAGTGATGTATAAAAATAGAAAATTTAAGGTGATTTTACTAATACTACTATTTATAATGGGGATTATGACCTTTAAACTTATTTTTATATTGGATAAAATAAATAAGATTAAAGGCCAAAGCACGTCCTGTAGTACAGTGGCGGCAAATATTGTAGAGATAGAGAAATATGGATATAGTGATATTTTAGATTTAATAAGAAAAAATAGTGATTTTGAAGTAAAAACTCTTAATATGATAGAACAGGAAAAATGTAATATTCAAGTAGATTACACTGGAGATATAAAGTTATTGTATATTTCTTTATGTTCTTTAAATGAAAGCAAAAATCTTTTGAAAATAAATAGTATTAATATTAATAAAGAGGCTAAAGCTACAACTGTAAGTATTGATTTTAAAAAAAACAAGTAAATTATTCATGATATGCTGATGATATAACAATTATAGGTGGTATATTTATGGTAAATGTAAAGATTATTCAAATATTAAATAATTATATTTGCAAATATCATTAAGTTTTGATAAAATAACATTGTTCCACTGTAATGTTTATATTTACTGTGATTATAAAAAAAATTTTAAAAGGATCACTGCATATGAAAATTTAAATTATAAGCTGGTCAAATTTAAGGTTACTGGGATAAAATAATTTCTACTGTATAACTGTGGAAATTAGTATTAATATATTTAATAAGGTTTTAATTTAATGGGTTAATTGAATCAAAGATGAATTTTGGAGGGATACTTAATGATTTCAGCAGGAGATATAAGAAAAGGAACAACATTTGATGAAGGTGGACAAGTATATACAGTAATAGAATTTTTACATGTAAAACCTGGTAAAGGGGCTGCGTTTGTTAGAACTAAATTAAGAAACGTTATTAATCAAGGGGTTACAGAAAAAACATTTAATCCGACTACAAAATTACAAGAAGCAGTTATAGAAAGAAAAGAAATGCAGTACTTATATGCAGCAGATGGTTTATATTACTTTATGGACCAAGAGACATATGAACAAATACCACTAAATTACGAAAAAGTTGAAGATGCTATAAAATACTTAAAAGAAAATATGTTTGCTGTAATAAAATTTTACAAGAATGATGCTTTCTCAGTGGAAGCTCCAAATTTTGTAGAACTAGTTGTAACAGCCACTGAACCAGGAGTTCGTGGTAATACATCTTCAAGTGTAACAAAACCTGCTACTGTAGAAACAGGAGCAATAATTCAAGTTCCAATGTTCGTAAATGAAGGCGAGACTATTAGAATAGACACCAGAAATGGCGACTACATGCTAAGAGTATAAGCTATAAGTTATATATTTAAAAAGAACCTATTTGGTTCTTTTTTTTTATTCTTTTTTGAAGATTTATCACATATATTATGTAAAATGAAAGCATTTAATATAATAATTTTTAGCTTCATATGGAATATTTTACAGAAGCTTATAATAGAAATTATATATGAGAGGGTGATGAAAATTTTAGTTACAAAAGATTTATTAGAAATATTACCAAGTAGTATTAGAAGTAAATTGGAACAGGTTGTTAAAATACAAGAGCTTGAAGAAATTAGAATAAAAGTAAACAAGCCTATATTTATTCATATTGGGAGTATTGAAGAAATTTGGGACTATATTGCGACGACTCAAGATATTAAATATATAATGCAGAGAATAAGCAATTACTCAATATATGCTTTTGAGGACGAAATCAGGCAGGGATATATAACTATAAAAGGTGGACATAGAGTTGGACTATGTGGAATTTGTGTTATTGAGAACAACAGCATAAAAACCATTAAAGATATATCGTCTATAAACATAAGAGCATGCAAAGAAATTATTGGCTGCGCTGATAAAGTGATGCCGTATATTACGGACAATAACTCAGTGCATAATACAATTATTATTTCACCGCCTAAATGCGGCAAAACAACGATGCTAAGAGATATTACAAGGCAGATATCCAAGGGTGATAAAAACAAAAATTTCAAAGGTAAAAATGTTTCTATAATTGATGAGAGGTCTGAAATAGCAGGCTCATTTAAAGGTATACCTCAAATGGATGTAGGCAATAGAACGGACGTATTAGATAATTGTCCAAAGAGCCAAGGGATTATGATGGCAATTAGAAGTATGTCTCCTGATGTAATAGTATGTGATGAAATAGGCACCCAAAGTGATGTGGAAAGTATTTTAATGGCATTAAATTCTGGAATTAGTCTAATTACAACAATTCATGGTTTTGGAATTGAGGACCTTTATAAAAGATTAGTTTTCAAAGATATTATGGAAAACTACGTATTTTCAAGAGGCATAGTGCTATCTAATAAAAGAGGTATTGGGACAATAGAATGTATTTATGATTTTACTAAGGGGACAGATATATGGAGGTCGTTACATGATTAAAATAATTGCATGTGCAGTGATTTTAGGGGCTTCAACTGTAGGTGGATTTATATATAGTGAAAGGCTAAAGTATAGAGTTTTTCAACTGAATGAAGTTCAAAGGGCAATATATCAACTTCAAAATGAAATAACTTATGTACATGCTCTTTTGCCAGATGCGTTTAAAAGTGTAGGTAAAAAAAGCAGAGAACCTATAAGGGAGCTTTTTAATATAACTAGTGAATTATTATCTGATAATAAATATGAAAATGTATATGAGGCAATGAATAGTGCCATGAATTTAGTAAAAAACAGAATATACCTAAACTCCGATGATATAAATGTTATTTTGGATTTATCTAAAACCTTAGGAGAGTCTGATATTGAAGGCCAAATCAGTATATTTTCATTGACTCTGACAAATTTAAAAAAACAAATTAAAATATCAGAAGATTATATGAATAAAAATATAAGAATGTACAGATATTTAGGGTTTTCTTTTGGGGCAATGATTGTAATAGCATTAATATAGGAAGGAGGTTTTTAAGTGTTAGATGTTAGTTTGCTGTTCAAAATAGGAGCAACTGGTATTTTGATAATTATTATTGATAAGATTTTAAAAAGCGGGGGAAAGGAAGATATTGCAGTAGTTGCAAATTTGGCCGGAGTAATATTAATACTTATGATGGTTATAAATCTAGTTAGCAAACTATTTACTTCTGTAAAAACTTTGTTTCAGTTTTAGGACAAGGAGGGGCCTTATGGAAATAATTAAAGTTGTTGCATTTGCGTTTATGGCTTTATTTATAGTGCTTATATTTAAAGGAAGAAGAGATGATTTAGCAATTCAAGTTAGTATTGCAGCAGGAATCTTGATTTTTTTATTTATGATAAACAAGCTTACAATAATAATGAGTTTTCTGCAAACCTTAGCAAATAAGGCAAACATTGATGTGGTATATTTGAACACAGTTTTTAAAATATTGGGAATTGCGTACCTAGCATCTTTTTGTAGTGAAATCTGCAGGGATGCTAATGAAAATAGCATTGGGGCAAAAGTTGAATTTGCAGGCAAAATACTAATATTAGTTCTAGCGATACCGATCTTAATGGCGGTATTGCAATCTATTCTAAAAATAATGTAGAGGTATAATATGAAAAAAATAATAATGATTTTATTACTTTTAATATGTTTACCTATTAGTGTACAGGCTGCCGAAATAGGTAAAATTGGGGAAAAACAGCAAGCTGAAATAAGTAATTTATATGATTATATTAGCAATATAAAAACAAAGTATGAAATATTTAATGACATGGATCCAGGAGATTTTGTTGATGGATTTATGAAAACCGGTGAGAATGGCTTAAGTTTTAAAAAAATATCTAATTATCTTATGAAATTTACATTTAAAGAAATTTATGCATCTATGGAGTTAATGGGAAGTCTTCTTATTATTGCTATTGTTTGCTCATTGCTTAATAATTTGCAAAGTGCGTTTAATAGTGAAAGTTTATCAAATATTGCTTATTTTGCATGTTATGCTGTAATGATTATTCTGATAACTAAAAGCTTTTATATATCAGTAGAACTTGCTAAAGACACAATTCTTAATATGACTGATTTTATGGCAGCACTTATGCCAGTATTAATGATGCTTCTGGCTACAGTGGGAGGATTTACAGAGGCTACACTATTAGACCCCGCCATAATGGGGTTTGCCACGGTAAGTTCTAGGATTTATGTTGATATTCTTATTCCTATAATTTTTATGAGCTTCGTACTTCAATTTGTTAACAATATATCCAGCGATTTTAAAATTAACAATCTTACAAAGCTTTTAAAACAAATTGCTATATGGGTTCAGGGAATAGTGATGACAGTTTTTATTGGAGTAATTACACTTAGAAGTATAGCAGCAAAGACTATAGATCAAGTTAGTATTAAAACGGCGAAATTTGCAGTGGATAATTTTATACCAGTAGTTGGAAAATGTTTATCTGATGCAATTTCTACTGTAGCGGGATACTCACTTCTTTTAAAGAATGCTATAAGTGGACTAGGTCTAGTTATTATTTTAATAATAGTTTTATTGCCAATCGTAAAACTTTTAATTATGGCTTTTTTATATAAAATTACAGCTGCAATTATTGAACCAATAAGTGATAGTCGCACTGTAGATGTTATAAGCTCTGTAGGGGACTCCATTATTTTATTAATGTCATGCGTAATATCTGTAAGTGTAATGTTTTTTATAATGGTGGCAATAATAGCTTCCACTGGAAAAGGAATAATAATGGGCTAAAGCAAAACAGCACAACAGATAAAAGTTAATTGTAAACTATTGTAAAGGAGGTGATGCTAATTTGATTGGGGTATTAAAAGTCTGGGTAACCAACATCACTATTGCTATAATTTTTATTACTGCAGTGGAGATGATTTTGCCAGATAATAATATGAAAAAGTATGCCAAGTTTGTGTTAGGACTGTTGCTAATTGTAGTAATTATAAACCCTATAATAAAGATTTTTAATAGGGACTTTAATTTCCAGGCTTATTCCAATAAAGCCACCAGCTATATGGAGTCAAGTGCTGTGGTGGCAGATACACAAAAGTATAAAGAAATTAATATATCAAATACAACTGAAAATTTCAAAGTGAATTTGGAGAATCAATGTATTATAAATTTGGAAGAGACTTATCCAGAAAATAAGTATAATGCTGATATTGATATTACCTATGATGATAAAAAGGCAGTATTCAATATTAACAGAATCGAAATTGGAATTGTAGATAAAGGAGTTAAAAACATTAAAAAAATAGAAATTAATACTAAAAGTGTAAATGCGTCTAATAAAAGTGTTTTGAAGGGCGAACAAGGAGATAAAATAAAAAGATTGCTTAGTAGTAAATTTAAAGTGGCCGGCGATATTATAACAGTTTACAAATTAGATTCATAAAACATAGGATTAATAATTAGTATATTCTATAAGGCTTAATAAGTTTAAATAGCATATTGTATTTCTAGTTATTTAAATGTGCCTGGGATTAAAAATAATAAAAGAGGGGGATTTTTATGAACAATAATGATTTACTTAGTAAATTTACTGAGTATATTAAATTAAAATTAAATGGTGGTGATGACAAAAGTAAAATTGATAATGGTAAAAAACCTGACAAGCTGCTGGGAAACTTAGTAGTAATAGTTTTAGTGGCAGTTGTAATAGTACTGGGCAGTAGCTTTTTCAAAAAAAATAGTTCAACTTCAACTGCTTTATTAGAAACTGAAAAAGATAAAGTTGCTGTAGAAACAAACATTACAGGATTAAATGATTATGAGTCACAATTAGAAAACAAATTAAAAAAAACCCTGGAAGAAATTCAAGGCGTTGGAAAAGTACAGCTTATGATTTATTTTGAGAGTGGCGAGGAGAGTGTTCCCGCAGTAAACGTAAATGATTCTGAAAGTCTTACAGTGGAGAGCGATACTGGGGGAGGAAAAAGGAATACCACTCAAAAAAACGATGGAAGAACAGTGGTTATGTCAAATAACGGAGATACAAATGAACCGCTAATTGTAAAAAAATACAAGCCTATCATTACCGGGGTTTGCGTAGTGGCGGAAGGTTCAAATGAAAAAATAACTGAACTTAGGATTCGACAGGCAGTAATTAATTTATTTAATTTGCCTGAAAATAAAGTTAATGTATATCCTATGAATAATTAGCATATAATTTCTTAGAAAGGTAGATGGGGGGAAATATTATGAATAAAAAACAATCAGGTATAATCGTTACTTTGGTAGTACTTATAGTTTTTGCAGGGTATCTTGCAACAAAGGT
>CAYXOL010000056.1:0-32589 GCA_964467165.1 uncultured Clostridium sp.
ATGTATTTGTCAAGTGAAAACTCCCCCATATTCTAGCCCAAAACTACCCCACTAAAAATTGTAAAAAAAATAATGTTTTCTCTTAATAATTGTATAGTGGAAAAAAAATTATTGTTTTTCAAGCCACTCTCTGGTTTCTTTTAATCTGTAAGAATTACCATTCATATTTACTATATACGCTTTGTGGGTAAGTCTATCAATCATAGCAGCCGTCATAATTGGATCTTTGAATATCTCATCCCACCTTTCAAATGATAAATTTGTAGTTACAATAGTGGACTTTCGTCCTGCTCTTAATGATAAATGGCTAAACAAAAGTTCTGAACCTTCTTTATCATAAGAAATATATCCAAGCTCATCTGCGATGATTAAATCATATTTATCAAATTTATTTTCTAATGCTCTTAATACTTTGTTAGAACGACTTTCTTTTAATTGGGTAATGAGTGATGATACTGTAATAAAAAGAACCTTATAGCCGGCTAAACAAGCCTTTATACCAAGACCAATACTAATATGGGTCTTGCCTGTCCCAGGATTTCCAGCTAAAATTACATTCTGTCCTGTACTAATAAATTCAAGTGAACTTAACGTCTTTAATTTCTTTTTAGCATCAACTGGTAAATCTTCTATTACAAGGTCCTCGATATATTTTTTATATGGAAACTTAGCTATTCTGATTCTATTTTGTTTGTTACTTTCATTTCTTAAAACCTGTTCATTTCCCAATAGCTTATAAAGAAATTCTTCATAGCTTACATCATTAATACAAGCCTCTTTTGAATATTCCTCAAAGCTGTTTTTTACACCAGGAAGTTTAAGTTCTGTCGTTAATTCTTCAATATCTTTATATAACTTCTTTTTATCATTCATATTATCGCCACCTCATTGTTAAAGCCTTCTGTTGATATAGGTATTAGAACTTTATACATATCTAACAAATCCTTGGGTTCAGTTTTATCTGTTAAATTAAGGGGGATAACATTGTTTTCTATGAAGTTATCATAATCTCTATTACAAATAGATTTTATTTTTTCAGTTGTTATATCCGTAGGATTTATTTTATTTAGTAAACTTATTGCATTTTGAACCTCAGAAATATTATTTTCACCTATAAAAAAAAGTAACTCTATAAAATCTTTTTCTTTTTTGTTATAATAGGTATCGTAGATACTTTGAATCCTAGGGTCTGCTTGTAGCATTGCAGTGCTTGAAGCTAATGATCCTGGTTTTCTTTTAAATGTATTAAGATAATGCTCTAGTTTAATGGACCATTCATAAAAACCTAGCTTCCTTTCATGGCAAGCTATTTTTTTGCCCTCACTAAAACAAACAATATCATTTGAATATATTTTTATGAATATTCTTTTTCCAACGTACATGTCAGGTACAGAATACCGGCAGGTATTTACTGAGAACGTTGAATACTTATCTACTCTAGGCTCTTCTATCCTTGCTGTATCAAGTTTTGGAATATATGGTCCCATATGGTTTCTCTCCTCGTTAAGAATTTCTTTTGCAGTCTTCATATTTCTTGATTTCTGAGCTATGTTATTCAATTTATCACACGTTTCCATAATATATTCATTAGCTTCTTCTAATGATTTAAAGTTATCATTCTTACAAAACGCCTTACGTCTTACTACCTCTACACTTCGCTCTACATGGCCTTTTTCGTTACCTGATCTAACATTACAAAATCTAAAGTCAAACCCATAATATATTGACATTTTAAGCAATGCTTCCGTAGGCTCTTTCTCAGTTGGACCTACAAATTTCTTCACTGCAACTTTCATATTATCGTAAACAATTGTTCTATATACTTGTCCTATATGTTCAAAAAATAAAGCATGTGACTCTTGAAAGCACTCTGAATTTTGTTTGGAAAATAGCTGCGCATATCTATAATTACCTTTTGCAGATGTAAATACCGCCATTTGAAATTTTCTATCAACATTATTAATAGTTAATTTAACTTCCCCCCAATCAAATTCACAAATGTCTCCAAGCTCATATTCTGACTTTATAAATGCTTCGGCTCCATTTTTAAGAAATTTATTTATATAGTTACTAACAGTTGGATAACTTATATCGTAATCTTCGTCTCTTAATGCTTCATATATATCAATTTTCTTCTTTTGCTGCTTATGCCTACCGGCATTCCGTTTTTGTTGGTTTTCTTCAATATATTCCTTTATTTTATTTATAATTTCATCAGTTAATTTTTTCTTTTTCCTATTTGAACACTTATATTTAGGTCTCTCAGAAATATTGCTCTGAAGTTCTCTTATATCTTCAATCCCTCCATTAAAATTTAAAATTTCTTGTTTTGTCAACTCATATTCTTTAAGGTACTTACTAATAGTTTTTCTATCAAATCCAGTCTCTCTTGCTATGCACCTTTGAGACTTTCCGTTTAGATGTGCCGATATTATGATGTGCTGTTTTTCGCTCAATGTAATCATCTCCATTCCCCCTCTTATGATGTATATCATAAGAAAGTTTACATTAAAGTGGGGGATATTTCAATTAGAATTGTGGTGTAGTTTTAGATTAACATATACAATTAATTCATGGGTTTTCCTTGTATCAAAATTGTTGTTCTTTTATGAGACGATTAGGCTAAACCCAAATTTTAATACAATTTAGCAAAAATATACGTTATAGCATAAAATCGCATACTGAAAACAGTGAATTGTAGCGAGCAATGTATAACTTCAATCCCGCATTCCCTGCAAAGCTGAACTAGGCTTTCTGCGACAAAATTATTTCTTAATTTAAAAAATCACAAAAATTCTTAAATTCCAATTTTATTTTACCAGTAGCATACTTCATCCCCCCTATGTGTCTATCTATTCAGCATCAAAATCAATAAAGTAATTTTTCTCTGATGTATGTATCGTAAGGGTTGCTAAATTAATATCGTCCTCTAAAATATCCACTCTGTACTCGAACATGATATTATCATTTTGCTTCTTCATGAATAAATAACTTCCTTCTTCTTTATGCTCTGCCCCATCACTTATTTCAGCGTAGATTTCTTCGCCACTGAATTCTCCAGGATATCCTGACTTTCTTATCTTTTCCTCTATTGATTTAAAAAACTTTTCCATTTTTTCACTCTCTTTCTTTTTTAAAATACCTATTTCTCTTCAAATCAAGTATATACTATGTTTCTAAATAACTGTAGCCCTAATCATTATTAATTTATGACCAGAGGAAAACCTCACTTATCAAACTCACATGGTTCTCAATGAACTCTAGGCTAATAATTATTTTATTACAACTTAGCAATATTTATGTTGTTGATGATAATGCGACTCGCAGAACTACTCACTACAGTATGAAAAGATCCACGATAATAGAAAACAATGATGAGTAGTCTAAATTTTTTACCATATTATGATTGCTGAGAGAATTGCTATATTTATTTCATAATTATACTCAAAGCCCCTAAAACACTGGCTTTCTACTTCCGCTAAAAAGTGCACACCTCCTACACTCAATTTCATAGGGGGTGTGCACTTATTTCAATTTAACCCAAGTTTTTGTGATTCAAGTTTCAAATTCCAGCTTGGATTTTACTCAAAAAAACAAAAACCCCTGAATTCAAGGGTTTTCCATTGTATCAAAATTATTGTTTATGTATGGTGGAGGCGAACCGTACCTAACTATATCACTGTCCGTTGATAGAATAACATTATACAATACTTAGTAGAAATTTAAATATTTATATTTCACTTTCTTTATCTTTTCACCTTACACTACAACCTAAAGTATATTACTGAAATTAAATTATACCAAACGATTTATGTAAGTATGCTGCCTAAAATATATCCTTATATTATTTTAGGCTTCAAATCAAATGAACATCACTAAAAGGCTTTAACTATCGTTTACTGTTTTGTACTCTTTGCTCAAACTGCAACTTCGCTTTTTGTATTGCCTTATGCAATTTATCTTCAAATATTTCTTTTGAAGGCATCTGAGTAAAATATTGTGCTACATGTATGCCACTATTACCTAATTCTAAAAGTTCAATAGTCTCACTAGACTTCTCAGCACATAATATTATAGCAAGAGGACTCTCTTCTCCATCCATTTTCTCATACTTATTCAACCATCTTAGATAAAGTTCAACTTGACCTTTATGTTCTGGTTTAAATTCTTCTAACTTAAGTTCAATAACAACAAGTCGTTTCATTCTTCTATGATAGAATAAAAGGTCTATATAATAATCTTTATTATCTATAGTAATTCTTTTCTCTCTACCTAAGAAAGCAAAATCAATTCCCATCTCTAATATAAATTTCTCAAGTTCTGATAATATGGCATTCTCTCGTACATCATAGAACTCTTTCTCTCTCTTAAAGTTCTTACACTCCATCTTTCACTACTACAAATAGTAGCATAGAATTCTCTTTTCAAATCATCTTGGATTGAAATAAGCTCAACAAAATGGGACCAAGTCAATTGTGCCGACACTGTCGTCACTATTCCACAATCCATGAATGATTCATAAAATTTAATCATTCTAAATAAATTTCTTTTACTGTACCCTTTACCATATTGGTCTGATAATTCTTTTGCTAGCTCCTCAATAAGCTTTTCACCATATCCCGCTCTTTCACCTTTGATTATGTCTTCCTTTATTGTTTTCCCTATATTCCAATATAACAAAACAATTTCAGAATTTACAGAGTGCTATACCTTTTTTTTAGTTGTTTCTATTAAATCTGAAACATTATGGTAAAGTAAAGATGCTTCCTCACTATTATTTACAATCTCATTAGACATATCTTTATCTCCTTCTTAAATTAGCATTATATATAATTTAAATAGATCGTTTTAGAAATTCTAATCATAATTTGCACCTATTATATTTAATTATATCACCTTATTGTATTAATTTATATTTACAATATTTATTTCTAATTTTAGTAACTGTCCAAAAACTGCCTTACTCATATGTATCTTTTTCAAGCTTATCACTTATAATCCCACTAAATTAAAGCATAAGAAACCCCACAACTACTACGTTACCAATTAAAGTGTCACGTTGAGTAAGGATACATTTTTTTACTGCAATGATTTAAAATTTGTATTATATGGATAATGGAAATTTCACCAATAAGGAGGAACATGCATAGATTGCCCTAAGTAAAATCAATATATGGTGTTTTTATTATATTCTTAACTGCTTTATTTAGTATATTATCTATATACTTATTAGTATTTCTATTAAATCATCCAAACCATAAAGCTTGTCCTATTTTCAAAATAAAACTACCTTCCTAATAACTAAACGCTACAACAACAAAATTCATTTAAGCAATCTTTAATTCTTATTGTCGATCTAATAGCGCATCAAGTCTTATGCCAAGTTTAACACGTATAAACGATAGGATAAGAGCATATCTATAAATTACGTAATCCTCAAAAGGCATATCTGCTTTATGATGATTACAATGTATGCATGAACACACTAAATTTTCTTCTGCATCATACCCTGAATTCCCCGCCTCTGTAATATGTTTTGGATTCAGGTGATCGACAGTCGCTATTTCACTTTCGCTAATAACTTTGCCACAATAATAACAAGTTCTATTGTCCCTTTTAATTACTTTCTTTTTTAATTCTTTTAAATCTCTTTTATCTATTAAAATCTGTATTACATTTTCTTCAAGATTAATAGCCCTTTTTCTACTAATAAGTACCCAAGCAACTTTTTTAGTACAAGGCGCTAGTAGCTCACCGGACTTACTATATACTGTAACACCCCTATCATCTTTCACCTATTAAACTCCTCTCGCTTTGATTGTATGTCACTAAAAAAATCTTATTTCCTTAATCGTTGTTGTCTATAATATTTAGATGGGTAACTATACATTTGTATGATTTAACACTCCATCATATTATCTATACTCTCCCATGCTTCTTTAGGAACCGAACCGTTTGATTCTGCCTCCCACTCTCTCATTTCATCTTTATATTTTACTTTGCATTCTTCACAAATATCCACTTCCATATTAAATGGCAAACCTGATTTTTCTATTTCTTTACTATAACAATTGGCGCAAATATTATGCTGTTTTGCAGCCATATTTAAATAATCATGTAGCTCGTCAAGGTAATTATTAAAAAATTCACTTCTATAATTATTGAAATATAGATATTTATAATTACTATTTACATCATATTTATGAGAGTTTTCCATAGTATTTAAAACATGCTTTATAAGCTCTACATCCTTGCTCATCTTGGATTTTATTTCATTTATCTCGACAAATTTATCTACAGGTGATAACTCCAACATATCAATATAAAATTCTTTAAACTTATAATCTGATAAGTTTATATTTAATGAACCATCTTGTTTTAAAATATCTTTAATTAAAAATTTTGGATTAAATTCATATTCAATATATTCACCATAGTGTTCATAATAAGACTGATTTTTGTAGTAATTATCTATGTCTATAATATCTTCTAAATCAAAACTGTTTAATCTTTTATTATATAAATTAAAACGCCAATTATTAATTGGACTACTTGAATTAATTGAATTAATATGCTCATATGAAATATTTTCTTTGTCTATGTTATTTTCTTTAGCTATATACTCTAATCTTCCTTGACTTAAGCTTTTAGGATCTATTATCAAATCAAGAGAAATCGTGTATTCCTCGCAATCAAATCCATATCTATCATGGTTTATATTTATAAAATATTTATATCTAAAATTATATTTTGAATCTTTAAAAATATATTCATTCTTTGACTCCCAAAAAAAATGATAATAATTCCAATTATGATTATCAAAATTAGAGAAATCCAATTTTAATCTAGTACCCATTTCCCATTTAATTGACCTATTTATATTAAACATTGATATTTTTTTACCACTTAGTATTTCTTGTCTTTGCTTCATATAAAAATGGTTAAGTAATTCAATGAGGTTATCCTTATTACTATAGGTTTCTATGTCTTGTTTATGAATTCTATCCATGACAATATTATAATAGTCATCAAGTTCATTTATTTCGTAGCTTGTTAAAATCCTAGTCATAAGGTATGTAGTATCTGATTTTTCCTTTGATGTTAATAATGAATAATCAACAAATTTCTCATTATAAATGTAACCACTATCATACATTTGTCTACCAGTCGATTTTATATATAATTCCTGAAGCTGAAAATTATTTTTATCAAATTGATATTGTATATATTGCATATATTGTATATATACTTCACTTTTTTCCTCATCCTTACTCCTTAATCCTTCTTTTAGTCTTTCAATAAATTGATTTTTAGATGTTACATCAAATTGATTTTCAGCCTTAACTAAAAAACTCATATAATCAACCTGTATATTGATATCCTCGTTAATCTTATAAAATTCTTTCTTTAGATCCAAATTCTTAAATAAATCTTTAAATTCATTGGGTATTAAATAAATCCCTTTTAACTGTACTAAATATTCATTCATTCGAGTTACCTCCTAATAATTTTAAAGCATTGTTACATTGGCTCTATAACTACTCTATTGTCAATGCGGTGACATTCTTAATAAGAATACACTTTTAAATTCAATGATCTCAAGTTTGCATTATATGAATATTGGAAGTTGATTTATCTAGACTCGTCCCACATGATAAGATATATGGCTACAATTTTCGATATAACGCACTATATATTAGGAAACATAGCGATAGAATAAAATGTTTGGCTTGATGTAGTTTCCTCTGAGCTCATATGATTATTTAATACTTTAATCATCGACACTTTGGGTAGAACAATTAACTAAAAATAGACTGCCTCTATGCTAAATTTAGTTATGTAAAATATGAGCTAAATGATATTCTTTAGATTATTTCAATTAACTTTGTAAAAATCGCCTTTTAATAAGTTTAAAACTTTAAGTTAATTACCCTTACTCTCATTAATTACTTGAACTATAATATCTTGTAATTTCATATATACTTCATCTATCAAGACTGGTTTTCCTGACTTTTTAGTAAACTCCATATTAAAAAGTGTACTAAAGGTTTCAAACATATTATATTTCTTCAACATGGAGACAGTTTCTCCTGTAGAAAATTGTAAAAGTTTTGTTTTGGGGATATCCGTATCTACAGACTGTTTTAACTGTTTATTTATATGTACTGCATTATCTCTTACAATACTAAAAAATCCTCCTTTTATTCCTTCATTCTTAACTCTATTTTTAATATCATTTTTTATCTCTTCTGGGGTCATAATTAAACTTTTCTTATTCATCTGCTTTTTATTTGACTCACTCTTAGATATTTTAACATACTGTCCTTCTTTAACTAAAGATACTGGACACAGCTTGAACTGTTCACATACTAAACATTGGTTATAATCAAATTTGACTTTATACTTCCTGCTTTTTTCATTATATCTGCTGTCTAGAGGAATTTTACCTTGTATACATCCAATTACTGCTCTTGCCTTTGTGTCTATTTTAAACATTGCAGTCTCTTTGATATTATTTTCGGTTAAAAAATGTGAGTTCTTAAGTTCTTCAACTACTTCCTCTTTTACTCCAGTTTGATTTGCTGCTATACCTTTTCTTTTTTCTACAACTATTCTAATATCTTTCACTTTCTCTTCCTCATGTGTTGTTATATATATTTCTAAATCTTTAACATATTTGTCGATATCATTAAAATCTTTATAGTATATTTTCAGTAAAGGTATCAGTATTTTAGCCATCTTCTTGTCATGAATGTTCTCTAAATATGCAAATCCAGATATAGAATATAAAACTTCTTCCAAATACCCACCTGCATTAATTCCGTCCATTTTCAATTTTTTTATTCTTATTTCTTTGGCATCATTTATAAATTCGATATCTTCCTTAAAAACCTCATCTGCATTACCGTTAATAACCACACCCCAATTTAATACCCATTTAAACCCCGCTATCACAGTTGCTAAATTCTTTTCGCCTATTTTAGCTAAAGTAGTTTCCATTCTATCTAAATAATGAATACTTGTTAAACGCTCTTCCTCTAACTGAAGAAGATGGTTGTATATAAATAATCTTAAATCTAGCGGTAAAAAACTTAACTCTCTAGATTTTTCTTTTCTAAATTCAAATTTGTAATACGGATATATATTTTTACCTATATAACCTTGAATACTTTTAGCATCTACGTTGACTCTACTATCTTGTAAAATTTCAGCTACCCTTCTATTCAACAGTTCCTTAAATTCAGTCATTTTTTTAATGTCCATCAATTTATTAATCAGTTCTTTATCTTTAAATCCCTCTTTTTCTAAACAGACGGCTAAAATTGCAAAATAAGCTTCTAAATCACTTTCTCTTCCATCTAAACCCAAGTACTTTAATCGCTTTTTAGCCTCATCTACCGTTAATGTTCTATCATATTTGGCTTTAGCATGAAGTGTTTTATTCGCATTTATCATTTCCCAGCCCTCCTAATCTTACGGCTACTTCCTCAAAGACTTTATCTAAATTTGTAGTTTTTGTTAAAAAAAGTTTATTGTTTTGTTTAACCTTGTTAAATATACTATGTTTGGCATCATTAGTACACAATATGATGATATCATTATTCTCGATCAAATCATCCAATTTAGGTGATTCCTTTATTGAAGATTCCATCTTTAAACATTGCAGTTCATATCTTTCCTTAATTACTTCTACGTCTTGGCCTATATTGATTTCAGATAGACATAAAACTTTTTTATTCTTTAACTTAAATCTTCCTTGAAGCAATTCAATCCTATCATTAAGAACTTTTATTTTTTCATTTAAACTTTGATTTTCTTTTGTCACCATACTATATCTATCATTCAATGCTTTCATTGATTTTTGAGCATTAGTTTGCCGTTTCTTCTCTTCATTCAGTTGTTTTATTATTTTTCTATATTGCATCAGCTCGTTATTCAGTTGACTATACTCAAACGCATTGACATACCTACTACCTTGGAGTACATCTTCTATATTTCCATCTACTAATTGCTGAAACCATATTATATTAGAATTGTGTCTAAGTTTTAGTATGTTTTCTTCAACATATTCATAGATAATCCGTACTAGCCCACATCCTAAGTCTGCATTACTTTCATATATATTAATAAGTTCTTTAGCATATAATTGAGCAGTATCTCCTAATTGGCATGAAACATAATTATTGAGTTCAGAAACATACATTCCACTATCAATACACAATACTAGAATTTCTTGTATATACTTATAACTATTTGAAATTTTACTTATATTGTATAGACATTTGTAGATATTCATATTCCCCTCCTTGTATAATTACCAAACAATCTTTGCCCACATTCTGGTTATCATTATAGACATATTGTGTTTCTTAATATTTCATTAAATTCCATCGCAAAAGTTGGATTTATAACTAAATACCCTCTTTCATTATTGCAAACCTCAGCCCAATCAAGAATTGCACAAATTACAAACCCAGGGCCAAATGCTGTATCACCCTCCTTAGCTCCGTGTACCTTATGCGCAATATATCCTTCAACTGAGTCCATCCTCAGTTTATCTGTTCCTAGTTTTGCTCCTGACTGTGCATTTCCCTTCTTTGCTTTGCCGCCATTTTTTATTACGACCTCAACTGCAGCATCAAAAGCCTCCCATATGAGTTGATTAGTTGGTGGAATCTTCGGTGAAACCAACCCTTTTCCATTTTCGTCAAACCGTATTTCACAAGAGTCTCCACTATAAAGAGTAACCATTGCTTGTCCTCCACTTGTGTTCAATTTCTCCTTAATCGTTTTTACTACTGGACTATCAGTTTCTAGTACAGGCATATTCTTAGTCTTTACCAAATCAAACCCATTCCTTTCAACTATATTTGAATAATTTAAATTTAATTTCTCTAAGATATCAACCAGCCTCTTTTTCGCAGCTGGATAAGACATGCTTTTTTCATTCTGCACTGCCTTAAAGTTTCCTTGATACTTTAAAAAGCATTCTATAAAATCATGTTCATCATTAGTTAAATAGTCAAATTTACTAAGAGGAAAATCACCATTCAACTCAAGGTCACAATTATCACAATTAAGCTTTGTAGCTATTAATCTTTCATTACATCTTGGGCATGAAGCCACGAGTTTTCTTTCCATAATATCCCTCCTCAATCTAATACAAGCGTACTCTTTTTTCATAATAATGTCAATATAGTTGTTAATAATATTAAACACTACTTTTTTGATATAAAAAAAACAACCCACAATGTTGACTTCTACATCAACTCTGCGGGTGTTTTCATATCCTTATATATTCCACTCTAATTCCATCCCATCTTTAAAAGTAAAAGCTATCTCATGTTCTGAATGCACCACCACTTTCTCAACTGTTCCTAACCAAATCTCCTCATCAAACTCTGCTACTAAACCATCTCTTTGCTCCAATTCTCGCATAAATGCGGTGTGCTACAGGATTTACGCTTATGAAACTTGTTATTGCGCTGCTATGTTTCCCTGCTGACTTTCTTCTTCTAACCTCTTCTTGAACTAATTCGAACACCTCTGGAGTAATAATTGCAGGATGGCTGTTTTCAACATAATACTGTTGGATTTCTCCCTCATTAACCTTCTTTTTCTTGGTAAGAAAATCCACCGTAAAGCTTTTTTGTAGCATAGCATCACCTTTATACTTTTCATTTTTAAGAATGCTCAGTACTGTGCTTTGTCGCCAAACTTCTTTACCTCCTGGAGTTAGAATTTTATTTGTGGTCAAATGCTTTGCAATTCCTGATGGTGTCTTGCCCTCAAGGAACAGTTTATAAATCAAACTCACAACTACTGCTTCCTTTTCTACAATTTTAGGTATGCCATCTTCATCTTTTTCATATCCAAGAAACTGTCCATATGGCATGCTTACCTTACCGTAAGCAAACCTCTTGCGCTGGCCCCATGTAACGTTTTCACTTATGGATCTGGACTCTTCCTGGGCCAAGCTTGACATTATGGTAATTAGCAGCTCCCCCTTGCTGTCCAATGTATATATATTTTCTTTTTCAAAGTATACCTCTACACCTTTTTCCTTAAGTTGCCTAACAGTAGTAAGACTATCAACGGTATTCCTAGCAAAACGACTAACTGACTTGGTTATTATAAGGTCAATCTTGCCATTTACCCAATCAGAAATCATTCTATTAAACCCATCTCGCTTTTTTGTGCTGGTTGCTGAAATCCCCTCATCGGTGTAGACTTCAACAAAAGTCCAAGTGGGGTTTGACTTAATATGCCTTGTATAATAATCCATCTGGGCATCAAAGCTTGAAAGCTGCTCATCATTATCTGTAGAAACCCTTGCATAAGCAGCAACCCTCTTCCTGGTGACTGTTCCTACAGTTACTGGTGCAAAGCGACCAGTTGTTGGTGCTATTATCCTTGTTACTGCTCCCGCTCTTGCTACAACCAAATCTAACTCCTCCCTTCTAATTTTTCAATACTTCTTTCCCTTGCCTTTTGACGTGCTTCCCCACTCCAGCTTTCACTGCGTGATTTATGCCTCCATTCCTTTTTCAAAGTGTTACCATCATGGAAAACAAACACTAAAATGTTATGCTGAAGTACTTGTATTTCCTTTATCTTCTGCTTAAAGTAAGCTTCATCAAAATCTGTAAGTTCTAAAACTTCGGTAGCTAATGAAATCAAAATATCCTCGTGTAGTTTTATGTCTATAGTTTTTTCCACATAGACCGCATATAATTTTGCCAGTGAAAGGATAATTTCCACTTTCTTTTTTGCCTGAATACCACTCTCTGTTTTTGCTCATAATCTCCCGTGCTCTTTGAAAGGTTTCAGCATCAATAATTGCTGGATGAGTACCTTCTGCATAATACTTTGGAAGATTACCTTTATTAAAAAACAAAGCTTTTGTTAAATGATCCTTTACATATTTTTTCTGAAGTAAGGCATTCCCTATATATTTTTCGTTTTTAATAATTTCTACAACTCTTTCCGAGTTCCAAGTCCCACCTCGTAATTTCTTAATGCCCTCTTCACGTAGCTTCTTAGCAATTAGAGTACATCCCATACCGTCTATATAATTCTTAAAGATCATTCCGACAATTTCTGCCTCCGCCCTATTAATTTCAATTTCTGCCTCCGCCCTATTAATTTCAATTTCTCCCTTTTCAATTTGATATCCGTAAATGAACCGTAGGTTTACAAGTTTTCCATCAGCAAAATCTTTCCGAATGCGCCATTTGCAGTTTTCACTTACAGCTCTACTCTCCTCCTGCTCAAAAGAAGCGAGGAGAGTAAGCATTAGCTCACCATCCCCGCTCATTGAGTGTATACTTTCTTTTTCAAAAAAGATATCCACATTTATTTTCTTTAGTTCTCGTACCGTTTCCAGCATAGTAACCGTGTTCCTTGCCATTCTTGAGATAGATTTTGTTATAATCATATCGATTTTACTATTTCTACAATCACTTAAAAGTCTCTGCCATTCTGTTCTAATTTCCTCAGTGCCTGTAATCGCTTCATCAGCATAAACACCAGCATACTCCCACCCTCTATGATTTTGTATTAATTCACTGTAATAACTAATTTGTGCTGAACGTGAATGTAGCATTGCATCCTTTCTACTTGATACTCTCGCATAAGCTGCTACACGTTTTTTAGCTGGCATTTTTTGTACTAAACGCTCTATTTTCATAATGTTTCGTGACATTATATCACCCCTTTCAGCTACCTATGTTAACTCTGATTTTGATACATATCAAGTTAATAAGAGCTATAACCCTAAAAAGCGTTTCTCTACTTATTGTATAACTTTCAATACAGTGACTCATAAAATAAACTTTATTATCCATTCTCATATCACCTTGAGAAAGTAATTAATACACTAGTGATTATCTGCACATCCAAAAGTTTTTATGCATGATTTATAGTTTAAAATATGCAGATAACAATTTAAATATGCATTTTATTCTCATAATCATGATTTCGGATATAAGCTGTACTGCGACCAACACCAATTTTTATAATATATTCCTCTTTTAATAAATCAGAAAGAGCCTTCTCAATTGTTGTAACACTAATATCTGGGCATAATGCTGCAATTTCTGATTTTGCAATTTTACCTACTTTATTTGAAAAAATATAACGAATGCGTTCAGACTTTGTAAGTCCTTTATTAAGCATTGTTTCTACTCTACTTGCAAATTCCTTATAAGAACTTAAAATAACACCAAGATAATATTTTACAAATGGCGCATAGTTGTTTTTTCCTTCATGCCATAAAGTTGAACTCTCTTTTAGAGTATCATAGTAAGTTTCCTTGGTTTTTTCAATTATCATCTCAATACTTATATACTTTCCCACAATATAACCTTGCTGATAAAGAAGTAGTAGTGTAAGTAGCCTGCTCATCCTCCCATTCCCATCATTAAACGGATGAATGCAAAGAAAATCTATAATGAATTTTGAAACAAGCAACAATGGATCTATCTCACCTTTATCTATAGCCTTTAAAAATTCAACACTAAGCGATTCCATTGCATCAGCAGTATCATAAGCAGGTAAAGGCCGAAACCTTATCTGATGATTACCTTCTGGATCTACTTCCTCAATAACGTTATCTGTATTTTTCCATCGTCCACCCACAGAAGTTGGATTGTATGAATATAAGTCTCGATGCAGTTGCAGAATAACATTTGGGCGTGGAGTAATATAGTCGTAATTTTCATGTATGGTATTCAATACTTCACGGTATCCTGCTATTTCTTGTTCATTTCGATTTGTTGGTTCAGCTTTTTCTATTACCAATTCATTCAAACGTGCTTCCGAAGTGTAAATACCCTCAATTCTATTTGAAGCACCTGTACTTTGAATCTTAGCAACCTGAAGCATAGCTTCTAAAATATCTGGATCAGCCTCAATAAACAAATCCTGCTTTCCTTTATATTCATGAATAGCAGAAACAAGGTTTACTATATCTGGAGTATACAGTTCTGAATCTATCTCAAGATAATTAAATATTCTCATAAAAATCCTCCTAATGCATATTGTTATTGTTTTCTGCATATATTATACCTTTGTTTTATGCAGAAAACAATAACAATATGCAGATAACTTTCTATTCTCAATCTATTTTTTCATATAATTCGTTACAAGCCTTCTCTAGCGTTTACGATGGCAACAAGTGGCAAATTCCAATCCAAAGTTATAACCCACCAAAAACAGGCTTGTACCTTGTGATTAGCATTGTGTCAATTTTACTGTATTCCTGATCAGTTATTAATTTTCTTGAAAGCATAACCTCAGCGATAGCAATGGCCACCCTATAATTCTTTTCACGTTGAAATTGCTGTTGTGTCATTTAAGTCCCCCTCTTTTTTAAAACGGTATTTTATATAACAGGCATGACCGCAGAATTTCTTTGCTTGACCTTTTGTTCCCTGTGTTAATGGTTTCCCACAATGTTTGCAGCCAGTATATATCTCCTTTTCTGTATTTGGTTTTGCACTTTTAGTAGCCCCTAGATTGTTACGTCTGCAATAAGCCTTTACTGTATTTTCTGAAATGCCAAGAATTAATGTTATCTGTGAATAACTCTTTCCCTCTTGCCTCATCTTCTTTGTTTTTTCTTTCTGATCATTAGTCATTTATTTACCTCCATGAAAAAGGAGAAACCCATTAGAGCCTCTCCCATGATTCATCATATACATTAACTTCTTTTTTTAAAATGCTCCTTAAATTAAAAACAGAGCCTCTAAGCTCTATAATTTATAAACATATACTTAACTATCCCAGCCCCTTACAATCCCTTTTCTAGCTTGTACAAGTGTAGTGCGTCAAAATATGGATTTATAGAACTGCATTCCTAAGTTAAATTATACCTATAATACTAAAAATTATCTAGCGATTAATTGCTTTTTTTATAAGCACATTATTGCTATAACAAAAACTCCTAATGACTTGACATTTATTCTATTCTAGCCTATAATTTCATGACTTTCAGCTCAATTTCCAGCTTGTATTTTTACCCAAAAAACAACGAAAACCCCTGATTTCAAGGGTTTTTCATTGTATCAAAATTAGTGTTTATGTATGGTGGAGGCGAGGGGTGTCGAACCCCTTAAGTATATTGTAAAGCCTTATAAATAGGGTATTTGTGAGAATGGGTAATCAAGAGGTAATCAAAAAGGTAATCAAACAAGAAAGGAGGTTCGTACGCTATACAATGTCTATAAGCATATCACACGCAAGGCACAATACTGTAACACTCTGCCCTCGTCCAGCAGCTTTTTAAACTCCTCAAAAGTCCTGATGCCTGTGATAATACTATCTCCCAAGTACATCGGTGGGCAGGTCTTATGCACCTCAAGTGCTTTATTATGATATGGCGCTGCATTTAAAGGACTTTTAGATAGATATTTTGGTAAATAAATAAATAATAGCATATATAACCCTTTGGAAACTTAGTGTTTTCAAGGGGTTTGTTAATGCAGTGAACACATAAAAATATGTGTGGTGAGCTGTTTATGCTGTGATGACGGGGCATTTATTTCGCTTAAGCGGTTGTGTACGATACTGTGTACAAACCGCTTATTTTTATTTACCCAAGGGCAAGAGAGCAAGATTTACCCAACTAGGTAAAGTCTGAATTGTTATTTCACTCATATTTTTGGGACTTTGGCACATATCTTCCGAAAACCACAGAAGAAATGTATTATAAATTCCTCCCGTATGGTAATATAACTTAAATTTTTCATCAAATGTATTTGATTGATTATGAGAGGTAAAGGTTTCATTAAGCGCCTCTAAAATTAGGTGAGCTACACCATTTTTGTAAATTAGTAAAAGCTCACTTTTGCGGTTATAGAAATAGGTAAACATCTTATTAAGATAATCAAAAAATGTATCTTCTTCGCCTATGGTTTCAAGATACCCATACATTAACTTACTGTAGTAAAATTTTATAATCTGTTCTTTTGAGGTGAAATTCCTGTAATATGTGGAACGATTGACACCTGCTTTTGTAGTAATCTCGCCAATAGTAATACCATCAAATGATTTATTTGCCATAAGTATCAAAAGACTTTCGGCTATATATTCTTTCATCATTTCGGTAGTTGTACTTTTTCTTCTCATAATGCAACAAATCCTTTCTATTTGTCGCTTCTAGCGCTGAGTATATTGACAATTCGCATTGAATACACTAAGATAAAAGCAATATATGTTGCATTTATTTTAAATAAATATAAGCAATTTGTCAATAGGAGGCTCTAAAATGGATAACATTGTTTTTGACATTCCTTTAACAGAAGGCATTATACAAAATAGAAAAAGCCAGTTTACAATGTTAGTTGAAGTGGATAACGTGGTCTGTTCTTGTCATTCACCGACAACAGGAAGAATTGGAACTATAGAATTGAATGGCAGACCGTGTCTGCTTTCAAAATCAGTTGATGCAAATAGAAAAACGCCCTATACGGTGGAGGCTATATCGTTAAACCACCCAGATGATAAAGTAAAAACTTGGATTGGCATAAATCAAAACGCCGCAAACCGCTATGTAGAACATTATTTAAAGAATGGTGGCTTCGCTGATATGGTGGAAGCAAATTCCAAGGTAAGGCGAGAAATATTTTTAGGTGAATCAAAACTGGATTTCTTAGTGGGTGACACATATCTTGAAGTAAAGACACCACTTCAGCAGTTACAGCTTGATATTCCCGATTATATAAAAACAAAAAAGCTTACGCCTTTTTCCTCAACAGACCGTTTTGTCAGACATATTACAGAATTAGCAAATAGTCTTCAAAGTCATCAGCGAGCGATACTTCTGACTTGCTTCATTTATGACAATCCCCATTTTGAGGTAATTCATCGCAGCGTGAATTTTGAGGAAGTTGAAAAGGCCGTTAATGAATCCAAAGACAAAGGGGTAGAAATATGGCAAGTTAATTTCCAAATAACGCCTCAAGGTGTTTGCCTAAAAAAATATTTTAAACTATAATAAAGGAGTTTTTAAAAATGACACAAATTTATAAAGAATTATATCAGTTTACAGAGGTATTAGAACCAATTAAATTGTCTATGCACCAATATTTGCTCCTGACAAATGAACCCGTGCTTGTTCAAACAGGAGCAGTATCACAAGCTCAATCCACGCTTCCGAAGCTGAAAGAATTGTTGGGCGGAAAAGAATTAAAGTACATTCTCATTTCTCACTTTGAATCAGATGAATGTGGTGGACTTTCGTTGGTTTTAAAAGAGTATCCTAATGCCATTGCAGTTTGCTCTGAAACCACAGCAAGACAGCTTATGGGGTTCGGTATTACATTTAATGTTGAAGTTAAAAAGCCGAATGATATATTTATTGGCGATGAATTTGAATTTCAAGCAATCTCTTACCCATCCGAGATGCACCTGTGGGAGGGACTTTTGTTCTTTGAGAGAAAACGTGGTGTTTTATTTAGTAGTGATTTGATGTTCGGAATGGGTGAAAATCACGGACAAATTATTGAGAGAAGTTGGGATGATGCACTTAAATTAAGTGGAGCTGATACATTGCCAAATGAAGAAATGCGTAATAAACTGATTTCTGATTTAAAATTATTAAACCCAAGGTTTGTAGCTTCTGGGCACGGACATTGTATTAAGATAACTGAGTAAATATCGCATCAAATAAGAAAACTATCTTCACATTGTATATACCTAAGATAATAAGAATAAAGACCAGTAGAAAGGTTTTATTAGCCTTTTTTACTGGTCTTTTTATACTCTGATTATATTGCACCAGGCAGCCTCCATACGCTGTAATAACGTCAGCATCCCTATCATCTAAATAAGACTCCATATTGCTAATTGTTAATGCAGTTGCAACTCACATTCTTCATCATCTAATTTTAAAAAGCTGTCTATATGGCCTAATCCCATATATGCTGGGCCGATTTAATTATCTACAATAGTGTGATACACATAGGTCGCCCAAGTTGGCGGGAGATTTTCAATCATCTCCATTGGGTATAAGCGACCCAGTTCTAAGAATATTAGGTTACAAAAGCAAGGTTACTAAAACTCAGTATTCACGCCATTTGTTAGCACATAGAAATAAAAAATAGTCCTCTATAATTTAAGAGGACTATTTTTTTATTTGCGAAGTTTCTACATTAATATATAGGTATATAATTCGGAGTTTCTTCATTATATATGTATGTACTTAATCCATCAACATAAGTATACTTTTAGTGGCCTGTATATCTCTTGTGCTAAGATAATCTTCAAATTCTTTAGTAATTTCCCTAATCCTATCATCCACAGTCTTAACATCATCAAAAACAAAGGTTTCAATGTATCCAATCACCAGCAAAGGTGTATGGTCATCTGTGATGGTCTCGGTGTAGATTTTCCATACTGCAGGCAAATCCCCCAATATATTTATTGGATAGCCTTTACGCAACTCAATACAAAAACTGATGTAATGCTCGTATGCTGAGCCGGTCACAGGGCTTGTAAAGTGGGCAACACATAATGGTTCTACATTCAAATCCCAGAGCATATCCGCAATAGTACGACATTCGTGTGTAACTGGAACTAGGCTAAGTGGAGAACATTTATGATTTTTATAAGCAAACACCTTATGCTTCAAACACCTTAACACGTCCTACACCTCACTCTCAGCTATTTTGTATACCTTAAGGACGTGATAGGCTAGTATTGCACCCTCATCGAGTTTTGTAACAAAATCCTCATAAGTTTTAATGCCTGTGACAACATTTCCTAGTAGCATTGAAGAACCCGATTTTCGTACTTCTAAAGCTTTATTGTTGTTCCAAGCTTCTAGTGCAGTCTTATAGGTCCATTTTAAGTTGCCAATTTCTACGCAATACACTTGTGTGTTTTTATTTGACATAGTTACACCTCCATTTTTACTAATTTATAAAAAGTAGTCTTGCTCATTCCGAGCTTTGTAAATGTAGCAGTAGCACTCTGCTCACCGTTATGCCACTTAGCAACCTCAGTATCAAAGCTAGGAGGTGCAACAGCAGCTGGTCTTCCGAACTTCACATTTTTGTTTTTAGCCACCTTTATTCCCTCAGCCTGTGTAGTTTTTATCCGCAAACGGTCCTGTTCTGCCATAGTGCTTAGTACCTCCAAAAGAAGATTATTAATCATATCTATAAGCCATTCTTGTCCTACTTCAATGTTCATCATTGTTGTTGGTAAATCTAATATTTTAACTCTTATTCCCTCGGACTTATAGTATTCAAGTTCCTGTTTTATTTGTTCCTTATTTCTACCCAATCTATCTAAGGATTTTAAGTATATTGTACTGCCTTTTTCAGCTACTTTTCGTAGTAGCTGATATTGTGGCCTATCCATAGATTTCCCACTCTGCTTATCCTGAAAAATAAATCTCGGGTCAACATACTTCTCTAATTCCAATAATTGTCTGTCCAAATGTTGGTCCCGGCTTGAAACTCTTGCATAACCATAAATTCTATTACTCATACTATTAACCTCCCTTAGTATCAGCGTTCGATAAAGTATACTTAAACGAGCACCTTAAAACCTATGTCTTTTTCGTTCGTAAAGGTTTTACAGGACTATTTACATACGTTCGCAATATAGCAATACTTTTAAGAACAATTTTGACTCTAGTATACGAAGCTTTAAATCTATAGTCAAGCAGTTCTTCCGTGGTGGTAAGGAGAACGCCTTAATTGCTTGTTTTACTAGCATAGTTTATAGCTATACCCTATTGCCTCGGCCTTTATATGTTTGTGTCTGTAATTATATACCAAAGTGCTGTAAATTATTGCAATTGTTCGCACCGTGGTATACAATGAAGCAAATGAGCTTTCTTACTCGGAGGTGTTATATGGATTATATATCAGCGAAGGAAGTAGCAGTAAAATGGGATATTTCAAGGCGTAGGGTTCAGGTGCTATGTGAGGAAGGCAGAATACAAGGTGCTTTCAAGGTTAGTGATGTATGGGTAATACCTAAAGATGCGGAGAAACCCGCAGATAAAAGGAAGATAAAGAAGACGCTAATAAATAACGGTATATGATGAATTTGTGTTGGGGGGTCAGTTTATATGAAGATGCCTAAGGTTTTAGATAACAAGAAGCATAGGGTTGTAGATGAGTTAAGAGAAGAGCTTAACAAGGGGTCTAAGCTATCCGTAATATCGGCATATTTTACAATCTATGCGTATGCAGAGCTTAAGAAAGAGCTTAATAAGATAGATAAAATGAGGTTTATATTTACAGAGCCTACCTTTGTAAATAAAGATAAGGAACTCATTAGAGCGTACTTCATAGACCGTAACAATGAGAAGATGGTGTCTGGTAATGAATTTGAGATAAAGCTAAGAAATGAAATGAAGCAGGCGGCCATAGCAAAGGAATGTGCAGAATGGCTAAAAAGTAAAGCTGAAATCAAGTCTTTAAAGCAAGCAAATCCTGCCCAACCAAGGCTTGTATACATAGAGAACCCTGAAGACAATGTTTCAATAAATGGAACTGTGGACTTCACCTCTGACGGATTGGGTATTACACCTTCAAATAGATTAGATAGCAATATGTGCCTGTATGGCAAGGATTACACAATAAGCTTTCTACAAGCATTTAATGAGCTTTGGGAAGATGACACCTCAGTTCAAGATGTAAAGCAAAAGGTTCTTGAACAAATGCAAGTCCTTTATAAAGAAAACACACCTGAGTTCGTATACTTTGTTACGCTCTACAATGTGTTTAACAATTACCTTGATGAGCTAACCGAAGATAATATTGTCAAGAGCCGTACAGGCTTTAAAAACACTCTTGTCTGGAACAAGCTTTATAAGTTTCAGCAAGATGGTGTTATGGGAGCTATTGATAAGATTGAGAAGTATAACGGTTGCATTATAGCCGATAGTGTAGGTCTTGGTAAGACATTTACAGCGTTGGCCGTAATGAAATACTACGAACTTAGGAATGACAGAGTTCTTGTTATAGTGCCTAAGAAGCTTCGTGAGAACTGGACCATTTACACAATGAATGACAAACGCAATATCTTTTCTGGTGATAGATTTAATTATGATGTGCTGAACCATACAGACCTTAGTAGAACAAGTGGCTACTCTGGGGAGATTAACCTTGCAACCGTTAATTGGGCGAACTATGACCTTGTTGTAATAGATGAAAGCCACAACTTCAGAAACAATCCACCTGTAAAAGGACGTATAACCCGCTATGAACGATTTATGAATGATATTATAAAGGCTGGCGTTAAGACAAAGGTGTTAATGTTATCTGCTACACCTGTAAACAACAAGATGAATGACATTAAGAACCAGATTGCATTTATAACAGAGGGTAAGAATGATGCCTTTGCAAGTGTGGGGTTGGATAATATTGAAACTATTTTAAGAAAAGCGCAGATGATATTTAATAAGTGGTCGGTATTGCCTGACTCTGAGAGAACAACCGATAACTTTGTAAATATGATGGACATTGATTACTTTAAACTCTTAGATACTGTAACGATTGCCCGTTCGAGAAAGCATATCGAAAAGTATTATAACTTAGAAGATATAGGCAGGTTCCCAACAAGGCTAACACCTGAAAACAGATACCCTATTATTGATTCTAAGAGTGAGTTTCCTCCTATTGGGAGTATAAACAAGTTGATTAAAAAGCTTACGCTTTGTGTCTACTCACCTTTGGGGTATGTATTGCCTGAAAAAAGGGCCGCTTACGAGAAAAAGTATGATATGGTGGTTGGTGCAAATAATAGTGTGTTTAAACAAGCAGATAGAGAGCAGAGCCTTGTAGGGCTTATGCGTGTGGGTATACTGAAAAGAATGGAAAGCTCAATCAACTCTTTTGCTTTAACTGTAGAAAAAATTCTTAGTAAGATAGACAAAACGATTGAAGCAGTTGAACACAAACAGTTTGACTATGATGCTGAGATGGATATAAGTGATATTGATATAGACGATGCAGAGTACGATAACCTTATGTTTGGAAACAGCGTAAAAGTATTATTGCAAGATATGGACTTGATAAAGTGGCAGCAAGACCTTTTGTCGGATAAGGATAAGTTTGAAACTATTTTATTGGAAGCTATAAATGTTACGCCCGAAAGAGATGCCAAACTTATAGAGCTTAGAACGCTTATTCAAGAGAAAATTAAGAACCCTATAAACCCTGAGAACAGAAAAGTAATAGTCTTTACAGCCTTTGCAGATACAGCAAGGTATTTATACAACAACCTGTCGGCTGAGTTTGGCAACAGGGGTATCTACTCTGCTATAGTAACTGGTAGCGGAGACAATCATTCTACTTTGCCTATGTCAAAGGAATTGAAAAAGTCAATTAAGCTGACGGATATAAATACTATTCTCACTCTGTTCTCACCTAAGTCAAAAGAGTGTGAAAAGATATACCCCGAGGCTAATGAGTATATTGATATACTTATAGCAACCGACTGTATATCTGAGGGCCAGAACTTGCAAGACTGCGATTATCTAATTAACTATGATATACATTGGAACCCGGTTAGGATTATTCAAAGGTTTGGGCGTATTGACCGTATAGGTTCACAGAATCAATATATTAAGCTTATAAACTTTTGGGCAACCAAAGACTTGGATGAATATATAAACTTGCAACAGCGTGTTAGAGGAAGAATGGTTTTATTGGATGTATCCGCCACAGGTGAAGATAATGTTATTGATACAGACTCTAACAAAGAGATGAAGGACCTTGAGTACCGCAAAAAGCAACTTCAAAAGCTACAAACTGAGGTTGTAGACTTAGAAGATATATCAGGTGGCATATCCATTACAGACCTGACATTTACTGACTTTAAGATTGAACTTATGGAATATATGAAAAGTAACCGGAAGCTATTGGATGATGCACCATTTGGTATGTATGCAGTAACCAAAATTGATGAGGCCATAAGTGATACTGTAAAGCCGGGTGTGATTTTCACTCTTAAACAGGTTAAGGGTAATGAACAAATCAAAGAGCAGAACCCGTTATTCCCTTATTATATGGTTTACATTACAGATGATGGCGAAGTAAGCCTATCGTTCCTACACGCAAAAAAGATATTAGATTACATTAGAAAGCTATGCTCTGGGAAGGACGAGATTTTAAAAGACCTTGTAGAAGAGTTTAACACGCAAACAGACGATGGACGTAAAATGGGACATTACTCTGGGCTATTGGGTAATGCTATTGAAAACCTTATAGGCAAGAAGCAAGATATTGGAGTCTCAAGCCTGTTTAGCAAGGGCGGAACTACAATGCAAAAGAGTTTCTTTGATGGTATTGAGGACTTCGAGCTGGTTACATTCTTAGTGCTAAAGGGATAAGGGGTGAGTTTGTGAACGACTATAAGTTTCTAAACATTCCAGACTCGTGCTTTAACGGTAACACCATTTATAAAAAGTTATTTTATGAAAATGCTAATTTGTCCAGTAGTGATAAGGCTTTGTTTACCGAGGGTATTAGCAAGATAACTTGGCTGTACTGCCTAAAACCTGAAACAATAAATATACAACCGTATAAAGACGATACAAGAGATTACCCTGAAATTGAAGTTATAGAAGTAGAGGTACCTAAGGACTATAAGCTTAAAAGGATAGCCGAGATTATTATGAGGACTATCCCTTATCCTATGCTATTGATTTTTAAGCTGGAAGATACGGGTCAGCTTTATGTAGCACACCAAAGGGTAAACCAAAGTGACAGTAGTAAAAATACAATTGAGGAGTTTATATCTACTGATTGGCTTGAAAGCGACTGTGCTTTATTTGCAAGGCTCGATATAAAGAAAATGCGTTTTACGAACTTCTTTACCTTGTATAGTGATATTGTTGATGCCATTAGTGTTTATAATGTGTCTGCAATAATGTCAGATTATACATCTATAACAGGCGCAGAAGCCCGAAAGCTATCAGCTGAGATACAGAAGATAGAACAGCGGATTACCGTTTTAAGAGCTAAAATAAAGAGCGAAACACAGTTTAACCGTAGAATGGAACTTAATATTGAGATAAAGCGATTGGAGAAAGAGAAAGATGGTATTATTTATTAGCTGTTTTATTATTTTTTTAAGTCTAGGCACATTAAGTTTATCTGCATTTTTATACAGACGCAATAAGTTTCCTAAAGTACAAGTTGTATGGTTAGCTTTAATTGGTATAGGAATAATTGCAATAATACTAACCATTCCAATATTTATTAATGAATCCTATACAAGCGAAAAAGGCTATGTTACATATTGGAAACCGGATGCGGTATTGGGATTTTATGGTAGTTTTCTTACGTTTTTAGGAACAGTAACATTAGGAATTGCTACTATATATCTAAACAATAAAGCTAATAAAACAAATGAAAGATTGCTTAATTTGGAAAACGTTAGAGAAAGTAAAATATTATTCGAAATGTACTTTTCGTATGTTGAAGAATTTGGTAATATATTTGACCCTATTTATGTGATTGGAAAACCTAATGATGTTAGAAATGACTTAGATATTTTTAGTGTAATAAAGAGTAGTCAACTAAAAGCATTAAGTATAAGAAGGAGACTTCTTCTTATAGACAAAGACAATTCAAGTCATACATATTTAAAATATGCTATGGACAAATATGATGAGATTTTAAGCATCGTAATTAAAACCGATAATAATAGCCCGAAAGATACTTTCAAGGGAATAATGAGTTTTATTAAAACCTATTCTGATGAGAATAACAAAAAATCGCTTGAGTTTATGTATTATATTAGCAAAAAACTTTTTACGAAGGAGATATAAAATGAAGGAAACTAATCTTAACGGTAAGACCCCAGACATAGCAGAGGAAAACATTCAGAAGCTAAAGCAAATATTCCCTGATGTGTTTACAGATGGCAAAGTAGACTTGGAAAGGTTACAACAGGCATTAGGGAATTATGTAGAAGATAGCAATGAACGCTACAACTTCACTTGGAACGGCAAGGGACGAACTTTACGTCTATCGCAAACACCTTCTATGGGTACACTACGCCCTTGTAAAAAAGAGAGCAAGGACTGGGATACAACACAGAACCTTTATATAGAAGGCGATAACCTTGAAGTGCTAAAGCTTTTGCAAAAGAGTTATTACTGTAAGGTTAAAATGATTTATATAGACCCACCTTATAACACTGGTGGTGACTTTGTCTACCCTGACAACTTTAAAGATAGTCTACAAAATTATATGGAAATAACAGGTCAAGTTAATAGTGAAAATAAGAAGATAAGCACTAATAGCGAGTCAAACGGTAGGTATCATACTGATTGGCTTAATATGATATACCCAAGACTAAGGCTTGCGAGGAATTTGCTTACAGACGATGGGGTTATATTTATTAGCATAAATGAAAATGAAGTTACTAACTTAATAAAAGTATGTGATGAAATATTTGGTGAAGAGTGTCATGTGACTTCATTCGTTTGGAAAAATAAATATGGACCAGGTGCATTAACAAAGGGAATTGCAAGTTTGCATGAATATATTCTTTGCTATGGTAAAAGTTTTCCTGATAATGTTGAAGCTATATTGTCTGAAGAAGAAATGAAAAAATACAAAATGCAAGATAGTAAGTTTTCGATAAGAGGTGGATACATTACTCAGCCGTTAGCTACCAAGAGTAAAGATGACCGTCCTAACCTTGTTTACCCATTAATTCATAATGGGGTAGAAATATGGCCTGACAAACAATGGATATGGTCAAAGGACAGATTATATGCAGCTTATAACAATGATGAGGTTGTTATAAATGAAACTGATGGCAAATATAGTGTTAGATTTAAGCAATATCTAAGAGATGAGAATGGCACTCTAAGAAAGGGTAAGCCACTATCATTAATAACTTCTTCATTCAATCAGGATGGGACAAAAGAAATGCAAGAACTACTTGGAAGAGGGGTATTCGACTTCCCTAAACCTACGAAGTTAATAAAGAGCTTGCTATCTTTTACAATTAATGAAGTGGAAGATAAAGATTATATTGTTTTAGATTTCTTTTCTGGTTCAGGTACAGCTGCGGATGCAGTTATGCAATTAAATATTGAAGATGGCGGAACACGCAAATTTATAGCCATCCAGCTCCCAGAAAAATGTCGCGAACAGAGTATTGCATATAAAAATCATTATACCAACATATGTGAGATAGGTAAAGAGCGTATCCGTCGTGCAGGTGATAAGATTAAGCAAGAAAAAGGATTAGAAGCACAAAACCTTGACATTGGGTTTAAAGTGCTGAAACTTGATACCTCTAACATCCGCAAGTGGCAACCAGACTATGAGGATTTGGAACAAACGTTACTTGACCATATTGATAATTATGTAGACGGCAGAACAGAGTTAGATGTTGTTTATGAGATAATGCTAAAATATGGCTTAGACCTCACTTATCCAGTTGACGAATTTACTGTCGCACAAAAGAAAGTTTACTCTATCGGGTTCGGTATGCTTATGATTTGCCTTGATGATGAGATTACAACCGAGGTTGCTAAGGGTATTTTAGCACAGGTAAAAGAGCTTGCACCTGAAAGCACAAGAGTTGTATTTAAGGATAATGGATTTAAGTCAGACAGCAACAAGACCAATATTAAAGAGATACTCAAATGTGACGGCATTGAAGAATTTATTACTTTATAGGGGGTATAGGCTATATGAAACTACAATTTGATAAAGATTTAGAATATCAGCATCAGGCCATAGTCTCCGTTGTTGATTTGCTCAGAGGGCAGACACCTATGCAGTCAAACTTTACTGTATCAGCATACAAAGGTCAAATAGGTTTGTATGACAGCAATAACGGTGTTGGCAACAGGCTTGAACTTGATGAAGATGAAATATTAAGAAACCTACAAGATATTCAGCTTAGAAATGGTTTGCTGCAGACAAAGAGTTTAAAGAGCGGAAAATATGACTTTGATGTGGAAATGGAAACAGGTACAGGTAAGACCTATGTGTATCTGCGTACCATACTTGAGCTACATAAGAACTATGGATTTTCTAAATTCATAATTGTTGTACCAAGTATTGCTATTAAAGAGGGCGTTTATAAGTCTTTGGAGATTACTAAAGAGCATTTTAAGGGTTTATTTGACAACACGATTTACAATTATTTCTTCTATGACAGTAGCAAACTGGAGCAAGTCAGAAGCTTTGCTGTAAGTGACAACATAGAGATTATGGTTATCAATATAGACGCTTTTAGAAAGGGTTTTGATGACCCTACCAAAGAAAGCAAGGCTAATATTATCCACAGGGCTAACGATAAGCTAAACGGTATGAAGCCTATCGAGCTTATACAAGAAACCCGACCGTTTGTTATTATAGACGAGCCGCAGTCAGTAGATACTACTCCAAAGTCAAAAGAGGCTATTAAGTCACTTAATCCGCTATGTACTTTACGCTACTCTGCTACCCACGTTGAAAAGCACAACCTTGTTTATAAACTGGATGCAGTAGACAGCTATAATTTAGAAATAGTTAAGCAAATTGAAGTTGCTGGGTTTGAAACAAAGGACTACCACAATAACGCTTATATGAAGCTTTTATCCGTAGACAATAAGAAATCTCCTATAACAGCAAAAATTGAGCTTGATACCAAAGATAAGAAAGGTGTAGCTAAACGCAAGTCAGTATTGATTAAGCGTGGCGATGACCTCTATGACAAGTCTGGAGGCCGTGATGTATATGAGGGATATATTGTCAGCGAGATTTATTGTGAAGCTGGAAATGAATATGTAACCTTTGCAAGTAAAGAAGATATTCTGCGTATTGGAAATCCTATAGGTGATGTAGATAACCTTGCTATTAAAGAGCAGCAGATAAGGAAAACAATAGAAGAACACTTAGATAAGGAACTTATACTCAATAAGCAGGGTATTAAGGTTCTGAGTCTGTTCTTTATAGACCGAGTTGCAAACTACCGTTATTATGATGAGACGGGAAATTCTCAAAAGGGTATTTATGGGCAGCTCTTTGAAAAGAACTATTCCGACCTTATTAAACAGCCTAAGTATAATACGTTATTTAAGGATATTGATTTAGATACAGCAGCTCAAGATGTTCATAATGGGTACTTTTCAACCGATAAAAAAGGTGCGAAGTCTACAGATAAAACTACAGCGTTGAAAGATACGAGCGGTGCAACAGCAGCTGACGATGACGCTTACAACTTGATAATGAAAGACAAGGAACTGCTTTTATCATTTGATAGTAAGCTTAGGTTTATCTTCTCCCACTCAGCATTGCGTGAGGGCTGGGATAACCCGAATGTGTTTCAGATATGCACTCTTAATGAAACCAAGAGTGAGGTCAAAAAGCGTCAGGAAATTGGGCGTGGGCTACGCCTTTGTGTAAACCAAGACGGTGAAAGACAGCACGGTTTCTCAATCAACACGCTTACTGTAATGGCTAATGAAAGTTATGAAGACTTTGCCGAAGCCTTACAAAAGGAATATGAAAAAGAAGAAGGTATTAAGTTCGGTATTATCGAGAGCCATTCGTTTGCCAATATTCCAGTAAAGCAATCAGATGGAGCAATAAAATATCTAGGACAAGAAAAGTCAGAGGTGCTATACAAACACTTTAAAGACAATGGATATATTGATAACTCCGGCAAGGTGCAAGACGCATTGAAAGTTGCTATAAGAAGCAATAGCTTAAATATTCCGGCTGGGTTTGAACTAATAAAGCCAGAGGTTACAGCACTTGCGAGAAAAATATGCAGCACTCTTAATATTAAAAACAATAGTGATAAGAAGAGTATTAAGATGAATAAACAGGTTTACTTAGACCCTGAGTTCAAGGCGTTGTGGGATAGGATAAAGTATAAAACCACCTATTCTGTTGCTTTTGATAGCGAGAAGTTGATTGATGAATGTTGTAAAGAGATGCGAAACAGCCTTTCTGTAAGTTCTGCAAAGCTCATATACACTAAAGCGGGGCTTGATATTAGTGCAGGTGGTGTTGTAGCAGAGGAATCAGACAGATATGCTGTTGTATTTGTCAAGTGAAAACTCCCCCATATTCTAGCCCAAAACTACCCCACTAAAAATTGTAAAAAAAATAATGTTTTCTCTTAATAATTGTATAGTGGAAAAAAAATTATTGTTTTTCAAGCCACTCTCTGGTTTCTTTTAATCTGTAAGAATTACCATTCATATTTACTATATACGCTTTGTGGGTAAGTCTATCAATCATAGCAGCCGTCATAATTGGATCTTTGAATATCTCATCCCACCTTTCAAATGATAAATTTGTAGTTACAATAGTGGACTTTCGTCCTGCTCTTAATGATAAATGGCTAAACAAAAGTTCTGAACCTTCTTTATCATAAGAAATATATCCAAGCTCATCTGCGATGATTAAATCATATTTATCAAATTTATTTTCTAATGCTCTTAATACTTTGTTAGAACGACTTTCTTTTAATTGGGTAATGAGTGATGATACTGTAATAAAAAGAACCTTATAGCCGGCTAAACAAGCCTTTATACCAAGACCAATACTAATATGGGTCTTGCCTGTCCCAGGATTTCCAGCTAAAATTACATTCTGTCCTGTACTAATAAATTCAAGTGAACTTAACGTCTTTAATTTCTTTTTAGCATCAACTGGTAAATCTTCTATTACAAGGTCCTCGATATATTTTTTATATGGAAACTTAGCTATTCTGATTCTATTTTGTTTGTTACTTTCATTTCTTAAAACCTGTTCATTTCCCAATAGCTTATAAAGAAATTCTTCATAGCTTACATCATTAATACAAGCCTCTTTTGAATATTCCTCAAAGCTGTTTTTTACACCAGGAAGTTTAAGTTCTGTCGTTAATTCTTCAATATCTTTATATAACTTCTTTTTATCATTCATATTATCGCCACCTCATTGTTAAAGCCTTCTGTTGATATAGGTATTAGAACTTTATACATATCTAACAAATCCTTGGGTTCAGTTTTATCTGTTAAATTAAGGGGGATAACATTGTTTTCTATGAAGTTATCATAATCTCTATTACAAATAGATTTTATTTTTTCAGTTGTTATATCCGTAGGATTTATTTTATTTAGTAAACTTATTGCATTTTGAACCTCAGAAATATTATTTTCACCTATAAAAAAAAGTAACTCTATAAAATCTTTTTCTTTTTTGTTATAATAGGTATCGTAGATACTTTGAATCCTAGGGTCTGCTTGTAGCATTGCAGTGCTTGAAGCTAATGATCCTGGTTTTCTTTTAAATGTATTAAGATAATGCTCTAGTTTAATGGACCATTCATAAAAACCTAGCTTCCTTTCATGGCAAGCTATTTTTTTGCCCTCACTAAAACAAACAATATCATTTGAATATATTTTTATGAATATTCTTTTTCCAACGTACATGTCAGGTACAGAATACCGGCAGGTATTTACTGAGAACGTTGAATACTTATCTACTCTAGGCTCTTCTATCCTTGCTGTATCAAGTTTTGGAATATATGGTCCCATATGGTTTCTCTCCTCGTTAAGAATTTCTTTTGCAGTCTTCATATTTCTTGATTTCTGAGCTATGTTATTCAATTTATCACACGTTTCCATAATATATTCATTAGCTTCTTCTAATGATTTAAAGTTATCATTCTTACAAAACGCCTTACGTCTTACTACCTCTACACTTCGCTCTACATGGCCTTTTTCGTTACCTGATCTAACATTACAAAATCTAAAGTCAAACCCATAATATATTGACATTTTAAGCAATGCTTCCGTAGGCTCTTTCTCAGTTGGACCTACAAATTTCTTCACTGCAACTTTCATATTATCGTAAACAATTGTTCTATATACTTGTCCTATATGTTCAAAAAATAAAGCATGTGACTCTTGAAAGCACTCTGAATTTTGTTTGGAAAATAGCTGCGCATATCTATAATTACCTTTTGCAGATGTAAATACCGCCATTTGAAATTTTCTATCAACATTATTAATAGTTAATTTAACTTCCCCCCAATCAAATTCACAAATGTCTCCAAGCTCATATTCTGACTTTATAAATGCTTCGGCTCCATTTTTAAGAAATTTATTTATATAGTTACTAACAGTTGGATAACTTATATCGTAATCTTCGTCTCTTAATGCTTCATATATATCAATTTTCTTCTTTTGCTGCTTATGCCTACCGGCATTCCGTTTTTGTTGGTTTTCTTCAATATATTCCTTTATTTTATTTATAATTTCATCAGTTAATTTTTTCTTTTTCCTATTTGAACACTTATATTTAGGTCTCTCAGAAATATTGCTCTGAAGTTCTCTTATATCTTCAATCCCTCCATTAAAATTTAAAATTTCTTGTTTTGTCAACTCATATTCTTTAAGGTACTTACTAATAGTTTTTCTATCAAATCCAGTCTCTCTTGCTATGCACCTTTGAGACTTTCCGTTTAGATGTGCCGATATTATGATGTGCTGTTTTTCGCTCAATGTAATCATCTCCATTCCCCCTCTTATGATGTATATCATAAGAAAGTTTACATTAAAGTGGGGGATATTTCAATTAGAATTGTGGTGTAGTTTTAGATTAACATATACAG